>CAYRVX010000001.1:0-34856 GCA_964427875.1 uncultured Planctomycetaceae bacterium
AACATGTAAACCATGTCCCCGGATCAAAGTGTAAAGGATGTGCCCGGTTGCACATCGGCCCGCCGTGTGCGAGGACAAATCCGGGGAGCTTTCCTCTTCGCCCCGTATGGGGCGATACGTGGGTAGCCCAGGGCGACCGGAGGGAGCCCTGGGTACGCGTCACCCTTTGTGCGGAGCCTCGTATGGGGCGACCGTGAGGTACGGTCACCCCTGCCGGGGTTCCGCGAAATACACGCCCTGCAAACCCAGGGCTTGCGGCAAACAGCGCCGCGGCGCCCTGGGCTACCAACGTCCGCTCCTCCGGAGCTAACAGATTACAGAAACAATCGTTACGGACCGCCGGGAAACATTCTCACACACGGCCCGCCGGGCCTCGTCTGTAGACTCGTGGGTTCCCGAGACTCGCATGCACTGTTACGTGGGAACTATCGTTTCTGAACCAGGCCCGATTTTGGCGTACGGCACGACTCGGCCGTCGGGGGCGAGAACGCGGGGAAAACGCCGTAAGTGTTTTTACGAAACAAAGCCATTTTTGCCGAGATCGACCGTAACTCATTCGTGAACACTGACTTATGATCGACCGCGCCGAGTTTTGCCACGGCGGGAGCAAGTGGAAGCTCGTTGTCAAACGGGTCTTACGGTCCCGCGCAGCCGCCCGGCGAACCCATGAGTTCATAGCTGACGGTGTACTAGAGCTTGGCGATCTGGGCGAACTGGGTCCTGAGCGCCGGGTAGAGGCGGCGGTATTGGGCGTAGTGCCCCCCGTAGAGGCGCTTCATGCGGGCGTTGGGGCGGATCGTCCGCGTGATGGAGATGGCGGCCTTGCAGGCCTCGCGGATGTTCTTGAACCGGCCGGTGCCGACGGCAGCGAGGAGGGCCACGCCGTAGGCCGGGCCCTCCTCGGCGTTGATCGTGACGCACTGCGTGCCGTAGATGTCGGCCTGGAGCTGGCGCCAGAACGCGCTGCGGGCGCCCCCGCCGGAGAGGCGGATCTGGCGGATGGGCAGCTTGCGCTCGTCGCGGAGGATGGTGACGACGTCGTTCATGGCGAAGGTCGCGCCCTCCATGACGGAGCGGATGAGCTCGTTTCGGCCGGTGCCGGCGTGGATGCCGATCCACCCGGCCTTGGCGACCGGGTCGGCGTGCGGCGTCCGCTCGCCGGTGAGGTACGGCAGCCAGAAGACGCCCTGGCAGCCGGGCGGGGCCGCGGCGGCCCGGGCGGTCAGCAGCTCGTAGGGGTCGATTCGCTTCCGCCGGGCGGCGGCGACCTCCGCGGCGGCCAGCGTGTTGCGGAACCACTGGAAGCTCCCCCCGGCCGAGAGGACGCAGCCGAAGATGCAGTACTCCCCGTCCACCGACGAGCAGAAGGTGTTGACGCGGCTTTTCGGGTCCACGACGTACTTCTTCGAGTGGGTGTAGACCACGCCGCTGGTTCCCATGGTGGCGCTGGTGAGCCCGTCGTTGACGATGCCGTTTCCGACGGCCCCGGCCGGCTGGTCGCCCCCGCCGCCGACCACGGGCGTGCCGGCGGCGATGCCGAGTCTTTTGGCGGCGGCCTTTGTGACCTTGCCCGTGACCTCGTGGCTCTCGACCACCGGCGGGAGGATGTCGCTGTCGATCTGGAACTTCTCGATGATCTGCTTGGACCAGTTGCGCTTCCGCTGGTCGAGCATGAGCGTGCCGGACATGTCGGAGACCTCGCCGACGTACTCGCCGGTCAGGCACAGCCGGACGTAGTCCTTCGGCAGGAGCATGTGCCGGACCTTCGAGTAGATCCGCGGCTCGTTGTCGCGGACCCACAGCAGCTTGGTGAGCGTGAAGGAGGTCATGGCGGCGTTGCCGACGAGCCGGATCAGCGCCTTCTTTCCGCCGACGGACCGCTCGATGGCGGCGGCCTGGGCGGCGGTGCGCTGGTCGTTCCACATCAGGCACGGCCGCAGCGGCCTGCCGGCCCCGTCGGTGATCACCAGGCCGTGCATCTGCCCGCTCAGGCCGATGCCGGCGACCTGCTTGCCGTCGATCGCGGCCTTGCGGATGACGGCGCGTGCGCTCTTGATGGTGGCCTGCCACCAGAGCCCCGGGTCCTGCTGGGTCCAGCCGGGCCTTGGGGTCTGGAAATCGTATTCGGCCGACGCCGCGGCCAGGACCTTGCCCTTGGGATCCATCACCAGCGTCTTGGTGCCCGAAGTGCCGACGTCAATCCCCAGGTAGAATGCCATTGCTCAAGCCTTTCCTGATCGAGATGGGTCGGTTTCCGCAAGCCTCAGCGGCTCCAGCGGGCATTGAACCACCTGGGCGGCGGCGGTTCAAGCGCCGGCGCCGGATCGCCGGGAGTTTCCTGCCTCGCCTCGGGAGTCATCGCTTTGGGGCAAAATCGCACTTTGATCGGCGGATACCCTTGACACGGCGTACCGATACGTGCTATACTTCCTCGCGAGATGGTGACTGCGACACGCTCCAAGGGCACCTCAAAGTCGTCTCGAAAGAAACCGATGCGAACCTACGAATCGGCTCTGAAGTACCTGTTTGCGCAAACCGATTACGAACAGATGCTTAGGGTGCGGTACAACCGGGACACGTTCAGCCTGTCGCGGATGCGCGCGCTGATGAAGGACCTCGGGGAGCCGCACAAGGGGATTCGTACGGTCCACATCGCCGGAACGAAGGGCAAGGGCTCGACGGCCACGATGCTGGCGAAGATGTTGCAGGCCTGCCGCCACAAGGTCGGGCTTTACACCTCGCCGCACATCAGCGACGTCCGCGAGCGGATCCAGGTCAACGGCACGATGATCTCCCAGGCGGCACTGACTCGGCTGATCTGCCGCGCTGAGCCGTTCATCGAGAAGATGGCCGACGACAAGCCGACCTTCTTCGAGATCTTCACGGGGCTGGCTTTCTGCCACTTCGTGGACATGGAGGTGGACGTGGCCGTCGTCGAGACGGGTCTCGGCGGCCGCCTCGACAGCACCAACGTCCTGAAGCCCGCCTTGTGCGGCTTCACCAGCATCTCCAAGGACCACACCCACCAGCTCGGCTCGACGCTCTCGAAGATCGCCGCCGAGAAGGCCGGTATCCTCAAGAGCAACACGCCGGCCGTCAGCGTGCAGCAGGAGCCGGAAGCCAAGCGGGCGCTCCAGCGGGCCGCCAAGGCCTCGAAGGCCCCCTTGCTGTTCACCGGCGAGGACATCGAGTTCAGCTTTCGGGTGGAGTCTTCCCGCGAGAACGGCTGTCACGCCCGAGTCTGCCTGACCACGCCCCAAAGCAAGTTCGAGCATCTGCCGGTGCCGCTGCTGGGCGAGCACCAGGCTCTTAACTGCGGACTGGCACTGGCTTTGCTGGATCAGCTCAAGAGCCAGGGCATGGAGATCAACGATCAGGCCGCCATCCAGGGCCTGGCCGGCGTGTACCTGCCCGGGCGGATGGAGATGATCCGCGAGGACCCCCGCGTCCTGGTGGACGGGGCGCACAACGCCGCCTCCATGCGGGCGCTCATGCGGGCGATCGGCCAGCACATCCCCTACGACTCGATGGTCATGGTCTTCGGCTGTGCCGGCGACAAGGACATCGGGGGGATGATGGCGGAGATCGCCATGGGGGCCGACAAGGTCATCTTCACGCAGGCGACGGACAACCCTCGGGCAGCCAAGCCGCAGGAGCTGGCCGACGTGTACGAGGAGATCACCGGCCGGGTCGGGCAGGTCGCCGAGGACTTCAGGGAGGCCCTCCGCGTGGCCTTCAGCGCGGTCAGCCGGGAAGACCTCATCTGCGTCTGCGGGTCGTTCTGCCTCGTCGGCGAGGCCAAGGCCATTCTCGGCAACTGACGGCTCATATCCCCTTTGTCTGCTGGAACTTATCGTCTGCGCCGGCCCCGGCGGCGTCAGAGTCTGACCAGGCTTCTGGCGTGGGCTTTGTAGCGTCTCTCGAAGGCCGCCAGGTCGTCGGTGATGTAGTGTTTGAACAGCGGCAGCGAGACCGTTCGGTTGTAGGTGCGGCCTCGCCGGCGGAGGCGTCTGAGGCCCTCGGGAGAGAGCATCAAGGCGCGGTGGAGCCGCCCGGCCTCGGCGTCGGCCAGCAATCGCCCCCGCCGCTCGGCGCAGGTCGGATCGGACCGCAGGAAGTGCCCCAGGGCCCACACCTGGCCGTAGTAGCCCACCGCGCGCCCCGGCGGCCACAGCTTCACCGCGTCGCCGCCGTCCATCGCCAGGAGCCGCTCCAGCGGGAGCCACCAGTCGTTGACGATGGCGTTTCGCAGGTCGGCGAACCTCGAGGGATTCCGCCCGGGCGTGAACCGAACGGTCTGGCCGTCAATCTGGTAGCCTTCCGCCAGCGTCGCCAGGCCCTCCTCGAACCACATCGGCAGGTGCTCTTTGACGCGGTGAGCGAGGAACTGGTGCAGCCCCTCGTGAGCGGCCACGGCAAGGGCCGCCACGCCGCCGGCGTCCCAGAAGACGCAAATGCCTTTGTGGCAATAGCCGCCGGCCTGTATGGCCGAGTAGGTCTCCCACTGTTGCCCGACGACCGAGCGGGTCAGCGCGGCCCATTCCTGGCGGGTGGCCATCATGTAGATGAGCATCGGCTTGCGCTGCCGGCGGGGCGCGAGGCCGGTGATCGCCAGGTAGTTCTCGTGGGCGGCCTCCATGAATCCGGGCAGGCAGCTCAGGATCTCCGGGCTCCTGGAGGTGGTGAGAATCCGGTAGTGCGTGCTGACGAGCTCCCTGCCCGTCGAGCCGGCCCCGCTCCACGGCTTGCTGACGAACTCGATGGTCAGGGGCGTGGCGGAGATGCTGTCGGCATCCTGGCAGCCCGCAGCCGCCCACATCAGCCATCCGCCAAGAAGCAGTGCGTTGGTCTTCATCAGGACATTGTACACCGCCGCCCGGAGGGCGCAAAGCCCATCGTGGCGGCTTTGCCGCTCCCGCGGGGCGGAGAATCATCTGGTCAGCCCGGCTTCAAGGCGGGTATCATAGTCGCCGCTTGGGGCGTGCGAGGCCGCAATGGTCGGGCGGCCCGACGGGGCCCTCGCGCGGCCGATCGGGAAGGAGAGACGCAAATGAGAGTCCGAACCGTGCTGATCTCGGCGGCGGCCTGCCTGTTTGGCGCTTCGGTCCCGGCCGGGGCGTCGCCGCCTCTGGCTGAGCGTTTTCCGGCCGGGTCGCTCGTCTACGTGGGCTGGGCCGGCAGGGGCCTGACGTTCGACGGATCGATGTTCGGCCAGCTCGTCAACGACCCCGCTGTGGCTCATGTCTTCGGGGCCCTCAAGACCGCCGCGGAGAAGGGCATTCGCAGAGAGAACCAGCGGGCGCTGTTCGGCCATGCCTGGCAGATGGCTCGGATCGCCTGGCAGCATCCGCTCGCCGCGGCGCTGATCGACCTGAAGAAGTCCGAGGGGGAGCCGCAGCCCACGGCGGCCCTGTTGATCGACCTGGGCAAGGACAAGCCAGCGTTCGCCAAGCACCTCGCCGCCGCCGCGGAACTGCTGAAGGAGCCGTTTCCCTTCACCGACGCCACGGTCGGCAAGGTGACCTACCGGCTGCACAAGCCTCGCAAAGGGCCGGAAGTGGCGTACGGCTACCTCGGGAACGTTCTCTTCATCGCCTCGGGCGACGGCGCGGCCAAGGTGCTGATCGAGCCGCCCCCCACCAAGGCCCTGACGGCGGACAAGAAGTTCGCCGCGTGCCTCAAGTCGGTGGGGGACAAGGACGTGCAGTTGGCGTACTACGTGGACGTCTCGGCCCTGGTGGAGCGGATCGAGGCGTTCGCGCCGCCCGGCGAGCCCGCCGAGGGCGTCAAGAAGGTCGTCGCGGCGCTGGGGCTGGACAAGACGTCGGCCGTGGCGGGCGCGATGCGCGTGGTGGATCGCGGCCTGTACACCAAGGCGAGAATCTTCACGCCCGCTCCGCACCGGGGATTGCTCATGCCGTTGGCCGGCACGCCCATCGCCGACGCCGACCTGGCGGCCGTGCCCGCCGACGCCGATCTCCTGGCGGCCGTCAAACTCTCGCCCGAGGCCGCCTACGCCGAACTGAGGCGCGCCCTGAAGGCCATCAACGCGAACGTGGATGCGCAACTGGCCAGGGACCTGGGCAACCTGGAGGAGGAGATCGGCCTGTCGCTCCGGCGGGACGTGCTGAGCAGTCTGGGCGACACGTGGGTCCTCTCCAGCGCGGCCTCGCAGGGCGGCTTCCTGACGGGCACGCTGCTGACGGTGCAGGTCAAGGACGCGGCCAAGCTGTCGGCGGCGATCCAGAAGATCGAGGCGAAGCTCCAGCCGCCGGCGCAGGCCCCACCGCCCCCGCCTCCGGGCGAGCGGCCGGCGCCGCGGAGGCGCCGAGCGTCCGGGCCGCGGGTCGAGACGCTTCAGAGCGGGCAAGTGGAGATCCACTACCTCGCCATGCCCAGCCGGCGCTCGCCGCTGCCCGTGGCCCCGGCGTGGGCGGTGCACAAGAACAAGCTCTACCTCGCGCCCTACCCGCAGGTGATCCAGGCCGCGGTCGCCGAGGGCGGGCCCCGCAAGCCGATCACGCAGGACGCCGGCTTCCGCAGGGCCCGCGGCAGGATCACCGGCAAGTGCTCCGTCCTCTGCTACAGCAATCCGCCGAAGATCGCGAGGCAGGTGTACCACTGGGCCTTGATCGGCTGGACCCTCGGCGCCAACGCGATCTCCGGCGAGGCGGACGTGCCCGTCAAGCCGGGCTGGCTGCCGACGATCTCGAGCATCGAGAAGTACCTCTCCCCGCAGGTGTGTGCGGTCTCCGCAGATGCCGAGGGGATCTCCTTCGAGGGCTACGGCTCGCTGCCGTCGCCGACGCTGGCGGCGGGGCTGCTGCTCAACCAGGTGCCCGTCTGGCTGATCCAGCCGGCCGTCCATCGCGCGCAAGGCCAGGCCAGGACCGTGTCCCTCATGAACGAGCTGCGGCAGGTCTCGATGGGCCTGGTGATGTACCAGGCGGACCAGGGCCGAATGCCCGCCTCCCTGAAGGACCCGAAACTGAAGGTATACTTCGGCGGCGGGGCGATCCTCGGGAACATCGCGGCCGGCAAGTACAGCTACCTCCCGCCGGGCGGCAACAAGCAGAAAGACCTGCCTGCCACGAAGACCATCCTGGTCTACATTCCGACCGGCCCCGGCCGCCCATTCGTGATCGCCGCCTTCGCCGATGGCCACGTCGAGCGGATCGACGCGGGGAGCTTCGAGCGGATGCTCAAGGTCCAGCTCGACGGCGCCGCCGCGGGCGACCGAAAGGAGATACGGCGCTGACGGTGGCGTGCCACGAGCCGCCGGGGGCGCGGGCTATCCCCGTTTGATGAAGAACGGGCCCTTTGGTTTCTTGGGCCGGCTGCCTCGTGGGGCCTTGCCGGGCACCTTCACTGTGGTGACGGCGGCGGCCTCGGCGGCCTCCCTGGCCTTGACGTGCCTGCGGATGATGAACTGCTCGCCGACGCCGGCGAAGGTGGAGGTCATGATGTACAGCGTCAGCCCCGACGCGGCGTTGTAGAAGAACAGCAGCATCATGACGGGCATCATGATCTGCATCATCCTCTTCTGCGTCTGCTGCTGCTTCTCCTGCTCGGGCGTCGCCGCGGCGGTCGGCTGGGACATCTGCGGGCCGAACTTCATCTGTAGGAACATCGCGACCGTCAGCAGGATCGGCAGGAGGTTGAAGCTTCGAATGGGCCCGACCATTCCGCCGAGCAGGGGCAGCAGGAGCGGCGTCTCCCAGGAGATCAGCGCGTCGGGCCCGGCGAGGTCGGTGATCCAGACGGGCAGGAAGGCGGCGTGCCGCAGCTCGACGGCGGCGTTCAGGCTGCCCCAGAGAGAGATCCAGATCGGCATCTGGAGGAGCATCGGCAGGCAGCCCAGAAGCGGTGTGGCGCCTTGGCCCTTGTAGAACTTCATCGTCTCCTTCTGGAGCGTCTCCTTGTCGTCGGCGTACTTCTTCCGCAGCTTGGCCAGCTCCGGCTGGAGCTTCTGCATCTTCACCATGTTGACCTGGCCCTTCTTCGTCAGGGGATGCAGAATGACGCGGACCAGGACCACCAGGGCCATGATCGCCAGGCCGTAATTGTCGAAGGTGAGCTTGGTGGCGATCAGCTTCAGCAGTTGCATCATCTTCTCCGTCAGCCAGTTCGACGCGCAGAAGCAGCTTCTGAAGTTGATCGTGCCGAAGTAGTTGAGGTCCTCGTAGAGCTTGCGGAAGCGTGGGTGGGCGGGGTCCTTGAACATATCGCGTATCTTCGGCCCGGCGAAGATGTCGAAGACCATTTCCTTGGGCTCCCCGCCCGGCTTCAGGACGAGATCGGGTGTGTGCTGGAAGACTTCCGCTTTCGGCCGCTTGCCACCGATCCGCACGCCGGTGACGAACGCGCGGCTGGTGGCCGTGCCCGTTTCCTCCATGGCGAGGAAGTGGTAGTCCGCCTGCCAGTCGGCCGCCGCCAGGCGCCCCTTGATCGCGGGGCGGAGGTACATCATCGAGGCGAAGAACTTGTTGGCCTGCCCGACCCAAAGGACGGGGTCGGCCTCGTCGGAGCGGCCCAGGCCGACGGCATCGCCCGACGGCAGCTCCCACTGCCACACCCGCCTGCCTGCTGCGTCCGTTGCCTCGTCGCCTTTCTGGATCTCCCCCTGGGCCTTCTGGAGCACCTGGATGTTCTTGTCCTTGGCCATCAGCCTGCCGTACGGCGCGAACCGGTCATCTTGAGGCCGGTGGAGCTCCTCCAGCGGCACGCCCGTCGGGCCGAGCTGATCGATGTAGACCCGCAGCGGCTTGCCCGAGAGGTTCTGCACCTTCAGGCGCATCTCGATGGAGTAGTTCCCCCTGGCGATCCTGTACGTCTTGGTGAGCTTCAGGTAGGGCCTCCGGGCCGCAGGCATGTCGGGGCGATTCCAGTTCTCGTCCCGGTGGAGCGTGGTCTCGAAGCTGACCTCCGCCGTCTCGGCGGGTTGGGTCGCGGGCTCTGCCGGCAGGCGTCTCCAGCCGACCTCTCGAAGGGAGATGGGCATCAGATGGCCGCTCTCGTCCTTGTCGTTCTCTTCGCCCACCACCTCCACGACAACGGCTCGTGTGGCGTAAGGCAGGTACTCTCCCACCGGGTTCAGCAGGCTGTAATGCCCGCGATAGGTCTTGGGGTCCACGGCCTTGGCGGCCTGGTAGCCCGGGTGGTTCTTGTCGAGCTCCTCGAAGAGCCGCTTGTCGGCAAGGGCGGTGAAATAGTCGGTGAGCTTGACGGTGTAGATGGCCGCTCCCTTGTTGAGGAACTCGACCTGGAAGACGTACTTGTCCTTGGGATTCAGCGAGCCCACCGCGAGCTTGTCCTCGGGGTAGTCTTTCCAGAGCCACTCGCCCCGCGTCTTCTTGCCGCCGCGGCTTGTGCTCGAACGGCTTGCGGCCTTCGCGGTGGAAGGGCGCTCGGGCGGCCGGGGCGACCGCTGCGTCGCCGCCGCCGCGGTGGCGGGCGCGGAGGCGGTCGCCGGCGGACGGCCGGCGGACCTGCGGTCCCGCTTGAGCTCGTCCCGGGCGGCCTTGCTGTTCACGTACCACAGCCCCACCAGCATCGCGCCGGCAAGGAGCATGACGATCCAACTGAGTCGTTGCTTGGCCACAGGAGAACCTTAACGTCCTTCGATGAGCCGCTGGCCCAGGTAGTTGTCGAGTTCGTCGATGGCCTGCACTTTCAGCATCACCTCGTCGACGGGATAGGGCACGCGCACGAACCGCACCTTTCCCGGCTCGAGGACCACGTACCCGGCCCGGTGGTCGCGGTCGCGGGGCTGCCCCACGGAACCGACGTTGATGATGGCCTTTCGCTCGGGGTTGACCTCATAGACGTTTTCGAGCTCGTCGGGGCTGTAGAAGTCCGGCGCGTCGATGAACACGCCGGGCACGTGCGTATGGCCCACAAAGCAGAGGTGATCGGTCCGCTCCAGCGAGCCCTGTACCTTGTTGGGGGCATTGTAGACGTCGTCGGGAAAGATGTACTCGTTGACGGGCCGGCGCGGGCTGCCGTGGGCGAACGTCAGCTCCCCCATGCCCAGCGGCTCGCCCGACACGGTGTGCTTGACGGGCAGCGAGCCGAGGAAGTCCCACCGGGCGTTTCGCTTCTCGACGTCGGTCTCGGCCTCCATGGCCGCACGCGTCCAGAACGAGGCCGTCTCCGCCGAGAGGTTGAACTGGTTCGGCTCGAACATGACCGCGTAGTCGTGATTGCCCATCAGCGTGATGGACGCGTACTTCGCCACCAGGTCCACGCACTCCTTCGGCTCCGGGCCGTACCCCACCACGTCACCGAGGCATATGATCTGCCGGATCTTCCGCTCGGAGATGTCCTTCAACACGGCCACGAGGGCCTCCAGGTTGCTGTGGATGTCACTGATGATCGCCAGCATGCGGTTCGACCTCTTTGCCAGGGGGCCTATGCTAGCGGCCTGGCGGTGCGGATGTCAAACTCGTTTGGCCGCGGGGCCTTTGCGGTTGGCCCGGCCGGGACGACGGCCTACAATCCGCCTCAATGGAAGACCCCGTCTCCATCGCCATCGAGACCTCCTCCCGGCTCGGCAGCGTGGCGCTTGGACGAGGTGACGAGCCGATCGCCGCCGCCCGGTTCAGCGCCGCCGCCCGGCACGGCACGCAACTGGTGAGCCGGCTTGCCGAGCTGCTGGCCGCCGCGGGCCTGACCCCGCGCGACGTCGGGGAGGTCTATGTCTCGGTCGGCCCGGGCAGCTTCACCGGCACGCGGATCGCCGTCACCGTCGCGCGGATGCTCCACCTGGCGATTCCGCACCTGCGCTGCGTGGCGGTCTCCAGCCCGCTGGCCGTGGCCGAGGGCGCCCGCCGCCTGCCGTGGCGGCACCTCGGCGTGGTGCTCGACGCCCGCGAGGGGCTCATCCACGCGACGCGGTTCACGCGACGCGGCGGGGGCATCGTCCAGAAAGGCCCGGGCCGGGTGACGGGCCCGGCGGACTTCCTCCGTCGCGCCCCCCGGCCGCTCATGCTCCTGGGGGAAGGGCTCGGCTATCACGACCTGTCCGCCGAGGGCGTGACGATCCTGCAACCCGACGCGACCGACGCGCCGCCGCATCTGCCGGTCGCCGAGAGCGTCTGGCGCGCGGGCCGCCGCGGCGCCCGCGAGGGCCGTTTCACGGAGGCCTCCCGCCTGCTGCCCGCCTACTGCCGCAAGCCGCAGGCCCTGCGGCTCTGGGAGAACGCACGGCATTGACGCGGCGGCGGAAAGGACCGACAATGCGAGCGGCGCAGGTGCGAGCCTGCCACGGGCGTACTTGCCGTCAGAAGAAAGTGAGAGGTGCTGCATGAAGGAGATGACGCAGTTCTCGGTCTTCCTTGTCAACAAGCCGGGCGTGCTGGCGGTGGTCACGGGTGAGCTGACCCGGGCGAGGGTCAACCTGCTGGCCCTGACGCTGATGGACTCGATGGAGCACGGCGTCCTGCGGATTGTCTGCGACAAGCCCGAGAAGGCGCGAGAGGTCCTCGGGCGGACCCACGACCGCTGGACGGAAACCGAGGTGCTCGTCGTGGAGCTGAAGAACCAGCCGGGCGCGTTTGCCGGCGTCGCGCAGAGGCTCGCCGACGAGCACATCAACATCTCGTACGCCTATGCCACCGCCGGGGCCCCCGGGGGACGCACGACCGCCGTGTTCAAGGTGGCCGACATGAAAAAGGCCAGGAAGGTCCTCCGGGCGTCCGAGGGGAAGTCCGAGGCCAAGAAGGAGCGCACCGTCCGCAAGGCCCCCGGCCGAAAGGGCCGAACCGGAAAGTGACCGCCGATCAGCTCCCTTCGATGCAGGTGGCCGGCTTGTGCGAACGGGCCTCGACGAGCCGGTAGCCGACGGCATCCTGGAGGCGGCGGTGAGGCGAGCCCCCCAGGTAGGCCAGCAGGGCGGTGGCGAGCGTGGCGCCTTCCACGCCGTACCTCACGCGGTGGGTGTCGATCAGTTGCCGGCGAAACTGCCACAGGACCGGCGGCACGAGAATGCGTTTTCCCCGAATGTCGATGAGGAAGCGCGTCTCGTCGTCGACGAAGGCCGCGAACCGCTCGGCAATCCGCTTGCGGATCTCCTCGGGCGCGAAGGGCTTGTTCGGCATCCGGGCGTGCTGCATCGTCACCCCGGGGGCGGCAACGGCCACCCGGAAGTCCGCGTCGGCGGCCAGGATCGCGTCGATCTGGTTCAGCGTCATCTCCCTGCCGTCCAGGGGGAACGGCCTGTCGCAAAGCGCCCGAGCGCGAATCTCTTCCGGGCATCCCCGGGCCAGCAGCAGCTTCATCGACCACGCGGCGCGGGCGTTGTACCAGTAGGCCAGGACGTGCCCACCCGTGGGGAAGTCGTCAGGGGTCGCAGCCGGGCCGGTTATCGCCAGTACCTTCAGTTGTGCATCGAGCGCCGCGGCGCCGCTCTTCAGCGCGTCGATGTCTATCAGGCCGTTCGCCTCGACGGCCGAGGACAGCACGCGAGCCAGGCCGTCGTAGCTCACGGCGGGCTCGACGCCCCGGGTGTCCAGCGAGATCGGCGGCGGCCGTGTCTCGCAGCCGGCGACCCCAAGCAGCGGCAACAGCAAAGCGAACTTGCAACCAGCACGGAACATGGGAATGATTGTATCCGCCGCCCGACGGGCAACAACACCTATCCCATCCGTTCAGGAGCGCGATGTCACAGCGAACAACCACATGGCTGAGGCGGCTGGCGAAGACAGCGGGTGTTGCCGCTGCCGTGATCATCATCGCCGCCGTGGCGGGCAAGTGGTGGTTGGCGCCGGCGCTGCTGCGGTGGCGGCTCAACCAACTGCTGCCGGAATACTGGGACGGGTCGGCCGAGATCGCCGGCGTCGACTTCAGTTACACCGGCCCCGTGCCGATCACGCTTCGCGGACTGGCCCTTCGCGACCGCCGCGGCCGTTGCTGGCTCCGCGCCGAATCCGTGTGGTTCGTCTTGTCGGACTGGCCGTCGCTGCACCCCAGGCTCGGCGCCCTGATCGTCACCCGTCCGACGGTGACCGCCCACCGCGCGGGCGGCCGATGCGAAGTGCCCCTCCGGAGGCTCCCCGTCGAGTGGTGGGACGAGTACGTGGACCTCAAGGGCCTGTCGATCGAGCGCGGATCGCTGGAGCTGACCGAAGACGGGCGGTGGACGGCTCGGTCCGCCGGGCGGGATGTGTCCCTGCGGCGGGGCCGCCGAGGATACTGCCTTTCCGTTGCGGGGCAGGGCCTCGTCGTGAGGGACGTGCAGGCCGAGGCGTTCGTCGTGCAGGGCGATGGCGTTGAGATCCGCCGCCTGACCGGGCGCACCTGCGGGGGACGGATCGTTGCGTCGATGACCGGCCGGCTCGCACCCGGCGGAGGGGTCGAGGCCCGCGGGCAGATCGTGGCCGGGGCGGTGGATCTGGCCGGGATGAAAGTGCCCGTCCGGGGCGCCGAGAGGGGCATGCTCACGGGGATCCTGCACTTCACTGCCGACGGGTCGGATGCGAACGGCGTGACCGGATACGGCACGGCCTTCGTCGAAGGTGCGGACCTTCGCAAGGTGCCGGTCGTCGCCGAAGTCCTCCGGCGGGCCGGGCTGGGCCAGCCGGATGTCCTGAGCGACTCGGACGTGGAGATCCAGTTCGGCCTGCGGGGCGCGGACGTCATCCTTCAGCGGACGAGGATCCAGCTTCGCCTGGCGGCGGTGGACGTCGAGCCCGGCGGGAGGCTGAATCTCCGGACCGGAGAAATGGACCTCGTGGCGGTCGTCGTGCTCTTCGAGAAGGTCCGCGACCTGCTGAGGAGCATTCCCCTGGTGTCCGTGGTGGTGGACCTGACGGAGAGGCTCAGCCGGCTCCGCGTCGAGGGCAAGTGGGGCGAGCCGGAGAGCCTGGTCATTGCGCCCGCCCCGCTGCGAGAGGTCCGGGAGGGCTCGAAGAAGTTCCTGACCGCCGCCGCCCGCGGCGGCCGGCAGGTCGGCAAGGCCCTGTGGGGCGGCTTGAGCGACCTCGGCGGCCTCTTCGGCCCGTCCGACCCCAACGGGCCGACCACGAGCCCCACGAAGCAGAGGTGACAGACTGGATTGGTTAGCCGTTCCCGCGGCGATGCTGCGCTGCCCTGCCTTATCCGCCGGCCGGCGATAGGCCGGACGGAACCGTGTCGCGGGATTCGGCTTGGTGATCCAGATGGATTCGGACCGCGACGCTTCTCGGGCTATAATGCACGCATCCGGAAGAGGGCATCGAGATGACGGCGGGTGAGGAGTGGCTTTCCGGCAGGACGGCGCTGGTGACCGGCGCGGCGAAGCGCCTGGGCCGGGCCACCGCCGTCGCCCTGGCCGGGGCGGGCGCCGACGTGATCGTGCACTACCGCAGCTCGTCGGAGGCGGCGTCCGACACGGCCGGGCAGATCGAGCGAGCCGGACGGCGGGCGTGGGCCCTCCAGGGGGACCTCGCCGACATGGGGCAGGTGGACTCGCTGATGAAGCGCGCCGTGGGCGCGGCCGGGGGGGTCGATGTCCTCGTCAACAACGCCTCGGTCTTCCTGCCGAGCGGCGTGCTGGATTTCTCCGCCGCCGACCTCCTCGCCGACGTCCGGATCAACGCGATGGCCCCGCTTCTGCTCTGCCGGGCCTTTGCCGCCCAGAAGCGCCCGGGCGACATCGTCAACTTCCTCGATTGCCGGATCGCCGATTACGACCGGTTGCACGCGGCCTACCATCTGAGCAAGCGGATGCTCTTCAGCATCACGCGGATGCTGGCGCTGGAGCTGGCGCCTCAGATCAAGGTCAACGCCGTGGCGCCGGGGCTGGTCCTGCCGCCGGCGGGCGAGGACGAGAGTTTCCTGGCGGCCCGCGCCCACACGAACCCGCTGGGCCGCCACGGCCGGGTCGAGGACGTCACGGAGGCGGTGCTGTTTCTCCTGCGGAACCGCTTCGTGACCGGGCAGGTCATCTACGTCGACGGCGGGCGACACATGAAGGGATGCGTCTATGACTGAGGCGCCGCCGGATCAGATTCACATTCGCGATCTCCAGGCCCGCTGCGTCGTCGGGGTCGAGCCCGACGAGCGGCGAGAGAAGCGGGACGTGGTGATCAGCATCACGCTTCATGCCGATCTGGGCCGCCCGTGCGCCACCGACGACCTCCGAGACACGGTGGACTACAAGGCCGTCGAGGATCAGGTGCTGGCCATGGTCGAGGGATCGTCGTACCTGCTGCTGGAGCGCCTGGCCGGGCGGATTGCGGACGTGTGTCTGGCCCATGCCGGCGTCGAGCAGGTGCGGGTGCGGGTCGAGAAGCCCGGCGCGCTGCGGTCCGCCCGGAGCGTCGGGGTGGAGATCGTGCGCAGCAGGCCCGGCGACGGGTGATCCGGCCGGGCCCGTCGTCGCGTAGGTTGACCACACGCTGAAGGAGATATGGCAGAGATGAACATCGAACGGGTGAAGGAGCTCATTCGCGAGCTGCTGATCGAGATCGGCGAGGACCCGCAGCGGGACGGGATGCTCAAGACGCCGGAGCGCGTGGCGAGGAGCCTCGATTTCCTGACGGAAGGCTATCGCCGGGACCTGGGCAGCATCATCAGCGATGCGATCTTCCAGTCCGAGGTCAACAACATGATCATCGCTCGCGACATCGAGGTGTTCAGCCTCTGCGAGCACCACATGCTGCCGTTCTACGGGCGATGTCACATCGGGTACATCGCGCGGGACAAGCTCCTGGGCGTCAGCAAGCTGGCGCGGATCATGGACCTCTACGCCCGCCGGCTGCAAATCCAGGAGCGGCTCACGCGACAGATCGCCCACGCGGTCATGTCGGCCGTCGACGCCGAGGGCGTCGGCGTGGTGATCGAGGCCCGCCACCTGTGCATGATCATGCGCGGCGTCGAGAAGCAGAACTCCGTCATGACCACCTCGAGCGTGATGGGGAGTTTCCACGAGGACCCGGCCACCCGGATGGAGTTCCTCAACCTGATCAACCGCACCGTGGCGTAGGCCGCCGAAGCGCCCCGCCCCGCCGCCCGGAGAGGGCCGCGACATGAAGTGGTTGCAGACAGTCAGGCAGCGAGTCTTTCGCATGCTGACCTCCCCGGGCGAGGAGCTGGGAAGCTGGGCGAGGTTCGTCCGCTTCCAGGTGAGGCTGTGGTACTTCTGCGTCCGCCGCCTGCGCGAGAACAACGCCCTGGCGATGAGCTCCGCCCTGTCGTTCCGGACGATCTTCGCCATGGTGCCGGCCATCGTCCTGGGCCTCGTCGTCCTCAAGTCCTTTGGCGCCCTGGAGGACAGCAAGCAGGCACTTCGGGAGGTGCTCCGGAGAAGCGGGCTGGCGAAGATCATGGTCGTTGACCGCGCGCGGGACGCCGGCGCCGCGCCGTCCACCCGGCCGGCGACGCGGCCGGGAAGGACCACCAACGTCGCCGAGGAGATCGAGAACATAGTCAGCCGCGTGGAGAAGAAGCTGACCTTCGGGCGGCTCGGGCCGATCGGCGTTGTGCTGCTGATCTGGTCGGCGTTGACGCTGTTGACCACGATGGAGCGGTCGCTGAATCGCATCTTCGCCGCCCGCAGATCGCGCGGCCCGGGGCGGCGGGTGATGCTGTACTGGTCGGCGATGACGCTGGGGCCGATCGCGCTGTTCGTGGCCGGCTACGCCAGCGATAAGGCCGCGGCGCTCTTCGAGGGGGCCGGGCGCCTGGGGTGGATGCTTGCGGCCGTCGGGTGGGTCCAGCCCATCCTTGTGGGCATCGTGCTCCTGACCGCCCTCTACGTCCTGATGCCCAACACGAAGGTCCCCGTCCGGTCGGCGTTGGGCGGGGCGGTGGTGGCCTTGCCGCTGTGGCTGGTTGCCAAGTGGGGCTTCGGCATCTACGTGCGGGAACTGGTCGGCACGGACAACCTGTACGGCTCGTTGGGCCTGCTTCCGCTGTTCCTGCTCTGGCTGAACCTGTCGTGGTACCTGTTCCTCTTCGGCGCACAGATCGCCCACACGGCGGCGAACCTGAGCGAGATGACCTTCGCCCGGCGCGCCGAGCAGACGCCCGTGGGGCCCTGGGAGCTGCTCGCGGCGGCGCTGGCGGTCGCGGGGCGCTATGCCTCCGATGCCGGGGCGGCCACCGCGGAGCACGTGGCCGGGAGGCTCGGCGTGCCGGGCGCTTCGGCGCAGGCGATCCTGGACCGCCTGGCCGCCGCGGGGGCCGTCTGCCAGGTCGAGCGACGGGGGCGCGGGGCGTACGTTCCGGCGCGGGCGCCCGAGAGGACCCCGATCAGCGAAGTCATGGAGCTCGCCGCCCCGGCCGGCGACGAGCGCCCGACCGAGAGGTTCGACACCGACCTCGCCCGCCGGGTGCGCCGCATCCGGCGCGCCGCCGACGAGGCGCTCGCCGACATCACCCTCGCCGACCTGCTCGCGGAGGACGAAAGCGGCGAAACGGGCTCACATCGACCCGCGCCGCCCGGCACCCGAAACGCCGGGACGTCCCCGAATCCCGGTTGAGGAATCCCGCACGATGCGGTATCCTGGCGAGATGAACGCCGGGCCGCGGCCCGGCGCGGTGCTTTGTGGACTTGAACAAGGTGACGGAATGTGAAGCGCTTCTGTTTGCTAGCCTTGGCGTCGGCCCTTCTGGCCGGCTGTACCACGCGGAAGGTCAGCATGACGCCGCGGACGGCCATCGAGCAGCTCCTGCTCACCAGCGCGGTCGACCGCGCCATGGAGAAGCTCGAGATGCCCATGCTGCGGGGGGCGAAGGTGTACGTGGACTTCACGAACCTCAACTGCACCGACGCCGAGTACGTGAAGGTGGCGCTGCGGGCGCGGGTCGCCAGGCTGGGCGCGACGCTGGTCGCTGCCGCCGACAAGGCCGACTGCACCATGGAAGTCGCCTCCGGCGCGCTGGCGATGGAGCACAAGTCCGGCATGGTGGGTCTGCCCTCGCTGCCCGTGCCCCAGGCGGCCGTGCCCCTGCCGGAAGTGCCCTTCTACAAGACCATCGAGCAGACGGCCATCGTCAAGCTGCTCATCTTCGTGCACAAAGACGGCCAGTTCCTCGCCGCCGACCAGTACTACGCCAAGACCGACCGCGACGAGAGCTTCCTCCTGTGGCATCGCTTCCAGAGGCAGGATGACGTCCGCGAGGGGTGGGAACGGGCCGACCTGAAGCTGGAGGAGAAGAAGGCCGGCTCTTCGCCGCCGAAGTAGCCCCCGCCGTGGGCGGCTGGGCGCAACGGGCAGGAACGCTTGATTCCCTCTGCCCGGGGGGCCTAGCATTACAAGGACGGGAGGATGGGCCGTGACGGCACCGCCTGACGCCGGTGCCGGAAGACAGACCGGCTGAAGTCCGGGAAAGCCCGAAGATGGAAGATCATCGACACGGACGATGGCATCTCGTCCGCCGATGGGCGGTGACGGCGGCGATCATTCTGCCGGCCGCCCCGACGGGCGCGGCGGGATCGGCGCGGCGAACGGGGTCCCCGGGCGTCGAGTCTCCGCCGGGGGAGCTGCGGCCCGGCAAGCTTCTCGAGGCCCGGCTGGTTGCCGACATCGAGGCCGTTCAGCCCGGCAAGACCTTCGCCGCGGGGGTGCTGCTGACGATCGAGCCGGGCTGGCACGTCTACTGGAAGAACCCCGGCGACGCCGGGCTTGCGACCACCGTGACGTTCCGCCTGCCGAAGGGCTTTCGCGCCGGGCCGCTGCACTGGCCGGCGCCCGTGACGTTCCGTCAGGCCGGCGACATCGTGGGATACGGCTACGAGAAGGCCGTCCTGCTGTGGGCCGACATCACGCCGCCCAGGACGCTTCGGCCCGGCGGGTCCTTCGAGATCGCCGCCGAGGTGGGGTATCTCGCGTGCAGGCAGCAGTGCGTGCCCGGCGCGGCGGCCGTGCAGCGGCGGCTGCGTGTGGGAAGAAAAGCCCGGCCGGCGGACGCGGAGCTCTTCGCGCGGTGGCGCGGGCGCCTGCCCGCTGCCCCGGACGACTGCGACGAGCTGGCATCGGTTCGCGTGAGCGGGCGGGTCCCGCCGGGGAAGACCGCCGGGCGGTTCGCGGTGCGGCTCAAATGGCGGCGGGCGCCGCGCGCGGTGGAGTACTGCCCGGCGGCGGGACCGGACCTGATGGTCGAGGACGTGTCCGTTCGCACCGGCCGCACCGAGACGCGCGTGACGTTCACGGCCAGGCTGCTTGCGGGCGCCCGTTCGGCGCCGAGATCGCTGGAGACGGTGGCGGTCTACATCGATGCCAAGGGCGACCGGCGAGGCGTCGCCATACGTGTGCCCCTCAGAGAATCCGGCCACGATCCCTCGTCCAGGCCGGCGAAGTGATCGTGCCGTGCCCCTTGACCGGGAACGTGGAACAACGAGCAGAGGAGAAGATCATGGCGAGAAGAACACTGGTTGTGCTGACGACGGTGCTGGCGGTGGGCGTGCTGGCCGTTGGGCCGCTTTGGGCCAAGGAAGCCAAGCCGGCCGCCGCGAAGGTCGCCGAGGCCAGGCCCGCCGAGGCCAAGCCCAAGGTGGTCAAGGTCGGCTTGCCCGCTCCAGGCTTCGCGCTGGAGGACCAGAACGGCAAGACGGTGAAGCTCTCCGACTTCGCCGGCAAGGTCGTCGTCCTGGAGTGGATCAACCCCGACTGCCCCTACTCGAGGCGCCACTACGCCACGCCGACGATGAAGAACCTGGCCACCAAGTATGCCCCGAAGGGCGTGGTCTGGCTGGCCGTCAACACCACGCACTACTTGACGAACGAGAAGAACCGGGACTGGGTGAAGAAGCACAAGCTGCCGTACCCGATCCTCAACGACCAGCCGGGCGACGTGGGGCGAATGTACGGCGCCAAGACCTCCCCGGACATGCGGATCATCGACGCCAAGGGAAAGCTCGTCTACAGCGGGGCGATCGACGACGACCCGCGCGGCAAGGCCGCCTCGCCCACCAACTACGTCGCCAAGGCGCTGGACGAGGTCCTGGCCGGCGAGAAGGTCTCCACGTCCCTGACGAAGCCGTACGGCTGCTCGGTGAAGTACGCCAAGCCCGTCCCCAAGGCGCCGACCTTCACGCTCGAGGACCACACGGGCAAGAAGGTCAGCCTGGCCGACTTCGCCGGGAAGATCGTCGTCCTGGAGTGGATCAACCCCGACTGCCCCGTCTCGAGAGGCTTCTACACCAACGGCACGATGAAAGCCCTGGCGACGAAGTACGCCCCCAAGGGCGTGGTCTGGCTGGCCATCAACACCACCCACTACTGGACGAGCGAGAAGAACAAGGAGTGGGTGGAGAAGAACGGCCTGCCGTACCCGATCCTCAACGACCAGCCGGGCGAGATCGGCCGGGCCTACGGCGCTAAGACCACGCCGGACATGCGGGTCATCGACGCCAAAGGCAAGCTGGCCTACAGCGGCGCCATCGACAACAAGGCTCGAAAGAAGGACGACCTCGTCAATTACGTCGCCAAGGCCCTGGACGAGCTGCTGGCCGGCGAGAAGGTCTCCACGCCCATGAAGAAACCGTACGGCTGCTCGGTGAAGTACGCGCCCAAACGCAAGAGGTGACGCCGGCCGCGATCAGCGCTCGGTCAACTCCTGTGTGCCGAAGCGGCAGAAGCGGATGTCCTCCTTGTTGACCGAGTAGATCACGAACGCCTCGTCGCCCTCGACGTGGCACGGGCATCTTGCCCGTGCGTCCCACGACCGTCTCGGTCGTGAGATCGACCGGAAGCGCAGGGCCGGGACGGCCCTGCGACGCACCGGCGGGACGCCGGTGCCACGAAATCTTGTCACACACGCTTCGCCACGCAAAGACAGGCTTCTCATGAACAGCCGACCGCACGTGATCCTTGCCGTAGTGCTTGGCCTGGTGCCGTCCCACCGCGTAGCGGCACGGGACGCCTCCAAGCTGCGGCTGGTCCCGTTTCCCAGGAAGGTCCAACTCGCCGGAGGCACGTTCGACCTCAAGGGACGCCTGGTCCTGGAAGCGCCCGCGGAGATGGCGGAGCTTCTCGGTCGGGATCTCGCCGCGGAGCTCAGGCGGGCCGGGCTGTCCGCGCCGGAGGTGCGCACCACCGGGAAAGGGTCACGGTACTGGCGACTGTCGGCAAAGGCCGGCAAGCACCCGTCGTTGGAGCCGCCCCGCGGCGCGACGGAGGAATCGTACGCGCTGGACGTCCGGCCGGTTGAGGCCGTCTGTGCCTCGCCGGGGGCGGCGGGGCTCTTCTACGGCCTCCAGACGCTCTGCCAGCTCGTGCGGGCCAACCGGGTGGGCAGCGCCGTGCCGTGTGTGACGATCCGCGACTGGCCCGCCCTGCGGTGGCGGTGCTTCCAGGACGACCTGACCCGCGGGCCGAGCTCCCGCATCCAGACGCTGCGGCGCGAGGTCACCATCGGCTCGGCGATGAAGATGAACCTCTTCACCTACTACATGGAGTATCAGTACGCGTTCCGGAAACACCCCGCGATCGGCCCGAAGGACGGCTCGCTCACACCCGGGGATCTGAAGGCGATCGTCGCGTTCGCCAAGGGCAGGCACGTGGACATCCTCGGGAACCAGCAGTCGTTCGGCCACTTCGAGGACATCCTCCGGCATAAGCGGTACGCCCACCTTCGCGAAACGCCGGGGATCCTCTGCCCCGTGAAGGAGGAGAGCTATCAACTCCTGGACGATCTGTACGGAGAGGTGGCCCCCCTGCTGCCGTTTCCGTTCTTCAACGTCTGCTGCGACGAGACACACGGCCTGGGCAAGGGGCCGTCGAAGGAGCTCGCCGGGAAGATCGGCGTCGGCGGGGTCTATGTCCGCCACATCCGCCGCGTCCACGACCTGCTCAAGGACAAGCATGGCAAGCGCATGATGATGTGGGGAGACATCATCCTGCGCCATCCGGATCACCTGAAGCTGGTCCCCAAGGATACGATCATGCTCACGTGGGGCTATAACGCCGGCAGGAGCTTCGAAGGGCAGATCATCCCCTTTGCCAAGAGCGGCTACGAGTTCTTCGTCTGCCCGGGCGTGAGCAACTGGAGCCGGATCCTGCCCGACTTCGGCGTCGCGACGGTCAACGTCCGCAACTTCGTCCGCGACGGCGTCAAGCACGGCGCGCTGGGAATGCTGAACACCGCCTGGGAGGACGACGGCGAGGCGCTCAACGGGCCGAAGTGGCACGGCTACGCCTGGGGCGCCGAATGTGCCTGGACCGGCTCGACAACCACGCCGGAAGACTTCAACCGCCGCATCGGGGCCGTGCTCTTCGGCGAGAAGGGCGACCACTTCGGCCGGGCCGTCGAGCTGCTCGCGCAGACCCATCGACTCGCCGGCATGCGAGGCATGAACAACCGCCGGTTCTGGCAGGACGACTTCAAGCCGTCGTCGTCGGCCTCCGCCGTCCGGCGGGGGGCCGAACGGCTGCTCGGGATCGTGCGGCCGGCGATCGAGCACCTGGAGGCCTGCCGGAAGGACGCCGTCGTCAACGCCGAGCTGCTGGATTACTTCCTCTTCGGGGCCCGGCGGATGGAGCGGATCGGCCGGCGGATGCTCGACGGCCTGGCGGTCGCGGAGGCCTACGCGCGGGCCTGCGACGCTTCGCCCGAGGACGCCGAGAAGCTGTTGGCCGGGGCCGAAACGCTCGTCAGGAAGAACCGCGACGCCCACGAGGCGCTGGGCAAGGAGTTTCGGCGTCTCTGGCTGAAAGAGAGCAAGCCCTACGCGCTGGACTGGACCATGAGGCGTTATCAGGCCGCCGTCAAACGCTACGACGACCTGGCCGCCCGGCTCGCCGCGGCGCGCGAGAACGTCAAGGCCGGCAAGCCCGTCCCGCCGCCGGAGAAGCTCGGCCTGTCAAAGGTCCAGAAGAGAGACTCACCCGGCTGAGAGCCAGCCGCGTGCGTTCAGTTCCCGGGCCTCTGCCAAGGCACGGCCTCGTGGCGGCGGACATAGTCGGCCAGCGCCTTGGCGAGCTTCTCGTAGAGCGCGGGTTTCTTCTCGCCGGCGGCGAGGTCGCGCTGCTCTTTGGGATCGTTCCGGAGGTCGTACAGCTCCGGTTTATCTCCGGGCAGGTTTCGCAGGAGCTTCCAGCCGGCGGCGATGACGGCGTCGCTCGTCCGGCCCTTGTGGCGGCCGCCCTCGCGGCGGGTGAAGAACAGCATGCGGTCCTCCGGCGGCTGCCTCTTGCCCAGCAGCGCCGGCAGGATGCTCCGTCCTTCGATGGCATCGGGGCACTTCGCACCGGCGGCCTCGAGCAGCGTGGGGAACAGGTCCATGGTCAGCGCGACGCGGCCGGTGCGCGAGCCGGGCCTGATCCGCCCCGGCCAGACGGCGCACGTCGGCACGCGCAGGCCGCCCTCGTACATCGTGCCCTTGCCCGCCCGCAGCGGGCCGTTGTCTGCGCCCACGCCGGTCTGCCCGCCGTTGTCGCTGCTGAAGACCACCAGCGTGTTGTCGGCCAGGTTCGTTTCCTTCAGCGTTTTCATCACCTGCCCGATGCCGTGATCCATGTGCTCGATCAGCGCCACGAGCCCGGCGCGTCCTGGCGGCATGTCGCCCCGGCGCTTCCGGACCTTCTCCAGCCAGTCCTTCGGCGGCTGGATCGGCGTATGCGGGGCGTTGTAGGCCAGGTACAGGAAGAACGGCTTGCCGGCGCCCTTCCGCCCGCGGAGGTACTCGCCCGCCCACCGGCTGAACAGGTCGGTGGCGTGCCCCTCCGGGTCGATGGTCTTCTCGTTGCGGCGCATGTAGTTGATGCCGTGTCGGCGGTGCTTGTAGTAGTCGTCCATCATGTCGCCGAGGAAGCCGTGGAAGTGGTCGAAGCCGCGGTCGTTCGGCCGATTGGGCGCGGCCAGCCCCAAATGCCACTTGCCGACGATGGCGGTCTCGTAGCCGGCGGCCTTGAGGAGCTGCGGCAGGAGCACGGCGTCTTTGGCGAGGTGGCCCCAGTTGTTCCGCTTGTGCGTGCGGATGACCCCCGGCACGCCGACCAGGGCGGGGTAGCGCCCGGTGAGCAGGGCGGCGCGCGTCGGAGAGCAGACGGGGCAGTTGGCGTAGAAGTTCTCGAAGCGCATGCCCCCCGCGACGAGGGCGTCGACGTTCGGCGTCCGCATGTCCTTCGCGCCGTAGCTGGACAGGTCGCCGTAGCCCAGGTCGTCCACGAGGATCATGAGGATATTCGGCTTCGGGCCGCTCGCCTGCTCGGCAAGCAGGCGCGAGGCAGGCAGCGTCGCCGCCGTGGCCGCACCGGCCAGGCCGTGAAGGAACTCGCGTCGGGTTGTCGTACGTCTCGTCATGGCCGACTCCTTGTTCGCGCGAGGGCGCGCCGCCTCATCGCGTTCTGTGCAGGAATTTCGATGCCTTGCGCAGGTTGGGGTACTCGGCGACCAGGAAGACGCGGTCGCCGCCGCGAAGCTCCGCCGAGCCGCGCGGGATGATGAACTCCTGCGTCTCGGGGCGGTAAATCCCCGTGATGACACACTCGTCGGGGAAGTCCGCCTCGGCGGCCACCTCGCTGACGTCCCTGCCGGAGACGGCCGCCGCCTCGGGGATCGTGTCGGCGACGATCGCCACCTTGCCGGCGCCGAAGGTGGCCAGCCGGCGCAGGTGTGGCTCCTCGATGTCCAGCATCAACTGGTTGACGAAGACGTCGCCGACGTGGACGGTCGTGGTGACGCCGGCCTCCCTGTAAGCGGCCTCGTAGCGCGGGTTCCGCATGCGGGCGATGACGCGGGGCACGCCGTAGCTCTTGGCCAGCAGGCCGAAGGCGAGATTGTCCGCGTCGGCCCGCGTCGTGCCGACGGCGACGTCCGCCTTGGCCATCCCCGCCTGTTCGAGAATGTCGATGTTCGTCGCGTTGCCGTGCAGCGCCAGCGCCCCGAGGTGCGAGGCGATCCACTCGCAGACGTCCCGGTCCTGGTCGATGACGACCACGTCGTGGCGCGACTCGATCAGCCGCTCCGCCAGGCACCTCCCGACCAGGCCCGCTCCCGCGATCACGATGTACATGCTCCCGGCTACCTCCACGTTCGAGGATTCAGCAGCAGCAGGATGGGAAGGATCTCGAGCCTTCCGGCCAGCATGCCCAGAATATAGACGATCTTGATGATGGGGTGAAGGGCGGCCATCTCGCCCGTGGGGATGTAGCACGGCCCGATGTTGCCCAGCGCCGAGAACATCCCGCTGGCGGCGGGCAGGGCATCGTGGTTGCTCAGCAGGGCCGTCACCGCGCCGCCGAAGGCAAGCAGGGCCACCCACGCGAAGAAGAGCGCCGAGATCCGACGCAGCTCCTCAGGGTCCACCGCCTCGCCGTCCACCACCACCTTGTGCAGGACCGACGGGCCGTAGATCAGGCGCTTGACCTGCCGGGCGACCATCTTGGCCAGCACGCCGATCCGGAGCACCTTGATCCCTCCCCCCGTCGAGCCGACGCACCCGCCGATGACCATCAGCACCAGGAAGACCTGCTTCGACAGGGCGCCGAAGAAATCCGCCTTGGCGATGCTCTTGGTGGCGAACCCGGTCGTGGTCACCAGCGAGACGACCTGAAACAGGCTCGCGCGAAACGTCTCGTGGAACTCGCCGATCCCGCCGCCGAGGCCGAACCTCACGAAGCGGTCCGACATCACCAGCACCGTCGCGCCGAGCACGACGGCCCACCACAGGCGGATCTCCAGGCTGTCCCACAAGGCCCGCACGGAGCCGCGCAGGAGGCGATGATGAACGAAGAAGTTGATGCCGCCCAGCAGCATGCCCACGATGAGCGTGTACTCGATGAGCGCGGCGCGGGGGTGGCCCACCTGGCGGAAGTGCTCGATACTCGCGTCGTGCGGCGTGTACCCGCCGGTGGACAGGGCCGTCATGGCGTGTGCGACGGCGTCGAAGCTACTGAGCCCCTCCAGCAGCAGCGCGACGGCAAGCAGCGCCGTGAACAGGGCGTAGATCGACCAGAGAATTCTCAACGACCTCAGAAGGCTCGGCGTGGGCCGGCGGGAGAGGACCTTGTGGCTCTCGGCCCCGAAGAGGCGGTGGGCGCTGCCGGCGGTATACAGGACCGCCAGGAAGAACGTCAGGATGCCCAGCCCGCCGAGCCATTGAATGAACGACCGCCAGAAGAGGACGGCCAGCGGCATGTCGTCCAGCCCCTTGAGCATCGTGATGCCGGTGGTGGTGAAGCCGCTGACCGTCTCGAAATAGGCGTCGAGATAGCTGATCGGCAGAGACGCCCACAGGGGCACCGCGCCGATGGCGGAGATCACGATCCACGCCAGGGCGCAGAGGATCATCGCCCTTCGATTGTCCAGCGGGGGCAGCTTGCGGCCCCTCTTCAGGCCGATCCCGAGGAAGGCCGAGCAGACGGCCGGCAGGGCAAACGCCCAAATAGGGGCCTTCTGGCGCCCGGCGTCCGCCGGCACCGCTCGCAGGAGAAGCGGAACGAGCAGAAGCACGCCGAACACGGAGATCAGCAGCCCGAGGTGCTCAAAGACGGGTCGGAAGTATCGCCATCGGTTCCGCATGGCACGTTCTGCGTCGCCGTTGCGCCAACAGAGCTCACAGACGGTCGCTTCGGATAACGCCTCCTTGGGGCCGGGCGCGCCCGCAGGTCAACGCGTCGGGCTAACAATGGTCGAGAGCGGGCGGCAGTTCAAGGGAATCTTCCGGGCCGCCGGGACGTTGCCGTCAGTCCCGTGCGGACGTACGATAGGGTACCATGCGAGCCATAGTGACTTATCTCCTGGCGGCGGTCATTGTGACGGGGGCCGCGTCGGCTGCGGGCCCGGGCCACGAGGCCGCGGGCGTAAAGGTCCGCAAGATCTGGGACCGGGCCCCCCACAACGCCTTCACCGATCTGATCCGGTTCAAGGGCCGATGGCTTTGCGTGTTCCGAGAGGGCGCGGGCCATGTGTCACACGACGGCAGGATTCGCGTCATCGCGTCGACCGACGGGGGCGAGTGGTCGTCGTCGGCGCTCCTGGCGGCGCCTTCGTCGCTGCCCGACCTGCGCGATCCGAAGATCGCGGCGACTCCTGACGGCCGGCTGATGCTCACCGCCGTGGCCGCATCCCGGAAGACCAGACCGAGCTCCCACCAGACGTACGCGTGGTTCTCCCGCGACGCAGCGACGTGGGGCCGCGCCGTGCGGATCGGCCAGCCGAACGTCTGGCTGTGGCGCGTGACGTGGCATCGCGGCAAGGCGTACGGGGTCGGCTACCACACCGGCGGCGGCCGATTTGTCCGGCTCTACAGGAGCCGGGACGGGCGGACGTTCGAGACGGTCGTTGAGCGGCTCTTTGAGAAGGGCTACCCCAACGAGGCCTCGCTCGTGTTCCTCGAGGACGGCAGTTGCCGTTGCCTGCTTCGGCGCGACGGCAAACCCAACACGGCCCAGCTTGGCCTCGCCGCACCGCCGTACACGAAGTGGACGTGGAAGGACCTGGGTAAACGGATCGGCGGTCCAAACATGATCCGCTTGCCCGACGGCCGGCTCCTGGCAGCCGGGCGACGCTATGACGGCGGCACTCGCACCAGCCTGATGTGGCTGGACCCCACAAAACCCTCCCTTCGCGAGTTTCTGAAGCTGCCTTCAGGCGGCGACACGAGCTATCCGGGCCTGGTGATGCACGACGGGGTGCTTTGGGTCAGCTACTACGCCTCGCACGAGGGCAAGACGAGCATCTATCTGGCGAAGGTGAAGCTGCCGCCCAGGTCGTGACGAGGCGGCGGTTGGACGTCGTCAGCCTTTGTGCCGCCGTTTGCCCTCGCCGCCCTTGCTTGCGGGCGCCTTGAGCTTGACGTACTCGGCCTGCTGCTTCTTGGTGAGGACGCTCCGGAACACCAGGCGCTTGATCGGGAGGAGGGCCTCGGCGTGCTTCTCGGGGTCCAGCGGGATGCTCAGCCGCTTGGCCTGGGCCTTGCAGAGGGCCTGGAGCCTCTCTTCCTGCCTGCCTTCGAGGAACAGCAGCGAGAACTCGTTCGTCATCTCCCCGGTCAGGATCGGCGTGTTCCACTTGGCGCGCTGCTCCGGGGTCAGGACGGCGAACATCTTCTTCTCATACCCTGTGGCGAGCCTGGCGCGGCCGGCCCGCACGCTCTTCAGGAAGCCCTCGGCCTGTTTGCGCAGGTTGTTCGCCTCCCGGTCTTTCCTGCCTCGCAGCTTCCCGAGGGCCTGTTCGGCCCTGCCGATCCTCTTCTCGCTGACCTGATCAAACTTCTCCATCGCCTTGTCGCGCTTCTCCTTGACCTCCTGGAGCTTCTTCTTCTGCTCCTCCGTGAGAGTGACCAGCGAGTCCAACTGCGACAGATCGTCGCCGAAGGCCGCGCTCTTGCCGAAGGGGCTCTCCTCCTTCCCCGGGCGCCTTTTCCTCGGTCCCTTCTCCCCTCCCGCTGGCCGGACTTTCACCTCTTCGGCCCCGAGGCAGGGCGGCAATGTCACTGCGATCAGAACGGCCAAGGCCGCCAGGACAGACAAACCCTTTTTCATGGTGTGCCCACCTTACTTCAGGGGCGATAGTGCTCGGCTGGGTCCCCGCCCCTGGGGGGGACGAAACCGACCGGCACGCCGGCGTCGGAGGAACAGAGGTCAAACAGATACCGACCGCAGAAGCTATTCGAATACAACTCCGTCAATATGGTACCACCAACACCCGGCCGGCACAAGAGGCAATCGGCCGACCGGAGAGGATTTGTGGGGACCGCACCATCTACTTCGCAAAACGAGGTTAAATGGTATAGACTACCTCCGATTCGGAGCATCCGAACGGGAGGGCAGGCCGGGACCCGCCAACCCAAGGAGAAGCTGCATGGCTGCCTGTAAGTTGATCATCGCGGCTGTCTGTCTGGCCGCTGGCGCATTCGCGAACGGCGGCGAAGCGGTCGAATCGGTCGGCCAGTACGGGATCGTGTGGAAGTTCGGCGCCCCGGCCGGGGCCGGCAGGTACGTCAACGGCGACTGGTGGGTCGTCGGGCCCGTGACCGTCGAGAGTGTTCACCCCGCGCCGGCGCCCGGGCGGAACGGCTCGGTGGTGAATCCGCCGGCCGGCAGGAAACAGCCCTACGACGACCGCATCAACGGCTACGACGCCTCCCTCGTTGCGAAGTTCCCTCTGAAGCTCCAGCCGGGGGAGTCACTGGTCTCCACGCACAGCGTCGAGAAGATCGGCGACCGCACAGCGGAGACGGTGAAGGGCCAGTACGCCCGCGGGCCTCTGAGAACCGCAGCCGTCCTGACGTGCGTCGCAAAGCCCCCTGCCGGAGATGCCTTTCGTCCGCCGTACTGCGGCAAGGGCAAGGTGAGCTTCCGGGCGGGCCGACTGCGGCGCGAGCTCCTGCCGAAACTCAAGCCGCCGGGTGCGCTGCCCGACCGCAAGCTCCACGAACGCTACCTGCAACGAATCTGGCTGGACCACCTCTACGAATGGCCCGGGCGAATGATGCACCCGCTGGAGAACATGCCCGACTACGGCCGGGAGATCACCCACATCGTCTCGCGGGTCGGGCTGATGCTGCTTCTCGACGACCCGAGGAAGGAGCACGAGACGCTGCTGATTAGCTTCGTTCAACTGGGGATCGACCTGTACGGCATCACGCAGTCGGACAACGACCTCTGGCGGGCCAACGGCGGCCACCATTCCGGCCGCAAGTGGCCGATCGTCTTCGCCGGGATCCTGCTCGACTGTGACGGCATGAAGCGCGTCAGGGCCTCGTTCGCCGAGGACCAGCAGACCTACTACGGCAAGGGCTGGCGCGGCCGGAAGGTGCTTTGGCAGATCAACCTCAACAAGCTCCGGCGCCACGAGCATCTTCCACCGGAGAAGTGGTCCGGCCCGCCGTTTAAGGGCGCCAACAACGGCCACAAGTCAGAGGGATACCGCAAGCTGAACGGCCCGACGTGGGTGGGCCAGGCCCTCGCCGCCCGGCTCATGGGCGCCAGGAAGCCCTGGGGCCACGATGCGTTCTTCGATTACGTCGACCGGTGGGTGAAGGAAGAGGTCACCGCCCGGGACGCGAAGGCCGCCGCCGGCGCCGCCGGCGGGCCGTTCGTCCACGCGATGTGGCGGGAGTATCGCGGCAAGGCCGACAAGATCGCCGCGCGGGTCCGAGGCCGCCAGGCCCGCCGGGCCGCCGGCTCGACCGATTGAGATTCGTCCGGGCCTTTGGACGCCTTCGGGCGGAAAGGAAGTGTGCGATGAAGAGACAACGACCTCTCTGTCTCGCGCTAGTGCTCACATGGCTGGCCGTGACCGGGCCGCTCCGTCCGGGCGGGCTGGCTCCCCCGTCCGCACGCGCCGCCGAGCCCACCACGATCGAGCTGACGAGCAACGTGCTGGTGAAGGACACGATCCGGTTCGGCATCAACCTCGGCGGGGATGCGTACTACTCCGGTGCGGCCCTGGTGAAGGACCGGGCGCGGGAGAACTTCGAGGGCACGAGCTACCGGCGGTGTCACTTCGGGCCCGGCAGCGGCGCCGACGGGGCGGCCACGTGGTTCGGCGGCGGGTCGGACTGGGACAGGATCCTCGCCGGCGGCAGGTACACGGTCCTCTCGGGACCGTCCAAGTGGACCTCGGGGGCGATCAAGGAGATCACCACCCGCCAGTACAAGCACGAGGGCAGGATGAAGCCGTTTCGCTTCTTCGTCTGGGGCAGGGAGCTCGCGCCCCTGCCGCGGGGCGGCGGATTCATGGTCGAGAGCTTCCGCCTGAAGGACGGCTGCCTCCGCCGGCTCGACGGGTACTGGACGGCCAAGCACAACGAGGTCTCCATCGGCGACGTGCCGCCGGGGTCGTTCGGCTCCGCGGCCCTGAGGCTGAAGGGCTCGCAGACGAAGGCCCACTACCGGTTCGCCACGCACTACCAGCGCTACGGCGAAACGAACGGCAGGTGGCACGTGCGCTTCCGGGCGAAGGCCGCCAAGGGCCAGCCGACATTGAAGATACTCGCCGGGCGGAACTGGGGCGAGACGGCCACGCTCAAGCCGACCGGCGACTGGAAGGAGCATGAGGAGGTCCTCCTCGTGGACAAGGTGCCGGAGCCGAAGGGCCCGAAGGACAACCCGCACCTGCTCTTCACGTTCGAGGCGACCGCCGGCGACGTGCTGATCGACGACGTCTCGATCTGGATGGAGGGCGATGCGAACCCGACCGCCTTCCGGGACGACTGCGTGGCGATGCTGCGCCGCTTCAAGCCCGGCCCCGTCCGCAAGCTCCAGATGGGCGGCAGCACGGTGGACAACACGCTCGCGGCGCCGCTGCGGTCGCACCGCTACAACAGTCGGCCGGGCGCCAAGCTCGGGCCGTATGAGTCCCAATGCCGCGACCCCTACAGCCTCCACCAGATGTATGAGCTGTGCGAGCACATCGGCGCCGAGCCGTGGTACTGCCTGCCCGGAACGCTCACCCGAGAAGAGATGAAGCACTTCCTGGAGTATCTCGGCGCGGCGGCGAACGTCGGCTACGGGAAGAAGCGGGCCGAGATGGGCCACCCCAAACCGTGGACCGACGTCTTCCGGCGCATCCACGTCGAGTTCGGCAACGAGGCGTGGAACAACGCCGCGGCCTACCAGTGCGGCGGATTCAACGGGCCGGACTACTGGCACGATCTCATCGAGACGGGCAAGAAGTCGCCGCACTACAAACCGAATGTGCTCTTTCACACGGCCGGTCAGGCGGCGTACGTCGGCCGAAACGACGGCATCATGAAGAACTCCCCCAACGCCGACGGATTCTCCGTCGCTCCGTACATCATCCAGCAGCTCTCGAAGGCCGACGCGAAGCTCCTGGACACGGACGAGAAGTTCTTCCGCTGGGCCTTCGCCTGGCCGATCCTGCGGTCGCGGGATCAGGAAGGGGCGATGTTCCAGAACTACGGGCTGTCGAAGAAGCACGGCATCGAGCTGAGCATCTACGAGGTCAACCACCACATCACGCACGGCGACGGCCCATTGGAGCCGCGAAACCGGCTGGTCACGTCCATCGGCGGCGGCATCAACGTGTGCAACAACATGCTGCTGATGATGAAGGAGCACCATCTGCGGACCCAGTGCCTCTTCTCCCTGGCCCAGCATTCCTACAACGCAAGGGGCATCGGTCCGGTGCGGCTTTGGGGCACGGCCCTGTGCATGCGGAAGGGCCGCGAGCGGTACCGCCCGACGTTCCTGGCGTGCGCGACGGCCAACGAGGTCATCGGCGGTGACCTCGTGGAGACCCGGCACAGCGGCGCCGACCCGAAGTTCCAGGCCACTGGAACGTTCCGCCGGCGCAAGGGCGTCGAGACCGTCAAGGACCTGCCGGTCATCTGGAGCTACGGCTTCGCCGAAGGCAGGCGCCGCGGCCTGATCCTCGTCAGCCTCGATACGCGTGAGACGCACCAAGTGGCCATCGAGTTCGCGGGCAAGGTCACCGGCGGCTCGGTGCGATCCTGGCTGCTGACGGCCGAGAAGATCTCCGCCAACAACGAGTACGAGTCCGGCTGGCCGCAGGTGACCGTCACGGAGCAGAAGCTCGCCGGTTTCACCAGCGGCAGACAGTTCGACCTCCCGCCGTTTTCGATGGTGGCCCTGACGTGGAATGTGGAGTAGAGGCGCGATCGAGGGCGTCCGCTGGCGGCTTCGCGCTCACCTGCGCGGCGGCCGGTCCTCGCGGCGCGGGCCGTAGTGGGGCAGGTCCCGGCCCAGCTCGTAGGCGCCGAGGTCGGGGGCCTTGCCTTTGTAGTTGTCGTTGATGTTGTGCAGCACAGCGCCGGCGTCGATGGCCTTGCTGCCGGGCTTGAGGCTAAGGTCGTTCGTCCGGGCGTCGAACTGCTGCTTCGGGTCGGTCGGGGGCTTGAGGCCCGTTGCGAACAGCGCGGCTGTCTCCACGCGGACGGCGTGGCGGTAGACGCCGGCCGATTCCCTCGCGGCCGCCATCGTGGCGTACCGCGCGCGGTTCCACTTGAGGAACTGCTTCCACTGGCCGCCGAAGCCGTCATAGTCGAAGTCGCAGTTCCGCATGGGAGCCGTGCACTCGTAAGCGTAGTTGCCCGTCGTGCCGACGAAGAGGTTGTTCCGCATGATGAAGTTGCTCACGCGCTCGCCCGTGTACAGCACCAGGGGCATGCCGGCCTTGACGGACGTGTTGTGGAAGAACAGCCCGCCGGACGGGGCGTTGTGCATCTTGAACGTCTCCTGCACCACGTTGTAGAGGGCGTTCCGGAAGACGTACACCGGCCCGCCGTGGATCGGCTGAACGCTGATGCCCTGGAAGACGTTGGTCAGCCGGTTGTCGAAGCACCGCGTGTTGTGCTCGGAGTAGTCCATCTCGATGCCGTCGTCGGTGCACTCGGAGATCTCGTTGGCGTAGAAGTCGATGGCCGAGCACGGGTAGTTGGAGAAGGTGTCGATCGCGTCGGCGAAGTGGCTGATGCGGTTGTGGCAGACGACGTGGCCGGTGCCCGAGACCTGGATGGCCCTGCGGCCCTCGATGCCCTTGGTTCGCGGCCAGGCGCTCCGCCCGCGAAAGACGTTGTCGGCGATGAAGATCCGCCGCTGCCTGTGGGAATCCCTCTGGGCGACGAAGCCGTAGTCCACGTCGCGGATGACGCAGCGGCGCAGCGTGATGTGCGCGGCGCCGTTGCAGGCGACGGCCCATTTGGCGTTCTGGAACGTCAGGCGCTGGAGAATCAGGTCGTGCAGGCCGCCGGCGTTAATCACGTTGTTCGCCCCCTGACCGTCGAGCACCGCCTCGCCGTCGCCGGCGCCGACGAGCGCGACGGGCTTGCCTCGCTCGCCCGACCTCGGGCGAAACGTGCCGCGATAGACGCCCTTGTGCAGGACGAGCGTGTCTGCGGGCTTGGCGCCCGCGAGCGCAGCCTTGAGCCCGCCGGGCTGCACGTCGATCTTCCGCCCACCGGCCGGGAGACGCGGCTCGGACCACGTCCTCATTCGCAGCGCCCGCTCGGCGCCGCCTCCGTCGGGGTCTTTCAGCGAGAGCCTCAGCTCGTACTCGCTGCCCGGATCCAGGTCAAAGATGGAGCCCGCGTACATCGTCTGCCCGGCCGGGGGACGGTTCGGCTTGCGGACCCCCTCGCCGTGCACGCGGAACAGGTCCAGGCACCGTCGCCACTGGCTCGTCCCGGCCTTTCGATACTCGACCTGCACGCGGGCGTTGCGGTTGTCGTCGCCGCCGATGAGCCAGCGAACGCCGAGGCACTTGAGCGTGGGCGGTTCCTCGACGAGCTTTCCGGCCACCGCGGCGTCGCCTGCCCGAGCGACCTGGCCTGCGGCCAGCAGCATGCAGACCGTCACGAATCGCCTTCCTCGCATTGTGCTCTCCCGAATGAAAGCCGGCTCGGCATCTTCGCGATTACATCCCGGCCCCGGCGCCGTGTTATAGTACTGCCGAAAGGATCCTGCCATGCAAATCGCCTGCGTCATCGCCTCGGTGGTGATCGTCACATTGTGCCTGGGCTGCGACGCGTCTGGCGAGCGGGACCTCCGGCTCCCGCACGGACACAAGCTCCTGGCTGACCCCACGCCCGTTCCCCGCTGGTGGATCAGCCGGTTCTGACGCGGAATGGAATCGAGGCGGCCCGTGGCCTTCGTCCGGGCTGACCGCCTTGCGGGCCGGCGGACCGGTCCGGTAGGATACGCCCGGCCTTGGTGCGCGTGTTTCGCGCCTGGATGGAAGCTTGCGTTTCTGGTTGGAAGACAAACTGCGCCCGCCGCTGCCGGCAGATCCCTGGTCGAGGGACCTGCTGTCGGTTGCGCTGCTGCTGATCCTGGCATCCGTGCTGATCCCGGCGTGGGACATCGCGCGGGTGGATCTCCTTCAGACGGTCATCGGGCACATGGCCTCGTTCCTGCTGCTGCCGGCGCTGGGCTTCCTGCTGGCGCTGCGGTGCGGGGCGATCGACCTGAGCGTATGGGTCACCTCGGCTGTGGCCGGCGTGG
>CAYRVX010000001.1:34956-136216 GCA_964427875.1 uncultured Planctomycetaceae bacterium
CGGTGCGGGGCGATCGACCTGAGCGTATGGGTCACCTCGGCTGTGGCCGGCGTGGTGGCCGCGGTGCTGATCTCCCGCGGGACGGCGGCGCCGGTGGCCTTCGCCGCCGGCGCCGGCGTGGGGCTGGGCATCGGGCTGGCCAACGCAGTGGGCGTCGGTCTGTGCGGCCTGCCTGGCCCCGTCGTCACCTTCGTGGTGGCCGAGGCGGCGATATGGATCGCCGGGTCCGCCGTCGTCGAGCGGTCGGTGTCGGTGCCCGAGCTGGCGTTCCAGGGCTGGCTTTCGTGGCACAGCTCGCCGATGCTCGCAGTCCGGGTCCTCGTCGTGGCGCTCGTGTACCTCTCGGCGCTGCTGGGGCTGCTGATGATCGACTACGCCGTCTGGCGCGGGGTGAAGTTCCCGCGGCGCGTCTCTCTGTTCGCCGCGATGGCCGCCTCCGGATTGCTCTCGGGCGTCGGCGGGGTGCTGTGGCTGCTGGACAACAGCCGGGCGCCCGCGCCCACGCGCCTGATCGACGACCTCCGCATTCCGGCGGCCGCCATCCTCGCCGGAGGGCTCTTCCTCGGACGAAAGGGACGGGAACTGCTGGCGGGGATGAGCCTGCCGGTGGCGATGCTCATCGTGACGATCTGGCGGCAGAAGACGTGGAACCTGCCGGGTCTCGGCCTGGCGCTGCAGATGCTGGTGATGACGGGCATGACGATCGCGGTTCACCTGGCGTTCGGCCAATACGTGGCGGCCCGCGGCTCCCGCCGGAAGATGCCCACGATCAGTGTCCTGTTGACCGTCAGCGGGATCACGCTCGTCGCCGCCGCGGCGAACTTCGACCATCGCCTTGTGCGCGAGGTTTTCCACGTCGCCGGGATCGCGGTGTGGCTGTCCGGCATGCCGACGCTGATCCTGGCCATGCGCCAGGAGGCCCGGCTCGGGGCGGGGAGCGAATAGGGCGCTGTTTCGCGGCCGGCCCCCGGCCACTGGGGCCGGGGGGTATATGGGGGGTTCGAGAAGATGCAAATCGGCGGCGCGAGATAAGCGCCGCGCGGAGGGCGGTTCCGTGGACCCTCGGCGGCGATACATCGAGACACTGACATTCGGCGATCCGGATAGGATACCGTTCGAGCCCGGCGGGCCGAGGGAGTCCACGCTGAGGGAGTGGCGCGGCCAGGGGCTGCCCGAGGAAGTCAACTGGCACGAACGGCTCCTGGAGACCCTGGGCATCGCCCCGGAGACGACGAAGCCGCGCGTGGACCTCGGCGCCGATTTCCGGATGATCCCCCAGTTCGAGGAAAAGGTCCTGGAGCACACCGGCGGCCACTACGTCGTCCAGGACTGGAAGGGCAACATCTGTGTCATCTCCGACGAGTACGACGTGACGTACCTGCGGCAGGCCAAGGACTTCGTCACGCGCACGTGGATCAGTTGCCCCGTCGCCGGCCGCGACGACTGGGAGCGGATGAGGGCTCGCTACGCCATCGACGCCCCCGGGCGCTTCCCTGGCGACTTCTCTCAGCGGTGCACGGCCGCGGCGGACCGCGACTACGTGCTCAGCATCGGCTTTCCCGGGCCTTTCTGGCAGATGCGCGAGTGGTGCGGGTTCGAGGGGCTCTGCATGCTCATGATCGACCAGCCGGGCCTCGTGGCGGAGATGGCCGCGTTCTGGAGCGACTTCGTCGCGGGCGTGCTCGGGCGGATCTGCGCCCACGTCGTGCCGGACCGCGTCTTCATCAGCGAGGACATGGCCTACAAGGCCAAGTCGATGATCTCCCCGGCGATGGTGCGGGAGTTCTGCAAGCCCGGCTGGCTGCGGTGGAGCCGGCTGCTGCGCGAGGCGGGCTGCCCGGTCATCGACATGGACTCCGACGGGTACGTGGGCGAGCTGATCCCGATCTGGATCGAGTCGGGCATCAACGTTTGCGACCCGATCGAGGTGGCCGCCCACAACGACATCAACGAGTTCCGCGGCCTGTTCGGCCGGGAGATCGCCTTTCGCCAGGGCGTGGACAAGCGGGCGATCGCCAGGGGCGGTCGCGTCATTCGCGAGGAGCTGAGGCGGATCGAGCCGGTCGTCCGGGACGGGGGCTACATTCCCGGCTGCGACCACGGCGTGCCTCCGGACATTTCCTGGCCGAACTTCGTGGACTACGCCCGCCGGCTTGCGAAAATGACGGGGTGGCTGTAGTCGGCCGTGACTTGGCAAAGGAAGCGGACGATCATGTTCGAGAAGACGCGAGGCCTGATCGCGGCCCCCCCGACGCCGATGGAAGCGGACGGGGAGGTCGATCTCGACAGGATAGGCCAGCTGGCGGAGCTCCTGGCCCGAAACGGCGTGCTGGGCGCGTACATCTGCGGGACGACCGGCGAGGGCCTCTCGCTGACGGTGCAGGAGCGGATGGACGTGGCCCGGCGATGGGTGGACGTCGCCGGCGAGGCCCTCCGCGTGATCGTCCACGTGGGGCACACTTCTCTGCGGGACGCCCAAGCGCTGGCCTCCCACGCCGCGGAGGTCGGCGCGTGGGGCATCGGCGCGATCCCGTCGATCTTCCACCGCCCCCAAGGCATCGACGACCTGGTGGACTTCGCCGCTCGGATAGCGGCGGCTGCACTTGACCTGCCGTTTTACTACTATCACATCCCCGTTCTTGTCGGCGTTAACTTCCCGATGGCGGAGTTCCTTCGAGCCGGGGCCGAGAGAATCCCAAACCTCGCGGGCGTCAAGTACTCCTACGAAGACCTGGCGGACTACTCGCTGTGCCGCGAGCTGGACGGCGGGCGATTCGACTGCCTGTTCGGCCGGGACGAGATGCTCCTGTCGGCCCTGGTGCTGGGGGCCGAGGGCGCCATCGGCAGCACCTACAATCTCGCCGCCCCGCTATACCTCCGGCTGATCGACGCTTTCCGCGCCGGCGACCTGGAGACGGCCCGGGAGCTACAGGGCAAATCGATGGCGATGGTCCGGGCCGCCCAACGGCAGGGCCTCGGGGTGGTGGCGTTCAAGCACATGATGCAGATGGTCTCAATGGACGTGGGGCCCGTTCGTCCGCCGCTTCGGCCGCTGACGGCCGGGCAGCAGGATGCACTTCGGGCCGAACTGGAGAAGATCGGCTTCTTCGAGTTTTGCAGCAAGTAAGGAGCTCTGCCGCGCGGGACGCAGATGCTGGAAGGACACCGAATGACCGCCAGGCACGTGGTTGCGGCGGCATTGCTTGCGGGGGCCTGCCCGGCCGCCTTCTGCGAGCAGGCCGAGGCGCCGCCGGCGCTGACGTGGTCCGAGCTGCCTCAGCTTCCTCCCGCGCCCGGGCAGACGAAGCAGATCGGCCTGGCCGGGCCGTTCGCGGGCGCGCATAACGGCGCCCTCATCGTCGCCGGCGGGGCGAACTTCCCCGAGGCCCTCCCGTGGCGCGGCGGAAGGAAGGTCTGGTGGGATGACGCCTTCGTGCTGGTCAAGCAGCCGAGCGGCACGGTCCAATGGGTCACCGACCCGCGCTTCAAGCTGCCGCGCCCGCTGGCCTACGGGGCGGCCGTCTCAACGCCCGGCGGCGTGGTCTGCATCGGCGGCTGCGACGCGAACCGGTGTTACGCCGACGTGTTCCGCCTTCAGTGGGATCCGGACCGCAAGCGGCTGACCGTGAGCGATCTGCCCTCGCTGCCGCGGCCGCTGGCGTTCATGTCCGCCGCGATGGTCGACGACGTCATCTACCTCGCCGGCGGGCAGGAAACGATGACCGACGCCCGCGCGACGAAGAACTTCTGGGCGCTGGACCTCTCCAGGAAGGACGACCCGGGGGCGTTCCGCTGGCGGGGGCTGGAGCCCTGGGCGGGCTCGGCGCGCATCCTGCCCGTCGTCGCCGCACAGAGCGACGGCACGACCAACTGCCTTTACCTGTTCAGTGGCCGGGACGTCGCGCCCGGAATGCACTCCAGCCTGCTGACGGACGCCTATCGCTACGACCCCAGGACGAGCCGGTGGAAGAAGCTCGCCGACATTGCACCGGCCGGCGATTCGCCTCGCTGCGTGATGGCCGCGGCGGGATGCCCCTCCGGCGCCAACCACATCCTGATCTTCGGCGGCGACGATGGGGAGCTCTTCCACCGGCTGGAGGAGCTCGACCGGAAGGGCATGACGGCCAAGGCGAATGAGATTCGCGACGATCACCCGGGCTTCAGCCGCTCCGTGCTGGCCTATCACACTATCACGGACACGTACGTCCAGGCCGGCGAGCTGCCGACGGGCAGCCACGTAACGACGATCGCGGTCCGCTGGGCCGGGTCCTTCGTCATCCCCAGCGGGGAGATCAGCCCGGGGATCCGCTCTGCGAGGATCTGGAGGGGCGACAGGCCGCCGGCCCGGGCGTTCGGGTGGGTCAACTACTCGGTCCTGGGCGTGTACCTGCTGTCGCTGGTGGCGATGGGCGTGTACTTCTCGCGGCGCGAGAGGAGCACGGAGGACTTCTTCAAGGCCGGGCGGCGCGTGCCTTGGTGGGCGGCGGGACTGAGCATCTTCGGCACGCAGCTCAGCGCCATCACCTTCATGGCCATCCCCGCCAAGGCATTCGCCGCCGACTGGCGCCGCTTCATGGGCAACGTGTGCATTCTCGTCGTAGCGCCGTTCATCATCGCGGTGATCCTGCCGTTCTTCCGCCGGCTGAACGTCACCACGGCGTATGAGTACCTGGAGAAGCGCTTCAACGTGGCGGCGCGGCTGATCGGCAGCGTGATGTTCGTGCTGTTCCAGTTCGGGCGGATCGGCATCGTGCTGTTCCTGCCGTCGATCGCGCTTTCCGTGGTGACGGGCATCGACGTGCGCGTCTGCATCGTCGTCATGGGCGCACTGAGCATCGCGTACACGGTGCTGGGCGGCATCGAGGCGGTGATCTGGACCGACGTCTTGCAGGTGATCGTGCTGCTGGGCGGGGCGCTGTTCTGCCTGGTGCTGATTGCGCTGAACCTGCCGGGCGGCCCGGCCGGGCTGATCGACCTCGCCGCCGGGGCCGGAAAGCTCAAGGCGTTTGACTTCCGGTTCGACTTCACGAGCGAGACCTTCTGGGTGGTGGTCCTCGGGGGTCTCGCCGCCAGTTTCATCAGCTACGGCAGCGACCAGGCGGTGATCCAGCGGTACCTTACGACGAAGGACGAGCCGGCCGCCGCGCGGAGTATCTGGACCAACGGCATTCTGTGCATTCCCGCGTCGGTACTGTTCTTCGGCATGGGCACGGCCCTGTACGCGTTTTTCAAGGCCCACCCGCACCTGCTCAAGGCGACGCTGGACGACGCCGACGCGATCTTCCCGTGGTACATCGTAACGCAGCTCCCGGCCGGCGTATCGGGCGTGCTGATCGCGGGCGTCTTTGCGGCGGCCATGAGCAGTCTGGACAGCAGCATGAACTCCGTGGCCACGGCCGTCACGACCGACTTCTACCGCCGCTTCAAGCCCGGCGCGCCCGACCGGGCGTGCCTGAGGCTCGCCCGCGTCGTGACCGTCGTGGTCGGGGCGGCGGGCATGACGTTCGCGCTAATGATGACCGGGTGGGACATCAAGTCGCTGTGGGACGAGTTCGCCAAGGTGCTCGGGCTGTTCTCGGGCGGCCTGGGCGGGCTGTTCCTGCTGGGCATCTTCACGCGGCGCGCCAACGGGCGCGGCGCGGTCATCGGGCTGCTCCTCAGCGGGGCCGCGCCGTTCCTCGTGCAGCGATACACGAAAGCGTCGTTCCTTCTGTACGGCCTGGTCGGGATGGCCGCGTGCGTCGTAATCGGCTACCTGGCGAGCCTGGTAGTCCCGGAAAAGGTCAGGCCGCTCGACGGGCTGACGCTCAAGACACTCGGCAGAAGCGCCGGTTCATCGAAGGAGCTGCCATGAATCTACCATCTCTCATCGTTGCGGGTGCCGCCGCACTGATGTGCGGGGCGGCCGTCGTGTCGGCTGCGGAGGCCGGCGGGCCGCAGAAGGTCAACGTCTTCGTCAGCGGCAAGGACGGCTATCACACCTATCGCATCCCCTCGGTCATCGTTACGCAGAAGGGCACGCTGCTGGCGTTCTGCGAGGGCCGCAAGAGCGGCCGGGGCGACGCGGGCAACATCGACCTGCTGATGAAGCGGTCCACCGACGGCGGGAAGACCTGGTCCGCCCGGCAGGTCATCTGGGACGATAGCGGCAACACGTGCGGCAACCCGTGCCCCGTCGTGGATCAGGAAACCGGAACGATCTGGATGCTCAACACCTGGAACCTGGGGTCCGACCGCGAGAGCAGGATCATCGCCGGCAGGAGCAAGGACACGCGCCGCGTGTTCGTCTACCGCTCGAAAGACGACGGGAGGACGTGGTCCAGGCCGGAGGACATCACGCGGGTCGTCAAACGGCCGGAGTGGGGCTGGTACGCCACGGGTCCGGGAGTGGGCATCCAGCTTCGCAGAGGCGCCCGCAAGGGGCGCCTGGTGATCCCCTGCGACAACTCCTCGCTGAAACACCCGGACCACAAGTACGCCTCTCACGCCGTCTTCAGCGATGACGGCGGCAAGACGTGGAAGCTCTCCCGGGAGATTCGCCCCGCCTGCAACGAGTGCCAGGTCGTCGAGTTGACCGACGGCACGCTGATGATGAACATGCGGAGCTACAGCGGCAAGGGCTGCCGGGCCGTCGCGACCAGCAGCGACGGCGGCGAGACGTGGTCGAAGATCCGCCACGCCGCCGACCTGCCGGAATCCGTCTGCCAGGCGAGCTTCCTGCGATACAGCGCCCTCGACGCCGGCGGCAGTAAGAACCGGCTGCTGTTCTCCAACCCCGCCGTCACCCGCGGGCGGACGAGGATGACCGTCCGCGTGAGCTACGACGAGGGCAAGACCTGGCCGGTCTCGAGGCTGCTGCACGCCGGCCCGGCGGCCTATTCGTGCCTGACACGCCTCCCCAACGGCGACGTCGGGTGTCTATATGAGGCAGGCGCAAGGCACCCGTATGAGACTATCGTCTTCGCAAGCTTTCGCCTCGACTGGCTTGAGAAAGGCGACTGACCGCCTTTTTCGACCGGAAGGTGCTCCTGGCGGCGCCGAAGACGTGATAAAATGAGTGATTCGCCGGGTGCCGGGCAGAAGGGCGCGTGGGCGATTCCCAGCGCGGCGGTTGAGAGGAGATAACAGCCCGCGTTCCAGAGAGGACGTTGTGAGACTCAACTCAGTGCTTGTGTTTGTGGGTCTGGTCGTTTTGGCGGGCTCTTCGGCGGCGGCGGGACAGGTGACCTTCTCCGACAAGGCGGTCGGGAAAGCCATCGATAAGGGCGGGGCCTACCTCTGGAGGAAGCAGAACCGCGACGGCAGTTGGCCCGACGCCAGCGGGGGCTCCAGATCCTGGACAAGGACCGCCAGATCGGCGCCACGAGCCTGATGGCCTACGCGCTGCTGGCCAGCGGGACGAGGGTGAGCGATCCCCGGATGGCCAAGACGCTGAAGTGGCTCCAGGAGCAGGAGACGTACTGGAACTACGCCGTCTCGCTGCGCACGCAGGCGTGGATGGAGGCGACCAAGCAGAACGTCAAGTACAAGCGTCTGCTCTTCCAGGACGCGCTGCTGCTGATCAAGGCGGCCGCCAGGGGGCCCAAGCCGGCCGGCAGCTACGGCTATCGGCTCGGCGACGCGTACGGGCGGGGGCCCCTGAACGATCACGACCCCTCCAACGGCCAGTACGGCGTGCTGGGCGTCTGGGCGGCATATCAGTTGCGGGGCGAGGTGCCCAGGGCCTACTGGTCGGCCGTCATGAAGTACTGGCTCCAGCGGCAGGAGCGCGACGGCGGCTGGAAGTACCGCAGCGGCGACAAGAGCTCGACGGGCACGATGACTGCGGCCGGCCTGGCCACGGTGTTCGTCTGCGTCGACGCCGCGCTATCGGGCAAGTTCACCCGGTGCCAGCGGACGGATGAGATCCTCTCGCTGCGCAGGGCCCTGCACTGGTTCGACAAGAACTTCGTCGCGACGTTGAGCATCGACGGTCTCTGCCACGGCGGGCACGGTGACGCGTATTACTACCTCTTCGGGATCGAGCGCGTCGGACTGGCCAGCGGCTACAAGTACTTCGGCAAGGCCGACTGGTACAAGATCGGCGCGAAGTGGCTGCTGGAGCGGCAGGGCGGCGACGGGGCCTGGGAGGGCAAGTACGGCAAGGAGGTGGCCACCGCCTATGCGCTGCTGTTCCTGGCCCGAGGGCGGAAGGCCGTCCTCTTCAATCGCCTCGAGTACGACGGCGACTGGAACAACCGCCCCCGGGCGCTGGCCAACTTCTGCCGATGGGGGCGCACCGCCTTCGAACAGGAGGTCTACTGGCAGATCATCAACCTCAACGCTCCCGTCTCTCAGTGGCACGACGCGCCGATCCTGGTGATTACCGGCTCGGAGGCGCCGAAGTTCTCCGACGAGCAGCTCCAGCGCCTCCGCCACTATGTCTGGCAGGGGGGAACCATCTTCAGCATCACCGAATGCGGCGGCGCTGGTTTTCGCAGCGGGATCCGCGAGGTCTGCAAGAAGCTCTTCCCGGGACACGAGCTCAAGGAAGTGCCGCGCACCCACGCCCTGTATACGCTCCAGGGCAACGCGCCGCGGAACCTGAAGTTCCACATGGTCCACAACGGCGGCCGGCCGTTCGTCATCCACACCGATATGGACATCCCCCTGGACTGGCAGCTCAATCGGCGGATCGGCGGGAAACCGTCGTTCGACGCCGCCGCCGGTGTCGCCCTGTACGTGACCGGCAAGCAGCTCCGGGCCCGCGGCGTGAGCCGCTGGCCCAAAGAGCCCCCGAAGGCCAAGGGGCCGACCGTCAAGCTCGTCCGCCTGAAATACGACGGCAACTACGACCCCGAGCCGCTGGCGTGGGAGCGTCTGGCCCGCAGGCTCGCGCCCGACTGCAAGGTGAACCTGGACGTGGCCGGTCCCATGGCGATCGGCGACCTCAAGTCATCCGGCGCGGCCGTCGCGACCTTGACCGGCACGTCGGAGCTGAAGGTCTCCGAGAAGGAGAAGGCGGCCCTGCGGGACTTCGTCAACGGCGGCGGCCTGCTGGTCGTGGACGCAACCGGCGGGGTCTCCGGGGCGGGCAGGAAGTTCGCCGAATCGGTGGAGGTGCTTTTGAATGAGCTGTTCGGCCGGCGCAGCGTGCGGACGCTGGCGAGCTGGGCGAAGCTGTACCGGCTGAGAGGATACGAGCTCAGCCGCGTCCACTACCAGAGGACGGCCCGCCGGCGCCTGGCCACAAACGAGCCCAGGCTCAAGGCCGTCTTAAGGGGCGACCGGATCGGCGTGGTCTTCAGCCGCGAGGACGTGACGGTCGGCCTGATCGGCTGTTCGCCCATCGACTGCGACGGCTACATGCCCGACTCGGCCTACGAGATCGCCAGGAACATCATCCTCTACGCGGCCCGAGAGAAGAAGTGACCGCCTCTCGCGCGGCGGCGCTGCGCCGTGCCGCCGGCGGGAGGAGGACCGGGCCTGAAGGTATCCGCTTCCGGGGGGCTGTGCGGTGTGGCGCTATCAGCCGGGCGATGCTGGCGACGCGGACGCCGCGGATCCCGGCCATCCGGACGTATCTGCGAATCGGCTTCGTGCCGGACATGACCACGCCCGACGCCGCCCGCGCATCACCGGGCGCGCTTCGGTTCGGGGGCGAACAGGCCGGCGAAGTTGACGTGCCCCCAGCCGCTGCGACGGCTGGGCTTGGCGGCGATGAAAGGGCCCTTGAGCCGGGGCCCCGCAGGCATTACCATCTTCCCTTGCCGTGTGCGAACTGGAATGAAACGTCTAGCTGCAAGGAGGATTCCGTGGAATTCGAGAACAAGGTTGCCTTGGTGACGGGGGCGGCCGGGTCCATCGGCAAAGGCATCGCCAGGCGATTCTGCGAGCAGGGCGCAAGCGTCTTCATTACCGACCTCCGGCAGGGCGAGGTGGACAAGGTGTGCGAGGAGCTGGCCTCGGCGCCGGCCCGGTGCAAGGGCCTGGCGGGTGACGTGACGGTCGCCGAAGATGTCAGGAAGATTGTTGCGGCGGCCGTCGAGGCCTTCGGCGGGCGGATCGACGTCCTCGTCAACGTCGCCGGCACGGTCGGCAAGGGCGCCAAGGTTGAGGAGCTCACCGAGGAGAACTGGGACCAGGTCTTCGCCGTCAACTGCAAGGGCACGTTCCTGTTCATCAGGGAAGTCGTGCCGATCATGAAGGCCGGCGGCGGCGGGAAGATCGTCAACTTCTCGTCGAAGTCGGGCAAGACGGGCTCGGCCCTGATGAGCGCCTATTCGGCCGCCAAGGCCGCGATCATCGGCCTGACCCAGGCATTGGCGTACGAGCTGGTCGGCGAGGGGATCAACGTCAACTGTGTCTGCCCCGGCATCACGGCCGACACGGGCGTGTGGAGGAACGTCTCGGCCGACTACGTCAAGACCATGCACCTGCCCATGGACGAGGTCGTCAAGAAGTTCACCGCCAAGGTGCCGATGGGCCGGCTCGCGGAAGTCGAGGACGTGGTGGCCGTCACGGTGTTCCTGGCCTCCAGGGCCGCCGACTACATGACCGGCCAGGCCATCAACATCACCGGCGGGCGGGAAATGCATTAGAAACACGGCGGGCAAAGCTGCCCAGCCTACTTGGAGAACGCGGCAATGTGGACCCGAGAGCAGGTAGCCGGGACGATCGACCACGCGGCGCTGAAGCCGCAGATGACCGACGACGATATCCGCGAGGCGTGCGCGCTGGGCAGGAAGTACGGCGTAGCCACGGTGTGCGTCCGCCCCGGCGACGTGGCCCTGGCGGCCAAGGAGCTGGCCGGCTCCGGCATACCGCCCTCCGCCGTGATCGGCTTCCCCCACGGCGCCCACCGCAGCGAGACCAAGGCCCTGGAGGCCAGGCTCGCCATCGAGGACGGCGCCAAGGAGCTCGACATGGTCATGAACGTCGGCAAGTTCCTGAGCGGCGACCATGAGCTTGTGAAGAAGGACATCGCCGGCGTGGTGGCCGAGGCGAAGGCGGCCGGCGGCGTCCTCGTCAAGGTCATCCTCGAGACGTGCTATCTCTCGGCGGAGCAGATCGCCAAGGCGTGCGAGATCGCCCGCGACGCCGGGGCGGACTTCGTCAAGACCTCGACCGGTTTCGGCGACGGCCCGGCCACGCCCGAGGCCATCGACGTCATGGTGAAGACGGTCGGGGATTGCATGGGCGTGAAGGCCTCCGGCGGCGTGCGGAGCTACGAGACGGCCGTCGGCTACCTCGAGCAGGGCTGCAAGCGCCTCGGGGCGGCCGGCGGGACGAAGGTCATCTGCGAGGAGGCCCCCGCCGATGAGGGCGGCGATTACTGATCGGGAGCGTCATGGCGGAGACGATGAAGGCGGTGGTGTACTATGCACCCCGCGATGTCCGCGTCGAGCAGGTGCCCGTGCCGGCCTGCGGCAAAGGCGAGCTTCTGGCGAAGGTGGATGCCTGTGCCGTCTGCGGCTCGGACCTCAAGAGCTTCCAGGTCGGCAACCCCCGCATCAAGCCGCCGCAGACGATGGGGCACGAGTTCACCGGCCTGATCGAGGAGATCGGCGCCGCCGTGACCGGCTTCGCCGTCGGCGAGCGGATCGTCATGGCCACGACCGTCTCCTGCGGCCAGTGCTTCTACTGCCGACGGGGCTGGCGGAACATCTGCCTGAACCTCGCCCCGATGGGATTCTCCTATCCCGGGGGCATGGCCGAGTACGTCGTCATCCCCAATCGCGCGATCGCCAACGGCCACGTGATCAAGGTGCCGACCGGCGTGAAGGCCGAGCACGCCGCCCTGTCCGAGCCGGTCAGTTGCGCGGTCAACTCCCTGGGCAACTGTAACATCGAGGGGGGCGAGACCGTCGTGGTCCTCGGGGCCGGGCCGATGGGGCTCATGAACGCCTGCGTCGCCCGAGCAATGGGGGCCGGCAGGATCATCCTATCGGAGATCAGCGAAAAGAGGCTCCGGCTCGCCGAGCAGTTCGACGTGGACCTGCTTGTCAACCCGGCCGAGCAGGACCTCAAGCGGGTCGTCCTGGATGCCACGGACGGCCTCGGTGCCGACGTGGCCATCGTAGCCGCCCCCGCGGCCGAGCCGCAGGAGATGGCCGTCGAACTGGTCCGAAAGCGCGGCACCGTCTGCCTCTTCGCGTCCCTGCCGAAGGGCGGCAGCGCCATCACGATCGACAGCCGTCCGCTTCACTACGGCGAGCTGCGGCTCGTCGGCACGAGCGACTCCACGCCGGGGCACGTCAAGACGGCCGTCGAACTGCTGGCCTCGGGCAAGGTCCCCGCCGAGAAGCTCGCCAGCCACGTCCTGCCGCTGGAGGACGTGCACGAGGCCTTCGAGCTGATGACCACCGGCGAGGCGCTGCGTGTGGTGCTCAAGCCGTAAAGATCGTTTTTATTTGGACTTATAATGAACAAAGCCCACGGGTCGCGACCCGTGGGTTTCAGTCTGGGGCGAAGAGGTCGCGTCCTGGCGCTATGCGAGTTCCCTCCACACCGCGTCCAACGCCTCGATGACCTTGTTGTACCGGGCGTACTTGGCGTCGTAGAGGTCCTTTTTGGACGCATCCGGCTCCTGGGTCCTCGTGAACTTGACCATGGCGCCGACGGCGGCCTGGAAGCTGTCGTAACAACCGGACGCGACGGCGGCGAGGATCGCGGCGCCCAGCGCGCCCAGCTCGGTGCCCTCGGGTATGTCCACGGGCACGCCGAAGCAGTCGGCGAAGATCTGCACCCATACCTTGCTCCGGGCCGCGCCGCCCGTGAAACGGATCCGCTCGGGCATCGAGCGGAACTTCAGCAGCCGGTCCACGTGGAAGCGGTGGCCGAAGATCACACCCTCGTAGATCGCCCGCAGGACGTGCCCGCGGCCGTGATAGTTGTTCAGGCCGACGAAGGAGCACTTCGCGTCGGGGTTGACGTTCGAGCCGTACAGGAAAGGCAGGAAGACTATGGCCGTCTCCTCGGGCGTCGTGGCGGCCACCAGGTCGTTGACGAGGTCGAAGACGTTTCCGCCCTTCCGTTCGGCTGCCTCGCGCTCGGCGGCGAGGAACTCCGTCACGAACCATTCGAGGTTGCTCGCGGAGGTGGCGCTGCCCTCGAGCATGAGGTAGTAGTCGGGGATGGCGTAGCAGCTCGTCATGAAGACGTCCTCATCCACGACGGGAGTCCTGGAGATGTACTGGTTGTTGCCCCACGTGCCGGCGATCATGCAGAGGGGCCCCTCGTCGGTCAGCCCGGTCGAGAGCCCGCAGGCGTCGATGTCGAACATGCCGCCGGCGACGGGGGTGCCGGCGGCGAGTCCGGTCTCCGCCGCCGCGTCGGAAGTCACCTCTCCGCAGATGTCGGCCGAGCGGACCAGCGGGGGCAGCAGGCCGCGCATCTCGCCGATGCCGAAGGCCTCGAGCACCTCGTCGTCGTAGTCGGCCGTGCCGACGTTGATGAGGCTCGTGCCGGAGAAGTCGGTCAGCTCGGCGGCGATCCGGCCGGTCAGGCGGAAGCGGATGTAGTCCTTGCACATAAGGACCCAGCCGGCCTGCTTCATCACCTCGGGCTCGTTGTCCCGCAGCCAGGCCAGCAGCGCGTTGGGCTGGGCCGCCCAGACGGCCTGCATCGTCTTCGGGCGGATCGCCTTGTCCACGCCGTCGGCGATCCACTGATCGGCGTACTTGCGGGCGCGGGCGTCGGTGGAGCTGATGGCGTTGTAGACGGGCCTGCCGTCCTTGTCCACGAGGTACAGCCCGTTCCCGTGCCCGGCCGAGGCGATGCACGCGATGTCCTTCGCGTCGATCTTCGCCTGCGAGAGCACCTCGCGGATGCTCTCGACCGTCGCCTGCCAACTGCTGAGCATGTCCATCTCGACGTAGCCGAGCTGCGGCGTGATCGTCTCGATCTTCCGCGAGGCCACCGCGAGCTCCTCGCCGGCCAGCGTGAACAGCGCCGCCTTGGCGACGGTGCAGCCGTTATCCGTTCCAAGCAGGTACTTGGCCATGGGAATCTCCTTCATGGCAGTGAACACTGCGAGCACAGCCCGGCCGCACCGCGTCCGCCGGCCGGGCTGCTCAAGATCGTCGCGCCGAGTCCCTCGGGGCCCGGCAGCAATCAGCGGCTTGCTACATAGCCTCCCCGCCTGCCTCGGCGGCTTTCTCGGCGCCCTTCGCGGCCACCGGGTCGCGGAACAGCAGGAAGAAGAGCACGAGTACAACCGCGGAGGCGATGGTGCTGACCAGCCACATGGCGTAATAGTTCTTGCCCCCGTCCTCGGTGGCGATCTGGAGCAGGGCGCCGTTGACGAAATTGCCCACGAGCAGCCCGACGCCGAAGGAGACCAGGAAGATCAGCCCCTGGGCCTGGGCCCTCATCTCCTTGGGGGCCTTGCGGTCGATGTATATCTGCCCCCCGACGTAGAAGAAGCCGAAGATGATGCCGTGGACGAGGATGGCCAGGAAATACAGCGGCGCGAAGTCGGCGATGTCACCCACCAGGTAGGCCGCGTACCGCAGCAACTGGGCGGCCAGGCCGATCAGGATCGTCCGCTTCAGCCCCAGTAACGCGATGGACACGGGCACCAGCAGCATCAGGAACATCTCCACAAACTGGCCCATGTTCATGGTGGCAGTGAGGTACTTGAAGCCCTGGTCCTGGAGGAAGGCCGAGCCGTACGACCAGTGGGCGGCGAAGGGAATCGTCCCGAGCAGCGTGCCGAGGATCAGCACGGCGAAGTAGCGGTCCTTCATCAGCCCCAGGGAGCGCAGACCGAGCGCGTCGGCGATGGACGCCTTCTGGCCCTTGGCCGGCGGGGGGGTGTGGGGCAGGAACAGGGCATGGATGGCGGCCACCAGCGCCACGGCCGCCCCGCAGTAGTGCGGGATGTTCGTCCCGTCGATCTTCAGGGGGATGGGCTCCGGACCGCTGGTGTCGACGAACAGCCACCCGGCGATCAGGCTGAACGCCGCCGCCGCCACCCACCCGATAGATCCAAACACGCGGATCTGGGGAAACTTCTCCGAGGGGCTATGGGACATTGCGATAGCGCTGGTCAGCCCCCAGGTGGGCATGTAGGCGAGGAGCGCCAACAGGAGGAAGGTGAAGACGGCCCCCGGGCTGGTCACCCGCCCGGAGAGGAACAGCAGCACGCCGGTGGCCAGGTTCAACACGGCCAGGACCCGCTCGGAGGAGAAGTGCCGGTCGGCGAACATGCCGATCAGCGGGGAGCCGAGGCACCCGATGGCCATGGAGCTGAGGATCAGGGCCATCTGCGTGCCCGTCATCTCCAGCCTGGCGAGGTAGGCCGACAGCGGCACGAACCACACCGCCACCAGCATGTATTGAAGGAACATCATGGCACTCAGCCGGATCCGGACGTTCATGGGGATGCCGGTGCCGGGACTTGCTGCGATCTCAGTCATGGGATGACTCCATCAAATCAAGCCTTGCCCGAACGACCTGCCCACGTCCCTCGCGGGCAAGCTTCGCACAGCCCATCCTGCCGCCGACACACGGCGGCGCTATCGCATCATCATTCCGCCGGTGACGTCGAGAGTCGTTCCCGTCATGTATCCGGCGGCGTCGGAAGCCAGAAAGACCACCACGGAGGCGATCTCCTCCGGCGTGGCGATCCGGTGCAGCGGGATGCGGGCGACGTACTTCTCCTCGTCGGCGGCCAGGCGCCTGGCGACCATCTCCGTCCGTATCATGCCCGGGGCCACGGCGTTGACGTGGATGCCCCTGGGCGCCACCTCCCGCGCCAGCGCGCGGGTGAAGGAGACCATCGCGCCCTTGCTGCAATCGTAGGGCAGGTGCCCGCTGGTCGAGCCGAGGAAGGCCGCCTGGGAGACGATGTTGACGATCCGGCCCGGCCGCCCGTCGTCCAGCAGGCGCCGGACGAGCTCGCGGGAGAGGAGAAAAGCGCCGGTCACGTTCACCTGGAAGATGTGGTTCCACTCCTCCTGCGTGTAGCCGGTGATCGGCCCGGAGCCCAGGGCGGCGGCGTTGTTGACGAGGATGTCAACCTGGCCGAACCGCTGCTCGACGAGGCGGAGCATCTCGTGGATGTCGTCCTCGCAGGCCAGGTCGACGGGCACGGCGACGGCCTCGGTGCCGTGCGTGTCGGCGATGTGCCGCACGACGGCGTCGGCTTCGTCAACGAGGTCGATTCCCTTCTCGGCGCAGCGGTAGTAGTTGACGGCCACCTTTGCCCCCTCGGCCGCCAGGGCGAAGGCTATCGCCTTGCCCAGCCCGCTCGAGGCGCCGGTGACTAGGGCCACCTTATCCTTCAGATGCAGGTCCATTCTTCCGTCGACTCGTGGATCCGTTGACTCGTGGATTCGTCAAGAGCTCCGCCGGGACGGCACGACCGGAAGCCGCAACGCGTACGGTATCCTTATCATTCCAGGCAACCAGTTGACGAGCTGACGAGTCAACGGATCAACGGGCTTACTTGAGCTTGATCACCGAGATGGTGTGGTCCTTGTCGTAGGCGGAGTTCCTCAGCCCGGGGAAGGTCATGTCGAAGCAGACGACGAACATCTCGTTGCCGCGGACGATGACCTCGCAGGGCTGGTCGAGCAGGCCGTCGGCGCCGGTCGTGTCGCCGTTCTCCCAGATGGTCCAGACCTTGCCCTCGGGCGTGAAGGCCCGCACCGCGTTGGAGGCCGAATCCGTAATGTAGATCGTGTTGTCGTCGGCGTTCCAGAACATCCCGTCGGCGCTGGGCAGCAGCTTCGGGTCGTCGATGAGCAGCTCGGGCGTGCCCTTGCCGTTCTGGTCGATCTTGATCTTGAAGACCCGCCCGTCGCCGAAGTTGCCGCAGTACAGGTTGCCCTCGCCGTCGAAGGTCAGCCCGTCGGCGCCGGCCATGTCGCCCCGGCCGCGCTTGATCGTATTCAACGTGCAGCAGATGTGCGGGTCCTTCGCGCCCGGCTTGAGGTGAACGACGCCCTTGTTCATCTCCTCGAGCGTCAGCCGGTAGATGTGGCTCTGGCCCTCCACCTCGGAGGACGTATCGCTGACGTAGACGGCGTTGCCGCGCCAGATCGCCGCGTTGGCGAGGCTGAAGCCGTCGGCGGCCACCTCCGCACCGTCGAACTCGCCGTCCTTGATCTTGATCCGCAGCAGGCGGCTCTTGCGCTTCGGGTTGTAGAAGTACTGGTTGTCGGCGACGTAGAGGTGCCCGTCCGGCCCGATGTCGAGGCCCATCGGGCCGCACCGGTTGGTGTCCGCGTGCATGGGCAGGTCGCAGAACTTCTCGATCTTGTTGTCCGGAGTGATCTTCATGATCAGCCCGGGGTAGAGGATGTTCTCGCAGAAGTTCGGGCAGGAGAGGTACATGACGTTCGTCTTCTCGCAGAGCGTCATGCCGTCGGGCGTGTTGCACGTGTCCGGCAGGGAGAACGCCAGCTTGGGCCTGTACTGCTGGCACCCGCCCAGGAGGACGGCGCCAGAGACAAGCAGCACGATGGACAATCCACGGAGGCTCTTGGGGGTCATGTCAGTTCCTTTCCTTCTGAAGCGGCGGTTGATCGGGGCTTCGCGACGACAACGGCAGAAGTGTAACGTCCGTACCCGGCGGAGAAAAGCAAAAAGGCGCCGGGCTACTTCACGAACTCGACGGCCCGGTTCCGCGGGTGTCGCCACCGGGCCTTCTCGTAGCTGTCCATCGCGGCCCGGACGAAGCGGTACATCTCCTCGGCGCCGCTGAGCCCTGCCCGCGCCAGGGCCGCCGCGCTGGCCTCGTTGCCGTAGTCGTGCCAGCGGCCGACCTTCTCGGCGAGGAACTTCGCCTCGACGTCGGCGGGAAGCGGCCAGTCCTCCGGCCGCATCTTGCGCTTCGGCAGCTTCGCCAGCCAAGGCTTCATCTTCCCCCGGCTGTACTGGTGGGCGGCGTTGACCATCAGGTAGTAGTACATCTCGGCGAAGTTCCTCAGCGGCCGGCGGTTGGTGGACTTCTCGCGACCGTTCTCGTCCCATTCGACGGTCTCGACGGCCAGCGGGAACTGGTAGCTCATCGCGTGGGCGGGCTGGGCGCGATAGGTCTTGCCGTTCGGCGCGGTGAACGTGTCCTTCGAGAGATACAGCCCCGTGAGGAACTTCGCGCCCCAGTCTCGCAGCCCCGCGGCCGGCTCGGCCCAGCCCTTGCGGGCCGCGTTGTCCAGCGACCAGAGCAGCCAGGTGTACTGCCAGGTGCTCGTGGCCGGCGAGCAGGGCCAGCTCATCCGCCCGGAACAGTGCCGCTGGCCGTCGTAGAACACGTGGAACCGCCCGGCGTCCGGGCCGGCGGCCTTGAACGCATCGAAGCTCGCCTTCAGCCGGTCGGCGAGGTAGGCCTTTCGCGGGTGGCCGTCCGGCAGGAGGAAGTGGGCGTCGGCGGCCGAGCGGAGCGTCCAGGCGTCGCCGCGGATCTGGCCCATTCTCGTGATGCCCTTGAACGGCCACCAGCGGGCGAAGCGAATGCCCCAGAAGAGCATCTCCTCGCGGAAGAAGCTCTCGCCCGTGGCCAGGTACGAGTAATACCCCGCGCTGGGGTGATGGGCGAAGTCGGGCTTGTTGCGGCACTCGGCCCTGCCGCGGATCAGCCGCAGGGCGCGGCCGTTGCGGAAGCCGTACCAGATCCGCGGCCAGGTGGGATCCGTGTGCGGCAGGCCGATCCGCCGCGTGGCCGGGTCGCGGAAGTGGACGGGGAAGCTGCCCAGCCCGTTACCGTCGCCGCTTCGGGCCTTGACGCGCAGCCCCATCGATTCGCTCGCCAGGGCCTGGCGATGCCAGAGTGCATAGGGCCCGATGTCCGGCCGCCCGCCCGTGCCGGGCATGTACCGGTAGACCGGGCCGGTCTGGAGGATCCGCCCGTCCGGCCAGTTCAGCGGGTCCACCTTGGCCGACTTGGCGAGCCCCGCGGCGATTCCGGGGTCCATCGGCTCGTCCACGGCGGCGATCTTGGGGAAGAACTGCGAATAGACCAGGTAGCCAAGCGATTCCTTGGCCAGCAGCAGCGGCGGGCGGGCGCCGTACCACCGCAGCACGCGGTAGCGCGTGCCCCACCAGTGCGTGACCGGGCCGTGCTCCGCGAGCGTCGTTACGTCGCCGGTCGGCCCCGCCTGGAAGCGCAAGGCCGTGAAGTCGCGGTCGCGAAGGACGATCTCCTTCGGCAGCGGCTTGGCCGGCAAACGCGTGTTCTCGACGACGTACGCGATGCGAACGCCCGCCAGGTGGCTGTAGAACCGCAGGCGATAAAACACGTCGATGTCGGCGTCCACCTTGCCATCTCTCTTGGGCACGTCGTGGAGCTCGAACTCGTAGCACACGGGCCCTGCCAGCCTGGGTGCGAGCCCGCCGGCCTCGGCCCGGCCGGCGAGGACGGCGGCGATCTGCCTCATCTTCCCGGCCGGCACGGCGCTGGCGAGCTTCCCGCCGGCCGGCGTGTCGAGCTCACAGCGGACCGCGAAGTCCTCCAGCTCTATCGCCGGGCGGAACTTCGGCGGCAGCGGCGGGGCGACCTTGGTGAACTCTATCGTCATCGACCCCCTGGCGGTGAGCTTCGCCGCGATCAGCGAGACCAGGGCGTGTTTGATCGACCCGTCGGCCGGCCAGGTCGCCAGCACGTCCACCTGCGCCGGCATGGGCTTGCCGCCGAGCACCGGGCAGAGCCTGCCGACCGGCCAGTCGCCCTCGCCGCAGCCGACGGAGAGTGTCACGGGGACGGCCTCGCCGCCGGCGCCCCGGCATTCGATCAGCTTGACCGTCAGCGGGTACTTCGTCCGCCGCAGCTTCCGGTCGGCGGCAAGGCAGGCCTCAAAGGCAGCCACGCCGTCGGCACACAGGCCGCGAGTCGGGCCGGCCAGCAGACCCACCGCCAGCATTCCCAAGAGGGCAGCCGTTCGAGAGGCACGTCTATCTGCGAGGTCCATCTGTGTCTCCCCAATGTCATGGTGGCTGAATCGTCATCTCACCGCCCAGGCGATGCAGTTCACGGCCATGTGGCTGAGCGTGATGTAGAGGATGCTCCCCGTCCATTGGCGCGACAGGCCGATGATCGCGCAGCCGAAGAACGTGTAGCACAACTGGAAGGCGACGAATCCGACCGACCAGGCCTGAAGGTTCGCCAGGTGATGTGCGGCGAAGAAGGCGGCCGTAACCACTATTGCCCAGCGGATGGGGACCCGCCGGTGAACGTAGCCCGGCAGCAGCGGCTCGAGCCGGCCGTAAATGTAGCCCGCGAAGACCAGGTCCTGCGCCAGCGGCGAGATCAGCCAGATGCCCATGTGCTCTCTGGCGAACGGCCGCTCGGGCAAAAGCGGGTACACCACCGCGGTGATCACGATCGGCAGGCCGCAGACGATCAGCACCTTCCACCAATGCGGGCGGATGTTCCCAAGCCGCAGGCCGCTTCGCCTCCACGAGCCCGCCGTCAGCAGCAGCGCGAAGGCCAGAGACAGCACGTAGTACTGCCAATTCCACCAGTCGTGCGTTTGCATGAAGCGAGGCACGGCCCGGTGGATCAGCCGCCACGCCCAGTATGGCACGCCGAGGAAGCCCAGCGTGATCAGCCCCGAGAGGCACAGCCACTCCAGCAGGCCTCTCCGTCGGTTTTCAACCGGGGCGGTCATTTGCCTCGTGAGCCCCCGCTTGACGGCTTGACCCAGCCGCGATTCCTCAGTTCGGCCTCGAAGTCGCGGCGGAGCCTCGCGGCGTCCTTCGTGTCCATGGCCGTTGCCTCGGTTCCGGCGCCGATCACCCAGGCGCCCTCCCGCGGCTCGGTGGAGACGACGAACCGGTAGCGCTTCAGCGCGGCGTCGAGCTTGCGCTTCTCGGCGGGCGAGAGCTTCGGGGGCACCTCAAAGACGTCGTACGGCCGAGAGAGCTTCACCGCCCACAGCTCCAGGAACTGCTGGCCGAGCCAATCGGCGGGGTTGCGGACCTTCCCGTCGCAGCGGCTCAGCAGCGCCCGGGCGCCGTAGGAGCGAACCACCGCCAGTTCGACCTTCGGCTTGGGCGGCCGCGAGGCGGCGAGACGCTTGTGGAGACCGATGGCCCGCTTCCAGCTCTCGGGCCGAGTCTGGGGGAACGTGAAGCCGCGACCCCATCCCAACCACATGATGGCATCGACGCCCTGGGCCCACTGCTCGCCGGCCATCCGATCCACGTCCTTGGCCGAGACGTGCTGGAGCCCGCCGGGGCCGCCGTACGTGTGCGCCTGCATCCAGGGCACAAGCGGGCGGCCGTACCTCCTGGCCAGGCCCGCGCAGTAGCTCATGTCGCGCGGGACGCACGCGCTGTAGCCGCCTGCGCCCACGGGGTAGGGGTCCAGGTGCACTATGTCCAGGTTCCGCGCGAGCAGCTCCTGGCCGCTGCCGTCGTGATCGTTGGACAGGTGGAAGACGCCCATACGAGTGGTATTGCGGAAGAGCATCAGTCCCGCCGCGACCCGGGCGATCTCGTCGCGCACGATGCCGCACAGCCGGGCGCATCCTTCGTGCAGCGTATACAGCCACCACGCGTAGGAGTCCCGGCCGTACACCTCCGGAAAGCCCCACGTCCGCGGGTACTCGACCTTCCCGGCGCGGCGGCGGAACGCCTCGATCGCCGGGGCGCTGTAGTCCCACAGCGGGTAACTGCACGCCGGGCCGTTCAGGTGGCCGGTGACGTGGAAGCATTCGTCGCCGTATCGCGCGGCCAAGACGACGTCGGTGGGGAACCGGCCGGCGTTTGCGTCGATCCACGGCTGGAGCGCCTTGCGGACCCTCGCCCGCGCGGCCTGCTGCGTGCTCTCGGCCCACGCGCTGACGTTGCCCCGGCCGAACATCCAGTACTGTCTCGACCCGCCGTACGTCCAGTAGACGGCGATGCCCACGCTCTCCAGCATCGCGCCGTCCAGGCCGGTCAGGTCGAAGGTCACGCGATAGAGCTTGCGGCCGCTCTTCTCGGTCGTCTCGGCCAGACCGGCAGCGCTGTCGAAGGCGGGCCTGGCCCCGGCGGGGGCCGGGCTCACCGCGGCCGGGAGTATCTTCAGATGTTGGCGGCCGTCGAAGGGCTTCAGCGGCACGACCACTTCCGCCCGGAGCGGTCCGCCGATATCGGGGAAGTAGTGTGCGATTCTCTCGGTGTCCCTGGGCCTGCCCGCGGCGCCGCTGCCCCGCGTGTAGGCATAGCCCTTGTTGTATACGGGCGGCTCGATGAGGACCTCGCACCTGCCAGGAGCGAACCGGAAGACGTGGCGGTCGATCGCCTTGCCGTTGTACACGCCGCCGATCATCACCGCGGCGACCGGCTCGAGGCCCGCCTGCCGGACGATGTCGCGGTGCTCGGTGACGTCGGGCAGCGAGATGTGATACTTCATGCCCGTCTTCCGCGCGAGCGACAGGGCGCTGCCCGCCTCCGCGGCGTTGCGGGCGCCGGCGCCGATCAGCCCCACCCCGGCGGCCTTCAGGTCCTCGACGTCCCTGGGGCGGTCACGAACCTCCCGATAGGTGACCCACACCATGGGCCACTGGTCGTGGCCCGGGCGAACGAGGTGCTTCATCCGAGCGTCTCCGCCGGCGGCGCCGGCCGGCCAGAACAGCAGCGCCGCCGCGGCGCCGATCCAGGCGGACTTGGCGGGGGAGACCGTTTTCATCGCTCGACGGTGCCTTCCGGCCGCGAGGGCGGCGGATCGGTGTCCTCGACGATGGGGCATTCGGCCTCCTCCCGCCGGGCAAGGGAGCTTCTGGCGCTGGTCAGCTCCTCGCTGGTGGCGTAGAGCCGGCGGTTCAGCACGCGGCAGAGGCCCCAGAGGACCCTCACCGCCATCGTCCGGTCCCTTCGCAGCAGGCCGATCAGCTCCTGGCGGCCGATCGCCATCGCTCGCACGTCCTGCGTGGCCACGACGTCCGCCGAACGCTCCGTCCCGTCGAGGAAGCCCATCTCTCCGAAGAGCGATCCGGCCGGGAGCTTCGCCAGCGTGTGCCCCTTCTTGACGACCGCGACCTCGCCGGAGAGGCTCACGAACAGCCGATCGCCGATCCGGCCCTCGGTGACGATGCGGGCGTTGGCCTTATGGGACTCGATATGAACGGCGCCCATCACGCGGAGCAGCTCGACGTAGGTGAGGTTGCGGAACAGCGGCACGCGCTTCAGCACGCGGAGCCGGTCGTTCAGATCGCCCGGAGCCCGCGGGGTGTCCGAGTCCGGCTCGACCTCCACGACGATGAGGCTGACGTTGTCGGCCCCGCCGCGCTTGTTGGCCAGCCGGACCATCTTGTGCGGCACCTGCGGCAGGGGGCCGGCCTCGACCATGCCGGCCATCTCCTCTCGGGGCAGGTAGCGGCTCAGCCCGTCGGAGCACAGAAGCAGCCTGTCGCCCGGCGCAAGCTCGAAGTGCAGCGTGTCCAGGCGGGCGTGCTCGTGGAAGCCGACGGCACGAAGCAGCCTGCCTCCGGCGGGGCTGTCGGCCGCCTGCCTGGGCGTCAGCAGCCCCATCTTGACGTACCGCGTGGCCATCGTGTGGTCTTCGGTGAGCTGGTGGGCCTCGCCGTCGCGGAGCAGGTACAGCCGGGAGTCGCCCGCGTGCGCGACGATCGCCTGGTCGCCCATCACCGTCAGCACGACGACCGTCGTGGCCATGCCCTCCTTCTGGGGGTCGGACCGCGCCGCCGCCCAGACGCGCTCGCTGGCGGCGTTGACGCCCGAGCCGACCGCGTCGATCACCTCCTGTCGCTTCCCGGGCGTGGGGTCTTCGGCGTAGCTCTCCAGGGCGGCGCGATTGGCCTTGATGGCCTCGTACGTCATGTTGCAGGTCATCTTGCCGGCGATCTTCCCGGCGGCGTGGCCGCCGCAGCCGTCGCAGAGGACGTACAGCCCGGACTCCACCGCCATGAGAATGGAGTCCTCGTTGTCCTTCTTGACCCGCCCGGGATCGGAATGGCCGAAACTCCGCTGCTTCATCCGTCGGGTGTCTCCTTTGCGTCGATCGACCTGCGAGCATAGCATAGCGAAAACGGCGGCGAGTTCACGCGCATTTGCCCCGGCCTGGGGACGATCAAGAGGTCCGCAGGCGCCTGTTCGGCGTTGCCGGAGGGCCGTTTTAACGGTAAACTATGGTTTTGCCAGGGATAGAAAGAGGAAGTGAGCAGATGACCAGAGCAGTTGCCGCGGCGGTGACGATCGCCGCCTGCGTGGTGCTGGCCCGCGCCGAGGAAGTCTGGTTCGACGCCCTGATCCGACTGAAGGAACAGGCCAGGTCCGCTCCGGCGGAGCGGAAGAAGGCCGTCCCGCTGCCGGACTTCGGTACGGGCAGCTACACCTTCATGGCCTGGGTCAGGACGAAGGGCGACGGCACGATCTTCGCCAAGACCCGCCCCACGGGGCCATGGGTCAGTGGCGGCAAGAGCCTGTTCATCCGCGGCGGCCGCGTGTGCTTCGACGTCGGCTGGGTCGGCTGCGTCAACGGCAGGAAGCCAGTCGCCGACGGCAAGTGGCATCACGTCGCCCTCTGCGGCGGCGGGCCGCAGAAGATCTACGTGGACGGGCGCCTCGACGCGACCGGCGGCCTGGAGAAGAGGCCGGACGTCAAGGCAAGCGTGCTCAAGCTGGGTGATACGTCGACCAACTTCCCGGGCAGAAGCCCGCTCACCGGCGAACTGGACGACGTCCGGATCTACGGGCGGGTCCTCCCGGCTGGGCGGATCCGGGCCCACTTCGAGAAGGCCCAGCCATCCAGCGGCGGGGGGCTCGTGGCGTGCTGGCCGTTCGACGGCGACGGCCTTGACGCCTCCGGCTGCCTGAACCACGCCAACGCGGTCAAGGGCGTCAAGTTCGTCGGCGGAAGGGCCGGCAAGGCGCTGGGCCTGGCGAATGGCGGGCACACGGTCGTCCACTGCGGCGCGGGCGAGTCGGCGGAGGCGCGGCTGTGGGCCAGGCTCACCCGCGAGTTCACCGACGCCGCCTCCCGTCAGGAGATGACCTGGGAGCGAGAGGACGGCGTCTGGGGCCACGACTGGGAGACCGTGAAGTACTTGGACGTCGCCCGGCGCTACGTCGAGGCGGCGCGGCGCTATTCGTCGGTCGGTGAGGCGGCCGCAGCGCTGGCCACGAAGGTCGCCGGCCCGGCTGACTTGAAGAAGGTGCGGCAGCTCTACGTGAACAGCCGCCGGCGCGCCCGGCTCCTGGAGCGGTTCTCGCAGTACCGGCTGAAGGACCTCCGCGGGAGCATCAACGAGCTGTACAAGGACAGCCCGATGGGGCCCAAGCTCCTGGCCCGCCTCGACGCGCTGGAGGCCCGCGCGGCCAGGTGGGAAAGCGGCCCGCCGGCGAGCGATCGGCTCGATCAGTGGGGCCGGGCCGTCGAGCAGCTCCGACGCGACGCGATCATCCTCCACAACCCGCGGGGGGGCTTCGACAAGATCGTCTTCGTCAAGCGCCACACGTACAACTCCAACCACTACTACACGGAGTTCATCAACAGCAGATGGATGCCCGGCGGGGGCCTCTGCATCCTGGATCTCAAGGACGGGTCCGTCAAGGAGCTCGCGGCGTCGCTGGCCGGCGGGGTCTTCGAACGCTTCGACCTCTCCTTCGACGCCAAGCGAATCGTCTTCGCCTGGAAGCGGGCCTGGCAGGAGGGCTACCGCATCTACGAGGTCAACGTGGACGGCACGGGCCTGAGGCAGCTCACGTTCCCGCAGAAGGACGAGAAGCGACTCGTCGAGATGTACCGAGCCCGGCCGCACTACCACCACGGCACCGACGACATGCACCCCTGCTACCTGCCGGATGGGGGCATCTGCTTCATCTCCACGCGCTGCCAGTACGGCATCCTCTGCGATGGGCCCGACGACTTCACCACGACCGTGCTGTACCGCATGGATGCCGACGGGAAGAACATGCGGAAGCTGACCAACAGCTCGGTCTCCGAGGCCTCGCCCGTCATGATGCCCGACGGGCGCATCCTCTACACGCGATGGGAGTACTTCGACAAGGGGGCCGTCAGCGTCAAGTGCCTCTGGGCCGTCCGGCCGGACGGGACGATGTCCAGCGAGATCTACGCCAACGACATCTCGCTGCCGCCGACGTTCCTCTACGGCCGGCCGATCCCCGGCGCGGACAACCACTACGTCGTGCTCGGAACGCCGCACTACCCGCAGAACGGCATCGGGACGGTGATCCGCCTGGACATGAACCACAACACCCGCACGCGCGAGCCGATGACCTACATGACGCCATACGTTGACGTCCGGGGCGAGCCGGGCTGGACGTTCCGCGCGGCCGGCGGCTCCTGGCGGGGGGACCGCAGCGGCCGCGGGCCGCTGTTCAAGGACCCATACCCGTTGTCGAGTAAGTACTTCCTCGTGTCGCACAAGCCGGAAGGCACCGTCTGGACCGACCCGAAGGGCTACGGGATCTATCTGCTGGACGAGAACGGCCGCGTCCATCTCATCTACAGGGACCCGGAGATCTCCTGCTGGATGGCGTTTCCACTGAGGCCGCGGAAGGTGCCGCCGGTGCTGAACTCGCCGATCGATCCGGCACTGGCCGCGAAGGACCAGGCGGCGTGTATCGTGGCCGACGTCTACCGCGGCCTGTCGGGCGTCGAGCGGGGCTCGATCAAGTACATCCGCGTCCTGGAGCAGGTCCCGCGCCCCTGGGCGACGCGAAGGCGCTGGGGCGGCGACACCTACGACCAGCAGCATTCCGTCATCAGCAAGGACACGCACCTGGGGCTGAAGGTCCAGTATGGCATCGTGCCCGTCGAGGACGACGGCTCGGCCCACTTCATCGTGCCGGCCAACGCGAACATCTCGTTCCACGTGCTTGACGAGAACTACATGGCCGTCCAGAAGGAGCGCACCTACGTCAACTACATGCCGGGCGAGGTGCGGAGCTGCGTGGGCTGTCACGAGATCCCCACGATGGAGCTGCCGACCGCCTCCCGCGGCACCATCAAGGCGCTGCTTCGGGCGCCGTCGATACCGGGCCCGCAGCCGGGCGAGAAGGCCGGCCGCCGGCCCCTGCACTATCCGACCGACGTGCAGCCGGTGCTCGACAGGCACTGCGTCAAGTGCCACAGCGGCGCCGAGCCGAAGAAGGGGCTGAGGCTCTCCGGCGAGATGACGGCGCTGTTCAACGTATCCTACGAGAGCCTCGTGCCGGAGCGGCGCCGCCGGCCTCGTCACGGTCGCCGCCTGCTCGGGCCGATCATCGGCGAGAACCACCCCAAGACCGGCAACGTGCACTACCTGCCGGCCCGGTCGGTCGGCTCGCACGCCAGCGTGCTGGTGGCCATGCTCTCCAACGGCAAGGTCGAGCTCGCCGACCCCGCCCAGGCCGCACGCGCCGCCAAGCTGGCAGAGGTCCACAAGGAGATCCGCCTCTCGCAGGCCGAGCTGCTCAAGATCACCAACTGGGTGGACACCAACGCCCAGTACTACGGCGCCTACTGGGGCCGGCGGAACCTCCAGCACAAGGACCACCCCAACTTCCGCCCCGTGCCCACGTTCAAGACCGCCATCAGCATGACCAGCCCGATACCGGAAGAGAAGAGGTGATCCGCGTGCCAGCGTCGGACGCCGCAGCCTGCGATGACGGCCTGCCCGGCGCCGCATGCGGGGCCGACACCGAGGGACTCCTGACTCGGTGCAAGGTCTTAGCCGCGCTGGGCACGCTTGCCGCCGTGAGCACCGTGGTATCGCTGTGGAGCGTGTTGGTTGATTTTCTGGAGAACGCTTGGCTTGGCTATGTTTCCCCGCGTCCGCTGTTCCCCACGCTCCTGGTCGGCACGTTTCTCTGGTGGTTCGTTCTCGGTCGGGCCGGCTGGATGCTGTGGCGGCAGCGCCGCAGACTGGCGGACGTCTGCCTCGTGATGCCCCTGGTCCTGGCATCCTGGGTGATGTACTTCTTCTACACGATTGTCCGCCCGTGGTACTTCTACCCCAACCACTATGAGTGGTGGCGCGACCGCCTCGCCGAGGGTCCTCTCAGGTCGGTCCTAGACGGGCTTCCCTGGACCCTGCACGTGCCCAACGCCATCACCTGGAACTACCCGGGGATTGGCAAGGTCTTCGGGCTGTGCGTGCTGGCCTTCACGATCCTGTTCCTCCCGATCACGTTCCGATCGGCGCGGTGGACATGGCGAAGCGGCAACCCTTTCCACTATGCGTACCCGATCTTGCTGTTGACCCTCGCAGCGCTTCTGACAGCCATCTGTCTCATCCTCCCGCTGGAGATCGTCGAGCGGGGGCGAGAGGGCGGAAGCTGCCCCTGCTTCCGGCCGAGTTCGAAGGTCGTGCTGGGCGTGTTTCTATGGTGGCTGATCTTGCTTCACGCCGCGCGGGCCCTGTGGCGCTGGCGCAGGCGATTCTGGGACGTCGCGCTGCTCGCGCCGGCCATTCTTGCCTCAATCATCACGACGATCTTCAACTACCAGGTCGTCCTGCCCCAGGGCGACCGGCCGAGCGTCGGCTTCCCGCTGGCGATCCACACGGCCACGCCCCTCTCGTATGGGACCGCCGTGGCGTGGCACCCGCTCGGCATCGTCGGGAACTTCCTGATCTGGCTCGCCGGCTGCGCCGCGCTGCTGGTTCCCGTCATCCTCTGGCCGGAGAAAGGCCGTTCACGAGTCCGACCCCCGAACCGTTTCACTCCTGGGTCAGTGCGGCCATGGCCGCGTCGTGGAGCTGGCGGATGATCGTTGGGCGGAGGTCGCTTCGGCTGCGCCAGCGGGGCGGGCCCAGGCAGGCGGCCACGTCGGCGGTGATGAGCTTCTCGGCGAACAGGCCCGCCTCGGCCAGCGGCGCCCCGTTGGGCGCGAAGATCGCGCTGTCGCCGTAGCCGTAGCGGTCCTCGTCCGGCCAGTATCCCACCACGTTCGACCGCGCAACCACCACGCCGTAGTGGGCGGCGATGCCGACGTGGTTGTTGCGGACGCGGATGCGGTGGTCGTCCATCGCGTCGCGGCGGATCGCGTTGTAGTGCGGGCTGAAGATGATCGCAACGCCCTTCCACGCCATCGTCGCGGCGATCTCCGGGAAGGAGGAGTCGTGGCAGATGATGACGCCGAAGGTCACGCCCTTCGCCTCGAAGACGGGCAGCTCGTCGTCGTGGGCGTCCATGATCTGCCGGTCGGAGGGGATGAGCATGGTCTTGGTGTAGTGCCCGGCCACGCGCCCGCCGTCCAGGATGACCTGCGTGTTGGCGAAGCCGTCCCCGCGCTTCTCCACCAGGCCGACCAGGGCCACTACCCCGCGCTCGTGGGCCCTCTCGGCCAGGGCGCCCAGCCGCTCGTCCTCGAGCGTCATCGCGCAGTCCAGCAGGCCTTCGCCGCCGCCGTAGCCGGCGAGGAACTGCTCCGGGAGGCAGACGAAGTCACACCCCGCCTCGCCGGCCTCGTCGATCACCTCGCCGGTGCGGGCAATGTTCGCCGCCAGGTCCCCGTCCTCACACCGCCCCTGCCACACGCCGATGATCAGCCTGTCCATGAGCCAGCTCCCTTCCCGCTCTCGCCCCCTCTCGGTTACGTCCTCTATGGCCGTGTTGTAGCTCCCCTCGCCGCCGGCGACAAGGACAGCTCGCGGCCTTCCTATACAGCCCCTGGTCCTTGTGGCCGGGGGGAGCTGCCAGTAAAACCAGCACAGACGATTACCGGTCCGCGGGAAAGAGGAGAGATCGACATGGCGAGGAAGGTCATTCGCGTCGGCATCGCAGGACAGGGGCGCAGCGGCTACGACATCCACGCGCGCTGGCTGCGGCAGGCGCCCGGGCAGTTCACGATCGCCGCCGTGGCGGACCTGCTGCCGCAGCGGCGCGCCCAGGCGAAGCGGGAGCTCGGCTGCCGGACGTACAGGGACTACGCCGATCTGGCCGGCGACCGCGAGATCGACCTGTTCGTCAACGCCACGCCCAGCCACCTGCACCCCAAGGCTACGATCCGCGCCCTGAAGGCCGGGCACCACGTCGTCTGCGAGAAGCCGCTGGCCGTGAGGGTATGCGACTTCGACGCGATGGTCGCGGCGGCGAGAGGGGCCCGGCGGCTGCTGGCGCCGTTCCAGAACTCGCGCTTCAGCCCGTTCTTCGGCAAGATCCGGGAGGTGATCGCCTCCGGCGTGCTGGGGCGCATCCTGCACGTGCGGATCAACTGCGCGGGCTTCTCGCGGCGGTGGGACTGGCAGACGCGCCAGGAGCTCTGGGGCGGCAACCTGAACAACACCGGCCCGCACCCGGTCGACCACGCGGTGATGCTCTTCGGGCCCGGCAAGCCCAAGGTCTTCTGCCGCCTGGAATCCGAGGTGGGCAGCTTCGGCGACGCCGACGACTTCTGCGCGTTGACGCTGTACGGCCCCGGCTCGCCGACGGTCGAGGTGCTCGTCAGCTCGTACCAGGCGTACGCCGTGGCCGACGCGTACGTGGTCAACGGCACGCGGGGGTCTCTCGCCGGCGGCGGGGACGGCCTGCGGTGGAAGTACTACGACCCCGCCAAGGCGCCCCGGCGGAAGCTGATGGCCGGCTGGAGCCGCGACCGGCAGTATTGCCGCGAGAAGCTGCCTTGGAAGGAGCACACCTGGAAGCCGCCGCGAACGAAGCACACGGGCTTCGAGCTGCTCTCCCAGCGCTTCTACAACAACATCCACGACGTGCTGACGGGCGGCGGAAAGCTCGTCGTCACGCCCGCCCAGGTCCGCCGCCAGGTCGCCGTCATCGAGGAATGCCACCGCCGGAACCGCCTGGCGAAGCTCGCGAAGAAGCTCGCGCGACAGGAGAGCTCGCGGGGCAAGCCCCGCCGCTAAACGCTCCGCGAGACGAACGCAAATACATCAGATTCAGTGGCTTCCGTTTAGCGGGCCAGCCCTGCCTGCCGGCAGGCAGGTTGCTGGCCGCGCTGACCCCTCGGCGCTGCCCGGGACGCGCGAACTCCTGCGATCTCCTTGATCAGCCTGTCGTGGTAGACCTTCAGCACCACGCGGTAGCGCCTGCGGGCCAGCGCGGCGGCCGTTGCCCTGCCGATCCCGCTGGAAGCGCCGGTGACGATCGCGACCTTTCTCTGGTCAGTCATGCCGGTCTGTTCCTTCCCGGTCCGCTGCAAACGGGCGAACGGCTGCTTTTTCCTCAGGGAATTCTCTGGCATGGCCCGTCAGCCGCCAAGATTCTATCGCACGAATGAGCACGGCTACGGCATGATTCTGTTCCTGTCCAAAGCGATTGTGATCTCGCTGTCGGGCGTGATGGCGCCCGGGCCGGTGACGGCTGCCACGATCGCCGCGGGCACGCGCCGGCGCCACGCCGGCGCCCTGGTGGCCCTCGGCCACGGCGTGATCGAGTTTCCCCTCATGGCCCTGATCATGCTCGGGATCGGCAGGCTGTTCGAGATCGAGGGCGTCAAGATCGCCATCGGGCTTCTCGGCGGGGCGTTCCTTGCGTTGATGGGCGTGGGCATGCTCCTGGGCCTTCGCAAGGGCGATGATCCCGCGGGCGCGTCCGCCGAGCGGCATCCGCTGGTGACCGGGATCGTCCTGACAGCGGGGAATCCTTACTTCCTTCTCTGGTGGGCGACGGTCGGCCTGGCGCTGGCGACGGAGGCCGCGACGCTCGGCGCCGTGGCCTTCGCCCTCTTCGCCGTGATCCACTGGCTGTGCGACCTTCTGTGGCTGGAGGCCCTCTCGCTGGCGACGTTCAAGGGCTCCCGGCTCCTGGGCGGGCGAGCCCGGAAGATCGTCCTGGGCGTCTGCGCCGCGGCGCTGCTCGTCTTCGCGGCCACGTTCATCTACGACGCCGCCGGCAAGCTCCTCGGCGCCTGGGCGAACTGAGCAGCGGCACGGAGTCGAGCCGGCCTACACACCCCAGGCGAGGCGAGCCGCCGTGATCGCCGCGCCGAGAGCGACAGCGGTCCAGAGCGCCGTTTTGATCCGCCGAATGACGCGATCGGTCCGGTGCCTCGTGCCGGCCGTGCTGCCCAGCCACATGATGTACTCCACCCGGCCGGCGATCGAGCCGTGCCGCCAGTTCCACTGCCCGGGCGAGATGCCGTTGAGCTGTGCGACCCGCTCGAGCGAGCGCGAGAAGATGGCGGCCCCCTCCGGCGTGATTCTCCCGTCGGGGGCGGCGGCGTCCGGGCCGGAAGACCACGCCGCGATCACGTCGCTCTGGCGCTCGAAGCGCCGGCTGATCCAGCCGAAGACGACCAGCCAGGCCGCCACGAGCAGCGCAAGCGTCATCACCTGGCCGAGCCACCACTCCAGGCTCAGCGCGGCCGCCGCCAGCTCGCCCGCCGCCGAGCACAGCGTCACGGACGATATCGCGAAGAGCAGCGCGTAGAAGAGATGATGGGCCGTGATGTGCCCGGCCTCGTGGGCGAAGATCGCCTTGATCTGGCGGTCGTCCATCTGCTCCAGCAGCGCGTCGCTGAGCAGGACGTATCGGATCCTGCCGATCAGCCCCATGACGCCGGCGTTGGCGATCAAGCCACCGCTTTTCCAGACGAGGAGGTCGCGGCACTTGAGTTTCATCTCGCGGCAGGTCCGCCACAGGTCGTCGCGGAGTCGCCCTGCCGGCAGTCGGCCCGTGCGCCAGACCCGCACGATCAGCAGCGGCGCGCAGATGAGCACCCCGCCCGCGCAGACGATGACCGCGCCCGTTTTGACGATGTCGCCGGCGAGCTTGGGCGAATGGAGACCCACCGGCCGCAGGAGGACGCTTGCCGCCTGGACCACTCCGAGCGTCAGCCCGGGGAAATGGCGGCTCACCAGCACCAGGCTGTCCGTCAGGAGCAGGATCAGTCCGATGGGGACGGCCACGAAGAGGAAATGATGGCGCAGGTTGTAGCCGAGGTACTCCCCCAGGCCCCAGGGCGCACGGGCGCTGAGGCCGGCGAGGACCTGGCGCTCGGCTATCCGCGCCCGGATCGCCCGGTAGAGGGGATACTCCAGCAGCCAGTTCAGCAGCAGCGCCACGATGAACGGGCCGAGGACCACGACCTCGCCGACGAGCGGCACGTGTTCCAGCAGCAGGTCCTCCAGGACCCACGGCCCGTAGCCCAGGAGGATCACTCCCGCCAGGCCCGCGACGAGCCAGCCGTGTCCGATCAGCGTCATGACGTTGTGGCGGCGCGGCGAGGCGAGCGGCGCGCCGGCGCTTCGGGTGATGGCGCGGAGCGACAGGGCGGTCCGGAAGGCGCCCACCGCCACGGCCCCGGCGAGATACGTCACCATTGCGGGCATGACCAGCCACCGGCTGGCCACCAGCGGGGAGAGCAGTCTACTCACCTGGGGCTCGCGGGCCAGGTCGGCAAAGGTCATCGCCACGACAAACGCCATCAAGACCACTACATGCATGTTGCACCGCCAGGATTCTACCCGCTGCCGGCCGGGGCGATGTAAAATTTCCGCCGGGGACCAGAGATAAACCGCCGGCTCATGCGTTTAATGATATGGTTCCGCCCCGGACTGAGGGATCGCGGTGATCCCTTCCGGGGCGGGAGATTCTCGCCCGGACGGGCCGCGGGCGAAAACGGATCAACCAGGCCCCGGGAGACCCGCAAGATGAGAAAGACCGTGCTGTGGACAAGTGCCCTGATCTCGCTGGCGCTGCTGTGCTCGCCGGCGCTTGCCGGCCGAGACGCAGCCGGCGGGGGGAAGGCCAAGAAGGCCAGGGCCAAGAAGGACAGGGGATCACGGAAGAAGAAGCTCCGCGGTGAGTACGCCATCATGGTCAGCGTGCTCAAGCTGGACGACGCCCAGGCGGCCAAGGTCAACGAAGCCGTCCAGAAGCACCAGGAGGCCGTCAAGGCCTGGGAGGCCGGCGCCAGCGGCCAGAACTACAAGGAGCTCTCCGCGGCTGCAAAGAAGGCCAAGAAAGACAAAGACAAGGAGAAAACGAAGTCCATCATGCAGGACATGAAGTCCCTGCGAAAGGAGCGCGACGATCTCAGGGCGGCCCAGAAGGCTGAGATCATGGCCATTCTGACGGACGGCCAGAAGGCCGAATGGGCGGGCTTCACGCTGTATCGCGGCACGATCGGCCGGTACAAGCGACTCAAGCTCACCGAGGACCAGGACGCGAGGATCCGCGAGATCTGCACCGCCGCCGCGAAGGACATGCCCGACAAGTCCGACCGGAAGGCCGCCGGCGCCGCGAGGAAGAAGCTCGCCGCGGATATCGAGAAGATCCTGACCCCTGAGCAGCTCGAAGAGCTGAAGAAGAAGCCCGAGAGGAAACCGCGCGAGCCGAAGGAGAAGAAGCCGCGAGGGAAGAAGGCCGGGGGCAGGAAAAAGGGCAACCAGCCTGTCATCCTGGAATGAGACGGCCAAGGGCGAGGAGGCACACTTGCCTGAGGAACCGGCATTGATTTCGCACGCATCCGGCGGGCCGTTCCTTCCGGGGCGGCCCGCCGGCGGTTCCAAACGCTTTGCCAAAGACCGTTGAAATGTCGAGAAAAGCCGATCAAGATATATGCGCTTGGCGGCGTAGCTCAGTTGGCAGAGCAAGGGATTCATAAGCCCTGGGTCGCTGGTTCAAGTCCAGTCGCCGCTATTTGACCGGATACGTTGACTTTTCAATGTCTTTCACCTCAAATGCGATTTCCCTTGACGCCCCGGGCGGCAGTGGGTAAAAGGTTGGCAGTTCAAGACGGCGATTCAGTGTTTGCTTAGGAGATGCGTGCCATGTCGAGTCCATTGCCGCTGGCAGAGCTGTGGGGTATCGGATGGCTGTTCTGGTGGCAGATCCCCCTGGCCCTGATCTTGATCGGACTGATCGTTTTCCTGGTCATGTACCGCCGCAGCCAGTACTAGGCTTTCGTTTCCGCGACGAGCAGATCGCGGACGGCGCGGCTGCCCTTCGGCGAACCTTCTGCTCCCTGCGTGTATTGGTTCCGCGGCGTGCGGCGGCCACGAGTTGCGAAGGGCTCTTGGCGTTGTGATCGGACGTACCCGCCGGCAGAGGATGTTGCCTCTTCGGCGGCGGTTTGTTTCGTTCGTCTGTTGCGGGCAAGTCGAAGAGGCCCTCTCCCAAGAGCGGGCATCGGTCTTTTGATTGTGTAGGAACCCGACAAATGGCCAAGCACAAACGCGACCTTCAGGATTTAGCTCAGTTGTGCCACATCCTTGGTGACAGGACGCGCCTTCGGATTCTCAAGGCGCTGCAAGAAAGCGAGTTGAACGTCACCGCCCTCTGCAAGGGCCTCAAACTCCCTCAGCCCACCGTGTCGCGTCATCTGGCCATACTTCGCATGGCCGGCCTGGTCGAGAATCGCAGGGCGGGCAAAGAGATCTTCTACTCTCTCAGCGACTATCGCAACAGCGCCGCCGTCGGCGGGCTGAAGACCATGCTCGGGGGATCGACCGCCGTTCGCGTCGGCCCGGTCGTCATCGGCTTGGCGAAGAAGTAACCGCTGCGGCCGCGACGGTGCCTGCCGCAACACGCGACGATTGCTCGTGAGGCGCTCGCGTCGCGCCGAGCCATCGGGCGCATTCCCGGCGGGCTCGGCCGCGCCGGGGCGGTCGAGTCCTTCTCAGCAGCGCGAAAGTGTGCTATCCTGCCTCCCCATGCCCGGCGAGGAGATCAAACCCGTCTACGTCCTGTACGGAAGCGACGCCTTTCTCCTCGATGCCCACAGGAAGGAGATCGTCGATCGCATCGTCGGCGATGCCGACCCGCAGGTCTGCGTCTCGAGCTTCGACGCCTCGGCGGAGCTGGCCGACGTGCTCGACGAACTGCGTACGGTGCCCTTTCTCGCGCCGCGCCGGCTCGTGATCGTGGCGGACGCCGACGCCTTCGTCTCGGCACACAGGCATGCGCTGGAGAGATTCCTCCAGTCCCCGCCCTCCGCGGCGACGCTGATGCTTCTCCTCTCCCGGTTGGATGCCCGGACACGCCTGGCCAGGCTCGTCGCCAGGATCGGCCAGGCGATCGACTGCTCCGTGCCGGAAAGGGGCAATCTCCCGCGATGGCTCGCCCGCGCCGCGGCGAGGCGCGACAAGCAGCTTGCCCCCGACGCCGCCGAGCTGCTGGCCGAGTGGGTCGGGCGCGACCTCGCGGCCCTCGACGGCGAAATGGAGAAGCTCTCCCTGTATGTCGGCGACCGCCCGACGATCTCGCTTCAGGACGTCTGCGCCGTGGTGACGGCCTCGGCCGGCCCGGCGGCGTTCGACCTGACCAACGCCATCACCGCGGGCGAGCCGGCCGCGGCACTGAAGGCCCTCGGCGGCATGCTCCGTAGCCGCGGCGACGAGTTCAAGACGCTCGGTATGATCGCCTGGCACCTGCGGAGGGCCATGCTCGCCAAGGAGCTGCTCGAGGCCGGCCGGCCCGCCCAGGAGGCGCTGCCGAGAATGCCTCCGCAGCCGAGGCGCGACTTCCTCGCCATGCTCAAGCGGCGGCCGCTGTCGGCATTCCAACTCGACTGCCGCCGCCTCATCCGCGCGGACCTGGCCATGAAGTCCGGCACGCGCCCCGAGGCCGCGCTCCAGGAGCTCGTCGTGGCCCTCTGCTCGTAGCGGCCGTCATCGCGTGGTTCCGTTGGGGGCGGCAGACCACAAGACTCGTGCTACACAGGACTTCCGCTCGATGAACTCCCCCTCGCTTCCCCCGCCGGCCGGATTCCGGCCGAGCAAAATCCCGGCATCACCGCCGTAAGACGCTGCAATAAAAGGATTTATAGACGATCTTGCGAAAAATGGCTTTGTTTCGTAAAAAGGCTTACGGCGTTTTCCCCCGCGTTCTTGCCTCCCGCCGCCCAGTCGCGCCGCCGGCCAAACTCGGAATAATCCGCGTTTGGGTTCGTTTCGCATTTGCTTTTTAATCCGCCGCCCTTCTTTATCTTTATGGTCCCCCCGTAGCAGGCATATACATCTCGCGGGCCCTTTTGCACAACGAAAATCGGCAGATTGGAAAAAAACTGCCGGGATGGCCCAATCCTGTTCGGCACTCGCATTGCGCTGCGAGCCCGATGGCTTGCGTGCTGTGTGATAGGCCACGGCTTTAGCCGTGGTTAAGATCCGTAGCGGTGAAGTCTCAGGGCGTTTCAACGCCCTTGCCTTGACCGGGCTTCAGCCGTCTGGCCATGCTCTCGAACGCTCCGGAGGCCACCGGGGCCGCACAGCGGCTCAAGCCCGGTCCGGCAAGCCCGCTGAAGCGGACTAATCTCCTGTTTTCCGGCATGGTTCAGATGCGGGTAACATTCCGCCGCCGCTTCGCCCGCAGCCCGCGGCGCCGCCCGGGGGAGGCCCAACTCGTGCTTCGCAGCGAAGTACTGCTTCGCAGAGTAGCAAGGGCCGGAAGGACCTGCCTGCCGGCAGGCAGGTCCTTTCGGCCCGCCGTGTGCGAGGACAAATCCGGGGAGCTTTCCTCTTCGCCCCGTATGGGGCGATACGTGGGTAGCCCAGGGCGACCGGAGGGAGCCCTGGGTACGCGTCACCCTTTGTGCGGAGCCTCGTATGGGGCGACCGTGAGGTACGGTCACCCCTGCCGGGGTTCCGCGAAATACACGCCCTGCAAACCCAGGGCTTGCGGCAAACAGCGCCGCGGCGCCCTGGGCTACCAACGTCCGCTCCTCCGGAGCTAACAGATTACAGAAACAATCGTTACGGACCGCCGGGAAACATTCTCACACACGGCCCGCCGGGCCTCGTCTGTAGACTCGTGGGTTCCCGAGACTCGCAGGCGCTGTTACGTGGGAACTATCGTTTCTGAACCAGGCCTGTTTTCCAGACTCTTACCACCACGGCTGAAGCCGTGGCCTACTACACGGCGAGAGGACAGGCCGGCGCCATGCATCCGTCACGAACGTTAATGCAAGGCGAGTGCCGAACAGGATTGGGGATGGCCTCAAACGCTGTCACCCACGAGCCGTCAGCGATCAACTTTCGGCCCTCAGCGGGGCCTCTCGCATCTTTGCCTCCGGCCGTTACAGCGGCAGCGGCAGGAGTCCTGACAGGGAAAGCACATCCAGAACGCCCTCGCCCGCTGGGAGCGTCTCGCCGCCGACCTCCAGGGCTCCCGTCTCGACGGGGACTGTGGCCACACCGGCCACGCCGGCCGGTACGGGCGTCACCACGTTCCCCGCCGGCCGCAGCGGCGCAGGGGCATCCGTCGTGTCCGTCGGGCCGGATGCGGAGCCCGTGGGGCTCTCACTGGACATGGCCGCAAGGCCGGCCGCCTCGGCCAGCGCATCATCGGTCACGAGCGGAGTTCCGGCCCCGCCGAGCTTGCCCGAGAGGACCGGGTCGGGGACGTCTCGCATGTTCGCCCCGCGGCGCGGCCAGGCGGCCGAGAGGTCGATGGCGTTGATCCGCCCGTCGCAGGTGACGTCGCTTCGCGTCTGGTTCACGGAGACGCCGTCGATCTGGGTCGTCCGCCGGGGCCAGATGTACGACAGGTCGATCGCGTTGACGCGAAGGTCGCCCGTGGCGTCGCCGACGAGTGCCGTGAATACCCGGTCGTTGTCGCCGGCCAGCGGGTTGCCCGTCACATCCGTGATCCCCTCTACCTGCACCAGGTATCTCGCCGCGTCGGGCAGGGCGGGGGTGAACTGGATGACCCCGACGGTGTGGTCGCCGGGCGCCGAGGCGGTAACGACGATGCCTGTGAGCTCGACGGAGATGCCGTCGGCGTCGTTGCCGGCCATTCGGACCGACGCGGCCGTGAAGCTCGCCGGATCGATCGCCTCGGAGAACTCGATCCGCAGCTCCGCGACGCCGGGGAGCCTCGGCTCGCTGAACGTCCCATCGTCGGCGATCTCCAGCAGAACCTCGCCCACGCCCTCCTGATGCTCGGCCGCGCTGTGCCAGGCGTTCACCGACGGCGGCTGCACGTCGGTCAGCCAGGTGTCCGACGCATCGCCCGCCAGCGGGTTGCCATAGGCGTCCTGGATGCCGGAGCCGGCGGCCGTCAGCGTCAACGTGTACGTCCCGCCGGCGGCCGTCAGGCCGCCCAGGCCGCCCAGCGTCCACGTGATGCCGTCGGGGCTCTCCAGGGGCTCGGCGCCGGTGAGCAGGTTGCCGCTGCCGTCACTCGTCAGGCTCAGGTCGTCGAGCCCGAAGCCGACGACGGGCTCGCCGAAGACGATATCGATCTCCTCGACGGGCGAGGTGCGCGGGTCGGGTGCGACGTCGACGACGTCGGCCGTCGGCGCCTGCGTGTCGCTGAACCAACTGTCGGCGGCCCCGTCGGCCAGCGGGTTGCCGGCGGCATCCTCGATGCCGGAGCCGAACGCCATCAGGATCAGCGTATACTCCCCGCTGAGTGCGGTCAGGCCGCTGAGGTCGCCGAGGGTCCACGTGATGCCGTCCGTGGTCGTCAGCGGCTCGGCGCCCGTGAGGAGGTTCGCGCCCCAGTCTCGCATCAGCATCAGGTCGCCCACGTCCAGGCCGGCGGCCGGCTCGTTGAAGACGATCTCGATCGCATCGACCGGCGCGTTCCGCGGGTCGGGGGCGACGTCGGCGACGTCCACAGTGGGCGCGTCGATGTCGATCACCCACGCGTCCGAGGCGCCGCGGACCAGCGGGTTGAGCTCGGCGTCCTTGATCGCGGAGTTCTCCGCGACGAGCTTCAGCTCGTACGTCCCGGCGATGGGCTCGGGCTCGGAGAGCAGCACCTCCTCGAGCCGGATGCCGGCGACGGCGTAGCCCTTGGACCCGCTGGCCCAGCCGCCCGAATGCACGCTGGTGGGGATCGCCCCGGTGTACTGCCGCGAGACGACGGCGAACTGGCCGTCGGCTCCCGGATCGATGTCGGTCCACCGGGCGACGTAGCCCTGGCTGGCCCCGCTGTTGTAGCCGGTCCAGATGGCCACCTGGTCGGGCCCCAGGCCGTCGGTCACCACCCCGATCCCGCTGCTGTGGGCCACCGCGTACGTCTCGGCGCCGACGAGCGTCACCAGCGTCCATCGGTCGGTGTAGCCGCTCCGGCCGCGAACGGCCGTGCCCGTGAATTCGTACGCCGCCCCGTCGCCCGCGTCGAGGCCGGAGAACGTGTACGTGTAATGGTCGTTCCCGCCGGCCTCCAGCTCGAGGCTCGAGCCCGAGCCGCTGCTGCCCGAGAGGTCCACGTATCCGTTGAAGACGCCGTAGGCGTCCGTGCCCGGGTAGGGATTGGCCTGGCTGCCGGCGTAGTTGACGCCGGAGGCAGTGATCGCCAGCGTCACGTCGGTGTTCAGCCCGGAGTCGATGTCCTTCAGCAGGCCGGAGGAGGGCCAACTGCCGTGGCCCGAGTACGCCGTCGTGTTGGCGTGCGTGCCGTCGCCGTACTTCGGCATGTGGTCGTTGAAGGCGGTGAAGCCAGGCACCGCCCCGCCCGTGCCGGTCAGCCCGTGGAGGCCGCCGAGCGTCCACGTGACGCCGTCGGAGGTCGTCAGCGGCTCGCCGCCGGTCAGCAGGTTCGCCCCCCCTTCGCGCGTGAGGGCCAGGTCGCCCACGTCGAAGCCGGTGACGGGCTGGTTGAAGACGATGTCGGCCTCGGCCACGGCACTGTTGCGCGGGTCGGGGCTGACGTCGGCGATGTCGGCCGTCAAACGGCCCGCGGCGTCCAGCAGCGCGTTGATCTCATCGCCCGACAGCTCTCGCTCGTAGATGCGGACGTCGTCGATGAGCCCTTGCCAGCCGGCCCCCGCGCCGCCGGCGACCAGCCCCACCAGCACCTGCGTGGCGCCGTCGATGCCGCCGGCGACCGGGCCGCCGTCGTAGCTCAGCTCCTGGGCCATGCCGTCGAGGTAGAGCGACATCGATGCGCCGGCGGTCCACGTCAGCGCGACGTGCTGCCAGTCGGCCAACTGCGTGCCGGCGGCACCCTCGATGGCGCCGCTGCCGGCGTCCGTGGCGAGGAAGGCGCTGAAGGTGCTCTCCTGGCCGTGGGCGGCCACGGCGCTGTGCTGAAGCCAGAGGCCCTGAGAGCCGCCCGGGGCGCCCGCGGTGAAGATGCCGTAGTCCGTCTCGGCGGCGTCGGCCTTGATCCACATCGCGAGAGTCAGCCCGCCCAGGCCGTTGATGTAGTCCTCGCCGTCGTCGTCCACGACCGCGTCGTCGCCGTCAAACCGCAGCGCCCCGTCGAGGCGGCCGTCGGGCGACCAGGTCGCGCCGAGGACCTCCCCGTCGCGCCCCCAGCCGCTGGAGTCGCCCGCGACGCCGCCCATCTGCTCGTCGAAGGTCCACCAGGCCAGCAGCCGGGAGTCCGGATCGCTGTACGTGAAGACCGTCTCGGCGGGCTGCTCGATGGGCACGTCGCCCTCGCCGGTCACGCCCGTGACGGTCAGCGTGTAGGTGGCGTTCTCGCCCAGCGGGTCGGCGAGCGTCAGCACGACCACGCGGTGATCCACCTGCCGGGCGGCGCCGGCGACCGGGAACACCTGGCTCTGGTCGTCCACGATCGTGTAGTTTCCGGCCGTCTCGGCCGAGGTCTCCTCGACCGCCTTGCCGAAGGTGACCGTGACGGTCACGCCGTCGACGGTCTCCGCCGAGACGAGGCTCACCAGGGGCGAGGCGTCCACGGGATCGGACCGGGCGCTTTCCTGGCCGTCGGGATTGACGGCCGTGATCTCGTAGGTGTACGTCTGCGTCTCCACCAGGCCGCTGTCCCCGTAGCTCGGCGACGACGACGTGCCGGCCTCGCCGCCGTCGCGGTAGATGACGTAGTGGTCCACGCTGCTCTGGGGATCGACCGACGGCTGCCAGGAGAGGTCGATCCCGGTGCTGGAGACTCCCTGGGCATGGACGCCCGTCGGCACGGACGGCGGGGAGGTGTCGTAGAAGGTGTTCAGCGCCCCGGGCGTGCCGTCGGTGGTGCCCGAGACCCAGTTGAGCGCGTCGTTGCCGTAGCCGTCGGCGGGCCAGCGGCTCAGCGACGCGCCGGCGCCGTCCGGCTCCGGCGGCCAGGGCGACTCGTCGTCGTAGTTCACGTAGTCGCTTCTCACGCTGGGGATGTAGCCGCCGGCCTCGGGCGCGAGGGCCCGGTAGATCTTGACCTTCTCGCCGCCGTTGCGGAGCTTGCCGGTGTACTCCCCTGCCACGGTGATGCCGGCCGTGTTGTAGCGGGTGGCGAACGCCTCGGCGTTCCGGACGATCACGACGTATCCCCCGGCCGGAAGCTCCGTCACCGCGCCGCCGGTCGTGTGGAAGTCGCCCGAGGCGTTGTCCACCTCCACGGGCGGCGAGCCGGACTTGACGAACCGGACCGCGTCGGCGATCGTCCACTGGTCGGGGCTGTCCTGGCCGCCGCGGGTGAGCGTCACGCTCGCGGCCCCGGCGAAGGGGTAGGACCCCAGCGAGACCCAGCCTTCGGGATGGTCGTTGACGTTCTGATCGACGTTGATCGCGGCCGTCCCGCCGTCGTACGAGACGGCGTATCGGGCGCTGGAGTCGAGCCTGCGCGGCGTCCCGTCGGGGTCGGGCTCGGTGAGGCCCCACCTTGCGAAGACTTCGTACGTGCCGGCCGCGAGGACGGCCTCCCACCGGGCCGTCGCGCCCGCCTCCAGCGTCCGCAGCTCGTTGCCGTCGCCGTCGGCGTCGTACCAGCCGAAGCTGAAGCCGATCCCTTCGCCCACGTGGAAATCGGTCAGCGTCACCGCCGAGGCGGAATGGTTGTACAACTCGAGGAACTCGAAGTCCTCCGCAGTGTAGGGGCCCTGCTGGCCCGGATCGGCCGGGTGGTACATCACCTCGTTGATGACCAGCGGGGAGATGAGCGGGTCGTCGTTCGCCCCGCCCAGGGTCGCCGCGGCCAGGATGGTGAAGTCGGTCCCGCCGGCGCCCTTGACGATGAGCCCGACCGTCTTGCCGTTCGACGTGGCGCCGAAATCGACGTGCTCGCGGTACCCGCCCGGCTGGCCGTCGTCGTTGTCACAGAGGTACACGTCGTCGCCGTGCTCGTTCAGGGCGAAGGCCGCCCCGAAGTCCTCGTCCTCCGTCAGGACGAGGTACCCGCCGGCGGGGATAGTCGTCTCGGCGGGCGTGCCGTGGGGGACCTGATACTTCCCCAACTCGGCGGCGCTGTCGCTGAGGAACCACCCGCCGACGTCGATGGCCTCGTCCGTGGTGTTGTGCAGCTCGATCCAGTCGTTGGGCGCCTCGTCGGAATGGGCGAGCACCTCGTTGACGATGATCGCCCCGGGCCTGAGCCCGTCATCGTGTGCGCCGGGGCTGCCGCCCGTCGACTCGCTGGGCCCCCAGCCGCTCTCCAGGCCCCACAGCTCCAGGGCGCCCGAAGGGTCGTCGATAGTCAGCGAATAGCCCTCGCCGTCGGTCACGGCGTACCAGTCGGAGTACTTGAAGTCGTGGATGATATCCCCCAGCGGCGTGCGGAGCCGGATGCCCTCGCCGCGATTCTCGAGGGCCCCGGTGTACTCGCCGGCCACGTCGATGCCGCCGGCCGCGCCGTACCGCTCTGCGAAGGCGGCCGCGTCGGCCACGACCACCACGTAGTGCCCCGACTCCAGGTCCATCGGGGGAAACGCAAAACGCACCCCGCTGGTGAGCTCGACCTTCCCCAACTGGATGGCCTCGGCGCCGATGTTCGTCAGCTCGACGTACTCGAACCGCTCGTTGTCGCTGAAGCCGGCGGCGATCTCCTCCGGCGTCGGCTCACCGGGGTTGTACATGATCTCGGTGATGCGAAGCGAGGCCGAGACGTCGACGAGGAGCTCCGCCTCGCAGAGCGCGCTCCACTCGCCGCCGTCGAGCACGCGGGCCATCACGCGGGCGTTCTCGTTGAGCGTGATGGTTCCGCCGCCGTAGACGGTGGCCTCGGGGTCGACGGCCCCGCCGGGGAGACGCGGGTCCGTCCCGTCCAGCGTGTAGTAGACGTCTTCCCCGCCTCCGGGGTTGTCGAGGCTCAGCGCGTCGCCCGGCTCGTAGTACCCCCCGTGCTGGCGGGTGCCGTTGACGCGAAGCTCCGGGGCGGCGGTGTCGGGATAGAGGTTCCGCGCCCTCAGTTGAGCCAGGACCGTGTTTGTCCGCCCCGGGAAGTAGCTGTTCAGCAGCCAGTCCCGCTGGCCGGCCCAGTCGTTCCAGTCATACTGATACGCCGGATTCTGCGCGACGTACGTGTCTCCCCAGCGGGCCGCCTCGCCGACGACGGCTCGCTCGATCTCGTCCAGGATGTTCTGGTACAGGGCCGTGGCGCCCTCGACGCTCAGCGGCCCGCCGTTGAAGAAGTGCTCGTGCACGCGGTCGGCGAACAGCATGCGGTACTCGGCGTTGGCCGCAAGGTCCTGGTGCAGGGTCGTCGGCCCCCCGTTGTCCCTGCCGGTCACGTTCTGCGTGGCGCTCTCCAGGACGTGCTCGGCGTCCCACTGGTGGAAGCGCCACCGCCCGGCCGGATCGACGACGTTCCGCGAGGCGTACCAGTTCTGATGCGACCAGTCGGTGTTGCCGGCGTAGAAGTTCGTCAGGATGTAGTCGGCGAGGTCCGGCACGTCCAGGTATTCCTGGATCTGGGCGTACTTCTCGGGCGTCGAGAGCCCGCTGGCGGCCAGGCTCATCATCGCCTTGAAGTCGACGTTGGAGCCGTTCATGACGTGGCCGCTGTTGTGCTTGATGACGTCGTAGTCGTCCTCGCTGCCGCCCTGGTAGAACACGTTGAAGTGCTCGTCCGGGCGCTCGTGGATGCAGTACATGCCCCAGTACAGGCCGTTGAGGTACAGGTGCACGTACTTGCCCCGCGGGGCATACCCGCCGACGGCCGTCTGAAGGTCCGACAGGTACTGGTCGCGCGTGTACTGGCAGCGGGCGCGCTGGGAGGCATCGGTCCCGTGGTTCCAGGTGTTGTTCATCCGCGCATCGAGGATCAGCACGTCGAAGCTGTCCGCCGCGCCCTCCTCGAAGATCGTGCCCTCGAAGAGATCGTACTCCAGCTCCGACGGCCCGTAGGCCTCCTTGAACTTCAGCTCCATCGAGAGCTTGTTGACCTTCCACCGGGTCGTGCTCGTGCCCCCCTGGATCTCCACCGAGCAGTTGAGCTGGAAGCCCTCGGTGCCGTCGGGCTGGATCAGCTCGGCCGAGGCCGCCCGCGGCGAGCTCTGGCCGGAGATGTAGATCCCCTGTCCTCCGCCTGCGAACCAGTCGTCCCAATCCATGACCAGCGAGAGGGTGGGAATGCTCTTCAGATCGTCGCGGATCGTGCCGCTGTACGGCGAGGAGCTCATCTCCCAGTCCGCCCCGTGCCGGCCCCAGTCGGCATAGGGAGGCAGTCCGGCGCCGTCCTGGGCGATCACGTCGTCGAGGAACATGTACGTCTGCGTGTCCACGTTGGTCGAGATGTAGCCGGGCTTGTAGGCGGCGGCGCGCAGCGTGGTCTGGCCGGCGATGTGGATCGGTCCGTCGTAGACGGTCGGCGTCGTGGCCGTCGGCTCGGAGCCGTCCAGCGTGTAGTGGATCTGGGCGCCGGGCGTCTCGGTGGTGATCTCGACGTCGAACTCCGCGTCGAAGAACCCGCGGTCCACGCTGAAGGTCGTGTCCTTCACCCGCCCCAGCGCGCCTTCGGTGTTCTCCGCTTCCGGCGTGGGGTCGGTGAAGTAGCGCTCGGCCCCGACGATCTCCATGTCGCCGACGAGCTGCGCGTCGATGAGGAAGTCGTCGTCCTCCGGCTCGAGGTTCAGCCCCTGGACCGCCAGGATGTTCTCGCCCGCCCTCAGGTGCTCCAGGAAGGCCGTCACGTCGATGTCCTCGGGCAGGACGGCCTGCTCGTCGGGGTGCTCGGCGGCGGCCTCCGAGGTGTGGTCCAGCGGGTCGGCCGCGTTCCGGCGGGCGATCTCCACGCCGTTCAGCCAGGCCGCGAACCCGTCGTCGTACCGCATCCGCAGCGTGAGCGTCCTCAGCACCGACGGGTCGGCCGCCTGGAACGAGTAGCGAATGTACGCCGACGCGCCGACGTTGAACATCGCCGTTTCCACGTCGGTGACGATGTACGACAGGTATTCGCTGCCGGGCCCCGCGTCGTACCCGACGCTCGTGTCGCCGTGCGTCCAGGCGGAATCGTCGAACGGCGGTCCGCCCCGCCAGGCGACATCCTGCTCGACGCTCGGCACGAGCACCGCCAGCGACGTGCCCGCGCCCACCAGTTGATCGCCCTCCAGGAACGACTCGCCCGGGCCGTACGAGACGTCCGCCAACTGCGGCGGGTACTTCAGGGCGTACTCGTGCACCACCGCGCCCATGTCGTCCAGCAGCCCGAGGTACTCCCCGTCGCCGGTGAGCTTGAAGTTCGTGTGCCAGTAGCCGGCCGGGTCCTGAGTGTCGTTGTCCGAGGCGAACACCACAAGGTAGCCGCCCGCCGGGATCGTCACGGCGGGAAAGACCCATTCGGCGTCGCCGTCCTTGAGCATCCAGCCGGTCAGGTCCACCGCGGCGGTCGAGGGGTTATGCAGCTCGATCCAGTCGGAATACTCCCCGTAGCCGTCGGCGAACGTGTCGTGGTTGACCGCCATGAACTCGCTGATGACGGGCGGGGCGCTCAGGAGCAGCCGCGCTTCCAACGGCTCCAATCTGGCCCCGTCTTCAACCGAGTTCGATCGCGCCCGGTACATCGCTTTCCACCACCCAAGGCCGCCGTCCGCCGCCAAGTCAGCTCTTCGAGGCGAGGCAGCGGTCAGCCGGCACCATCGCAGGGCCCTCTCTTCCTGGGCATTCCCCTGCCATTATACCATGCTTCCGGTGGCTTTGGAGCGCTTGCGAGGAAGCGACTTGTGCCGCGTCGCGCGCCCCGCGGGCAGGCAGCGGCCGGGTGCGGGCATTCACCGGGGAGTCGCCGACCGTCAGCCGTTCGACTCTGCGCACGGCCCTGAGCCCCCCGAAGGGCCTCCAGCTTTCAGCTCTCGGCAGGCTCTCCCGCGTCTTTGCCTCCGGCCGTTACAGCGGCAGCGGCAGGAGTCCTGACAGGGAAAGCACGTCCAGAACGCCGGCACCGGCTGGGGGCGTCTCGCCGCTGACCTCCAGGGCTCCCGTCTCGACGGGGACGGTGGCCACGCCGGCCACGCCGGCCGGTGCGGCCGTCGCCACGTTCCCCGCCGGCCGCACGGCCGCAGGGGCAGCGGTGCTGTCCATCGGGCCGGATGCCGAGTCCATGGGTCCCTCGCCGGAGATGGCCGCAAAGGCGGCCGCTTCCGCCAACGCATCTTCGGTCAGCAGCGCGGAGGCGACGCCGCCGAGCTTGGGCGGCGGGACCGGATCGGGGACGCCGTACATGTTCTCCCCGCGGTGCGGCCAGGTCGCCGACAGGTCGATGGCGTTGACGCGCCCGTCGGAGGTGACGTCGCTGCGCGTCTGGTCCTCGGAGACGCCGTCGATCAGCGTCGTCCGATGCGGCCAGATGTACGACAGGTCGATGGCGTTGATCCGCAGGTCCTCCTTGGCGTCGCCGATCAGGGCGGTGAAGACCCGGTTGTTGTCGCCGGCCAGCGGGTTGCCCACGACGTCCGTGACGCCGTCGACCTGAACGATGTACCGGGCGATGTCCGGCAGGGCCGGGGCGAACTGGATGATCCCGACCGTGTGGTCCCCGGGCGCCGAGGCGGTAACGGCGATGCCTGTGAGGTCCACGGGGTTGCCGTCGGCGTCGTTGCCGGCCATTCGGACCGACGCGGCCGCGAAGCTCGCCGGGTCGACCGCCTCGGAGAACTCCAGCCGCAGCTTCGAGACGCCGAGCACCCTCGGCTCGCTGAAGTCGCCGGTATCGGGGATCTGCAAGACCACTTCGCCGACGCCGTGGCCATGCACAACCGCGCTGTACCAAGCGTCGAGCGTCGGAGGCACCGTGTCCTCGATGATGATGACCTCGTGGTCCTCGACCTCGCCGTCAGGTGCCGGGCCCGTCGGCGCCAGACCGCCGTTGAGGCTGATCCGGAACCGCCCGAACGTCTGGCCGATTGCCGGTCGGACCGGCACCGTCACGGGGATCATGTGGATCCCGTCGCGCAGCCAGCCGGCGAAGATCTGCTCGCCCAGCTCCCAGTTTCGGTTGCCGTTCCAGTCGATCCACGCGTCCAGGAAGCCGCCGGTGCCCGACCCGCCGTCATTGACCTCCACGCAGATCACGCCCGCGTGACCCTGCGTCAGGCGGGGGATCGACACGCCGTCCTCGTCGTCGTTCAGGTCCCACGTGTCGTCGCCGAGGGCGAGGGGGTCGGGCTGGCCGTCCGGGTCGGCGTCGGGGGAGTCCGTGTCGTCGCCGAGCCACGGGCCGCCGATAATGTGGCGGGCGCCGTTGTGCCACGCGAGCGTCGGGTAGCCCGCTGGCCCCGTCACGCTTTCCGGGGCGTCACCGAAGTCCAAGTTGTCGGGGATCTCCTCGAACGTAAGCATGAACGCCATGTCGACGGAGCTCGGGTCGGACCCGCCGTAGGGGTGGTCCGCCGGATAGTGCAGGTCACGCCAGTTCTGGCCGTCCCACCACACCGCGTCGTCGGCGAAGTGGTCCGGGAACTGGCGTGTCTTCCAGCCGAACTCGCCGCCCAACGTGTCCACGTTTACGTCCAGCCAGTAGATCCTCGGCTCCTCCGGCGTGCCGTACTGCCGGAACGCCCCGGCCGGATCGATCTTGATGTCGATCCGCCAGACCTGGCTGTCGCCGTCGCGCAGCAGGACCCCTGACATCGGGTCCCACCACCACTCGCGGTACTCCGGCAGCTCGTAGAAGAGCTCGACCGCGTCGGGGGCCAGATCGTCTTCCCACAGGAGCTCGCCCGGCATCGACCAATCGTTGTCCGGACGCATCCCGCCGGGGCCCCTGGGGTCGTCCGCGTGGATGCTCAGGTGGACGTTCTCGATCTCGCCGATCCGGTCGTCCAGCCACGACCCCCACAGGTGCACGTCCGTCAGCAGGCTGTTCTGAGTGCAGAGGAAGTCGTCGGCGAGCACGCGCCTCGGTTCCGTGCCGTCGACCTTGATGTCGATGCCGTGCGGCGTCAGGTCCGGCCACTGCACCCACTTGGTGTTGTCCGGCAGCTCGTGGATCCAGAACTCGTGGTCCTCGACCTCGCCGTCAGGTGCCGGGCCTGTCGGGGCGAGCCCGGGGCCACGGCTGTTGACGCGGAACCGGCCGAATGTCTGGCCGACCGCGCTGCCCGCGGGCACGGGGAATATCAGAATGTGCGGGCCGTGCGACAGCCAGCCGGAGGGTATCTGCTCGACCGCCTGCCACACCTTGTCGCCGTTGAAATCGATCCACGCGTCCAGGTACGCGCCGCCGGCGCCTCCCCCGCCCGCGCCGTCGTTGATCCTCACCATGACGGCCCCCCTCTGGCCCGCGGCCAGCGGCGAGACGGTCACGCCGTCCTCGTCGTCCCCGTCGGCGTCGTTGTCGTCGCCGAGGGCGTTGAGGTCCGGCTGGCCGTCCGGGTCGGCGTCGGGCGAGTCCGTGTCGTCGCCCAGCCACGGGCCGCCGATAATGTGGCGGGCGCCGTTGTTGGCGAGGGTCGTTGGATAGCTGGCTGCCCCGGGGATCTCCGGCGCGTCGCCGAAGTCGATCTCGTCCTCGATGTAGTCCTCGACGCAGTAGTCCTCCGTCTCGCCGTACTCGTAGCCGTCGACCGGCCCCGAGCCGCCGGTGCCCGGATCGGTGCCGGACGGGACATGCGGCTGCTCGGAAAGCGTGATCCGCATCCAGATCGGCTCGCCCTCGTTCGGGTGCGGCTGGAAGACCACGAACGGATCGGTCGTGTACGTGTATATGCCGGGGCCCGGCAGGGCGATCATCTGGTCCTGCACCGCCCATTCCGGCGCGGTCGTGCCGTCCGGCAGCGTCGGCGTGTCGTCCCATTGCCCGTTGCGGCGCCAGTCGAACCACACGTTGACGTACAGCAGGTTCCCCGGCGGCATGGCGACGGCGGTGACGTCGAAGTCGAACGTCGTCCATTGGGCGTGCGTGAGGTTCAGCGGGAAGTGCACGCCGTCGTCGCGCCCGTCCTGATCGGGCAGGCCGGTCGGCGGGTCGATGTTGTTCGGCCCGTCCTGGTCGGGGCCGATGTCGGCCTCGTTCTCCAGCGTCACGCCGGGCCCCAGGAACGCCACTCGGTCCGGGTTCCAGTGGATCGGCCCGTGCGGCGGGGAGCCGGCCTGGTAGACCGTCGGGAACCGCGCGGGCGTCCCGTCGGGATAGGCCGTCATCGTCAGCGGCGGGAAGCTGTTGGTGCTGTCCGGCGCATCGCCCAGCTCGTGCTTCGGCGACTCCTCGATGAGGACCTCGTGGTCCTCGACCTCGCCGTCGGGGGCGGCGCCTTCCCACGTCAGCCCGCCGCGGGTGCTGATCCGGAAGCGGCCGAACGTCTGGCCGACCACCGCGGCGGCCGGCGGGGTTACGTTGATCGGGTGCACGCCGCCGGGCAGCCAGGTGTTGTGGATGATCTCCGAGGCGTCCCAGGCCTTGTCGCCGTTCCAGTCGATCCACGCCTCCAGGACGCCGCCAATGCCCGTGCCGCCGTCGTTGACCTCCACGGTGATCGTCGCCGGCTGGCCCTGCGTCAGGATGGGGATGTTCACGCCGTCCTCGTCGTCGCCGTCGGCGTCGTTGTCGTCGCCGAGGGCGTTGGGGTCCGGCTGGCCGTCCGGGTCGGCGTCGGGGGAGTTCGTGTCGCCCCCGAGCCACGGGCCGGCGATCGCGTGGTTCGCGCCGTTGCTGATCGCCAATGTCGGGTAGCCCGCCCCGGTCCCGTCATCCGGCGCGTCGCCGAAGTCCAGCTCCACCTCCTCGAACGTCAAGGCGAACGCCATGTCGATGGAATCATCCTCCAGCCCGTGGTACGGATGGCCGTGCGGATAGCGCATCTCCTTCCATTCCCTCGGCAGCTCGATGCCATAGTCCCAGACGGCGTCGTCCATGAAGTGCTCCGGCCAGCGGCGCGTCTTCCAGCCGATCTGGCCGCCCAAGGTGTCCACCTGGACGTCGAGCCAGTAGATCACCGGCCTCTCGGGCGTGCCGGTCTGGACGAATATGTCATGGAAGGCCGGGTCAATATTGATGTCGATCCGCCATATCTCGTGATCCGCGCGCGGCATCAGGTCCCCCCTGGCCGGGTCCCACCAGTACTCGCCCTCGGGGACCTTGTAGTACAGGCTCTCGTCGAACTCTCCGTGGCTGAAGTCGCCCTCCCAAAGCAGATCGTCCGGCATGGAATACTGGTTGTCGGGGTCCGTCCCGCCCGGCCCGACGGGATCGTCGCTGTGGACGCTCAGGTGGATGTTCTCGATCTCGCCCACTGCGTCGTCCAGCCACGAGCACCACAGGTGCACGTCCGTCAGTTGGCTCGTGTCCGTGCACTCGAAGTCGTCGGCCAGCCAACGCCCCTCGTCCACGCGGATGTCCATTCCTTCGGGCGTGATGTCCGGCCACTGGACCCACTTGGTGTTCTCCGAAACGCCCTCGAGGATCCGGACCGCGTGGTCCTCGACTTCGCCGTCGGCGGCCCCGCCCGTCGGGGGAAGGTTGCTCCGGCTGTTGATCCGGAAGCGGGCGAAGGTCTGGCCGATCACCGAGCCCACCGGCGGCGTGACGGGGACCGTGTAGATTCCATCCGGCAGCGGGCCGGCCGTCAGGACCTTCTCGCTGGCATCCCAAGTCTTGTCGCCGTTCCAGTCGATCCACCCGTCCACATACGCCCCGCCGGGCGGGAGCGACGCGCCGTTCACCTCGTACGTGATACTTGCCGTCTGCCCCTGCGTCAGCACAGGGATCTTCACGCCGTCCTCGTCGTCGCCATCGGCGTCGTTGTCGTCGCCGAGGGCGTTCGGGTCCGGCTGGCCGTTCGGCTCCGCGTCCGGCATGTCCGCGGCGTCGCCCAGCCACGGGCCGTCGGCCGTGATCACGTGGCAGGCGCCGTTGCTGATCGCCAGCGTCGGGTAGCCGAGTCCGCTGCCGTCATCGGGGGCGTCGCCGAAGTCCCACACCGGATCGGAAACGTAGACGCCCCCTATGATCCGGATGCCCACCGGCTGACCGCTCTCGTCGAACAGCTCGACCGACTGGCCCGGGACCGTAACGTAGCTCTCGCCGGCCCTCGGCGGCTTGTGCGAGATCACCGCCGCGTACCGCAGCGGCACTTCCGTATGCAGGATCTGCGGGTCCTGGTCCTTGAACTCGGCCGGCTTGAACTGATACGTGATGTCGAAGAAGCTCTCGACGAGGCCTTCGGGCGTGAACGGCTGCACGTCCAGAGTGCCCGGCGTGTTGTTCTCCATCTCCTCCATCTCGCCGGGCGCCGGGCTCGTCGAGTACAGGTTCACCGTCAGGGGCCCCATCCAACTGTCGCCGGCCAGGTCCATCTCGACGATCTCTGTCTCCACCTGGTCCAGCTCGTCGCCGTCGGTGTCCGCGGCCTGGCCATCCGGCCCGATGAACACCTGCCACTGCGAGAAGCCTCGCAGCTCCAGGGTGTCTATGATGATGATCTTGGAGCCGTCCGGCACTTCGCGCTCGATCGTGAGCTGTCCCCACGTATTGGGGAACACGTCGATCTCGGGCTGGTAGATCGTGACCTGGTAGTCCTCGACCTCGCCGTCGGCGGCCCCGCCCGTCGGGCCGATGTTGCTCCGGCTGTTGATCCGGAAACGGGCGAAGGTCTGGCCAACCACCGAGCCGGCCGGCGGCGTGACTGTGAACGTGTAGATTCCATCCGGCAGCGCGCCGGTCGTGAGGACCTTCTCGCCGGCGTCCCAAGTGTTGTCGCCGTTCCAGTCGATCCACCCATCCACGTACGCCCCGCCCGGCATGACGTTGCTGACCTCGTAGGTGATGTTGGCCGAGCCGCCCTGGATCAGCACGGGGATGCTCACGCCGTTCTCGTCGTCGCCGTCGACATCCAGGTCGTCGCCGGTGGCGTTGCCGTTCGGCTGGCCCTCCGGCTCGGCGTCCGGCATGTCGTTGGCATCGCCGAGCCACGGGCCGGCGATCACGTGGTTCGCGCCGTTGTGGATCGCCAGCGTCGGGTAGCCGGGCGCGGCCGTGCTGTCTGGCGCGTCGCCCCAGTCCAGCTCGACATCCTCGAACGTCAAGGCGAACGCCATGTCGATGGAATACCCCTCGTACCGATGGCCGTCCGGATAGCGCATCTCCTTCCAGTTCCTCGGCAGCTCGCTGCCTTGGTCCCAGACGGCATCGTCCATGAAGTGCTCCGGCCAGCGGCGCGTCTTCCAGCCGATCTGGCCGCCCAAGGTGTCCACCTGGACGTCGAGCCAGTAGATCACCGGCCTCTCGGGCGTGCCGGTCTGGACGAATATGTCATGGAAGGCCGGGTCAATATTGATGTCGATCCGCCATATCTCGTGATCCGCGCGCGGCATCAGGTCCCCCCTGGCCGGGTCCCACCAGTACTCGCCCTCGGGGACCTTGTAGTACAGGCTCTCGTCGAACTCTCCGTGGCTGAAGTCGCCCTCCCAAAGCAGATCGTCCGGCATGGAATACTGGTTGTCGGGGTCCGTCCCGCCCGGCCCGACGGGATCGTCGCTGTGGACGCTCAGGTGGATGTTCTCGATCTCGCCCACTGCGTCGTCCAGCCACGAGCACCACAGGTGCACGTCCGTCAGTTGGCTCGTGTCCGTGCACTCGAAGTCGTCGGCCAGCCAACGCCCCTCGTCCACGCGGATGTCCATTCCTTCGGGCGTGATGTCCGGCCACTGGACCCACTTGGTGTTCTCCGAAACGCCCTCGAGGATCCGGACCGCGTGGTCCTCGACTTCGCCGTCGGCGGCCCCGCCCGTCGGGGGAAGGTTGCTCCGGCTGTTGATCCGGAAGCGGGCGAAGGTCTGGCCGATCACCGAGCCCACCGGCGGCGTGACGGGGACCGTGTAGATCCCATCCGGCAGCGGGCCGGCCGTCAGGACCTTCTCGCTGGCGTCCCAGGTGTTGTCGGCGTTCCAGTCGATCCACCCATCGACGTATGCCCCGCCGGGCATAGTGTTGCTGACCTCGTAGGTTATGTTCGCCGAGACGCCCTGTGTCAGCACGGGGATCTTCACGCCGTCCTCGTCGTCGTTGAGGTCGAGCGTGTCGTCGCCGGTGGCGTTGGCGTTCTGCTGGCCGTCCGGCTCGGCGTCCGGCATGTCGCCGGCGTCGCCCAGCCACGGGCCGCCGATGATATGATTGGCGCCGCCATGGATCGCCAGCGTGGGGTACCCGGGCGCCAGTTGCGGATCCGGCGCGTCGCCCCAGTCCAGCTCCTCCTGGGGCGGGTTCGGCACGAGCGTCATGGGGCCCAGGAAGAAGCCGCTCGGGTTGCCGCCCCCATCGAACAGCTCCGTCAGATCGTCGTTCGTGTACGTGTCGCCCGGCGCCGCGGGCTTGTGGTGGAGGACGCCGGCCAAGTGCTTCGGGGCCAGGGCGTGGAGCACCATGCCCTGGTCGGGGAGATCGATCTCGTAGGTGATGTCGAAGAAGCTCTCGACCCAGTAGCCTTCGTCGCTGAGGAAGGGCTGGACGTCCAGACGGCCGGGGTTGACGTTGACCCCCTCCTCCATTTCCCCGGGATGCCGCGGGCCGGTGTGAAGACGCACGTGGACCGTACCCAGCGACGAGTCGCCCGACAGGTCCATGTCCACCATTTCCGTCTGCACTTCATCCAGTTCGTCGCCGTCGTCGTCTCCCGCGTCGCCTTCCAGCGGCCCCTCGAAGTACACGTGCGTCTGGACCGGGCCGGTCAGCTCGACCGTCTCGTGGGTGCCATGCGGGTGGCGCAGGTCTATCTGCCCCCACGCGGCGTCGTAGTGGTCGATTTCGAGCGCATGGATGAGGACCTTGTAGTCCTCGACCTCGCCGTCGGCGGCCGGGCCTTCCGGTGAGCCCACGCCATTCGCGCTGATGCGGAAGCGCGCGAACGTCTCGCCGGTGCCGGTGCCCGCCGGGGGCATCACGAGGACCGGGTGCACGCCGGTGGCCAGCATGTGGGAGAAGACCAGCTCGGAGGGCTGCCAGATCTTGTCGCGGTTCCAGTCGAACCACGCCTCCACGACGGCCCGCCCGGCGGGCCCGCCCTGGACGGTCACCTGGGCCGCAGTCGCGAGCCCCTCGTACAGCGCGGGAATAATCACGCCGTCCTCGTCGTCGCCGTCAGGGTCCGTGTCGTCGCCTGTGGCGTCGGCGTTCGGCTGCCCGTCGCGATCGGAATCGACGAGATTGCCCAGCAGCGGCCCGCCTGCCACGATCACGTGGTTTGCGCCGTTGCTGATCGCCAATGTCGGGTAGCCCGCCCCGGTCCCGTCATCCGGCGCGTCGCCGAAGTCGAGCTCCTGCTTCGCCGCCTCGGATGCCGGGTCGGTCACGCCGAGATCCATCCCCGGACCCAACGGCGGCGCATGCGACAACAGCAGCCTCGCTTCCAGCGTCTCCAGGCCCGTCCAGGAGTGGATCGGCTCCAGAAAGCGGTGATCACCCGGTATGATATCGTCCTTGCCTGAGAACATGACCTGCCTCCTCTCCTTATCCTAGCCACCCGACCCCGACGCAGCGCACAGATCCACGTTAGCCCGTTGGGGCAGGGCTGGGATGGCGACCTCGCAAGAGAACTCAGAATAGAGTTGTCAGCATCACTCCAGAGTTAAACTAATTCCATGGAATCTTACCCGCAAACGGCCGGAAATTCAAGAAGAACTTGCGCGCACTCGTCGATATCCCAGGCGCGGCCGTGTGGGCATCGGCGGGACTCGCGCTGGTCAGGCTGGCAGCCCTTTGGGCGGCGCTCGTGCCCGGGCGTCTCCGCCGCCATCGCGGGAGATGCCCGCAAGTGCGGCCGCGTCCGCCAGCGCATCGCCCCACGTTCCCGCGCCGCGGCCAGCCCGCCGACCTGGTTGCCGTTGACGCCGCCGGCCAGGTTGCCGCCGTCGCATTATGAGCGTAGATGCCGCCGCCCGAGCCGCCGGGGATGTCGTCGCTGTCGGCGACGTCGTAGGGATCCTCGGCCAGCGCGAGGCCGTCACGAGCACAATCGAGACGGCCAGAATGACAGTCCCTCGGGGGCGAGGGAAAGCGGCGTCAAGCCGCCGCACTCCAAAGCCGCTCCGCGGCTGAAGTCACGGGGCCCTGGTCACTGCAATCCCTGGTTGCGCCCGAGGCCCGCAATGCGCCTACGAGAGGGAAGTGGATACCCCATTTGCCAGTAACCCCGGGCCCGTTCACGAGCCTTTGCAGGCCACGGCCGTTGGCTCGGGTTAAGCGTTGGTCCCGTCGGGGCGGCCTTGCCTGGCCCGAGACGGTCTCGCTCCAGCGTGCCGCCGTGGAGCAGGATGGTCTCCTCGCCGGCATCCGGGTCAGCATGGGCCGGCTGAATCGCTTCAGGGGGCCTCGCACGGTTGTCGTCGATGATCGCGTCTGCCGCGACGTGGGTCGTGCTGGGCAGCAGCCGCGTCTCAAGTGGCTCGAGGATTGGGGCGTCTTTCGCCACAGCCAGGTCTGCCCTCTCCATGGTTACCTGCTATTGCGTTCACTCGTCCGGGCTTGGAGATTCAGGGAAGTGCACCACTGGAGGAACGAGAAGGCCCGACCGGACCACAGGGTTCCGTCCTCCTTGGAACTTCTGGGGACTATACGACGGTTTGGGGGAATGTGAAGTTGTTGACGAAGTGCGTTACGGGTGTTGGCTTGCGATCGCCCGCCCACGTGGTAGGATCGCTGCGAATGGCCCAAGAGGACCCGCAAGATCAAGGAGACCTGTCATGCAAGAGAGTCGATGTGCCGCCAAGTGCCCCGGTCGTCACGTGCTGAGCCGCCGCGTCTTTCTGGGCGGGGCGGCGGGGATCGTGGGTTCGGCCATGCTGAACGGCTGCGAAGAGGTGACGCTGCGCGAGCCGATCGCCCCGATCCGCCTGGACGGCCCGGCGTCAAAGTGTGTCCCAACCCTCATGGTGGCCTTCGTCCGCCGCAAGGGCGAGTACGGAATGTGGTGGCCGGGCCAGGTCTACGACGGCAAGGCCGCGCGGAAGATGTACACACGCAAGATCCGCCAGACCGCCGAGAAGCTGAAGATGAAGCTGGCCCTCCGCCCGGAGCCCATCTACAGCAACGCCGAGGGGGACGCCTGGATCGGCGAGGCCGCCGCCGCCAAGCCCGACGGGCTGCTCGTGGTCCTCCTGGATCGCCAGCGGCACGCCTGGCCGACGGCGAACAAGGCCATCGACAGCGGGATTCCGACGGTCGTCTTCTCCCCGATCGGCTCGTCGTTCACGACGAACACGGCCAGGCCGTCGGCCAAGAGCGGCTGCGTCATCTACTCCACCGACGACTTCAGCCAGCCGGCGTACGGCATGAAGATGATCCACGCCATGGCGAAGATGCGCGCGACGCGGTGCATCGTGCTGAGGGGCCGGTCGCGCCGGGACACCGAGCTGGCCGACCTGGGCATCAAGCTGCGGTACGTGCCGGCCAAGGCGTTCCTGGACCTCTACAACGCCACGCCGGAAACCGACAAGATGCGGGCCCTCGCCGAGGAGTACCTGCGAAACGCGCGGAAGGTCGTGGGGGCCAGCCGTCAGGACGCGATCAACGGCGCCAGGGGGTACGTGACGGCCCGGAAGCTCCTCCAGGCCGAAGACGGCGACGCCATCACCATGGACTGCCTCGGGGCGCTGGGAAGGAGCAAGGTCTCGCTGCCGTGCCTGGCGTGGTCGCGCCTGAACGACGAAGGCGTTCCCGCCGCCTGCGAGGCGGACCTCGGCGCCGTGGCCACGCACACGATCGTGCAGTACCTCTTCGACCGCCCGGGCTTTCAGCAGGACCCGGTGGCCGAGACGGCCCGGCGGGCGATCGTCGGCGCCCACTGCACCTGCGCGACCCGCCTGAACGGCTTCGACCGCCCGCCCGAGCCGTTCGACATACGTCACCACCACGGCGAGCGAGACGCCGTGCCGCGGACGTTATGGCGCGTCGGCCAAGTGGTGACGTCGGCCGACGTCCTGCCGGGCAAGCAGCCCAAGGGCTCACAGATGCTGATCTCCTCCGGGCGCGTGCTCGAGAACGTCAACGTTCCGCCCGCCGGCGGGTGCGTCGTGTCGGTCATGGTGAAGTTCGACGGCGTCCAGGACGTGCTGACCTATCCCGGCTTCCACCAGATCTTCTTCTACGGCGACTACAAGCAGCAGTTGGTCGATTTCTGCCGCCTGTGCCGTATCGAGCCGGTGGTCGTCTGATTCGCGCCGCGTTCCAAGGCTTCGAGCGGAGCGGCTGGACGGTCAGCCTTCCTGCACGACCTTGAATCCCATCAGGACGCCGAGGTTCCTGATGTCCTGGAGGTGGTCGCCGTAGAAGACATCGCGGTGAAGCAGCGCCATCGTCCCGCCCTTGAGTATGCCGGCGCCCCAGTTGTGGAACATCTTGCGGGCGTCGGCCACCTCGGTCCAGAACTGGGTGCGGCAGCCCAGCTCGTCGTGCGTGATCCGAAAGATCTTGGCGGTCGAGATCAGCATCGTGTCGAGGTTGATGAACTTCGCGCACGTCACCACCTGCCCGATTCGCTGCTCCACGTCGAGCGAGACCCCTCGCTCGCTGTCGCTCTGCGTGCGAATGGTGAAGGGCAGGCGCTTGCCGGCCGGGCCGTCCATCTTGGTCGCGCACGTGCAGTGGAAGTGGATCAGCGCGTTTGTGGCCGTGTCGAAGACCGGGTCGCTGACGAAGCCGGGGATCCCGAAGGCGTACTTGAAGATGAGCATGGTGAGCGTGGAGTCCGCGTCGCCCTCGCAGACTCCCACGAGTCCCAGGTCGTTCAGCCTGCTGTAGGTCAGGCAGCACTTGGCCGGCGCGCCCATGCAATGCGAGCTTGCCGTGGCCTGAGCCCGGTACTTGGTCATGAGGTCCTTCATCGCCAGGTACAGCCGCGCCGAGTTGATGATCTCCTCGCGCTTGGGCTCGACGATCTTCTTTGCCTGGCTGATCCAGTGCTCCTGGGCCTCGGCCTCGGCGGCCTTGAGATCGACGGCCTGGTGCGCCGCCATGACCAGCTTGTTGTCGATCTGGATGACCTCCGCGCCGAGTCGTTCGGTGACCTGCTTGCCCGAGCAGGCGGCGGCGGTTCCCCTGGGCCCGCCGACGCGGAGGATCCGCGTGTGCCGCAGGTGCGGCGCGACGCGCATCAGCCCCGCCACCCGGTCGATCTCCCCCCAGTCGCTGGTCGGCAGGAGGATGACCTTCTTGCCGGCCTTCTGCCACTGCGGGAAGTACATCCACCCGTGCCCGCTGAACGGCTGGGAGAAGACCGCCGTCGGCACGCCGGTGTCGATGATCTGGTCCATCGCCCTCTTCGGCGCGCCTCCCCCGTGGCCGGACAGGTGAAACAGCAGCGCGCCGTCGGCGCCCTTGAGCTTGGGCAGAACCGCCTCGGCCTTCTCCGGGGGGATCAGCTCGCCGCCCACGAACTTGACGTCGCCGAGCTTGCGCTCCACCTTGGCGAGGTACTTGTCGAATTTCTCGATCTCGGCCTTCGGCCGGGAGAGATAGATCCCGCCGGTCCTGCCAATGTAGACTTTGTGGATCTTGACGTCCGGGAGCTTGGGCGGCCATTCCTCGGCCTCGGCCGCCCGCGCGGTCTGCCTGCCTAACGGCCCGGCCAGCACCATGCCCGCCGCCGCGGTGCTTCCAAGAAACTCTCGTCGTGTCAGCGACTTGCTCATGATTCGCTCCTTTGCTCAAAGAGGAGGACGGTCGGTTCGATTCGGCGTCTACGGCAGCAACTCACTGGAATGATAACTCCCCGGGCCCGAGCCGACAACCGTTGAGCTCCTCGTCGGCCCACCTTTCCATCACCTGGTCGGTTTCGTCGGCTGCGTGGCGCGGCCGGCGCCGAAGCGGTTGTCGGAGCTCTTGACGTTGCCCTTGGCGTTGGTCTGCCGGACGGCCGCGGACGGGCGAGCGTGCAGGAACCAGTTATGGTGGATCTCGGCGAGCTTTTCGGGCCGGCCCCGGATGACCACGGCGGGGACGTGGACGGCCCGGAAGGTGTTGTGGTGGATCCGGATCCACGTGCCGGCGACGTCGGTGCCGTCTTTGCGGTCGCGCCCGCCGTGCATGTCGAAGCTGTGGCTGTTGGCGTGCGGGCCGACGAGGTTGTACCTGGCCTCGTAGCTCGTGCCGCACCGGCCGGTGCCGGCGATATGGTGGCGGCAGTAGTCGAACAGGTTCCCCTCGATGAGCGCAGCGGCTTCGTTCAGGCACACGCCGTATCCCAGGCCCAGCCGCTGGCAGTGGTGGATGTGGTTGTGGTGAACGTGGGCCCCGGCGGCGCCCTTCCGCAGGTAGACGGCCGCGTGGCTCCAGCCGGACAGCTCGCAGTTGTCCACCTCCAGCCTCGCGTGGCTGCACCGGATGCCGTCGGAGGTGGGAAAGGCGTAGTAGCCCTTGCGCCCGCCTTCTCTCAGGCGGCGGCGCAGCTCCTTCTCGCGGATTTCCGGGTCGGGGCCGCGAATCCGCAGGCCTGCGATCCGCACGCCCTGGCCGGCGATTTGAAACAGCGGATTCGTCTTGAGCTCGTCGCTGAAGATGAGTCCGCCGGCGGAGCCGTCCCTGCCCCGCCCGCTCGCCAGCGTCACCCCGCCGGGAATCTTCAACACGAGCTTCTTCTCCCGCACGTGCGGCGTCAGGTCGATCTTTGCCTGGTCGAGCACGTAGACGACCTGCCCGGCCGCCGCCTTGGCCAACGCGGCGATCAGATCCTGGGCCGTCCGGACGCGGAAGTCGCCTTTCTCCACCAGCCGGCTGTAGGTCTTGCCTCCGCCGATGGGATTGCCCGTGGGGTTGGTCTCCGCGCCGAAGGTTTCCCTGGCCTCGCCGGCCCGGGCGGCACCCGCGAGCAGGCCGCTGCTGAAGCACGCAGCGATCACCGTTGCCGACAGCACAACACGCATCGGTTGGTTCATGTTGTGTCCTGTACTCGTCAGGAGGAGACACTCCACCTCGCCATGAGAATACGTCGCCCTCCATGGCCATTCAACGCAGCTTGGCTGCCCTTCGCAGGGAAGATGGCCGGCCGAGGTGATGGAACTGTCAAGTTACCCCGGGCCCAGCGGAACCAGAGCGGATGCTGATGATGGAGCAAAGCAGGTCCTGGAATCTCTGGTGCCCTGGAGAGCCGCGGCGCAGTAGCTCGTCCATCTGGAAGAAGTGGCTAGTGGTCGGAGACTCCCGACGGGCGATGTCGTCCGGCACATCGGCTCGCAAGACGGTCCAGAACTCGAAGAAACCTCGAGCGCGGGCCTTCTGGTGGCTCTTCTCCGCTTCCCCCAGACGGTTGTGGACGTTGGAGACATCCCGTCCCCCTTTGATCTCGACCGATACCAGAGGACGAACCGCGGACGGGAGCCTCTCCGTGATGGCGATGTCCGGGTCAGTGGAAAAGGCGATCACCACGATCCGCCCCGCATCGTTTGTCACCAAGATCGTCCGCTTCGTTTCTTCGGTTACGTGGTCCGCCACCAGGCCCCGGATCAAGTGGAAGATCTCGCGAGTCGCCCTCTGACCGATCCTGGTGTTCTCGCTTCCTCTCAGTTGCGGGCCAAGTGTGAGGATTTGCAGGTCTCGAACAACGTCGAGGGACAACTGATCCAAACGCTCGACAAGCGTTTCAGCAGAGGCAACAAGGCTTCGGCACAGCGCCGGGACGTGTTGCCCAGCACTTGCCGAAATGCTGCCTCCCACCTCCATGCTCTTGAAGCGTCCGAAGGGTCCCCGGTTGTAGAACTCCTTTTGAGAGAGACCCAGCAGAAGCCGGTAGTACCCAAGCAGCAACGGGTCTGCCTCCAGGACGCAGGGGACCGGGAACACGACCTCCCCCCGGAGACCGAAAGAGGCGAGTCGCTTCAGGCTGGCCTCCGAAACGAACTGGCTGAGCTGCGCGTTCACTCGCGCCAGATCGATTCGGTCCAAGACGCGAGCGAGGGCCCGGTGGAGATACATTTCGCGTATCGCCTGGAGCCGGTAGTAGAAGGAAACCTGCAAACTCGGCTGAATGCAGGGGAGTTTCAATCCTCCGTCGCGTTCCATAGCAAGCAGCTCCGTCCCAGACGCTTCCTGGCCATCTCCGCGTATTCTGCCTTGAGCTCAATGCCGATGAAACGGCGCCGTAAGTGACGGCACACGACGCCGACAGTTCCGGAGCCGAAAAAGGGGTCCAGGACGATATCCCTCGGCCGGGAGCTTGCAGTGATGCACGGGATGATCAGGTTCTCAGGAAAGGTGGCGAAGTGCGCCTCGGGGAAAGGTTCTGTGTTCACTGACCATACCGTGCGCCGGTTCCGCAGCCGACCGTCCCCGTTGGACCTCTCCATGATCGCCCGATGGTCGTAGTAGTAGCGCAGGGCCTTGGACAGCAAGAAGATGTACTCGTGTGCACGCGTCGGGCGGTCCTTCACCGACTCGGGCTGGCAGTTCGGCTTGTGCCAGATGATGTCGGAGCGCAAATACCAACCATCCTCCTGGAGACGGAGTGCCAAGCGCCAAGGCACGCCAACCAGGTCCTTGGGTTTCAGGCCCTCGGGAGTGGGAGGCCTGTGATCCATGGCTCGGGCCGGGTTCTTCTTGTCGCTATCGCGCCACTTCCGATTGCCGCTGGTATATGAGTCCCCCAGGTTTACCCAAAGCGTTCCGTCATCCCGTAGGGTCCTGCGGACCTCGCGGAACACCCTCACCAGGTTCTCAATGTACTTGTCCACTCGATCCTCCGCCCCTATCTGGAGACTGTCCTCATAGTCCCGCAGGCCCCAATAGGGCGGGCTGGTCACACAGCAAGCGAATGTCCCATCGGGGATCATTGCCAGGACAGTCTGTGCGTCTCCCACCAGCACCGCACTGTCGAGGCTTCCGTGAAGCGCAGGACCTATGTCGCTCAGATTCCGTAGCTTTGATGACATCTTTCTCACTAGCCCATCTCCCGGTTCCCTGTGGCATCTTCGATCATACCGGGCCATGATCTCCTTGGCAAGCGTTGCCGAACTCGTCGCGGATGATCTCGACGTCGGGCAGGGCCTGGATGAACCCCCGGCCGTAGGAGCGCGTCGCGATGCGGGGGTCCAGGACGACCACGATGCCGCGGTCGCTCTTCGTGCGGATCAGGCGCCCGAAGCCCTGCTTGAAGCGGATGATCGCCTCGGGGAGCTGGTAGTCGCGGAACGGATTGCCGCCCGAGCGCCGGATGGTGTCGATGCGGGCCTCGGTGATCGGCTCGTCCGGAACGGCGAACGGCAGCTTGGCGATGATCACGTTGCTCAGCGCCTCGCCGGCGACGTCCACGCCCTGCCAGAAGCTCGTCGTGCCCAGCAGGACCGAGTTGGCCTTCGCGCGGAACCTATCGAGCATGGCCCCGCGGGAGAGCCCCCAGCCCTGCACGAGCAGCTCGTAGCCGCCCTCCTGGCAGAACTCCTCCAGTTCCTCGGCGGCCGCCTCGAGCATCCGGTAGCTCGTGAACAGCACGAAGCAGCGGCCCTTTGATTTCTCCACGTAGTAGGCGACGGCCCGGCACGCGGCGGGCACGAAGCGGTCCAGCTCGTTCGGGTTGCCCAGGTCGGTCTCGACGTGCAGCGTCACCTGCCTGCGAAAGTCGAAGGGGCTGTCGAGCAGGAGCTCTCGGCCTTCGTCCACGCCCAGCCGGGACCGAATGTACTCGAAGCCGTGCCGCCCGCCGCGGGCGGTGGCCAGCGTGGCGCTGGTCAGCACGACGGAGCCGACCTTGCCGAACAGCAGCTCGCGCAGGATCGGCGAGACGTCGATCGGCGCCGAGGCCAGCGTGACGATCCTCCGGTCGCGGCGCCGTCGCGTAGTGAGCCAGTAGGCGTGGGTGTCGTCGCCCTGGCCGAGGAGCTGGTCGATCTGGCCGGCCAACTCGCCGCATCGCTGCTCGTAGCCCAGAAGCTCGAACCGGTGGTCCGGATCGCTCACGTCGCGGCGGAGACGCTCCAGCACGGCCGCCAGTTTCCGCAGCGCCGGCGACAGCTCGTTGGAGACGATGCCGCCCTCGTTGATGCGCCCGTTGGCTGCGATGGCCGGGCCCTTGTAGCTCGCCAGGGCCTCGAAGAAGCCCTCGGAGGCGTTGGCGGCCCGGACGACCGCGGCGATGGCCTTCTTGTCGCCGATCAGCGCGATCACGCCGCGGTCGGTCCGGTCGTTGTACAGATCGCGCAGCAGGAAGGCCACCATCGAGCTGCTGACACTTCGCCCGAAGTGGTCGCTGGCCACCTGCTCGACGGTGTGGGCCTCGTCCAGCACGGCGAAGTCGTAGTCGCCCAACAGCTTCGCCTGGGCCGCTTTGGCCGCCTGGAGCGCCAGGTCCGAGAAGAACAGCGCGTGGTTGACGACCAGCACGTTGGCGGCCTGCATCTTGCGGCGGGCGGCCTGGAGGTGGCAGTGGCCGTAATGGTCGCACTGACTGCCCCGGCACGAGCCCGCCTCGCTGCGGACCTTCTCCCAGACCCCCCGTTCGAGCTCGAAGTCGATGTCCTGTAGCGACCCGCCGGGCGTTTCCATCGCCCACTCCGTGAGGTCCTGGAGCTGCTGCTGGTGGCTGGCGGAGGCGAAGAGTCGGTCGCGCCCCTTGACCGCCATGGCCAGGCGCCGAAAGCACAGGTAGTTGTTCCGCCCCTTGCCCAGGACGGCCGAGAACTCCACCGGCAGCACGTCGTGGAGGAACGGCAGGTCCTTGCCGATGAGCTGCTCCTGAAGCGCGATGGTGTAGGTGGAGATCACGATGCGGCGGCCGTTGTCGGCCGCGGCGAGGATCCCCGGCACGAGGTACGCGAAGCTCTTGCCCACGCCCGTGCCGGCCTCGACGATCAGGTGCTCCCGGTCGGCAAACGCGCCGGCGACGGCGCGGGCCATGTCGAGCTGCTGGTCGCGCCGCTCGTAGCTGCTGAGGTGCCCAGAGACCATGCCGCCCGGAGCGAGAATGTCCTCGACGCTCAGCGTCATCTGCTCAGCGGCCTCGTCCTGGACGCAGGTGCCGACGCGCTCGGCGTCTCAGGCGAGGTCAGGCGTCGGGAGAACTGAAGGATGAACCAGACCGTCCAGACCGCGACGATCACGGTGATGAGGGTCGCGAGAATGGTGATCATGGTTCTCCCGCGGACGATCGTCCGCCTCATCGACGAGATGACGCGGTCCTTGGCGAGCGTCAGCATGGCCAGCATGATCGCGCCGACCGTCGGGGCGATGCTGATCGAGTGGATGCCGCTGTAGAGGAACACGGCCCGCGAGACCTCCTGCCCGGACTGGAGGAAGTAGCGAAGCTCCTCGCCGCGGGCCTCGACGTGACCGTTGACCGCCTCGCCCCAGAAGAACCAGTACAGGATCACGTAGGCCAGGAAGTTCGCCAAGCCGATCATGATGATCCATATGCAGATTCGGGTGCGGCGGTCCATTCCTTCAGCCATCCGTCATCTCGGGCCCCATGAATCCGCAATCCGCAATTCGCAATCCGCAATCAGTCGGCCCCGATCACGCCCTCCAGCGGCGAGGAGGCGGTGGCGTAGAGCTTTCTTGGGATTCGCCCGGCCTGATACGCCAGCAGGCCGCTCTCCAGCGCCAGCCTCATCGCCCGCGCCATCTTCACGGGGTCTTTGGCGCCGGCGATGCCGGTGTTGAGCAGCACGCCGTCGGCGCCGAGCTCCATGGCGATCGTCACGTCGCTGGCCGTGCCCACGCCGGCGTCCACGATGACCGGGAAGTCCGCATCGCCGGCCTTGAGCTGCTGGAGGATGATCCGGAGGTTCCACGGGTTCAGCACGCCCTGCCCGGAGCCGATCGGGCTGCCGGCCGGCATGACCGAATCGGCGCCGGCCTCCTTCAAGCGGACCGCCATCACCGGGTCGTCCGACGTGTAGCACAGCACGGTGAGCCCCTCGTCCTTTAGCGTCTTCAGCGCCTCCAGCGTGCCGACGGGATCGGGCAGCAGCGTCTTCCTGTCGCCCAGCACCTCGAGCTTCACCCAGCCGCTGCCGGGGTTCTCCAGCCCCTCCAGCAGTTCCCGCCCCAGCCGGGCCGTGCGGATCGCGTCCTCGGCGTTGAAGCACCCGGCCGTGTTCGGCAGCAGCGTGTACTTGCCGGGATCGAGGAAGTCCAGGATGTTCCGCCCGTCGGAGTCCATCATGCGCTCGCGCCGGACGGCCACGGTGACGACCTCGCAGCCGCTTTCGGGCAGCGCCTCGGCCATCAGCTCGAACGTCTCGTACTTGCCCGTGCCGACGAAGAGGGGATTGTGGATCTCGAAGTTTCCTATGTGCAGCGCTGGCTTGTCCATTTGGGCCGTCTCTTGTCCAATTGCTTTGGGTTGCCTGCTCTGTGCTCTTCGCGGGGGGGCCCCGGAAGAGGCGGCGTCAAGGTTGCCACCTATACCCCAAGCCCCACGGGGGCACAAATCAATTCCGTCCGTATTCCTTCCTGTGCTTGAGGAAGCACCCCACGGCCGCGGCGACGCCCCCGGCGGCGGCCATCGCAATCAGGGCCGCCTGCGCCCGCCCGACGATCCGCCAGCCGAAGATCAGGTCCGACAGCGCAAAGCCCAGGAGGGCGAGGAAGACCAGCAGGATCACGCTGACGGCCGGCAGAGTCGGCTCGTGGAAATGCCACGCGGCGTGGGGGCGGAACTGCGTCCCGCAGCTCGAGCATCGCTGCGCGCCGCCGATCGGTCTGGTCCGCAGGCTGCCGCAGGCGGGGCATTTCGGCCCGCGGGCCGCCTCGCCGCCGGCCAGGACGTCGCCAAGCAGCCACCACAAGACAACGCCTGCCGCCGCAAGAATGCAGAAGGTCACGATCGTGGCCATGGTTCAGCCTCCGCCCGTCGGCGGCCGGCCGCCAAACGCCGACAGCCCGCACTCACCCGCCGCCGACCAGCGTCACAATCTCCAGGGCGTCGTTCTCGCAAAGACGTGTCTCGCCGTAGCAGGCCCGGGGGACGATCCGGCGGTTCAGCTCCACCGCCACGCGCCGCGGCCGGAGCCGCCGCGACGCCAGCAGCTCCGCGACGCTCAGCGCATCGCAAAACTCCTCCCACTTGCCGTTGATCCTGATCCGCATCCGAATCGCTCCCGCAGAGTCCGCTACACGCCCGATTATAGAACGCCGCGCACCGGGCGGTCAAGACGCGCGAGAAGACGCTTGCGGCCGGCGCGTCCCTCGCGTATGCAATCCCTGGATCGCCCGTGAGCTGCAATCTCTGCAACGGGAGGAAGACCCATGGCCATTCGCTGGGGTGTGATCGGCTGCGGCAACGTCTGCGAGGTGAAGAGCGTCCCCGGGCTCCAGAAGGCCGACGGCAGCGAGGTGGTTGTCGTCATGCGGCGCGACGGCGAGAAGGCCAGGGACTACGCCGACCGCCACGGCGTCGCCAGGTGGACCGACGACCCGGACGCGGTCATCGGCGATCCCGAAGTCGATGCCGTCTACGTCGCCACGCCCGTCGGCAATCACATGGATTACGCCCTGCGGGCCTGCGAGGCGGGCAAGTGCGCCTACGTCGAGAAGCCCATGGCCCGCAACCACGCCGAGTGCATGCGGATGGTCGAGGCCTTCCGCCGGGCCGGGCTGGGGCTCTTCGTGGCCTACTACCGGCGAGGGCTCGCTCGCTTCCTGAAGACAAAGGACCTCGTCGAGGCCGGGCGAATCGGACGCGTGACCGGCGTGAACTACCGGCTCTGCCAGCCCCGCCACCGCGTCGTCGACCCGGAGGACCTCCCCTGGCGCCTCGTCGCGGAGCACTCCGGCGGCGGGATCTTCCTCGACCTCGGCTCGCACACGCTGGACATCCTGGACTTCATTCTGGGCCCGCTGACGGACGTGGCCGGCGGGGGCGCGAACCTCGCGGGTGACTACGACGTGGAAGACCGCGTCGTGATGACCTTCCGCACCGAATCCGGCGCGCTGGGGGCCGCCTCGTGGAACTTCGCCACCGATATCGACGAGGACCTCATCGAGATCACCGGCACGGACGGGCGGATCTCGCTCTCGACGTTCGGCATCGAGCCGGTCCGCCTGAGGAGCCCCGCCGGCGAGGAGAGCTTCGACCTGCCGAACCCGAAGCACGTCCAGCAGCCTCTGATCCAGACGATGGTGGACGAGCTGCTCGGGGAGGGCAGGTGCCCCTCGACGGGCGCCTCGGCCGCCCGGACCGCCCGCGTCATGGACACGGTGCTGGATGGTTACTACGGCGGCCGGGGCGATGAGTACTGGCAGCGCCCGGCGACCTGGCCCGGCCGCCGGCGGCGCTGAACGCCGGCTGATGAGTCCGCCGCAGGCGCGCGAATCGGCCGGAAGCCCTCGAACTGGCGCGAATCTCCGACGCGCCCCGTGCCGGGAGTCGGGAGAAATCTCAGTTGGTCTTCCCCCGCGCCATGATACAATGCCTGGTATGTGTCGCCGGACCGACGGCGCGGCTCGCCGTCGGTTTGTCTTCCCTGTGGAGCCCGGATGTATGACTGGCCGTAGAAGCGTGCCTCTCGCCGCCGTTCTGATCGCCTGGCTCTGTGCGCCCGTGGTGCTCTGTCGGGCGGCGGATTGGCCGATGTGGCGCTGCGATCCGAATCGCTCCGGCTCCACCGCCGAGCAACTCCCCCGTGAGCTGCACCTCCAGTGGGTCCTCCGGCGGCCGCCCCTGGCGCCCGCCTGGCCGGACGAGCCCCGCATGCGGTTCGACGCGATCTACCAGCCCATCGTGATGGGCCGGACGATGTTCCTCGCCTCGAGCCACAGCGACTCGGTCACGGCCGTCGACGTCCGCAGCGGCGCGGAGAAGTGGCGGTTCCACGCCGAAGGCCCGGTCCGCTTCGCTCCGGCCGGCTGGAGAGACGCGATCTTCTTCACCTGCGACGACGGGCACCTCTACTGCCTCGACGCCGCCACGGGCAGCCTGCGATGGAAGTTCCGCGGCTACCCCGGGAAGAACCGGATGGTCCTGGGCAACGAGAGGCTGATCTCCGCCTGGCCGGCCCGCGGCGGGCCCGTCGTCCGGGACGGTACGGTCTACTTCGCCGCGGGCATCTGGCCGTTCATCGGCGTGTTCGTCTACGCCCTCGACGCCGAAAGCGGCGAGGCCGCCTGGTGCAACGACAGCTCGGGGTCTCTGTACATCAAGCAGCCGCACAACAGTCCCGCCTTCGCCGGCCTGGCGCCGCAGGGATATCTCGTAGCGACGGACGAGAAGCTGCTGGTGCCGAACGGCCGGGCCGCGGCCGCCGGTCTCGACAGAAGAACCGGCAAGTTCCTCTACTTCCATCACGCCGAGAACAAGCGGTTTGGGCATTCCGAGGTGGCGGCCGTCGGGAGCTACTTCGTCAACAGCGGCAGGCTCACGCGGCTGACCGACGGCCGGGGCGTCATCGCCCTCGTGCCGTCGGGCGAGAACGTCGGCTTTCGGTACTCCAAGAGCTCGATCGTGCTATACGACAAGCTCACCGGGGAGGAGCTGGCCCCCGTGGGTGCCGTGGGCATCCTGGCGGGCGGCGTTTCGTATCAGTCCGGCGGCGACGTGATCGTCGCCCGCGACTTGCGGCAGCCGATCACCCGAGTCGTCGTGGACCGGCGGGGCAGGAAAAGCAAGCACGAGGACCTGCGCGTCATCTGGGAGCTGGCCACCCGGGCCAAGCCGATGCTCCGGGCGGGCAATCGGCTCTATGCCGCCGACGGTCATGAGATCGCTGCCTTTGATCTTGCCGGACGGGAAACGATGCCCGAGCTGCCCGGCGATCCGAACGACCAACTCGTCGTCTTCGGCGAGGACCGGCTGGCGCCGCCGCCGCAGCTCTCCTGGCGGACGAAGGTCCAGGGCACGCCGGCCGCCATGATCGCCGCCGGCGGCCGGCTGTTCGTGGTGACCAGGGAGGGCGGCATCTACTGCTACGGCGAGCGCAAGGTCGCCGAGCCGGCGGTTATCGAGTCCGAGCTTCCCCCACCGGGCGAGGCCGCCGACGGTGCGGGCGCCGAGCCGGCCGCCAGCATCCTCAGGACCACCGGCGTCGCCGAGGGCTACTGCCTGGTGATGGGCATGGCCGACGGGCACCTGGCCGAGCAGCTCGTCCGGCAGTCGAAGCTGCGTGTGATCGTCGTGGACGCCGACGCCGGGAAGATCGCCGCCTTCCGCCGGCGGCTGGACCTCTCCGGCCCGGCGCGCAGCCGGCTGGCGGCGATCGTCGCCGACCCGCGCACGGCGCCGCTGCCGCCGTACCTGGCGGGCCTGATGGTCTGCGAGGACCCCAACGCGCTGGGCCCGGTCGAGGAGGCGCCCGTCGAGAAGCTCTTCGGGATGCTCCGCCCCTACGGCGGCACCGCGTGCGTGGCCCTGGCGGAAGAGGACCGCCGCCGCGTCGTCGAGCGCATCCGGGCCGCCCGGCTCGCCGGCGCCGAGGTCGCGCAGGTCGGCCGGTGGACGCTTCTGAGCCGCAAGGGGCCGCTGCCGGGGGCCGGAAGCTGGACTCACCAGTACGGCAGCGGCGCCAACACCTGCGTCTCCGACGACGACCTCGTAAGGGCGCCGCTGGGCCTGCTGTGGTTCGGCGGGGTGAGCAATCAAGGCATCCTGCCCCGCCACGGCCACGGGCCCCCCGAACAGATCATCGGCGGACGCCTGTTCATCGAGGGCCCCGATCTGCTCCGCGCGCTGGACGTCTACACCGGCCGGCTGCTCTGGCAAAGGCGGCTCGAGGACGTCGGCCAATACTACAACTACACCAGCCACGAGCCCGGAGCCGGCGCGCTGGGAACCAACTACGTCGCCACGCGCGACGCCGTCTATGTGGTCCACGACAGGAAGTGCCTGCTCCTGGCCCCCGCCACGGGAAAGACGGTCGGCCGGTTCGTCCTCCCCGGCGGCGACGGCGAGCCGAACCACGCGCCGCACTGGGGCTACATCGGCGTGTGGCAAGACCTGCTCGTCGCCGGCTCGGCGCCCATGAAGTTCTGGCGGCCGGAATTCCACGCCGACGAGTTCAGGCGCGCCGGCCGAAGGACCGGCGCGGCCCGCCCTAGCCAGGAGCAGTTCCAGACGCTCGTCGAGGCCGTCCTCACCTGGGAGGACTTCGAGGTCGAGCAGCCACCGAAGTTCGTGTTTGCCCCGCCCGGCGTCACGGAGATCGAGAAGGGCCCGACGACGCAGCCGGCCGGCGCCGTGCCCTTCATCCTGGTCAATCTCAACAAGCTCCTCCACGCCGGGGGCATCCTCTCGAAACTCCCGGCGGCGGTGGTGGCCGCCGCTAGAGAGCGCGGCGCAAGGGCCGTGGCCAGGTGGGACGCAGCCCGCCGGCTGGACGACTACTTCGACGAGCCCAAGCCCGACAACGTCGACGACCTCCACGCGAGCGTACGGATGCTTCTGGCCTCGCCCCGGCGCGAGCTGGACGACGGCCGGGACGTCACCATGCTTCGCCGCCAGATCCTCGAGCACTGCTACCGGGAGCTGCCGAGGGCCAGCAAGCCGGAGATCGGGTCGTACACGATTGATCACACGGCCAGCAGGGAGATCGTCGTGATGGACCGGCGGACGGGCGAGGTCCTGTGGCGCAGGCCGGCCGCGGCCGCCTTCAGACACAACAGCATCTGCCTCGGCGGCGGAAAGCTGTTCTGCATCGACCGCGTGCCGACGCGCATCACCAGCCGCATGCTCCGCAGAGGCGTCAAGCCCAAGACCACGGACGTCCTCCTGGCCCTGGACCTGCGAACGGGCAAGACGATCTGGAGCACGACGAGGGGCGTCTTCGGGACCTGGCTGAGCTACTCCGCCGATCACGACATCCTGATCCAGGCGGCCAGGCCGTCCCGCGATATGCTCAAGGACGAATCCGACAAGCGAATCGTCGCCTACCGCGGGAAGACCGGCGAGGTGCTGTGGGACCGCAAGGACAAGAAGTTCGACTACTCCGGGCCCTGCATGCTCCACGGACGGACGCTCATCACGCAGGGGGCCGGGCTCGATCTGCTCAGCGGCAAGGACAAGACGCGCACTCACCCGCTGACCGGCGAGGAGGTCGAGTGGGAGTTCAAGCGGAACTACGGCTGCAACCACGTCATCGCCAGCCGGCACCTGCTGACGTTCCGCTCGGCGGCGGCGGGTTTCTACGACCTCGCCGGCGACAGCGGCACGGGCAACCTCGGCGGGTTCAAGAGCGGGTGCACCTCCAACCTCATCGCCGCCGACGGCGTGCTCAACGCGCCCGAGTACACCCGCACGTGCACGTGCAGCTACCAGAATCAGTGCTCGGTGGCGCTGATCCACATGCCGGGCGTGGAGATGTGGACGTTCCAGGACCTCGACCGCGGCAAACGGCCCATCCGCCGGGCCGGGATCAACCTCGGCGCGCCCGGCGACCGGCTGGCGGCCGACGGGACGCTCTGGCTGGAGTATCCCTTCGTCGGCGGGCCGTCGCCCGGTGTCGAGATCTCCACCGATCCGAAGCGCTGCGCCTACTTCCGCCGGCACCCCTCGAACGTCGCGGGCGAAGGCCTCAGGTGGGTCGCCGCCTCCGGCATCGAGTCGCCCGCGAAGATCACCATCAAGCTCGCGAGCAGCAAGTCGCTCCCCCGGACCTACACCGTCCGCCTGCACTTCGCCGAGCCCGGACGCGCGAAGAAGGGGCAGCGCCTCTTCCACGTCGCGATCATGGGCCGGACGGTCCTGCGCAACTTCGACGTCGCCGCCGAGGCCGGCGCGCCGCTGACGCCCGTGGTCAAGGTGTTCCGCCGGATCGCCGTCAAGGACAAGCTCCTAATCACGCTCGCGCCGGCCGAGGGCGCCGGGATCGCCAGACCCGTGCTCTGCGGCGTGGAAGTCGTCGCGGAGAAGTGACCCGCCGGCGGCGCCCGGGAGGCGAAGGGGAACCGCCGTGCTCCCGAGGACCTCGCGCGCCCTGGACGACATCAACCGGTGACAGGGGGGCCCTTCGCCGATACAATAGACCAGGGCGCTTGCGCAGGAGAAGGAACGATGCAACCGTTTCGCAGAACGGCGATCGTGGCGGCGGTGCTGGCTGTTTCGGGCTGCTTCAAGCTGGACATGAAACTCCCGAGTTTCGGCGCCGACGAGCCCCGCGGCGGCGGCGAGGGGGCGGGCAAGACAGACGGCGGGTCCGAGCCAAGCCAGTTGCCTGCCGCCGAGACCGGCGGCGGGTCGTGGTCGGACGCTGCCCGGCGCGCTGCCGGCGGCGTCTTCCTGAACGCCGAGCACGGCGCGGTGTTCTACGCCTACGACACGCTGGCGCATCCGAAGAAGCCCGTCGACCTGGCGGCCAAGCTGCTGTCGGCCAGGGACCTCAAGCCCATACCGGGCGTGACCGTGTCGATCTATCGGGACCAGTGGGTCGCCGGGCGTCTCACCACCAACGCCGATGGCGTCGCCAGTCTGCGATGGGTCCCGCCCGCGCCGGGCAACTACACGTTCGCCGCGAAGATCGTCGCCGTGCCCGACGAGAGCTACCGGGAGCTGCTGGAGGTCACGCCGGCTCCGATGCTGGTGGCCGCGAGGCCGAAAGAGACCCGCTTCGTCGTGATCGACCTGGACCACACGATCGTGGACAGCAGTTTCTTCCGCGTCCTGCTCGACGGGGGCAAGCCCATGCCCGGCTCGGTCGCCGCCGTCAAGCGGATCGCAGAGGTGTACGGCGTCATCTACCTGACGCACCGGCCGGACCTGCTGACGAGAAAGAGCAAGGCGTTCCTGACGCGCAGCGGCTACCCGCCGGGGCCGCTGCTGGTCAGCGAGCTGAGGGACGTCTTCGACAGCGGCGAGTTCAAGACGGCCAAGCTCTCGGAGGTGCGGAAGGCCTTTCCCCGGGTGGCGGTGGGTATCGGCGACAAGCTCTCCGACGCCCAGGCGTACGTGGACAACGGTCTGACGGCCTACCTGATCCCGCACTACAAGGACAAGCCGAAGGACCTGCGGGAGATGGCCGGGCAGATCCGCCGGCTCCGCGGCGGCGGGCGTCTTCACGTCGTGCCCGGCTGGCGGGAGGTCGAGCAGGGCCTCTTCGACGGCCGGTCGTTCCCGCCCAGCGGGTTCGCGAGCGTGCTCGAAACCCGCGCCAATCGGATGGAGGCCCAACAGCGGGCCCGCAAGGAACGCGACGACGAGGATGACGACGATTGACCTCGGCGCGGCCAGGGGGCTCCAGACGACTCGTTGAGTCGATAACTCACTGTCCGGGTGGATGATTAACTCATTGGCTCGATGCCCTCCCGCAAGGCGTTTTGCGCCCGCCCAAGCGTCCGGTCCGATTATTCCGATTTCTCTAGGAGCGTTACTTGCACTCTCTTCTCGCCTTATGAGAGCTCGAGGATTTCTCGGCCTTACCGGTGGTTGAGAGGGATATAATGCAGGTGAACGCGCCGGGTGGTTGAAGGCACATCATGCCCGGCGAGAAGCAGGACTGGCCCACCTGCTGCATTTCTCCGCGTGTCCGCGAAGCTGTGCAGGTCAAATCCGGATACGCCTCCTGTTCGCGGGAGTCGAAGCAGATAACCTGTCTTGGTGTGCGGCGGACGTAGTATGCTTGGACGCGGCGGAGAAGTGCCTTAGGCTCGATAACGTCAGGCCTAGCTGGAGGGTCGGTCGGCGCTACCGAGCCTTTTTATGCGCAGTCGCAGCGGCGAGTCGAGCGGGGCCTCCGCCGGGGCGCATGCGCCCTGAACGCTGCTTGATTCCTTCCCCTCTTGGCCATATCATGGGTGGTGGAGCACAGGCGAAGCCGCGGGTCCTTCCGGCGCCGCCCTTGATCCCAAGGGCTGCCCGTCGCTTCGTGCCATGTCGCGAATGCATGACGGGAATGTTCGCCCTTTGCCTTGGCATCCGGCTTGCACTTGGCAGCATGTTGAGGTACCGTAACCGGCAGGACTCTGCGTTGTGGCGGTGCTGACCGGCGCCCACCAACTCAGTGACGTCATATCTCGGGTGGCGGCGCACGGTGTTTGCGTGTATAAGAAGGACCGTCTATGAAGGCCATACATGTCAAGTGCCCATCCTGCGGGGCGACGCTTGCGGTTCCCAACGACAGCCTCAAGCGGCGCATCCGCTGTGGCCGCTGCAAGCACAGGTTCGCATTGGCCTCGCAGTCGGAGGCCGTCGTGGAGAATGTAATCGCTTCCTGGCTCAGCGACGAGGAAGAGCCCGAAGCGACGGAGGACATGCCGCGGGGCGAGCCCCCGGCCGAGGAGGCCCCGGCGGCGGCCCTGGAGGAGGCCCCGGCGGCGCCCACCGGGGAGGCCCCGCTGCCCGAGCCGCGTCAGCCCAAGAAAGGGAACATCCGCGTCGTCAAGATTGAGCGCGGCGTGCTCTTCGAGTTTCCCGCCAGCCGGCTGCTCGACCTGGAGTTCCGCAGCGCCTTTCCGCGGCAGTGTCTCAGTTGCGAGGCGCGGGGGCACCTGCGGGCGCACGTGGTGATCTACGCCGGGCAGTTGGTGCAGGACAGCCTCTCCATGGAGGACGAGCACTCAGCCGGGGCGCTGGTGCTCAGCAATGAAGAGGTCCGGGGGCTCAGTGACCAGGAGATACTCGACCGGCTGCACCACGTGCCCAACGTGCCGCACCCCGCCGACCTGCCCATGCCCTACTGGGTCTGCGACATGTGCAGCGGCACGGGACAGGTCTCCGGGCAGATCCAGGTCAACCCGGAGACCGGCAAGGGCTGGTGCCGGCTCTTCATCCGCAACATCCACAGGTCGCTGCAGTTCATGGTCAATGCCGGCGGCGAGGGCGCCGAAGGCTACGCCATGCTCAAGGAACGCGTCGAGCAGACCGCCGAACATCCCTGGAACAACCTCTCGGAGGTCGTCCAGCACCGCATCCAGCAGTGGTTTCAGCCCAAGGGCACCGAGCAGTTCGTCGCCTTCGTTCCCGACCGCGACCACGTCCGCACCGAGGACGGCGTGGCCGGCGTGCTGATCTCCGACCGCCGGTTGATTTACCACAATCCCAGGAGACACTGGGAGATGTCCGTCGAGGACCCGGTGGAGTTGCAGACCTTCACCGGCGGCGGCAGGGGGAGGGTTTCCATCTCAACGCCCAATTGGTCCATCCGGCAGATGAGCGTGGATCGCGACGGCCTGACGCGGATGCGCCGGGCCCTGGCGCTCAGCAAGTTTCGGGCCGTCTGGCATTAGCGCCGGCATCGGACCGCGCCGCCCGCCGCGCGGGGCGCTCAGCGGCGGCGCCGGAGTACGTTTCGCGTCGTTCGCCGCATGCGCACGGACACGTTTCGCCCACCCGCGGCGACGGGCTTTCGGATGAACGTGTCGGCCGCCGCGCCGGTGGCCTCGACGGCCCGCTTGAACGCCTCGCCGATCTTCGCCAGGACGTCGGCGGAGCCCTGATATAACCTGCCGAACGGGCCGAGAACGATCTGGCTGGCGATGCGGCCGCAATCGGCCAGGAATTCGCCCAGCCGCGCCCCGAGGTGGCGGGCGGCCTCGGCGCGGTTCCACCCGCGGAAGGCCCGGCATCGCCCCTTGGCTGCGTGCCCGGCCGCCGAGGTCAGCACGCCGGCCCCGATCGCCTGGGTAAGCGCTTCGGCGATTCGGCCCATCAGCGGCACGTCGCGAGCGACCTTCTCGAGGATCCTCCGCATCATGTGGGCCAGCTTGATCGTCGCCACCAGCCGCGCCGTGTCCGCGAAGATGGAAAGCTGCTCCCGCAAGGCCGGGCGGCTGTTGTAGACGTGCGTGACCCGAGAGACCATCGACCCGTTGCGATACACCACGATCAGCGCGTCGATCAGCGGCCAGGGGCTGGCGGCCACCGCGATCATCACGTCCCGCACGCAGTCGCGGATCTCCTGCTCGGCCTTGGCGTCCAGCTCGGCAAGCAGCGGCTCGATCCGCTCGGACTCGGCGGTCTTCAGAAGCTCCGTGAGCTCCTGCCGGTTCCTGCATCGCGGAAGCGAGCAGGCCAGGTCTCCCGACGCGCTTTCCGCCCGAGCGCGCTGCTCGTCGGTCAGCGATTCGTTCACCGACAGGCGGCGGAGGTACCTGCCGAGGTACCGGCCGTAGCGGCGCAGGGCGCGCACGTCGGCCTCGTCCAGGTCACCGACGTCGGGGCACCTCAACGTTCGCGGGCGCAGCCGCCAGCCGCCGAGCAGCCGCCCGGCGAGCCACACGCACGCGGCGCCCAGCACGATCACGAACCCATACCCCGCCCACGCATGCATGTCGCGGAGCGTCTGGTAGGCGCGGAGCAGCTCGATGGCCAGCAGGAACGCCAGCACGCACGCCGCGGCGAGCAGGATGCGCGACACATTCTTCCACAATCGACCCAACACGTGCGCAGCTCCCTCGTGACGTGTAGTCGCGACGGGCGAGGGATTATCGCACCGAAAAGACCGGCTTTCAAGGCGGCGCGGCAGGGCGGGCGGGGGTTTCCGGCCTTGTGAGGGCCGCCCGGTGCGGTTAGCATGCCGGGCAGGACCCTCGCAGCAGGAACAAGGGGATATCGATGAAGCCGTCTAAGCTCGCCGCGTCGGCGTGTGCGGTGGTTCTTGCGCTGCCCGCTCCAGTCGCTGGTGGCGACCTGTCGTCACCCACCACGAAGCCCGAGCCGGCCGCCGCCGGGAGGAAGGTCGCCCTGGCGCTCGCGCTCGCTCCCAAGCAGCCCCTGTGGAAGTACACGCTGGCTGAGATGAAGCGCATGTTCCCCGCGTTCGAGCACCAGCCGTTCGACAAGGCCGGGTCCAGCCATCTCTCGCTGCCGTTTCACTACGAAGACCGCGATGGCGGCGGCGATCCCAATGAGGCCAATGCCTTTGCCTTCCTGCTGTCGTATGCGCTGGACTGGGCGCCGGGATGCTATTGCAGCCGGCACGCGTATTTCATCTTCAAGCGGGCCAGGAGGTATATGACCAGGCTCGCGGAGAAGTACGACGCCCGCCAGATCAGGTTCGCCATCACGGACTGGCAGGCCACCCACGCCGTCGGCGGCAAGCTGGTCCATCGCAAAGAAGGCTATTCCGGCATTCTGATGATCCACGACCGCACCAACCGGCTTGCACGCCGCGTGGAATACGACAGGCCCCGGGACTTCTTCGAGCTGCTCGGCGACATGTCGGTGGACGCGATGAAGCTCCTCGGCCACGAGCCCTCACCCGCGCTGGTGAAGCACTTGCGCACAAGGCAGTGCAAGCACCGCGAGTCGGTGATCGACCTGGGCCGGGCGGCGTGGGTCGAGGAGAGGTCACCGGAGGAGTTCGGCATCTACGACAGGATCCTCAAGCGTGACCCGGGCTTCGCGACCGTGCGTCACTGGCGGGCCGTTCAGAAGTGGTGGGTCCAGCGCAACAGCGAGGCAGCCATGCTGGAGAAGGCGAGGGCCTTGGACAGCTACCTCGTCAGGATGTCTCTGGGGGGTTTCTTCCCGGGTGCCTGCTCGGACAAGGCCTTGGCAGCCAAGTACCCGCAATGGCTGAGAGAAGCCAAAGAGCTGGTCGGCCCCGATGCGCCATGGCTCGTTGAGAAGAAGCTGAAGACGGCAAGGACAAAGAGAACGATTACGCGCGCGCTGCTTGCAGAGGCCGGGAAGATCGGCGCCAGATACCCGAATGATTACACCTTCCTGTACTACCTCGGTCGAGTCCATAGCGACGGCGGGGGCCTGGCAGCCGACTGCGACATGGGCATCAGCATCGGACTGACAGCGTTGCAGAACCGCTATCTCACCGCTGAAGGCCACAAACGCCACGCTGAGACAAACGTGGCTCGTTGTGCCCGGAGCCTGGGTCACAACGCCCTCTGCGCTCAGTTTCTGCTGCCGATCGCGTTGGCTGAGCTCGAGAGAGGCGGACCGAAGGAAGCCCGAGCGGACGCCGCAGTGCTGGGCGATCTGTGCTTCAACATGGGCCGATTCGACGAGGCGTGGCGGTGGCATCGGATTGCCTTCAAGGGATACGCGGAAGGTACGGTCGAACAGAAGCGCTGTCTGGTCGACGGCGGAATCGCCGCGGCCCTGGCTGGGCGGGCGGATGTTCTCGAAAAGATCCTCCGCGATCGCCGCGAGAAGGTCCGGTCAGTGAACATGCTGGTAGTCCTGGAAGGCTACCGCGAGCTTCTGGCCGGAAAGGTCCCCGATACGCAGGCCCTGGAGGCCATGAACCTCGACGAGCACTGGACCTGGAAAAACGTGGTGATGCTGCTGACACAGTGCGAGCTGCTTAAGGACAGCGCGAAGCATCGCCACTGGTTGGACCATGGCCTCCGTCTGGGTATGAATCAACGGCCCCTGGCGATCCTGCTGGATCAGTTCAACCGCAGATACACCAAATCGGAGACGGGTGCGTTCTACGAGGCGATCGAGTGGCTTCATCCCGAGGACCCGTGGGTGGTCGAGGCCGTCTCGGCTTGGCGCCAGCGCGGACGTGAGGGCTGGGTGCCCGACCCGGACAAGTTGCTGAAGGACCTGAAGGATTACGAGCCCGTTCGCTGGCCAGTCGCCGATCCCGCCAGGAAGCGCCAGGCCGGCGGAATGTGGCGCAGGTTCCGCGCCGGCACCTTCACGTGCGCTGTGCGGAGGCTGATCGCCGCCCGGAACTACGACAAGGCCGAGGAGCTGGCCAAACGGTATCTGAACCTCACCGTGAACGTTGACAGCTACCCGATGCGGGTGCACGCCAACCACCTGATTCATCGGGTCGAACAGGCCCGTAAAGCCGCGAAGGACGCGATCACGCCGGACGATCTGTGATGATCGTGGCGAAGGGGACCGCGAAGCGCGGGTTGCTCACTGCTCAGCCGGGCCGGAGATGGCTGTAGTCTCGGCATTGATGCTCAGCACGTACATCCTCTGGCCGGCGGCCATGGCCCAGACGAGGTCGCGCTTGGGGTCGTACATCAGGCCGATGCTCACGCCGCCGAGGTCCTTGTGCGCCTTGGCGATCGGCAGCGTCACCCACCGGTTCCGCGCGGGCTCGTAGGCGATCTGGCGGTTCTCCGCGAAGGCGTTGTGGAGGACCAGGTCCTGCTTCGGCAGGTAGACCGATTCCCGCGGCCGGACCTTCATGCCGACCGCCTTCATGCCCGCAGGGTCCATCGCCCGCACCACGCCGGTTCTCATCTCGTAGCGCCAGACCTGGCCGTTGGGCTTCTGGTACCCGTCGGCGGCCAGCAGCCAGAGCACGTCGCGCCGGGCGTCGTAGGTGACGGCGTTCTCGTCGCCGTGGACGACGCGCGGCAGCTTGCCGGTGACGGGGAGCTTCTTCCACCTCCGGTGCGGCACGTCGAGCAGCCCGAAGTACCCGCGGTCCCAGCAGACCACGCCGCGGGGCGTGCCGACGGTCTTGGTGAAGTAAGGGTGCTGGCGGAAGGGCTGATCGATCCGCGGGGCGAACTCGCGGCGGTCGGGGTCGTACACGCACGTGCCGCCGAGCGAGGTGCACACCAGCTTCTTCGAGAGCACGTCGTAGGCGTAGTTGAGATAGGTGTGGTTCATGCAGTCGGGCCGGCCGTTGAAGCCGATGCCCTTGCCGAAGTACTCCGCCACGTACGGTATGCTCCATCGCCCGGCGGCGACGTGATAGGTGCTGACGATGCTCGCCGGGTCGGCCATGTGGCCGCCGGTCCAGTGGTAGAACTGGTCGCGGTCCGGGTCGAAGGCGGCCGTGCCCCAGTCACGCCGCGGCGCCGGGCGAGGCGCCAGCGGAACGCGCGTCCAGGTGTTCGGCTTGAGCCGCGCCAGCCAGGTTGCGACCCTCTCGGTCTCGCCGCCGGCGGCGCCGTCGTACCAGCACGGGTCGTATTCCTTGACCACGGTGAAGTAGGTCCGCTTGCCGGGCGGCACGCCGATCTTCGCGGCCAGGGCCGTATCGCCGCCGCCCGCCAGCCGCATCAGCCAGGTCGTCCCGTCCCACTGCGACGGCCATCTGCCGGCGCTGGCGAGGCCCAGGAGCACGTCGCCGCGTCCGGCCGCACGCTGGCACGTCAGCGCAGGCCCCGGCGAGTTCGCATCGCCGGCGGCGAGGACCGACCACTTCCCGTCGGCGGCGTCGAAGGCCCAGACGTCGTGCAGCAGGCGGGGCCGGCGCCGGAAGTACATGAACTTCGCCACGTAGGTCTCGCCGCCGACGAGGGCCAGCCGCTTGCTGTCCGGCAGCCGGACCAGGGCCCCCGCGGCCCGTCGGGGCTCCGGGGAGCGCGGCGGGAAGACACGCCGCCACGACCTGCCGCGGCAATCGTACAGCCACGTGTCGCTCAACAGGTAGTCGCCGTGATCGCCGCCGAAGAGGACGACGGCCTGCCGCGCGGGGTCGTACGCGGCCGCCGCGTGCATCCGCTCGCCGGGCAGGTCGCGGAGGAGGTCGGCGGCCTCGTCCACACCCCACGCGGCGTCGAAGAGGTGCCGGAGGGATTCGCCGTCCACGTCGCCGCGCCGCAGCCGCTTGCGTGCCTCCGCGAGGTGGCGCGTCGCCTTGGCGAGGCCGGTGAGCCCCCCGGCGACGGCCTCGGCCCGCCAGCCGGCGAGCTTCGTCCTGGCGACGGCTTCCGCGGCGGTGCGGAGCGCGTCGATGGCCCCGGCGAGCTGCCCGGCCAGCGAGCCCTCGCAGGCGGCCCTGCGCTTCTCCGGCGGCAGGGCTGCGTAGAACGCATTTCGCGCCGCGGCCAGCGCGCCGCGGACGGCGCTGCGAGCGGAAAGGCACCCCTCGCGCAGCCGCACCAGCGGCGAGTCCGCCGGCGGCGCGAGCCGGCGCCAGTCCTTCTGCGACAGCGAGAAGGCCCAGTGGCCGACGAATCCCCCGGGCGCGTTGCCCGTCCGACCGCCCAGGAAGAGAAGCTCGTCGTTGACCGGGTCGAGGACCATCGCGGCAGCTTCCATGAAGACCACGGTGCCGCCGTACTCGCCGGGCAAGGCGCCGTTGGCCTTCGCCGGCGGCTTGGCTCTCGAGACGACCTGCCACTTCCGCGCGTCCACGTCGTAGCGGGCAATGACGAGCTCGCCCGGGGCCTTCGGATTGCCCGCCTGGCAGAGGTAGACGCACCGTCTGGCCCGGTCGTCGGCCGACCGGCTCCGAACGGCGAAGCGCGGGTTCAGCCGCAAAGGGCCCTGGCCTTCTGCGCCGCCCGTCAGCAGGCCATCCTTGCTGGCCTTTCGATCGTCGAGCTTGAGGCCCTCGGGCTTGACCTCTTGCCACTTGCCGGCGGCGTGGTCGAACGTCTGGACATCGTACGGCCGGGCAATGCCCAGCTTCTGGTTGCCGCTCACGCCGCCGAGGACTAGGAACCTGCCCTCCTTTTCGAGCCAGACGACAGCCGACCCGCGGCGCACGCCGCCGCCCTTCTCGTTCACCTTCACCCAGGTATTCGCAGGCAGCTTTTCGCTCGCGGCCGCCGCGCCGCACAGCAGGAGTGGAAACAGCAGGTGCCTCATTTTCATGGCGCACCAACCCTTCGGCGGAGGAGACGACCACCGCACCCGCGCATGATAACCCGCTGGCCGGACCCGTGACAGCCCTGCCTGCCGGCCCGCGCGGCTGCTGGAACCTCCCCGGCGAGTGGGGTAAAAAAGGCCTGGCAGTCGATGAATATAGGCTAGGCCCGCGGCATCTAGATCATGGAACGCACGGTGGAGCGTAGAGAGTCCATGGACAGCTCGGAAGACGCCCTCATCCGCCAGTGTCAGGCGGGTGACAAGGAAGCGTTCGGCCGGTTGGTCAAGCTCTGTGCCGGCCGGGCCATCGGGGCCGCCTACGTCCTGCTGGGCAACCGCGACGACGCGATGGAGGCCTCGCAGGACGCCTTCGTCCGGGCCTGGCGGAACATCAAGCGCTTCGACGGCAGGAGCAAGTTCTACACGTGGTACTCGAAGGTGCTTCGAAACGTCTGCATCAGCCGGCTGAGGCGGAAGAGACACCCCACGGTCCAGATGGCCGTCGAGCCGGCCGGAAAGGCCGAGCACACCGATCCCAGCATCCTGGCCGAGCGAAACGAGCGGACCGACCGCATCTGGAAGGCCATCTGCCAACTGCCCCTGAAGCACCGCGAGATCATCGTGATGAACCACTTCCAGCACATGCCCTACAAGCAGATGGCCGAGGCGCTGGGCATACCGATCGGGACGGTCATGAGCCGCCTCCACAACGCGCGAAAGGCCTTGCGGGACCTTCTTCCGAAGGAGTTTGCCGGCGACGGTGCCGATACCCCGGCGAGTGATTGATGATGAACTGTGAAGAATCCAAATCCATGATCTCGGCGTATGTCGATGACGAGCTGCCGCCGGATCAGCAGAAGCGGCTGAAGGATCACCTGGCGAGCTGCGAGAGCTGCAAACGGGAGCTTGCCGAGGTGACGGCCCTGAAGAAGGAGTTGGACATGATCAAGTTCAGCGAGCCGACCGACGCGGAGCTGAACCGCTACTGGTCCAGCATCTACAACCGCCTGGAGCGCGGCGTGGCATGGGTCCTCTTCTCGCTGGGGGCCATCGTCCTGCTGTGTTACGGCGGCTTCAAGCTGGTCGAGGAGATCGTCCGCGACCCAGACATCCAGTGGTGGGTCAAGGGCGGCGTCCTCGCGCTGGTGTTCGGGACGGTCATCCTGTTCGTCTCGCTTCTGCGGGAGCGGCTGGCCGTCCGCAAAGTGGACAAGTACTCCAAGGAGGTCGAGCGATGATCGTGGTTACGACGGAGACCGTCCCCGGGCAGCGGATCGTCAGGACGCTCGGGATCGTGCGGGGCAACACCATTCGCGCCCGGCACGTCGGCCGGGACATCAAGGCGGCCTTCCGCCACCTGATCGGCGGGGAGATCACCGACTACACCAAGCTGATGGGCGAATCGCGCGAGCAGGCGCTGGACCGGATGGTCGCCCAGGCCGAGCAGCTCGGCGCCAACGCCGTCGTCACGGCCCGGTTCGCCACCAGCATGCTCATGGGCGGCGCGGCGGAGATCCTGACCTACGGCACCGCCGTCGTGGTCGAGCCGGAAGACGAATGACCGCCACGCCCGCGCCGCCGCGGGAGCAGAGATGCTGATCCCGTTGAAGGCCAACGTGCCCGCCGACCGCCCGCCGTGGGCGAACGCCGCGATCATCGCCGCCACGGTCGTCATCAGCATCTGGGCCTTCACCGACGACGGTGTCCTGTGGTCTCTGGCGGGCTTCCATGGGGACTTCCGGCAGACCCAGCCGCTGCTGCTTTCGGCGCTGACGAGCACGCTCGTGCACGGCGGGATCTTCCACCTGCTGGGGAACATGGTGTTCCTGTGGGTCTTCGGCGGCGCGATCAACTACAAGCTCGGGCACCTGGGGTACCTCGGCCTGTACGTGTTCTCCGCGCTGGTGGCGGGGATGGCCCACTATAGCCTCAGCGGCGGGCCGGCCGTCGGGGCGTCCGGGGCCATCAACGGCGTGATGGCGGCGTTTCTCGTGTTCTTCCCCACCAACGAAGTGACCGTCCTGTGGATTCCGAACATCCTCCTTCTGCGGTTCTCGCGGACGGCCCGTATCGCCGGCATCTGGCTGATCCTCTTCTGGCTGGCGTGGGACGTGCTCATGCTCCTGATGGGACCCGGCCGCGTGGCCTACTGGGCTCACGTCGGCGGGTTCGTCGCCGGATTCGCCGTCGCGCTGCTGCTGGCCGCAACCGGCTGGGTCAAGCCCACCGAAGACGACGAGACGCTTCTCCAGGTCTTCGGCGTCGGCCGGTAGGCCCGCGGCGCCCGGCGCGGGTGCGGCGCCGCGGGACGGGCCTATCGGCGGCGGTCCCGCGAGCGCCCGCTGGTAACCGATGGCCGGCGCGCCCCTCCGGCACGTGCCGGCTCCGTTCTGGTTGGGGTGCTTCTGCGCACGGTCGTGCGGGCCGTCGCCGGAGGTCTCGAAGGTCTCGGCGGGTTCGTCGGCGCTGTCCGGCGCACGGTGCTCGGGACAGCCGGGCGCCTCGGCGGCGCAGCGGGCCGAACGGCAGGGCGCGCGAGCGGGCGGCTGTCGACGCGGGGGACGACAGGGCGCGCGGGCGGGCGGCTGTCGACGCGGGGGACGGCCGGGCGCGCGGGCCCGCGGCTGCCGGCGCGGGGGACGGCAGGGCGCGCGGGCGGGCGGCTGCCGGCGCGGGGGACGGCAGGGCGCGCAGGCGGGCGGCTGCCGACGCGGGGGACGGCAGGGCGCGCAGGCGGGCGGCTGCCGCCGCGGGGAACCGCAGGGCGCACAGGCGGGTGGCTGCCGGCGCGGGGCCGCACCGGCGCGGGCGGCCGGTGGGGCACCGTGGGGCCGCGATGGCTCCCTTGCGGCCGCGGAGGAGGCAGGCGGTGTCTCGCCCTGTGGCGGTGTCGCAGGGAGCTCAGGATGAAGGGGATCAGGCCCCCGGCCGGGCGCCTGCGGCCGAGGTAGTCCCAGTAGACGTACACCTGTGTGCCGGCGTAGGAGCTTGGCTGGACGTAATAGGTCTGATCCTCGTAGTACACCTCCTGCTGCCACCACGAGGCGAGCAGGCTCGCGCCGCCATAGGTGCCGGCGCCGTGGACGAGCACGTACCAGTACCCGGCCGGCGGATAGAGGATGGAGATCTGCTCGTCCGTGCCGGCGGCGCTGGAGACGTACTGATAGTTGCCCGGCGTGGGCAGATAGTCGCGGGCGAGGTACAGGTCGTTGTCGCCCCAGCCGCCCTCGGTCAGCACGGTCAGATACGTCTGCCCGGCCGGGACGTGGACCCTGAAGTATCGGCCCATCCGGGCGTGGCCGGAGAGGTTCGAGATCGTGTGGTTGTTCGGCAGGATCGTGACCGGCACCGGCGCCGGCGCGCGGACCGGCCGGCTCACCGCGACCCGTAAGCCCAGCGGCCGGCTGACCACCACCGGCCGGGGATGTCTGCCGAGATTCAGGCCGAACGAGACCGACACCCCCGCCTCGGCCGGTTCAGCCGTCAGAGGGACCACCCCCGCCGCGGCGATTGCCAGTATGGTTATCGTGTTTCGCATTTCCGTTCTCCTGCTCTTCTCAGGCCGCTCCCGGCGGCTCCTTCCCGCCGAACACCCGGAATGACAGACGAAGAGCGGAGAGGTTAGCAGCGATTCTCCGCAGAGGGCCGAGCAAGGGCCTCCGCGACCGCCGCGGGCTCATGCGCCCAGGATCGCCCGCAGGGCGCGCACCAGCCGGCCGACGCCCTCGGCGGCGGTGGCCTTCTCGAGCGCCGCGTAGGCGATGCGGAGGTAACAGCCCGCCTCGATGCCGAACGTCGTGCCGGGGATCACCGCGACCTTGTGCTCGCGGATCAGGCGCTCGACCAGCTCCATCGAGTCCATCTGAGTGTGCAGGCGAAGCAGGAAGTAGAACGCCCCCCTGGCCGGGGGGACGGTGAGGAGGTCGCCCACGGCGGCCAGCTCGTCCAGCACGATGCGGCGGACCTCGGCGATGCCCTTGAGCATCCGGCGGCAGTACTCGGCGCCGACCTTGAGCGCCCCCACGGCCGCCCACTGCCAGATGACCGACGCAGATCGCCTCGCGGATCAGCTCGCCCACCACCGGGATGATCGGCGACTGGACCGATTGCATCCGAAGCGTCTGGCTCATTGGGCGGCCCTCGGTGTTTGGAAGAGGTTATTGGCACCGATGCAGGCGATGCAAGGGATTAACATGTAAGGCGACCTTTCACCACAGACACGGAGAGCGAGAGAATGAAGATCGTCGTTCTGGACGGCTATACGCTGAACCCCGGCGACCTGAGCTGGGCCGACCTGGAAGCGCTCGGCGACTGCCGCGTCCACGACAGGTCGACGCCCCAAGAGGTCGTGCCGCGGGCGGCCGGCGCCGAGATCGCCGTGGTCAACAAGATCGACATGTCGCGCGAGGTCATCGCCCAACTGCCGGAGCTGCGATACGTCGGCGTGACGGCCACCGGGTACAACATCGTGGACGTCGCCGCCGCGAGCGAGCGGGAGATCGTCGTGACGAACGTCCCGACGTACGGCACGCGGAGCGTCGCGCAGATGGTCTTCGCCCACCTGCTGAACCTGACGCAGCGCGTCGCCCACCACGCCGGGACGGTCCGCCGCGGGCAATGGGGCCGCTGTGCCGACTTCTGCTACTGGGACTATCCGCTCGTCGAGCTGGCCGGGCTGACGATGGGCGTCGTCGGCCTCGGCCGCATCGGCCGGGCCGCCGCCGAGCTGGCCGCCGCCTTCGGCATGAACGTGCTGGCCTTCGACGTTCGCGAGGATGCCGCCGCGGATGCGCCGGCGGGCGTCGAGCTCGTCCAGCTCGACGAGCTGTTCCGCCGCAGCGACGCGGTAACGCTTCACTGCCCGCTGACGGACGAGACGCTCGGCCTGGTGGACGCCCGCCGGCTGGGGCTCATGAAGGAGACCGCCTTCCTGATCAACACGGCCCGCGGCCCGCTGGTCGATGCCGACGCGCTCGCCGAGGCCCTCAACGCCGGGCGGATCGCCGGGGCCGGGCTGGACGTCCTGCCCGTCGAGCCGCCGCCGGCCAAACCCGACTCGCCCGCACTGCTGACGGCGAAGAACTGCTTCATCACCCCCCACATCGCCTGGGCCACGCGGTCCGCCCGCGGGCGCCTGATGGCCGCCGCCGTCGAGAACGTCCGCGCCTTCCTGGAAGGCCGGCCGGAGAACGTCGTGAGCTGATCCCCGGGCGCGTCGAGAGCGGCACGGCCGCCGGGCCGCCTCTGTCAGCGTTTCTTCCGTCGTCCGCGTCGCCCGCGTCGCGGCCTCTTCTTGGGGGCTTCCTTCTTCCGCGAGGCCCCTTCGCCGCCGGCCGACGCCTTTGCGGACTTGGGCTTGGCGCGCTTCCCGGCCGCCTGCGCCGCCTGCGCCTGCGCGGCGCCCTTCTTGCGGCGGGGGCGGCGCCGGCGCCGGCGCTTGCCGGCGGGGGCCCCTTTGCCTTCCGGCCCGGCCGCCTGCTCGACGGGTCCGGTCGATGCGGGCCTGGCGGCGGCCCGGTCCGCTGCTGCGTCGGTCTGCCCGGGCGTGCGGCCCTTACCGGCCGCGGCCGGCGCGACGGCCCGCTGCGGCTCGGCCGCGGGCTCGGGCCTCGTCTCCGGCTTCGGCAGCGGCTCGGTGTCGCGCTCGACGATGTCCTCGATGCTCACGACGGCCCGGGAGTTGTCCGGCAACTGCACCTGAACCAGTTGCGTGAGGGTCTGCGTATCGACGACGCGCCCGACGAGCTCCTTCGTGGCGATCCAGGTGTTCTTCCTGGGCAGTCTTTTTCGGAGCTCCTCGTAGGTCTCGTCCTCGTATCTCAGGCAGCACATCAGCCGCCCGCATCGCCCGGAGATCTTCGAGGGGTCCAGCGTGGCCTTCTGGGTCTTGGCCATTCGCATGGAGACGGGCTTGAGGTACTTCAGGAAGCGCTGGCAGCAGCACTGCTGTCCGCAGCGCTCGTAGTCGCCCACGAGGCGGGCCTCGTCCCGCGCGCCCACCTGGCGCATCTCGATCCGCGTGCGGTACTGGCCGGCCAGCCGGCGGACCAGCTCCCGGAAGTCCACCCGCTGCTCCGCCGAGAAGTAGAACACGATCCGCTCGCCCCCCAGCAGGTGCTCCACCGTGACCAGCCTCATCTCGAGCCCGAGGTCCTTCATCTGCTGGCGGCAGAAGCCCGCCGCCTCCCGGGCCGACTGCTGGAGGTGGCGATAGTCGATCACGTCCTGCGGATTGGCCAGCCGCAGCACCCGCCCGTCCCGCCGGAACGGATAGTCCGGGCCGTTCGTGCTGGTGAACTCCTTCAGCCGCTCGGGCGTGACGTAGTTGTACCCGCCGGCCTCGCCCACCGGCGCGACGACCTGGCCAAGCTCCACGCCACGCTCCGTGCGGAGGACCACCTGGATCTCCCGCCCGGGCGGCGGATCGAGGTTGTGACGAAACTCCCCGATACTGCCCATCAACCCGTATCGAACGACGGCGCTCCGCCGCGGGGGCTTGGGCTTAGCGGCCGGCCGCCGCTCCTGTCGATCGCCCTGCGACGGTGCGGCCGCCCGGCTCTGCGGCGAGTCTTCCGGCTGACCTGGCTCGGCGGGCGCCGGCGGAGAGAGCGCTTCGCCCTCGGAGGGGGCCGAATCCGACATCCTCTCAAGCTCCGATCCAATTCCGCCGCGGCGGCCCGCGGGATATGACGTTTCGGTTTCAGTCCCCGGCCCGTCACCGGGGTCCATACGCCCAGTGGGCCTGGCCGCCCGCCCGGCCAGTGAGTTGCCACACCCGCTTTCATACATCGCGGCAGCGGCAACACACCGATTATATCGGCACTTCCCCCGCCCGGGAAAGGCTTTTTGCCCGCGATCCTGCCGGGGCCCGCGCCTGTCGCTTCCCGGGAGTCGTCGCGGGCGTACAGGCGGAGGCCTCCGGGCCTGGTGGCGGCTATTGCCGGGGCCGCGGCCGGCTGTCCCTGCGGGCCCGAGGTGGACCCCGCGGCCGCGGTCCGTGGCGCCGGGCGCCCAGGCCCAAGCTCCGCGCCGCCCGGCCAGTTGGCCATCGGCCCCATTCCGACCCCCCATCTTACCAAACAGGGAAAAGTCGGCGTTTGGGTTTGTTTGGCATTTTTTTGTTTTGGGAACGGGCGGGCTCCCCTCGGATTCGGCCGTACTGTCGCTAAAGTCTTGTCTAAAAATGACATGCGCGCAGCCAAGCCCTGCTCGTCGGCATCTCGAAAGGTGGCAGTATTAGTTGTCTGCGAATCCATCATAGCCCAATGTATTCTATACCTGAATCACGGAATGTCAAGGTGAAATCCAAGAAAACTCGCGCGGCCCGGTGATGCGCGGTTGAGCCGTCGCTCGGAGGGAATCGTCGTTCGGACATACTTCACAGGCGGGACGCCCGTGCTGCCAGACAGTCAACCAACGTCCGCTTGCGCCTTCCCCAAGACGTTGATGCACACGGATCGGGGCCATCGGCAAAAATAACTTGCAGGGCGCTGCGGGGCTCCTATAATCAGGCATTCGGCCGGCCGGATATCGTGCCGCCGGGCGGAAGGTTATGGAAGCGATGGTGAGGTCGTCACATTCCGGCTCCCGCGCGGGAGCGGCCAGGTGGCTGATCGTCATCCTGTTGAGCTCCATCGCCACGTGCCTGCTGATGGAGCTGCACTGGGGCGCCGCCGACGCCCGCGCGGAGGTCTCCACCGGCGGCGCGGGCGGCGTCGTGGTGGTGGCGGGGAAGGTCACCGCGGAGAGCTACGGCCTCTACCTTGTCGACCTGAAGAATGGTACAATCAGCGTATACCAGTATCTTTCGAGCAAGCGGAAGCTGCGGCTGATGGCCGTACGCAATTTCACCTTCGACGTACAACTGGACGACTACAACACCGAGCCGTCGCCGCGCGAGATCCAGAAGCTCGTACAGCAGCACAAGCGGCTGGGCGGCGCGAAGTAGTCTCACGAAGCGGCGCGCCGGCGCGCCAGGAGCGGGTGTCATGGGAAAGATGTACTACACGGAAGAGGAAGCGGCCGGGCGGCTCGGCGTCGGCGCGGAGCAGTTGAGCACGTACGTCCGCGACGCGAAGCTGAGGGTCTTTCAGGACGGTCCGAAGCGGATGTTCCGCGTGGACGAGGTCGACGCCCTGGCCGGGGAAGGCGAGGAAGGTGAGGTCGAGCTGGCCCCCGTCGAGGAGGACGCGGTCAGCCTCGCTGAGGCCGAAATCACCGTCGAGCAGCCGAAGGAAGACACGGTGATCACGGCCGAGGGCATCAGCATCTTCGACGACGAGGACCTGGAGATCGAGGCCGCCGACCCGATGGCCAAGACCCAGATCGCCCCGAGCATCGAGGACCAGATCTCGCTGGAAGGCGTCGGCAGCGGCTCGGGCCTGCTGGACCTTACTCGCGAGAGCGACGACACCTCCCTGGGCGCCGAGGTCCTGGACCACATCGACCTGGAAGGCGAGGCGGCCGCGCCGGCCGCGGCGTCCTCCGTCGCCTCCGTCGCGGGAGTCGTACCGGAAGGCATCGAGATCGTCGGGGGCGTGCCCTCCTTCGTCGAGGCGATCGACGCCAGCGCGGGGCTGTTCGGCGGGATCATCATCGGCTGTGCCATCGTCGCCGCCCTGCTGGGCGCGGTGGCCCTGAGCGGCTTCGGCCCCGCGCCGCCGGGCTACGTCGTGGCGCTCAAGGGCAATCTGCTGCTTGTTCTCGTGATGGCGGTGGTGGTGGTAATCGTCGGCGCGGTGTTGGGCTGGGTATTCGGCCGGGCCTCCGCCGCCCGCCAGGCGGCCATGAGAAAAATGGGCGCCTGAACCCACTGGATACGAAAAGCGGACAGGACTTCTCGGCACCCGCACTGGGACGGGGCAACGAAAGGGACGATCCAAATGAAAACGTACCTCGCGAAACCTCTGGCTCTCGCCGCGCTGGCCGCCCTGCTGCCGGCGTCCGGCTGCGTCTCCGTGGAGAAGTACAACGAGGCCCTCGCGGCCACCCGGCGGGCCAACGAGGCGCTCACCCAGGCCAAGAACGCCTTGAGGGACATGCGGACGGAGAACAGCAAGCTCCTGTCCGCCGTCCAGGAGCGTGACGGCGTCATCGACGCCAGGAACAGGGCCCTGGGCGACCTCCAGAAGAGCCACGCGAAGCTCAGCGAGGACTTCAAGGCCCTCTACGCGAAGTACCAGGACGAGGTGGCGCGGGGCAAGACGCCGACGCCGTTCGGCCCGCTCCTGCCGGCGGCGCTGGACAAGGCGCTCAGCGACTTTGCCGCGGCCCATCCCGAGCTCGTGGAGTACCTGCCCAAGTACGGCATGGTGAAGCTCAAAAGCGACCTGACGTTCGACAAGGGCAGCGTGGACATCAAGGTCGCCAGCGGGGACGCCCTGCGGAAGTTCGCCGCGATCGTCAACGATCCCGCGGCCCGGAAGTTCCACGTCTACATCGCCGGGCACACCGACGACATCCCCGTCGTCAAGGAGCAGACGCTCAAGCACCACCCGGACAACTGGTACCTCTCGGTTCACCGCGCGGTGGCCGTTGAGAAGGTGCTCGCCAAGGCCGGCCTGGCCCCCGAGCGGATCGGCGTGCTGGGCTTCGGCGAGTATCATCCCATCGCCGCGAACCAGCCCAACCGGAAGGGCAATCGGGCCAATCGCCGCGTGGAGATATGGATCGTGCCGCCGGATCGGTTCCTGACGGCCGGCGGCGGGTGATCGCGGCCGCTAGGGGCAAGACAAACTCCGGTCTTTCCGGGCCCGAGATGAACGCAGGCTGGAGAAGCTCTCTCATCGGCAAGGTGCTGCTGCGGGCCGGCAGCACGTGGGTGGGCGTGGCGCTGCTGGCGGTGCTGGCGGTTTACATGTCGCTGGCCTCGACGGTGCCGAAGCGGCTCGCCGCGGCCCTGGGCGTCGTGCTCTTCTCGCCCGGCGAGTCCGTGCACGTCGAGCTGTACGGCTACCCGTTGTTCGTCGCCGCCTGCATCGCGCTGTGCGTGAACCTCACCGTCGCCACGATCGTCCGCGTTCCGCCGCGCTGGCGCAGCCTGGGCGCCTGGTGCAGCCACCTGGGCGTGATCGTGCTGGCCGGCGGATCGTTCTGGTACAACTACCGCAGCGTCTCGGGTGACAGCGTGACGGTTCGCGTTCACGGGGGCTGGTCGCCGATCCGGCACGTCTATCACAAACGCAAGCGGGCCGCCTACGTGCAGGACGCCCGCGCCGCCGCCGCCGTCGAGACCCCGCTGGGCCTGCTGAACCCCCGCGGCGGCCCGCGAGAGCTGGACGTTCCGCTCGCCGGCGGCGGCGACGGGGTGAGCATCCGGGCGACGCGGTTCATCCCGCTGGCGCGAATCGCGGCCAGGTGGGCCGACGTCTCCCCCAACCGCATCCCCGCCGTCCAGCTCCGCGTCACCGACGGTGACGAGGCCCACGCGGTCGTGCTCTCCCCCAGCCTGCCCGAGCACCGGCAGTTCGGCGGGAGGGGCTACGCGATGATCTACCACGCCCGCATGAGCAAGGAGGCCCTGGCGAAGATGATCGCTCCCGCCGAGGCCGACCGCGGCCCGGGCATGCCATACGACGTGGCCATGATCCTCACGGGGGAGGACGTCGAGCCTACTCTCGCCGTCGTGCGGCCGGACGGCTCTCGCTGGCACGGGCGGCTCCAGGTCGGCAAGCCGCTCGACGTGCCCCTGGCCGGGCGGACCGTCCGCGTCGAGGCGGTCCGCTTTTTCGAGCATGCGGCACGGCTCTACGAGCTTGCGCGGGACGGCCGCGAGGCGGTGCATCCGCCCGGGCCGGCCCTCCGCGTGGACGTCACCGCCGGTGCGTGGAAGCGGACTACGTACGTGCCGTTCGCGGCGTACCAGCATCTGGCGGCGCCGCAGTTGATCGACCTGCCGGGCAACCGGGGCATCTGGCTGAGCTTCTCGCGCGAGCGGATCGCGCTTCCCGCGACGCTCCGGGTGAAGCGCGCCGAGTACCAGACGTACCCCGCCTCGGGCATCCCCAAGGACTATCGCTGCGACGTGGAGATCGTTTCCGGCGGCGTCCGCCGCGCCGAGACGCTGAGCCTGAACCACCCCGTCCAGGTCGGGCCGTTCCAGCTCAGCCAGGGCTCGTGGATGGCCGACCCGCACGACCCGAGGCAGATCTTCCTGATCGCCGCGACCCGCCCCGGGCTGTGGGCCATCTGGACCGGGTGCGTCCTCATCTGCCTGGGCCTTCCGGTGGCCTTCTACGTCAAGCCGCTGCTGATGCGAGGGAGGCCCCCGACGTGACCCGCGGCGCGGTGACAGCCTGCCTGCTCGTCTGCCTGCCCGCCGCCGGCGCGGCGGCCGGGGAGGTCTTCGACGACCAGACGCTCGCCTTCGCCGCCCGGGTGAACGCCGACGCCCTGTCCCTGCTGGGCGTTCAGTACAACGCCCGCGTCGCCGTCCTCGATACGCTCGCCCGCGACCAGCTCGACCAGATGTACGGCCGCAGGACGATCGACTCGCTTCCCCCGGCCGTCGCGTTCCTCGAGGTCTACTTCAGCGCCGGCCGGTACGTGGATGCGCCGGTGATCTACGTCCGCGAGAAGAACATGCGGTCGTTCGTGGCCAAGCACCTGGACGCCGGGGCGTCCGCGGCGTTCGGGCGGACGAACCGCCTTGCCCCCGCGGCGCTGCTGGACGGGGAGGCGTGGCACCTGCTGATCCACACCGGCCGCGCCGGCGACGACGACAGGCGGCGAGCCGAGGGCATCTCCTCGCTTCGCGAGGCCCTGCCGCGCCTCGCCGAGCGGAAGGAGTTCCGCGTGGCCATCGACCGGCTCAGCGCGCGGTACTCCAGCTTTCTCGCCGCGGGCGTGCTGCGGGTCGCCCCGTCAACTGACGAGGCATGGCTGACGGCGGAGGAGGCGTTCCGGCTGGCGGCCGCGACGCAGCCGGCCGGCACGAGCGCGGCGGCCGCGAAGTGGGCAGAGCTGCGCGACGCCTGGCGGGCACGCGACGCCGGGAAGGTGAACCTGCTGATCGCGCGGATCGGCACGCTTCCGGCCCTGGAGGCCGGGTGGACCTACCCCTCCGAACGCCTCCGCAGGCTCGAGCGCCTCTACAACCGGACGAACCAGTTCACCCTCGTGTGGATCGGCTATGCGGCGGCGCTGGTGCTGCTGATCGTGGCGGCCGCGTCGGGCCGGAAGTGGCCGTGGTCCGTCGCGCTCGGCGTGTTCTCGGCCTCCACGCTGGTCATGCTGGCGGGCTTCGTCGTTCGCTGGCTCATCAGCGGCCGGGCGTGGTACCTGCCGCCCATCATGAACCAGTTCGAGGCCGTGATCGGCTCGGCCCTGCTGGGGGCGATCGTCGCGATCGTGCTGGAGCTGGCGTGGCGGAAGAGCTACTTCGCCATCGCCGCGTCGCTCTACGCGACGGTCGCGCTCTTGAGCGGGCTGATCTTCCCCGAGCAGATGGGCGCGGGCATCCGCGCGCAGCACGGCATTCTCTCCTCGCCGGTGATGGCCGCCCACGTGGCGGTGATCATCGTCGGGCACGCCCTGATCGGCATGACGTTCTTCATCTCGCTGGCCTACCTCGGCGTCGCGGCGGTCGTGGGGCTGGGCTCGCCCGCCGGCGCGCCCAGCAGCCCGCCGGACCTGCGGCGATCCGCCGAGCTGGCCCCGCTCGCCGTGATCGACCGCTGCAACCTGATCGTCGCCCAACTGGCCTGCTGGACCATCGTGGTGGGCACCATCCTCGGGGCCTACTGGGGCGACTTCGCCTGGGGACGGTGGTGGGGCTGGGACCCCAAGGAGACCTGGGCGCTGATCACCTGCCTGGTCTACGTGGCCCTGCTGCACGCGAGGTTCGTGACGCCCAGGAGGTGGCGCGGCCTGGTGACGGCCCTGATCTGCATCGTCGGCTGCCTGGTGATGCTCTTCAACTGGATCATCGTGAACTACGTCCTGGCCGGCAAGCACAGCTACGCGTGATTCGATTGCGAATTGCGGATTGCGAATTGCGGATTGCGGATTCAGGAATCAATCCCAACACATCATGATCGCGCTCTTTTCCTCCGCGCAGAAGCCCGATGTTGAGTCCCAAAGGGACGAAACGTCGGGTAGCGTCCCCACCGCCGCGTGCGCCCTCTACTTCTCCTTCCCCCCCGCGCCCTTGCGGTACCTCTCTTCCCGCGTTGACCGGAAGAGCAGGCGGATGGGGACCTCGCTGTAGGGCAGGTGCTCGCGGAACTGGTTGATCAGGAACCGATGGTAGTTCGTGTCGAAGCTGCGGACGTCGTTCACGAAGCACACGATCGTCGGCGGGGCCGTGGCGATCTGCGAGACGTAGAGCACCTTCGGCGGCCTGGTGCCCGCCTTGTGGCTCGGGCCGCGAAGGCGAACGATCTCCTCCATCACCCGGTTGAGCTCGCCCGTGCCCACGCGGTGGCGCCCCTGGGCGAACAACTGCCCGGCCAGGCGGATCGTGCCGGCGACGTTCAGACCCGTCGTCGCGCTGGTCAGGCTGATCGGGGCGAACGACAACTCGGGAATGACCTTGCCGAGGTACTCGGCGTAGTCCTCTCCGGCGGCCACGTCTTTGGCCAGGTCCCACTTGTTCACGACCAGGACGACGGGCTTGAACTCCTCGGCCACCCGGCGGGCGAGGTCCTTGTCCACCTTCGAGACGGGAACCGACGCGTCGATCATCAGGGCGACGACGTCGGCCCGGCGGACGCTCCGCAGCGCCCGGCGATGGCTGTAGAACTCGACGTCGCCGCTGATCTTCCGCCGCTTCCTCACGCCGGCGGTGTCGATGAGCATCAACCGCCGCCCGTCCAGCTCGATCGTCACGTCCACGCTGTCGCGCGTCGTGCCGGGCGTCTCGGAGACGATCACCCGCTCCTCGCCGGCCAGGGCGTTGATGAACGTGCTCTTGCCCGTGTTTCGCTTGCCGACGACGGCGAGCTTCATGACGGCCTCGTCGGGCCGCTCGGCGGGCGCCGTGGGCAGCCGTTTCGAGATCGCCTCGGTCAGCGCGTCGATTCCGATGCCGTGGTGGGCGGAGATGGGGATCGGCTTGCCGAAGCCGAGGGCGTTGAGCTCGGCCGTCTCGGCCAACAGCTCGGTCTCGTCGACCTTGTTGGCGGCCAGGAGGACGGGCACGTCGAGACGGCGCAGGCGCTCGGCCGCGTGGCGGTCCAGCGGCGTGAGCCCCTCGCGCGCGTCGACGAGGAACACGATGAGGTCGGCCTCGGCCATGCCGTAGGCGATCTGGTTCTCCACGTGCTCGGTGAGCTGATCGACGTCCTCGATGCCCATTCCGCCGGTATCGACCAGCTCGACGTACCCCTCGCCGAGCGCGCAGGGGGCCGAGACCCGGTCGCGCGTCACGCCGGGCGTGGGGTCCACGATCGAGATCCGATGGCCGACCAGGCGATTGAGCAGGCTGCTCTTTCCCACGTTCGGCCGGCCCACGATGGCCACCGTCGGCAGGGACATGGCGGCCATGGTACCCGCCGGGCGCGGATTGGGCAACGCGACGGGCCGGGGGACAAAAAGGTACCGCCCCCGTCGGTGAGCCCATAGAATGCCGGACAAGGCAGGCGGCATAGCCATGGACTTCATCATCGGCTTCATCGTTGGGGCGATCCTCGGGGCGGCCATCGCCGTGGTGGTCGGCGTCGTTCGCAGCCGGGCCGCGGCGAGACAGTCTGAGATCGCCGTCCAGCAGATGCGCGAGACGTTCGCCGCGCTGGCCGGCGAGGCGCTCGACGCCAACGCCGAACGCCTCACCCGCCAGGCGGCGACCACGCTGGAGGGCAAGAAGGCCCTGATCGACCAGGCCGTCCAGGCCGTCAACGAGCGGCTCGAACAGGTCCGCGCCGTCCTTCAGCGCGTCGAGGCCGAGCGGAAGCAGGACTTCGGGCGGCTGAGCAGCTCGGTGGCGGGGTTGACGCTCACGGCCGGCAAGCTCCACGAGATGCTCGCCAGCACGCAGCGCCGCGGCGCGTGGGGCGAGCGGATGGCCGAGGACGTGCTCCGCCTGGCGGGCCTCGAGGAGGGAATAAACTACGAGAAGCAATCGTCCGCCGACGCCGAGTCAGGCCGCCCGGACTTCACCTTCTACCTGCCCAACGACCTGAAGGCCAACATGGACGTGAAGTTCCCGCTGGAGCGCTACAGGGGCTACATCGACGCCGAGGGGGACGAGCCCCGCGCCCAGGAGCTTCGCGGGCTCGTCCAGGCCGTCCGCGGCCACGTCAAGGCCGTCGCCGCCCGGGGGTACATCGACCCCAAGATCCCCACCGTGCCGTACGTCATCGTCTTCATCCCCAACGAGCAGATCTACGGGCTGGTCCTCTCCGAGCAGCCGGACCTCATCGACGAGGCGCTCCGGCAGAGGGTCGTCCTGGCAAGCCCGCTGACGCTGTACGCGATGCTCTGCGTGGTCCGCCAAGCCGCCGAGCACGCCAACATCATGAAGACCGCCGACGAGGTCCTCACGCTGTTGGCGCAGTTCACCAGGGAGTGGGGCAAGTACAACGAGGCCTTCGACAAGCTCGGCCAGCGGATCGAGCAGACGCGGGACGAATACGAGAGCCTCCGGACCACCCGGACGAACATGCTCCAGCGCCCGCTGGACAAGATCGACCAGCTCCGCACGACGAGGGGGCTCCCGGAGGAGTAGAAAAGCTTCACCGCCGAAGCATGCCCTGGTATAATGGAGCGGTCGATCGAGTCAAGGCGGTTTACCATGAAACTGAAGGTCGTCGTCCACGAGGCCGAAGAGGGCGGATACTGGGCCGAAGTACCGGGCATACCGGGATGCGCCACTCAGGGCGAAACGTTCGAGGAACTCCTGACGAACCTCTACGAAGCCGTCGAGGGCTGCCTGTCCGTGAGCGTTGAGCCGCAGAAGCAGGAGCCCGGGCAGCGCGTCATCGAAATCGCGGTATGAAAGCGATAACGGGGAAGGAGTTGGCCCGCCTCTTGGAGAGACACGGGTGGAACCTGTTGCGGGTCAGCGGTAGTCACCACATCTACGGGAAGGCGGGCAGCATCGTGCGGCTGTCTGTACCCATACACGGCACCAAAACGCTCAAGGTGGGCCTGGCCAGGCATCTGCTGAAGATGGCCGGTCTTGGCGAAGAGGATCTATAGTACACTGCGGCCACTCGCTGCGCGTCAGGACCCAGGACCCAAGCGCCAATGGGAACCTGCATCACCTCGCCTTGATGGTTACCTCGCGGAGGCAGCGGATTTGGACCGGGCCGAGGATGCCGGCGGCGAGGCGATCCATGGGCAGGTCCTTGCCGGAGGCGTTGGCGGCCGTGTTGGCCACCGTCACCTTGACGACGTTCCTGCCGGGGTGGATCACCTCGGTGATGTCGAACGTGTACGGCCCCCAGAGCCGCGTGCCGACGTCCCGGCCGTTGACGGCGACCCGCGCGGCGCAGCCCACCTTGCCGAGATCGAGGACCAGCCGCTCCTTACGGTAAGCATCCGGCAAATCGAATTCGGCGCCGTAATCGGCCAGGCCCGAGTACGTCGGGTAGCCGATGACGCCCCAGGCCCCGATGCCGGCGGCCCCGGCCGCGCAGTCGCAGAGGATCGGCTTGCCCAGCCCCGCCGGCCCCGTGAGGCGCAAGGCCGCCACGACCGCCCCGCCCGCGACGCCGCCGCTCAGGTCGGCCACGCCGCCGCGCACGGGGACCTTCTTGCCGGCCACGTGGAGCCGCGCGTCCCTCCCGCCGGCGGGCACGTGGACGCCCGTCGCGCCGGCCGGCAGGCGAAAGCGATACCAGACCACCTGCCCGCCGCTCGGCGCCGCGGGCAGCCCGCCGACGTCGCCCCAGGGCTCCACCGGCGGGGGGCCGACGGCATTCGGCTTCCGCCAGGCGGCGTCGTCGAAGTCGATCTTCTGCCAGCCTTCGCCAGCGGTCCGGCCCATCTTCCACGTCCCGTCGGTCACCACGTGGATGAGCCTGCCGGAGGCCAGGTGTATGCGGGCCTCCAGCAGGAGCCCGCCGACGCTGCCCTCGTTGGTGTTCCGCACGGCGAAGACGTTCCTGCCCTCCCCGAGCAGCTTGGCGACGTCGTACGTCTCGGCCTCCTTCCAGTCGCCGGCGCTCGTCTTGATCTGCCGGCCGTTGACGAACAGCTCGTAGCCGTTGTCGGCCGTGAGCGTCACCGCGGCGGCGCCGACGTCCTCGGGCAGATCGAAGGCCTTCCGGAAAAATCGCTCCCTGGCGCCTTGGCCGAACTGGAGCCAACTGGCCCGCCACCGGGCGCCGCCGGCCGCGGCAACGGCCTCCGGCTCGCCGATCCGGACCTTGCGCCAGGCGGAATCGTCGAACGCCGGCGAGGCCCATTCGCTGGGCTTCTCCTCGGCGAGGTCGGCTCGCAGGCAGCGGACGTCGACGATGCCCACCGGCCCGCGCCGGACCTTCGCCCGCGGCGTCAGGTTCCAGCCGGCATCGAGCTTCAGCGGGGCCGGGAGGTCCTCGACGACGTGGGTGGCCATCCTGCCGTCGGCGAACATGACCGAGCAGCGCCCGTTGAGGCGCGCCAGGCCCGTGACGGCCGAACCGTCCGCCGCGACGCTCGTCACCTGAAGCGCCGGGGCGAACATGACGCGGCGCTTCGAGGGCGCCCCGCGCAGGACGATGAAGCAGGCCTCAAACGGTCCGAGGCGGAGGTTGAGCATCGTCTGCTTGCCGTCCCGGACGCAGTACGTGCGCGCCCGGCGTATGGAGCCGTCTTGCGGGCCCCACAGCTCCGGCCCGGCGGCCCGCGGGAAGGTGATCGTCACGACGGTGTCGATGGGCCGCTGGCTGGCGGCGAAGTAGACGTCGGCCCCGCCCAGCGTCCGCCGGAGGAGGTACAGACCCGGCGCCGGCGGGTAGATCGCTACGCCGTGCGCAGGTTTGGCCTGCGTGAAGACGCCGCCTTCCGGCTTCGTTTGTGACAGGACGTGGACGATGCGGGCGGCGTAGTCGTCCATCAGGCCCCCGGCGAGGGCGTCGTACGGCTGGGGCGGCGTCCGTGCCGGCAGGCCGAACTGCGTGATTACGCCGGGGTCGACCATCGCCTGCCAGGCCGTCATGCGCCGGATCTCCCCGGGCGTGATCGACAGGTGCGCGTCGGCCAGGGCGCGGCGAAAGGCCGTTTGCAGCTCCGGCGGGCAGGCTGCCAGCGTCTTCTCGAAGCCCTTGCTGTGCATCCAGCCCATGGTCGGCCGGCAGCTCTCCGGCGGCTTGCGGAAGCCCGCTTCCAGCTCGCCCTCGGCGGCGCCCGCGCCGCGGCAGAGGAGCGAAACGGCAATGACCGCGATGGTCGTGACTCGCTGCATGTCCCTGTCCTCCCGTCGCAAGGGGAACGTGAGTTTGCGCCCGGCACGTCGCGGCGATTATCCGCGGTGCCCGCCGGCCGGTCAAGCGGCGCAGGCAGACCCGCAGCGAGCGGAGGCGCCGTTGCGGCTTGTGGCGGGTGTTCGGCGCGGCACAATCTCGAAACATGCGGACGTTGATATGGAGCGACCCCTGTCGAGAGGACAGGGCGTTTCAGTACATTTCTTTCATTCCCTGCTCGTTCGCAGATCGATTCCGACGACGAGTCACTCTTCAAATAGGGGACGCTAACCGTTTTTAAATAGGGGACGCTAACCGTTTTTCTCTCCTTTGGCCCCGTCCTCGCTCAGGCGACGGGCCAAGGGTGCAGGCGACGGCCTACGAGGTGCCGCGAGCGGTCCTGAAATGTCTCCCCGGCGGCCGGGCGGCCGGTGCCCGTAGGACAACCCAAGCCTCCGAATCACCTGTTTCAGCGTTTGCGCGGAAGACATCCTCGCGGCTATTGGCGGGTTGCGTCACCCATGCCTTGCGAAGGCCGCGCGAGGGGAGGTGATGCGGCTCCCGCGGGATCACAACTCTCACCAATCCGGGGATGGCCACCTACGGACCGCATCGAAGTGTCCAAGGCTCGAAAAACGGTTAGCGTCCCCTATTATCCGTGCCTGCCGGCGCCCCAGGTTTCGACGGCCACTTCCGCGGCGGCCGGCACGCCCTGACCCGCATGTACCGGATTGGA
>CAYRVX010000001.1:136316-140549 GCA_964427875.1 uncultured Planctomycetaceae bacterium
CGACGGCCACTTCCGCGGCGGCCGGCACGCCCTGACCCGCATGTACCGGATTGGATCGAAACGCCACCGGCAGGGCGACGACCGGGCCGGGGAGCCCGCAGGGCGTCCTTTAGGACTTCCCGGCCGCCAAGTCCAGGCGCATCACGGCGGCGGGCTTGAAGCCGAGCGGTTCGTACAGCCCCCGGGCGGCGTCGGTGCCGGTGCCGCCGAGCGTGATCCACGGCACGTTTCGCGCCCGGCAGTAGGCGATGGCCGCCTCGACGAGTCGCCGGGCATGGCCGCGGCGCCGGTATTCCGGCAGCGTGTAGATGCTGTGGAGCAGCGCCACGCGGACGCTTCCGGCGGAGGGGACCGGCGGCCAGGCGAGGAAGGTGACCGTCGCGCTCGCCACGACCCGCCCCTCGGACCTGGCCAGCCACGCCCGAATGCCGCCGTCGGCAAAGTGCCTGCGGAGATACTCCACGTAGGCCTCCTCCATGTGGTCCAGCGCCCCCGGCTCGCAGGTGCGCCCCCGGGCGGCCGCCATGTCCTCAAACATCCGACGACGGTGCTTGACGAGCGTGGGGATATCCGCGGCCGCGGCCCGCCGCTCCACGGGTCGCTCGGGCATGCTGCGCTCCTTTCGGTTGGCGGGCGACGGCGATCAGTACTCCTCGACCTCCAGCCCGGGAATATCGGCAAAATGCGACGCGTCTCGCGTGATGAGATACTCTCCCGCCGCCAGCGTCGTTGCGGCGATCAACACGTCCATGTCGCCCACCGGCCGGCCGATGCGGTGGAGATGGGCGACGGCCCTACCGAAGCGCCTGGCAGCCTGGGAAGTGAACTCCAGCACCTGGAAATCCTGGAGGACCTCCGCGATGCGCACCTCCTCGGCATGGGGGTCGCGGGCCTTGTGGATCCCTACGTAGAGCTCCGCAATGGTGAGCCTCGTCGTGGTGACCCGCTCACCGCGTCGGGCGAGATCAAGCAGCTTGTTCTGTATGAGGCGCTTAAGACGCTTCCCGCCGCGCCCCGCCAGATCCAGAATGCCCGACGTATCCACGCAGGCCATTAGCATCGCCTTCGCGAAGGCAGGTGACGACGCCGGACCTGCTCTTCCACGGCCTCGATCGCCTCCTTGCTCATGGTGAAACTGGACAGGCGTCGCTCAAAGGCCTCGATGTCGATGCATGGCCGTACGAGCCGCTTGATCGTCTGGCTGAACGACTCGTTTTCTTGCTTGTGGGCCTTGAGCCGCTCGTAGGCCTCCAGGTCAATGGTGATCGTCTTCGTGGCCATATGGCAGACTCCATGGTAAGTGTACGTGTATGTACGTGTATTATAAGGCCGACTGCCCAGCCCGGGCAAGTGCGCCTGGGGCGTCTCACGCCCTCGGTAGCCAGACGGTCATGGCTCCGGGCCTGCGGTTGTCCCAGAGGCAGTAGGGGACGGCCTTGATCTTCACCGGCTTGAGTCGCACTTCGCTCGCCGGGCGGTAGAGCTTGCCCTTCCAGTTGGCGCCTGCGGGCGCCAGGGCGGTGCCCTCGATCACCGTCACGCCGCCGAGCAGCCCGGGGGCGAACTTCGCGGTGAGCCGGGCCTTCCTCGGCAGGTGGATGCTCAGGACGTCGGCGGCGTGGTCGCATTGCTCCAGGCAGTACACGACGGGTCCGCGCTGGATGGCGGCGCGGCCGGCGTCGGCGATGACGGACGGGTGGGCCGCGATGCGCTCAATCGGCATCGCCAGCGAGATCGCCACGGTGTCGCCGTCGGACCAGCGGCGGCGGATGCGGGCGTAGCCTTTGCGCACGGCAGCGGCGAAGCGCTTCCCGTTGACGGTGAGCTTGTGCCTCCTGCACCAGCCGGGGATGCGGAGCATGAGGGCGAACGTGCCTGGCCTGTCCACACTCACGGTGATCTTCACCTCGCCGTCCCACGGGTACTCGGTCTGCTGCGTGAGTGTGACGCTGCGCCCGGCGATCTTGGCCTGGCCGGTCGAGTCCACGTACAGATGCACGTAGGCTGCGCTGTTCGCGGCCGAGTAGACATAGTGGCCGAACGACGCGATCAGCCGGGCGATGTTCGGCGGGCAGCACGCGCAGCCGAACCACTCGCTGCGGCGCGGCTCGCCGGGCCGGAGCCTGCGATCCGTCTCCGGCGGCCAGGCGGCGAGCCGGTTCTCGTAGAAGAACCGCCTGCCGTCCCGGGAGACGCCGCTGATGGTCCCGTTGTACAGGGCGCGTTCCATGACGTCGGCGTACTTCGCATCGGCCTCGATCTGGCACATGCGGTGGGCGAAGAAGACCAGCGCGATGGCCGCGCACGTCTCGGCGTAGGCCGTCTCGTTCGGCAGGTCGTAGAGGCGGGTGAAGCCCTCGTTGCGGCCGGACGGCCCGACGCCGCCGGTGAGGTACATCTTGTGCTCCGTGGCGTCGGCCCAGAGGCGCTTGCAGGCCGCCAGCAGCTCCGCGTCGTGCGTCTCGCCGGCCACGTCCGCCATCCCGGCGTACAGGTAGAAAGCCCGCACGGCGTGGCCGACCACCTCGCTCTGCTCGCGAACGGGCACGTGCGACTGGTTGTACTCGTACGTGCCCGGCCAGTAGTTCCTCGGGTCGTCGCCGCGGGCCCTGGCCTCCTTGTCGTAGTAGTGGGGCTTCCTGCCTCGCTCGTCCACGAAGTACTTGCTGAGCTTCAGGTACCGGCGGCGTCCCGTGGCGCGGTAGAGCTTGACCAGCGCCAGCTCGATCTCCTCGTGGCCGGGGTAGCCTCTCCTCTTGCCGCGCCCGCGCCCAAACGTGGAATCGATGTGATCGGCGTAGCGGCACATCACGTCGAGGAGTTTCCGCTTGCTCGTCGCTTCGTGATACGCCACGGCCGCTTCCATCAGGTGGCCGGCGCAATACAGCTCGTGGCGGTCGCGGAGGTTGGTCCATCGCTTGTCGGGCTCGACGGCGGTGTAGTAGACGTTGAGGTAGCCGTCCGGCCGCTGGGCGGCCGCGATGTCGTCGATCACGCCGTCCACCAGCTTCCCGAGCTTTCCGTCGGGCTTGACGGCGAGGCTGTAGGCGCACGCCTCGATCCACTTGGCCGCGTCGGAGTCCCAGAAGATGTGGGGGCGCTTGCCCTTGCCGTGGCGCCAGTTGAGCTTCCAGGCGCGGAGCCGCCCGGTCTTCTTGCATTGGGCGTACTCTACGGGTAACGTGGCCGTCCGATTGGTCTCGATCCGCGGCAGCCAGAACGCATCATGCACGGTTACGCCCTTCAGCCCGAACGACTTCATCTGGAAAGAGGGTGCTGACATCGTCTTTGCCTCCCGACAATCCAAAGGCTCTTGAGAAAGGAACACTACATGGCCGATTACTCTGTAAGCCCGTACGGTGAGAAGTTCAAGATCCCCTCGCAGAAAGAGTACGCCAAGGAGCTCGAACGGGTCAGACGGCTCGTCGAGGCCGCACGCGCCGAAAAGCAGGAGATCGTCGTCGTGATGGGGGTCGGCTTTGTCGGGGCGGTCATGGCGGCCATCGTCGCCGACACGACCGACAAGAAGGGCAGGTGCGGCAAGTTCGTCATCGGCTGCCAGCGGCCGAGCACCCGAAGCTACTGGAAGATCCCCCTGCTCAATCGGGGCCAGTCGCCCGTCAAGGCCGAAGACCCCGCCGTCGATCCGATGATCGAACGCTGCGTCAAGGACAAGAAGACGCTGACCGCCACCTACAACAGCGACTGCCTGTCGCTGGCCGACGTGGTGGTCGTGGACGTGCAGTGCGACTACACCAAGCACGAGCTGGGCTGCATGCGCACGGGCGAGGCCCAGATGAGCGCGCTGGAGGCGACCATGCGGACGATCGGCCGGAAGATCCCGCCCAGGTGCCTCGTGCTCATCGAGACGACGGTCGCGCCGGGCACGACGGAGTTCGTGGCCTGGCCGATCATGAAGAAGGCCTTCGCCGCCCGAGGTATCAAGGCGACGCCGCTGCTGGGGCACAGCTTCGAGCGGGTCATGCCCGGCAAGGAGTACGTCTCCAGCATCCGCGATTTCTGGCGGGTCTGCTCCGGCTGCAACGCCACCGCGCGCAAACGCGTCGTCAAGTTCCTCAAGGAAGTGCTCAACACCGCCGACTACCCGCTGACGGTGATGGACCGGCCGATCGAGTCGGAGACGACCAAGATCGTCGAGAACTCCTACCGCTCGGCCATCCTGGCGTTCCTCAACGAGTGGAGCCTGTTCGCCGAGCGCAACGGCGTGGACCT
>CAYRVX010000002.1:0-45359 GCA_964427875.1 uncultured Planctomycetaceae bacterium
TTGCCGTGCCCCGACAGGTCGCCGTAGCCCTGGTCGTCGGTCAGCACGAGGACCACGTTGGGGCGCCTGCCGCGGCTTTCCGCCCCGGCGGATGCGCGGGTCCGCGGCATCGCCATCGCTGCTACGCCGAGCCCGGCCGCTTTGAGGAAGCTTCTTCTCGTCATCATCGTGCTGCTGCCCTTTCCCGCGGCGTGTTTCAGCTTGGGATTGCCGCGGTCATTTCCTTCACGTCTTCCGGTCCTCTGTGTCGTTGGAGGACGAGTTCCGGGGATGCACACGTCCACGGGGCATGCCGTCAGTTGTGAACCCACTTTCCCTCCGCGGCGCGTTCCGCGCCGGCCGGGGCCAGGCGAAGCTGTCTGCGGCAGGAGCCGCAGGAGTAGACGCGCATGTTCTCGGGGGTCGCCAGGCGCACGGCGCCCTTGCCGGCCAGGTCAACCAGCACGAAGCCCCTCCCCACCCCGCCGATCTGGACGGCCGTCCGCCCGTCGGGCAGGCGCGCCGCGCCGCCGACCCGCCTGCCGTCGGGCGGCACCCAGCTCCAGACCTCCCGCCCGTCGGCGGTGAGCTCGACGACGCCGCAGGCCGACAGGTTCACGATCAGCAGGTTGCCGTTGGGCAGCCTCTGGGCGTCGCGCACGTGTCCGAGGCCGGTCCTTCTCCAGACCGCCTTGCCGACCGTGGTGATCTCGCGGACCTCCCCGTCAATCGAGCAGAGCAGCGTGTTCCCGTTGGGCAGGCGCTGGGCCGAACAGACGTGCACCGGCCCGTACACGTGCTCCCAGACGATGCGCTTCCCCGCCGGATCGATCTCGACAACGCGGCGGGCTCCGAGGTCGATCAGCAGCGTGTTGCCGTTCGGCAGACGCGTTACGTCCCTGACCGCCGTGGAGAACGGCACGTCCTTCGCGCGCCAGACCACCTTGCCGTCGGGGTCGTATTCCTCCAGGATGACTTGTTTGCTCTCGTACGTGCCGACCAGGATGTTGCCGTTGGGCAGGAGGTCGGCGCCGTAGAACCGCTTGGGCACCTTCCGCGCCCAGATGGCCTCGCCGTCCAGGCCGAAGAGAAACGCCCGGGAGGTGTACGGATCCCAACAGAACACACCGCCCACCCGGCGCCCGGCTGCGGCGGCGGCGAAGTCGAAGTCGGCGCGGCCGGCGTTCCACCACGCGGCCCACCTCGCGGCCGCGGCGCGGCGCTCGCTGGCCGGGGCGTGCGCGTTGTAGCCGAACTGCCTGCCCGTGATGCGCCGCACGCCGTACTCCGCCACGCGGCGGATGCGCTCGTCCTCGTGACCGAGCAGCCTCACGAGCGAATCGACCGCCGTCCTGTCCCTCTTGCCGGCGAGGAGATCGAGGGCCTCGTTCAGGACCGCCCCGCAGTTCTCCTGTAAGGCCTTGTAGGCCGCCAGCAGTTGCTGGGCCCGCGCGGCCACCTCGGGGTCGGGGCTTGCGGCGGCCTGCTCGACCAGCGGCGCCACCTTGGCCCCGATCCGCAGCAGCTCCTTCGACGCGGCGCCGCGCACCGCCCACCTTTCGCTGCCGAGGTCGGCCAGGAGCTTCCAGGCTTGGCGGCGAGCCTCCGGCCGCAACGGCGTGGGCTCGACCAGCTCCTTGAGGAACGCCTTGGCGACCGATGGATCGCCGCCGAGCGGCCCGGCCGCCGCGCAAACGGTCGCCGCGAAGACCGCCGCCGCCGCGATCGCCTTCCGGCAGAATCGCTTCATGTCGCACACCTCCCTCCCGTACGGTCCGCCCGCAGCCCGCGGTCGTCCGGCGACCGATAAGCGCAGGCCGAACGATACCACTACTTTACACCAAAGGGGCCGGGCGGGAGAGGGAATTCCCTCTGAACCGGGGTCTCCGGATGAAGCCGAGGCTACGTCTCCGACGCCGGCAGGAGGGGCAGGACGTTGCTCAGGCGGCTGATGTCGTAGAGCGCCCTGGCCTTGCCCCTCAGGCCGATGATCCGCAGGTCGCGGCCGCGCTCGAGAAGCTCCCGCCGCAGCAGGACCAGCCTCGCCAGCGCAGCCGTGGACGTGTGCGTGGTCTCGGCCAGGTGGATGTATACCAGCTCCCACGAGCTGCGGGCGAAGATCCGCCGGGCCATCGTGCAGGCATCCCCATAGCTGAGGTATCTGTTCTGAAACAGGATTGCTCTCGTCGCGCCGGCCACCATGCACGCACTCCCTGCTCGCCCCCGCTGGTAGGAATCCACCACGGGTGAGTCTGTGCGCCGAATCCCGCCCTCCAGGGCAGTGCCCGCCTGGCGGGGATGGGGCGAAGCGACAAGCGGATCGCCGGCTGCGGGCCGTCAATGACGGCGCCTCTTGACCTAACTGACGCAGCGGTCTACGGTACGGCTGCCCGAGAAGCGATTGGGAAAGAAGGATTGGCTCGCCGAAGCGCAAATACCGAACCCGAACGCGGGCGCGATGACGAACTGCTGGCCGCCGTGCGGGCGTTCCAACGCGGCGAGCGGGGCGGCTTCGACCGGCTTTACGGGCGATTGTGGGGGCCGCTCGCCCTACGCGCCTCGCGAATGGGCCTCAACCCCCACGAGGCCGAAGAGGTCACCCAGCGGACCCTCGTGCGGGTGTATCTTTACGCGGCCCGCGCCTCGTTCGAGAGGCCCGAGCAGTTCTGGGGGTGGGTGTATACCATCGCGTCCCGGGAGGTCTACAAGCTCTGGCGGAAGAAGCGCCCGGACGTGGTCTGCCAGGAGGCCCTGGAGGTGTGGGCGTCGTCGTCGGCCGACCCGTCGCCGAGCCCCGCCTCGGCCGCCGCGTCGGCCGAAGCCCTCGCCCACGTCGAGCAGTGCATCTCGACGCTCGAGGAGGAGGATCGCATGGTCCTTCTGGGGGTCCTCGTCGGCGGGCTGACGTTTCGCGGGGCGGCCAAGGCGCACGGCCTGAGGCTGGGGCAGCTCAAGCACCGCTACGAAAGGGCCCTCCGGAAGGTCCGGGACTGCATGCGGACCAAAGGTCACGACGTGGAGTGATCGCCGCGCACAAATGCCGGCAAGGGTGATTGGACAGTAAGATGAGCGAGAACGTGGAGAGCATGATTCGCCGGTGGTGCCGGTCAGAAGGCGGTGAGCCGCAGCCGCCGGCTCGACCGACCGATCGCTGCCTGACGTTCGATAGGGCCGCCTCGATCGCCCGGTCCGCCGAGCTTCCCGACGGTGCGGCGCGGCAGCATCTGGCCGAGTGCCCCCGCTGCCGGGAGCTGCTGGCGGACTTCCGCGAGGCGCTGGCCGAGGGCGCGCCGGGGGCAAGCCGTCAACCTCCGGCGTCTGCGGCCCGCCTTCGCGAGAGCCCGGATGTCCTATCGCGCCCGGTTCGCTACGCCCTGGGCGCCGCAGCGGCGGCGGTCCTGCTGCTGGGCGTCGGCTCGGCCATCTACCTGAGCACCAGCCCGCCGGGGCCGATCCTCCTGGCGGCGGACGTCGGACTCCGCGACCACATCCTCGCCGGCACGACCCCCAAGAGCGGGCGCACATTCGCCACGGGCGACGCGATCATGTTCCGGGTGGACTTCGCCCGGGCCGGCCGGCTGACGCTGATCAACATCGATCCGAACGGCACGATGGACGTCATGGACGCGGCCCCGTCCGTGTCGGCCAAGACGGTCGCAACGGGTCTGGGGCCCGGAAGCCACACGGTTGGCCCGTATCGCCTGGTCGGCAGGGGCGGCGAGGAAACGTTCCTTCTGATCGTCTTCGAGGGGCACGTGCCGGCGGACCGCGCCCGCCTCATAAAGCAGCTCGACGAGGCCTGCGAGAAGGACAGGGACGTCGAGAAGCTCGTGCGGATGATCCGGAGCTGGCCGGCGGAGGTGAAGGTGATCCGTATCGACCACGTCGCGAGGAAGCAATAGCAGGCGGGCGGGGGATCAGGAGAGGTTTCCCGGGACACGATGATCCGAAGTACGCGAGCCCCTATTTGCCTCTCGGCAGTATCGCCAGGGGCAGCTTGCGGTCGTACCGGCCGGAGGGGTCGGGGTGCTGCTTGCCGCTGGTGGCGGCGGCGACTTTCGAGCGGACGTACTCGACGATCTCCCCGACGTCCACGACGTAGTTCTTGTCGGCGTCGGCCTCGCCGTTGAGGCCCTTGAGGAGGAAGTGGGTGAAGGCCCCGTGTCCGCCGCCCCACTTCTTGGACTCGTGGCTGAGCTCGCGGACCTCGCTGGCGGTGAAGATCAGCCGCCCCGCCTGGGCGAGCGCAAGCTGGCGAAGGTACTGGTGAACGGGGTTGTCGCCGTCGCCGCGGACGCCGGCCCCCGGGGAGATCGCCCCGGCGTGACAGGCGTCGGCGAACACCACGACGCGCTGGGCACGCACGAAGCGACGAAGGGCCGTGTCCATGTCCCACATCGGGAAGGACGTGGATGCGATTCGCTCCGGCCGGGTGTCGTGGCACAGCATGAAGAAGTTGTCCGTGCCGGTCTGGGGCATGCCGTGACCGGAGAAGAAGATGACCACCAGGTCGTCCTTTTCGGCCTTTGCGAGGAATTCGAACAGCGCGTGGCGGACCTGACCGGCGGTGGCCTGTTCGTTCAGCAGGCACAGGACGCGCTGAGGCCCGAACCCGCCGGACCGCTCGGACCGCAGGAACTCGGTGAACGCCTTCGCGTCGCGTGCGGCGTACTTCAGCTCGGGAAAGACCTTGCCTCCGTGAGCGTATCGACTGATGCCGATGACGACGGCCCAGCGTTTCCGGACCTCCGGCGTCGGCCTCTCGCGGGAGACACAGAGATAGGCCACCTCGGTCCGCGCCAGTTCCGCCTGCTGCTTCCCGTCGGCGTCGCAGACGCTGAGGGCGATCTTCGCCACGCCCTCCTGGAACAGGGCCGTGAAGGCGAACTCCTTGACCGACGGCGCGCTGGTGTCGGTCAGGGGCACCGTGCCTCCGCGCGTGCCGTTGAGGTCCCACGTCAGCTTGACGGGACGGTCCACGCCGATGACCTGCCCGGCAAGGCGGGCGCTGGGCGCCGAGAGGATCACCCGGCTGGGATGGCTGATCCGGATCCTCATCCGCCCGCCGACGACGGGGACAACGCCCTTCGCCGTCATGTCGGCCGAGAGGGCCCGCATGAGAAGGTCGTTGTCCGCCGAGATGCGGTTGGTGACGTCCTCGAGCGTTCGGGTCAGGGCGTAGCCGACCAGCGGGCCGAGCTGGTCCTCGCCGTCGGTCGCGAGCTTCTCGGGGCAGCGGCTGCAGCAGTGGTAGGTGGCGATTGGCCTGCCCGACGGGCTGAGCACGTCCATCGCCAGCTCGAGGTCCACGTAGCGGTAATGGGCCGATCCGCCCAGGAAGGTGTAGATCAGCCCCGTGCCGAGCGTGAGCACCGTTCCGCTGAGGGAGGGGCGGACGTACTGCTTGAGCGTCAGCCTGGGCCGACACACCAGGTACACGTCGGATGGGCCGCGGGGCGTCTCGGTAACGACGTCCTCAAAGAGCCCGGCGTCGGCAACATACTCACGATACAGGCCCGTGAAGCGCCGGCCGGTGAGCCAGCGCGGCTTGGCCGAATCGGGGTTCGGACGGTAATCGTTGGTCTCCGCGTCGAGGGTAAACTGGTGACAGGTCAGTTCGGCCGGCTCGACGACGGCCTGGGCGGGAACGCTCCGCAAGACCGCCAGCGGCGGTCGGAGGACCTCCAGCCCTCTCGATCCGCAGCCGGCGGCGGACAGCAGACCCGACGCGGCCGCAAGTTCCAGGAATCTCCGAAGCCTGCGTGTCATGATCAGTCTCGCTGGACGCGGGAACGATCTCCGGCGACCCGGCCGGACGACCCTTATAACCCTTCTCGGATGAGTTCGTGCGCAGAAAATGCCGCTTCGCCGGGCGTCCTTCCCGGAGCCCGCGCAGCCGCGGCTGAGTTACTTCGTCGGCCCGGTGAGATAGCCGCGGCTGGTCAGCAGACGCCGCAGGCGCACGGACAGGGACTCCGCGGGCGCGGTGAAGGCCAGCCGAAAGCCCACGTCGGAGTAGCCGAAAGCGGCCTCCTTGGCTGCGAGGCGGGCGGGCGTTTCCGGCTTGACCACCGGCGGAGACAGCGCCGAGCCGCCGATCACGTAGAACCGATCCGCCTTGGCCCGGAAGAACTTCTCGGCGTCCGCGGCGGACTTGACCTCCAGCTTCTCCAGGTCCTCGGCGGCCTGGCAGACAAGCTCCGCGACGTTCCCCACAAGATGATGAAACGTCCTGCCCTTATCAGAGTCCACCGTCGCAAACCAGAGGGTCCCGTCGTCGCCGGGCAGGGCCTCGGCCTTCTGCCGTTCGTTCCGCGTCTTGACGTCCTCGGGCCAGAAGATGCCGCTGTCCGGATAGTACCCGTCGACGAAGCCGCCGATCTCGCCGTCCGAGATAAGGCCTTGTACGTGGTCCTTCTGCCGCTTCCACGTCTGGTCGCGAAGATTGGGGCTCCCGGCGCCTGCGTCGTGCTTCCGGCGGGCGTGGGCCCATTCCGCGGGGCTGGGCAGCCGACATCCCAACATCCTCGCGACGTACACCGCCGCCTGGGGCGAGACGTACTGCACGGGGTGTTTCGATCCCGGCTTGCCGATCCTGGCCCCCTTGAAGTAGAAGACCTCCTCCTTCCCCTCGTACCCGCGAGGAAGCGGGTGCCAAAGCTCGGTCCTCTCGATCCCCTTTCCGCCGCTCTTCCAGCGCCATGTCTGAGGCCCGAACCTCTCTTCGCTTCTCATGGCCGCGGAGCCGCCGCACAAGAGCCCGTCGACGTCCGGCCATTTCTTCATCGACGTCACGACGTCGATGAACAGCCCGACCGGCAGCTCGGTCGTGCAGAGATAGGACGCTTGGCGGCCCGGCGGCTCGATGCGGCTGAAGCGCAGCCGGTGCCGTTCGCCGCCGGAGGTGGTCCAGGCGTACCGGATGTGGCTGCCGTCGTCTGCGACTTCCGATTTCACGCGGGGCAGGGAGACGCCGGGGCCGGCCTTGGTGAGGTCCACGCCGGAGTCTCGCGCGGCGGTGATCTTGGTCATCTCCGCGACAAAGCCGGCGACGGGCGGCTTGGCGCCCACGCCGTCGGGCAGACGGGAGACCGCCGCGAGGAAGCTGCGGATCTCCTTCTTCACCACCTGGTCGTCGGTGATCTGCGAGCCCAGGACCTTCCGGCGGAAATGGTACAGTCTGAGCCGAAACCGGTTGATGGGCTTGAGCCGGCCGGTGCTCCCCGAGTCGAGGTAGAAGTCCTTCATGCCCTCGACGGCATCGTCGATCTCCGAGACGTCTCTGTCCCCCTCGATGTATGCCTCCCAGCGACGTCGGGTGCCCGCGATGAGCTCGTCCTGGAGCTGCTTCTTTCGATCGGCGTCCTTCAGAAGGGCGTAGGCAGCCGCCAGGCTCCGGTGGGCCTGGACCTCGTCGCGGAACTCCTCGCTGTTTGCCGGCCAGCCGCGCGGCAGCGCCTCCAGGCGTTTCCAGGCCGCCCGGGCCGCCTCAAAACGCCCCCCGAAGGCCTCGCCGGCCTCCTGGAGGAGTTGGCGCCGATCCGTCCGCTTCGCGATCTCGCCCAGATGGTCCAGGCGCTTCGTGACGGACTGGAAGACGGATCGGACCCGGGGCTCTTTCCAGATCGGCCGGCTTCGCCATCGCGCGTACGTCGCGCCGACGGTTGCGTCGGGCCCTTTCAGCTCCTCCTCCAGCGACGCGCCGGCGTCGAGGGCCGCCTTGATTCCGCTGAACGCGGCGGCCAGCTCGGCCGCCTCCTGGCGCCATCGGTCGAAGTCGCCTCGGAACGACTTCCACTTCGCCTCGAACTCCGCACCGCGGACAATCTGGTTGTCCCCCCAGCCCAGGATTCCCAGTGCCCGGCTCAGGACGTCCTCGCGCTTGGCGATCAAGGCGCTGTCGGGACCGGAGAGCTCGCGAATCCAGTTCTTGTCTCCCCCCTTGTCGGCGAGGGTGATCTGCAGTTCGCTCTCCAGCGAGCCCAGGTCGGCCCGGAGCTTCTTCTCCTTGGCCCTGAGCCCACCCAGCGCCTTGATCTTCGTGATATCCTTCAGCCGATCCCGCCAGTACCGGTTGATGGCCGCCGAAGTGGTGGAAACGGCGGACGGGAGGCTCTCAATATACGCGGCCACGCCGCCGATGTTGCCGAGAAGGATCTCGTTGGCCTTCTCGTTCAACGCCGTTGCCTTGGGGCCGAACGCCAGCATCGCCTGCTCGATCTTCTCCTTGTTCGGCCGATCCCACGGAAGCGAGCGGAGCGACTCATACTCCCCGGTGAGGTCCTTGAGCTTCCGTGTGAGGGCGGGGACATTGGGGTCTTTGTGCTCATCTCTCAGCTTCCGAACGGTCTCAGAGATGGCGGTGAAGATGCCCTGCTGGTTCCGCTTCCACTGCTCGCCTCGCGGATCCAGCGCCTCGCCGAGGCGCTGGTACTTTTCGCTCTTGATGGCCGCGAGCCATCCCTCGAACAGGTGCCCGCCTTCGAGCTCGTTCGGGTCCGACGGCACGGCCACTGGCGGCTCCGCGCGGACCATCGCCATGTCCAGGTTGCCCTGCCAGCCGGGGCGGACGTAGGCCACGAGAGGCGAGCCGCTGGCCCGGACCTTCCGCACCCGTTTGGCCATGTCGTCGAGATCGCTGTCGGCGCCTTCGCCGGCCTCCGTGCGAGTCTCGATCAGCGCGTACTGGCGGAACGTCGCCAGCAGCGGATGCCCGGCCCCCTCCTTCTCAAGGTGCTCGACCTGTCTCTTCACCTCGTTCCAGGATTTCTCCAGGGCCTCGACCTTCCCCGCGACGGCAACGACCTTGTCCACCTTGCTCGCCAGATCGGGCGAGGGGTTGACCTGAGCGGCCACGGAAGCGAGGTAGCTCGCCTGCTTCAGCCAGCCGCGATCCCTGTACTCGCCGGAGAGGCCGTTGAGCCTCTTCAGCGTGGCCCAGCCCTGCGGGCTGACGTTCCTCTCCACGTCCTGTACGATCGCAAGCGCCTTGTGCGTCCTGTCGATCACCTCCGGCGTCTTGGCGCTCTCCGGAGGGTTCTTGCCCATGAACCGAATGCTTCCGACCACGTTGGCGAGCCGGCGAGGGTCGAGCTTGAGCGTCCCGGCCTGGATCTCCTCAAGGGAGCCAACCACGTGCTCCCTCAGGTGGTCGTCCTGCTTCCACCGTTCGAGGCGGTCCCGGTCCAGATCGGCCAGGAAGCTGCCGAACCATTCGTAGAAGGTGCTGCACAACGTGTCCCATGCCTTGGCGTCGGCTGGACGCATCCCCGGCCCGTTCGGCGAGGGCGGAGGAGGCGGAGCCGGCGGCCACAATGTGATGGCGGCGATCAGCAGCGCCACGGCCAGCGCCACGACGAGCACGGCGATCATCGCCATCCGAAAGGGACCGCTGCGCCGGAGGAAAGCGAGTTTCTCGGGGACGCCGATCGTCTCCCCTCGGGTGCGTCTGACGGCGGCGGGCGCCTCGGCCTTGACGACGATCTCCTCCGCCGTGCCCGCGCGAGAGGCCTCGATGAGCCCCTGCGACCTGGCGACGAACTCCTCGTCCAGCGTGTAGGGTATTTCGCTGGCCAGGGGCAGCGCTTCCCGGGAAGCCTGGAAGCAGAAGAACTGCTGCGGCGCGGGCTCTCCGACGAAGATGTCCACCCAGGGCTCATCCAGGCGCACGATCGTCCACACTTCCGCGCCGCCGTCGAGCTGGCCGAACATGAAGTCGAACCATTGCAGGATGACGTCTGCGGGCGAATTGCCGCAGGCCGGCACCCGCATCTGAATGGGGCGAAGCTCATCGTTCCGCGCGGCGGCGGCGAAGTTGCCTCGCAGATACGGCGACATCTCCCGCTCGATCTGGTAGAGGATTCGGAGCAGTCCCTCGTGGCCCTCGCCCATTTCCGGCCTGTCGGCAAGTTCCCCCAGCGTTCGGGGGGAGACGGTGAAGTCGCCCTCGCCGGCATCGGCCCTGGCCGCCAGATCGCGGCATTCCTCGCGGACCCGATCCGTGACGGCGATCACTTCCCCGGCGGTGGAAACGGCCACGCATCGCTCCTGGAGGGCCTCCAGCCGCGGGAGGATCGTGCGAACGACCCACCGCAGCGGCAGGCCCGCGCACTGGGCGCAGACGGCCATCGGGTATCGCGTGCGCCCCTTGCCGTCCGTGCTGGACCACAGCCGCCCGACCACGACGTCGCCGGGCGCCCGGCAGACAAACACGTGGCGAAAGCCCTGGGTCCGCTGCGAGTCCGTCAGGTTGTCCCAGGCGCCGGAATCAATCGTGCCGCCGATGCCCTGAACGTAAAGAAGCTGCTTGAGGGAGGCCAGGTGGTCCGTCTCGATGCCGATGTCCTCGATGTGGTCGTCCCACCCGGGGTGCTTGCCAAAAGCCGAAAGAAAGACCTCCGCCGCCCCCTGTCCGTCTTTGCCCTTGACAAACTTCAACTTCGCACCTCCCTGTCCGCAGTCTCATTCCGCCTCGGGCCAATCTGCGAGCTTCGGCAGCGGCTTGGCGAACCCCAGCTCGATCCGCAGCGACCGGTTCCTGCCCTCGCTGTCCTGGACGACGAGCTCGGCGCGCCATTTCGTCTCGTCCTGGGAGGCTCGCCCTGCGTTGAGGACGTGGAGCATTCGCACGGCCGCCCAGGCGCCCCGGATCGACTTGGTCCTGTCCACCTTGTTCTTCTGGACGTCGCCGGGGTAGCGATAGAACTTGAAGACCAGATCCTCGGAGGGGAACTCGACCTTCCCGGCCTCCGCCGCGGCCGGTTGGGTGACGTTTCGGATTCCCTTCCTCTTGGGCTTTCCGGCGCCGTCCACGCCCTGGTCGATCTGAAGGACGGCCCAGATGCCCAGGACACTCAACGTCTGAGCCTGCTCATCCTTGCCGAGTATGCTCACGAGGCATTGGTACGTCTCGCCCTTCGCCGGCAGCCCGTCGAGGACGGCCTTGGCCTTCTCGCACCACCTGCGGTTCTTGGGGTCCAGCCCCAGCCCGCAGAGACGATCGAGCTGCTTGTCGATCTCGATGAACTGCCTTGTCCTCGCCCCGCCGCCGATCTGCTTCTTGTCGTAGATCGTCGCGGCGCCCAGGACCTTCAGGACCGCCGCGCGGGCCGCAACCGCCTCGGCGGCCGTCAGCTCCTTCGCGCCCGGCTTCGGCTTGGTGATCGGAAAGCGGCTGTACTTCTGGTGGAGATCGCCGTAGGCCTCCTGGACGCGGACGTCGATCTCCTTTGCCAGCAGTTGCAGGCCGGCGTTCGCAAGCTCCTTCCAGTACTTCTCCGAGATGAGGGTGTCCACGCCGGCGGAGAACGGCATGTAGTCGTCGATGAACTGGCTGGGCGTCTTGGGGAGAATGGTCTTACGGGCGGCGTCGGGGTCGTCGCCGAGGTCCTTCCACCCCCGAAGCCAGCTCTGCCAGATGCCGATGTACGCGCCGGTCTGGAACTTCTCGCGGTCCTCGGCCAGCCCCCTGACCGTCTCGTTGTACTTGGCCATCGCCCCGGCCGGGACCACCCCCTTGACCCTGTCGAGGGAATCGAGAATCGTCTTCCCGAGCCGGTCCAGGTCGATCATCACGGTGCGGACCTGCATGCCGATCAGGTCCTTCTGAAAGGTCTTCCAGTCGGGCGAGGTGTAGGTCAGGCCGGCGAGCACCTCCTTGATCCAGTAGTCCTGGTACTTGGCCAGGTAGGCGTTATAGGCGTCCTGCCGGGCCTGGTACAGGTCAGCAAGTTCCTGGCGGTTGATGACGTACAGGTCCTTCGCGCCCGCGTCGGGCGAGGGCGGCTTGACGACGTCGGCGATCTTCTTCCATCCGGCGAAGGTCGCAGCCGCGGCGTCCGGGTGGTACTGGGGCGGGAAGGTCTGATCCTTCTTGAAATCCGTCCCCGGTATGTAGGGACGGCGGATCGGCTGCCAGGGCCTGGCCTTGACCGCCTCGGTCACCTTGGCCGCCACGTCGCTGGCCGTCTTCGGCGCGTTGTCGAGCACGTGCTTGATGAGGGTGTAGATCCGTCTGCGCTGTGCGAGCCGTTCGCTGGTGAACTTCGAGACCTCCGCCGCATCCTTGAAGAGATACCCCTTCTCCAACTTGAGGGCGTAAAGGTCGTCGATGTGCAGACTCCGCGCCCTGGTGTCCTCGCGGACGGCGTCCATGGCGTCGGCAAGGCCGGCCATCGCCGTGCCGGTTTCCTTCTTCCCCACGTGCAGGTCCGCCGTTCCGTACATGTTCATGCGGACCTCGTACGTGCGAAGGCTGTCCTTCTTCAGCCGCCTGCGGAGCGCCTCGTCCCGGACCGCAACGTACTGGAGGTACCTCGGATCGAGCACGAGCAGCTCGTCCCTGAGCTTCGTCTCCTTGAGCTTCTCCTCCAGCCCGGCGAGCGAGGCCTCGACCTTCGCGGCGACGTTCTGCTCCAGGTGCTTCTTCACCAGCTTTGCTTCCCGGGAATCGGTGGTCTCCTCGGCGGGGGCGGGTTCTTTTCTCGGCCGGGCCGCGGAAATCAACATCCTGTGAGGGTCTCTTGCGCCCTTGAGCTGCTCCTCGATGGTCTCGTCGTACATGTCCACCAGCGTCTTGACGCCCAGCTTGGCGGCGACGACGGCATCCTCGATCTTCTTGCTCTCGGCGAGGACGGCCGCGTAGCGCGTTCGCCACCTCCCCTCGACCGTCTGGAGGGCCTGGAGGGTCTCGGGCTCCTGGGGCTTGTCCACGTAGGGATTGTCCACCTGGACGAGGTCTTCCTCGGCCTTGCGGAAGCTGCCCAATGCGTTCCTGAGGACGCCGATGGCCTCCAGGATCTCACCCGACTCGATCCCGCCGCCCACTTCCCAATAGCTGATGAAATCGCTGACGCCCTTGTCCACCGTGGCGACGGCAAAATCACTTGCCGGCGCCAGCGACTTCGGCGGCCAGATCTCCTCGTCTTCGGCATACGTCCATACCAGGACCTCGTCGAGGTTCTTCGCGTCCTTGGCCGCGTAAACGTCGAGGTCCTCCTTGTTCTGAAGAATGTAGTCAAACAGGCGGTTCAAGCCGACCCGCCCCCCGTGCGAGGGATAGACCGAGTGGTTCTCCAGGCGAATCAACTGCGCCAGCGCGGTGGTGGCCTTGACGGACCATCCGCCCGGCCGGAGCATCTTCGTCCGGACGCCGTGCACCAACGGGCGAAGGACACCCGCCTCGTACAGGACCCGCTGGGCGGCCCTGCGGGCCTCGTTGATGCTCCCGCTGAACGTGGCCGCGAACCGGAAGATCCACGGCACCGTGATCTCCTTCTGGACAAGCGTCATCGTGTCGTAATGAAACCGGCCTACCGGCAACCTGCCCGAGGGCGTCTCGATTTCGTTCATCCCCGCGTAGCTGTAGTTTGCCGACCCCTTGAACTCGGGATCGACGATCGGAATCCACTGGTTGCTGTCGTCCCAATGCTCATCCTTTGCCGCGGCCAGCCAGTACTCCGCCTCCGCGCCGATACTCTCCCGGAAGCCGGTGAAGCCCCACCAGGTGAAGACGGCCAGCAGGATCACGCTGAGGAAGCCGGCGGCGAGGACGACGGCCTTTCTGCGGCGCTGCCTTCCCTTGGCGTTGGTGGCGTTGGTGACCAGGCCCTTCTCGCGGAAGACCTTGTGCTTGAAGAGGTCCCGCAGGAAGTACGCCCGGTCCCGCTCCCAGACCCTGCCCTCGGGGAGGCTCTCGACGGGAACGCCGAGCACCTCGGCGAGCTCGGCGTCCAAAGCCGAGCCCTCTCGCATGGAACTGGTGAAGTAGATGCCGCGCAGAAACAGCGGCTTGGCGGACCATTCACCCGCCACGAAGATCATCTCAAGATATCGCCTCAGCCGCGGGGCGATGGCCATCAGGGACTGGGGAAAGGCGTACAGCGCATCCACCTGGTCGGTGCGTCGGGCGGAGGCGTCCTCTGTGTTGACCGGGTCCAGCAGCAGCCCGAGCCGCCGGCGGATCAGGCGCTGCACGACCGTCTGGAGATGATCGCTGACCAGCTCCGGATTGAACGACTCGTCCAGGGCCGCCGGGTTCGACCAGCCCATCATCTGGTGCTGAAGCACCGGGTCGGTGATGTCCTCGAAGAACTCGCGGAACCCGTTGATCAGGTCGCACTTGGTGACCATGACGAACACCGGGAACCGCACGCCCAGGGCCCGTTGAATCTGATCGAGCTGCTGTGCGATCTTCGCGCCCTTGCGCTCCAACTGGTCGGCCGTGTCCTTGATCAGCGAGTCCGTCGGGATGCACAGCAGCATGCCGTTGATGGGGCAGTTGGGGCGGTTCGCGCGGAGGAGCTTGAGGAACTCCCGCCACTCGCTGCTCGCCCCGGCCTCGACCTCCTCGAACATCATCCGCCCGGCCGTGTCCAGAATGATGGCGTCATTGGTGAACCACCAGTTCATGTTGATCGTGCCGCCGACGCCCTGGAGCTGATCCTGGAGGCCGGGCGGGAAGGGGATGTTCCAGTGGCGGATGGCCTCGGTCTTCCCGGAGCCCGACTCCCCGACCAGGGCATACCAGGGCAGGGAGTAGAGGTTCTTGCCGGCGGCCTTGAACTTCTCAACGCCTTCCGAGAAGTTCTTCCGCAGGTCGTCGAGGCGAGCTCGCCGGGCGGGCTCGGCGACGCCCTGGGGGGTCGCGGCGCTGTTGTCCTTCAGGCTCTTCTCCATCGGCTTGGCCTTGCGTTTCCTGACCTTGCCGACGAGCCAATGCAGCACGCCCATCAACACGCCCAGCAGCAGCGTGCCGATCATCACGTAATAGAGCATTTGCGGCGGCAGCACGCGGTACAGGAGCAGCCCGGTGGCGCCCAGACCGGCCACCCCCGCGCCTACCTTTGCTCCCGTGGGCATCGAGGAGAATCTCATCGTCCTACTCCTTGCTCCCGTCCTTCGTCGTCGCCGAAGCGGGTTTCGTCGTCGCAGCCGGCTTCGAGGCTGCGGGCGGCTTGCGAGGTTCGGGCCTCGGAGCCGTCGCAGCCGGCGTCACCATAACCGGCGGCGGGGTGACCGCCTCGCGAGCGATGATCCTTCTCAGGGCGGCCTGAAGCTCCGACGCGGTCGTCCGGAACAGGAAGAAATTGGCCACGAACATCACGATCGCCATCCCGATCAGGGCGATGAAAATGCCCAGCAGCTTCATCCCCGGCGGCCGGACCAGGTCCGAGGTGTCCACGTGCTCGTACGCCTCCGGGCAGATCCGCGAGGCCTCGTCCACGTCCATCATCGCGCGGGTGCGGGCGGAGATCTCCAACTGCTTCTTCCGGAGGTATTCCGGCTGGCCCGTGTACCATCCGGTGAACCCGAGCCCGAGGCAGGTGTAGTAGACGGCCAGGCGTTCGGTTGCGGCCTGGCTGGGATCGGCCAGCGTCTCGTCCAGCAGGTCGAAGAGCTTTTCGTCCCCGGCCAGCTCGTTGTGCTCGTAGGCGATTTCCTGCCACTGGCGGGCGAACGACAGGTTGCTTTCCTTGATCATGAAGTCCACGAAGAAGATCAGAGGCATCTCGATCTTGTCGTACTGGCTGGTGAGATTGGGGTCGGCGGAGGCCTTGGACTTCATGTCCTCGAAGAAGGCGTCGATCTCGGAGCGGACTCGGGACGGCTCGAAGCTGCCGCCTTTGCGTCCCGAGCGATTGAGCCGGCAGACATACTGGAACAGGGGCTCGCAGAGCTCAAGCAGCGTCATGTGTCACCTCCATCCGGAACGGTCATGTATAGGGCCAGCTCGAAGTCCGACGCCTCGATGCCTTCCCATCGGATGGCGATGGACTTCTCCTGTTTGATGCGTTCCCACATGCGGGTGCTGTCGGCCCGCATCAGGCGGAAGTAGTGAAGATCGGCCGCAGCCGGCAGCTCCAGCGGCGGGTGCCGCTCCTCCGCCAGACGGATGCCCCAAATCCGCTGGTTCGCCAGCGTCCTGGCCATGAGCTTGAACTTGTCGGCGTCCTCGACCAGGCGGCCGAGCATCCGCGGGTCCTGCTTTGTCTTGATGCCGAGGAAGTACTCGTTCGGCCGGGTGAGGTGTTCCTCGGTCAGCTCCGCGACCATCAGCTTGCCTTCGCGATTCAGATCGACCTTGATGAAGCTCGGCGCCACCAGGCCCCGCAACAGGCCGCGGACCTTCGTGCACACGTCGGAGAAGCACACCAGCGGGTTGTCGTGATCGTAAGGGGGAACTTCATACTGATCCCGATCGGGGCTCAGGGCCGCCAGCTCCCCCAGAAGACCCCGCAGCTCGAGGTAGATCTCGAACGGCGAGAGGTTCGGGGCCTGCACCATGTGGGGCAGCCGGCCGGCGTAGCAGTTCAGCGTTCTCAGACGCATGATCTGCTCGAACTGCAGGCCTCGGATCTGGTCGATGCTGAATCCGCCCCGGGTGATCTGCGCGACCAGCTCGGATCGGCTGGCTTCGACCTGGTTGGCCAGGTCGCGGGCCATCTCCTTCAGGACGGGCGAGCCGCCCAGCACGAGGCAGGCCGGCACGAAGCCCGGGTCCTGCCTGGGCAGGCCGACGTCGTCGCCCGTGGCGTGGGCGATCCGCAGCAGCGGGATCACCTCCAGATCGCTGCGGTCGTCGTCCGGCAGGAGCAGGCGAGCGTTGATCTTGCGCGTCAGCAGCGGCTGGGGGTTCTCCCCGGTGTTCTCGTCGGCCCATTCCGTTTCCACGACCCGGTAGATCCGCTTGATGCGCCAGTCTTCCATCCCGCCCCGCTCGACGGCGTTCGCCTGCGTGGCGTACCACAGGGGCACGCCCAGCAGGATGTCAAACGACGCGCTGGAGCCCTCGAAGATCGTCTTGATGTTCATCGCCGGCACGTCCGCGCCCTCCGGGAAGCTCACCTCCACGCCGCTGGGCATGATCACCCGCAGCCGGTCGAACTGGATCAGGAGGTTCTCCAGGGCGTCGCTGGAGAGCTTGGCCTCGATCAGCCCGTACGGGTAGGCCCACCCCAAACGCCGCTCCGAGGCCACGTGCTCCAACACGTTGCGCTGCATGCACTGCAAATGGTGCGGCTGAAGGAACAGGCCTTCGTACCAATGAACTTGTCCTGGCATCGCTGTCTCTCCGCCGGGTTACCGGCCAAGCCCTTTCATGAGGTTCTCGGCGTAGTTCGCGATGGTCTCCATGATCTCGTTGTCGATGGAGGCCTCATTCAGGGCGTCGGCGAGTTCGGTGTATTTCCGCCAGCACTTGACTTCCTTGCTGACCAGGAATCCCCCCCCTTCCATGGAGGCCAGGGCCTCGATCTCGACGGGGGAGAACCTGGCGAGATGTCGGCTGCCGAACTGTCGTCCGGCCTGGCCGACGGCGGCAACCAGTGAGGCGATGAGCTGCCTGAGCTTTTCCAGGTCGCCGGCGACCTGACCGCGGGGCACGTCCTGATCGCCCACGAGGAACGCCTTGAGGGTCTGCTGAAGGGCCTTGTCGCGGCGGATGTTGGATCGCGGCGCGATCCGCTGCCAACTGCTCCAGACCAGTTGATCCAGCCGCAGGGCGAAGTCCGCCAACATGCCCACCAGTTCCAGCGTCCGGGTCGGCTCGACGCCCTTGTCCTTCGACAGGCGGAGATTCTGGCGAAGGGCCGCCTCCGCTTCCTCCGGCCAGGCGCCTTGGGAGATCCTGGCCAGCCCCGCCTCCTTCAGCCGTTCGACGAGCACCTTTCGCTCGCCTTCGCCCAGCCCGGCCGACCGGTCGATCAGACGCGCCACCAGGAAGTTCGGGTCCTGAAGTTCCCGCTCGTCGGTGAGCGTCCGGTCGGTGGTCTCATCCTTGCGAAGCTGCACTTCCACCTTGGCGTCCCAGGAGGGAAACTGCTCGATCAGCTCGCCGAGGAACTCCTTTCGCTGCTCGGGCACCACCGACGAGAGGGCCCGCTCGATCTCCTCGGAAAGGTACTCCCTTCGAACGTCGGCGCCCTGGTCGGCAAAGTCGGCCTGGACCATGCGGAGCCTGTTGGCCGTAGCCGCCACGAGTCGCGATGTTCCGCTGCTTGAGTTGTCCACTGCACTGGACCTTTCCGGAAATGCCGCCTGCGCCCGTCAGAGACACTGAAGGGCACCCTATTATCTTCGCCAAGGTGGAGCAGGGCAAGCCTTCCTCGCAGAGGGCGCTGCCCGCAAGCCCGGCCTCGCCCGGGCGTGCCGATGCGGCGGCTTAAGGCGTCGGCGACAGGTAGCCTCCGCTCGCGATTCCCTTCAGCAGGTTCAGCACGCGGTCCTGAAGCCGTCCGGGCCCGGCCAGAAACGCCAGGCGGAAGCCCACGTCCGAGAACGAGAAGGCCTGCTTCGGGTCCTCGTCGGAGCGCGGCTCGGGCAGCTCCTGCGGCTTGTCGCGGGCCACCTCCGGGGCCGACAGGGCCGAGCCGCCGATCACGCGCGCCGCGACCTTCGCCGCCTTCGCCAGCTTCATCACCTCGCCCGTCGTGACTGCCGACCCCCCTTTGGTGTTCTGGAACTCATCGGGATCTTCGTATGTAAATTCGGCGACGTTGCCCACCAGGTGCTGGAAGGCCGCTTGCCCGCCCGTGTCCACCTTCGCGAACCAGAGGTGCTTGTCGTTGCCCGCCCCGCTGACCGGCAGCGCTTCCCGCTTCTTCTTGACCGCGATTCCCCTCGGCGAGAAGATGCCCGCGTAAGGGTAGTTCCACTCCACGGGGACCCCGTCGTTCTCCTCCAGCGAGATCATGTGATCTCTCTGGATTCGCCAGGTCTCGTCTCGGAGGTTCGGCTTCTCCGGGGAGGCCGCCTTGTTCGCCTGGAGTGCCGCCAGCCATTCGGCGGAGGTGGGCAGGCGGCAGTTCATCAGGCGGCAGAAGTAGATCGCCCCGGCCAGGGAGACGTGCTGCATCGGGTGCGCCCCCGTCGGCATCTCGGAGGGCTTGGCCGCCTCGGCGTACCGACGGAGCTTCACCTCGTCTATCATGGAGTGGACGTTGTGCAGCCACCGCGCGCTGACGGCCAGCTCGCCCCCGCTCCGCACCCACACTCGCGGCCCGTACGCGTCATCGTCGGGCACGAGCAGTGCGTTCACGTCCTGCCAGTTCTTCGCGACGACCTTCCGGAACAGGTCGACCGGGGTCTCCGTGGTGCAGAGGAAGCACCGCTTGCCGCCCGTGGTCGTCACCTTCCTGAACGTGAGCTCTTCGGTCTTGCCCGGCTGCCATTCCCAGGAGTAGGTCACGGTGTCGGCGGTCTGTCGGGCGATCCTCCAATGGCCCAGGCCGGCGGGCCCGGCCTTGGTGAGGTCCACCCCGCCGCCGCCGGGCTCCTTCTGGATCTTGCCCAATTCGCCCGTCATGCCCAAGACGTCCGAACGCTGGCGGAACGCCCCCGGCATCGACTGGAGCTTCGCCAGGAAGTCGCCGATGATCTGCTTGACCTGCGCATCGGGCAGCTTGCCCGGCTGGGCGGACACGTCGCGGCGGAAGGCATACATGTCCAGGCGGAACCGTGCCAGGGGCGGAAGCTGCCCGTCGGGCTTCACGCCGAACTGGGCCATCTGCCCAACGGCGTCCTCGATCTGCCCGACACCCGACACATTGACGAAGTACGCCTCCCATCTGCCCGGGCTCTCGACGGCCAGCTCCTGCTGAAGCGCCGCCTTCCGGGTCGCATCGCTCAGCAGCCCGTATAGGGCCGAGAGGTTCTTGCGCGCCTCGATCTCCTGCTTGAGCTCCGCCGGGCTCGACGGCCAAGGCCTGCTGAGCCTACCCAGCCGCAGCCACGCCGCCCGCGCGCTTTCGAAACTTCCCTGCCTGCCGGCGTTGACCTGCGCCAGCAGGCGCTGGGGGTCGGTGAGGGCAGCGACCTGCTTGAGAGCGTCCAGACGAGCGACCATGGCCTGGACGGCCTTGCTCACCGCGGGGTCCCTGAGAACCGGGTCCTTCTGCTGCTCCGCGTGGAACTCCCCCAGCGTCACGGACAGAGAGCCGGGCTTTTCCGTCAACAGGTACCCGGCGTTGAGTGCGTCTTGGATCCGGTTGAACGCGGGGACGATCTTCGACAGGCCCGCTCGCCAGGTATTGTATGCTGAAATCTGGTGGTCGCGGTTCTGGGTGAAGCTCGGGTCCTCCTGACCCGGTAAGACCTTCTGCCAGTTCGCGAAGGACAGGCAGCTCGACACGGCGTGCCTCCGCCGTGACTTGACCTCCGTCGTCACCAGCGCCACGTTCCAGGGCCGCTCGTCTCCTGCCTTCACGACCGGCTCGGCCGTGAACTGCCTGGGGATGCCGACGAGGAACGAGCTCAGACGGTCCGCCTTCTCCGCGAGCGCTTTGGCTTTCGTCTCGCTCTTCAGCAGCTCGTCGCGCTGCGTCACCCAGATCCGGTTGATCTCCGCGTCGATCTGCGCCGCGCCCGACGTGACGATCGTGCTGCGCGCTCGCAGCCGCTCGCGGACCTGCTCCAGCGTGCCTCGGACCTCCCTGTCGAAGGTCCCCTCCAGCTCCCGGATGCGCTCCATGCCGCTGCTGATCCGGCCGGCGATATCCTTCAAAGCGGAACCGACCCGTGCGATGCCCGCGTCGATCTCGGCGTGACTGTCGGGGTCGTAGACTGCCGCGGCGATGACCTTCGCATAGGTGTCTCTGGTCGCCCGCAGGCTCTCCGGATACTCCTTCCTCGCCTGATCGACTGCGTCGAGCCCTTCGGTGATCTTCTTGCCAGAATCAGGCGAGAGCTCCGCCTTGGCGAGCTGGTTCCTGAGATTCCTGATTCGCTGCTGGAGGTTCTGGACGTCCGCGCCTCTGTTTCTGAGGGCGTCTTCGATCTGCCCCTTCCATTCGGCGGTGCGCGGGTCGTCTCTGACGTCGTAATGTCCGCTTGCCAGCCTCGCCAGCCCCTTCCGGAGCACGTCGTCCGTCATCTTCTCACCGGCGGCAACGGCGAAGGGGGGCTCTTTCTCGACAAGCGACCAGTAGAGGGGCTTGGCCGGCGGCTTGGGCCTGTGGATGTAGTCCTTCAATCGCTGGGGCAGTCCGTTCGGGGCGAGGAGGTCGTCGAGCTTCTCGACCACCTTTTGGAGCGACTTCGCCCCGGTGACGTCGGAGGACACGGCCGTCTCACTGAGCAGGTACTCGCCGAACCGCGCCAGCGGCTTGACGTCGCCTTGGCCCCACGTCTCCAGTTCCTCCCGGAGCTTCTCAATGCTCTTCCACTTCTCCTCGATTTCAGCCAGCGGCTGCTGAGCGGCGAGGATGGAGTCCACGCGCTCTTTCACCCGGGAGCCGGCAAAGGGCACCAGGCCTGCAAGGTACTCCGCCGGGGCCTGCCAGCCGCGATCCTTGAACGTCTTCGCTTTCGCTGCCGACTGACCCAAAGCAGGCCAGGCCTCGCTGGAGAGGTCTCTCTTGAGCTGCTTGACTGCCGCCAGCGCCTCCGCCACTTTGCTGCCGGCCTCCCGCTTCTTGGCTTCTTCGAGTCCTCTCAGAAGCTCGTCAGGATCACTGCGCAGACCCTCCAACAGATAATCCGACCTCCCGCTGTATCCTATGATCTTCCTGGGGGCGAAATCCCCCGTGTTCTTCATGATGCCGGCCAAAACGGGAAGCACGCGCTGACTGAGATGGGAGTCCTTCTCCCACGAGGCCAGGTGTCCCTGCTCTCTCTGCAACATCAGCGGCTCGACCCAGCCGTGATACTCCTGGCACAAGGCGATCAGGTCGGCGACCTCGATCTTCGCCCCGTTGCCGTTGCGCCTGGAATCGCCGGGAGGCCAAAGCACCAAGGCTCCGACGGCGACCAGCGCCAGCACCGCGGCCGCGGCGGCAATCATCGTCCACGGCTTGCCGACGCGCTCGCGGAGCTTCTCGACGTCTTCGGCCAGGTCCTCGAAGGTCAGCAGCCCCGGCGAGAGGTTCGGATTGAGCAGGCGATTGCAGAGCTGCCGCCAGGCGGTGCCGTTCTTCCCGAGTGCGGCCCATTCCTTCGAATCCGGCGCAGGGTAGCCTCCCATCGCCTTGCCCGTGCGGAGAAGCACCAACTGGTAGATCAACTCCCCCACGGCGTGCAGATCGGGCACGTCGCCCGTTTTCGGATCGAGGTGCCCGGCGCCTGCCGGATCGGTCAGCAGCGGCGTCGCCTGCGAGATGTCGCTCTTGCCCGCCAGCAGGATGTTCGAGGGCTTGAGGTTGCCGTGGGGGCGATCGCAGGCCCTTCTGAACTCGATCAGCCCGTGGACCACGGCGCCGACGATACGATACAGCCCCCCGCCGCGGAGCCTGACGTGGCCGCGAATCAGGTGCTGAACGGACCGGCGGTGATTGTCGGTGACGAAGTAGGCGCCGCCCTCGACGGTGCCGACCTCATGGACGGCCGCCCAGTGCTCCGCCCCGGAGGCTGCAGCCTTTTGCTGGGCCCGCGCGCCGTCGAGAAACGTCTCGACCTCTCGCTGGATCAGATCGTCCGAACCGTCAACGGAAGGGGGGCGGTAGCACTTGACCACAAACCGGTCCCCCCCGTCGCCGCCGACCTTCCTCGCCGTCGAGGCCGAGGCCAGGCCGCTGCGATAAAGCTCCCGTACGGTCTCGTACCCGCCGAAAACCGCCATGTGCCGTCATCCTCTGCCCGATTCGGCAACGCCGCGGGGCACACCGCCGTCACTTCTTCTTGGTCGGCTGCCTCAGGAGCGTCATCCCCGTTGCACGCAGCTCGACCGGGATGGTAAGCGCCCCCCACGCGGACCACTCCCATCGGCCTCGTTCCAGCGGAAGGACCTTCCGCCGGGGATCGGCGTCGCCGGGCTGGTCCTCCTGAAGCCACGGCAGATGCGCCAGGACGAACAGGTGATTGGCCTGCCTCTTGTTGATCCACTCCCTCCAGATCGGGTCGTTGACCGAGAGCTTCTGTTTCTTCGGGTGGCCCTCGCCGAACCTCATCACGTACTTGATCGCGCTGGTTCGCATCCTGTTGTCGGGCTCCCAGTAGTTGTTCATCGACATCTGCTCCCAGCGAGTGAAGTCCGTGTCGCTGACGCCGACGAGGTTCACCTCGATGGACTGGAGGGCCCCGGTCTTGTCTCGGAGCCCGGTGTCCCGTTCGTCCAGGAGGACCTCCACGTTGAAGGGCCCGGCACTGCACCCGCCGAGAAGCCATGCCGTGGAAACCGCCCCGATCAAGACTGCCGTTAGGTTCTTGGTGCTCATCGATCGCTCCTTGTAGTCTTCGTTGTTCGGTGTCCTGTGGCGTTTTCAGGTGATGGCTCTCGCCGAGGCGCCCTATGCGCCGCCGCCCACACCCATCAGGTGCTGCCGAACGATCGCGTGAATCTCCCGGTTGAACCGCCAATCGATTACGATCAGGCTTCGCGTCCGAAGCACCAGGTCGTTGAAATCCTCGACGGCCCGGTCGAACACCTTGTGGATGCCGCCGGGGGGCGCATCCCCGAAGTCCCTCGTCAGGCTGTCAGGCCCGATGCCCGGCAGCAGGCGCACGATCGCGCCCAGCACGTCAAACCAGACCTCCGCGGGGACCAGGTCCAGCGCCTCCTCGGGTCTCATCTCCTCATTCGTCAGCCGGTGGGGGCCCAGCGACCCCAGCCACCGGTCGTCGGCCTCGAAGACCGTCCGAACCCGCAGCCCCAGCCCGACCGACTCATCATATTCTTCGGCCAGTCGGCGCGCGAGGCTTAGCGTCTCGTCCAGCACCACGGGCAGGGTCGTCTGGTTGTTCACCAGCAGCGTCCTCATCGCCAGGACCGCCAGCGCGTAGAGGTCGCACGGGCTGCTGAGAAGCGGGATGATCTCGAAGGGCGTATCCGCGACGGGGACCCCCTCCGCCGCCCGCAGGGCCGAAACGGCCTCTTCACCAAACCGCTGGCCTACCGTCCGGAAACGCCATTCCCCCGCCGCAAGCGCCGAGGCCTGCTCCAACTGCCCGTACAGGTCCACGCGCCCGCACGTGAGGTTCATCCTGAGCCAGATCAGATCGTACCTGGCCGCGTCGAACCGCTCCTGGGTCGCGAAGGTGCCCTCGACAATCGTACCCCCGCTGGCCTCGGGCAGCACCTGGCGGATCCGCACGGTGCCCCGCCCGCGGGCCGTCTGGCCGGCCGACTCCGGACGATACACCGACGCAGCCCCCGCCGAGCCACGCAGGAAATACTGCGCCGAGCTCGTGCTGATGGGAAGCGCAATCGCGTCGCCCGGATCGCACAGCACCGCGCGGGCCGTCCAAAGAAACGGCAAACCCACCCCGGGCTGCGACAGGCGAACCTGGAAGCTGTCTGCCGAAAGGTTCAGCAGCGGCCGCTGCGTCAACTGCGCGGTCCGCCGCACCGTGCGGACCGCGTCGGCCATCAGCCGCAGCTTCAGGTGCAGCGACTCGACCATCCGCCCCGACCGGCCGTGCCGGCCCAGGAACAGCCATCCGCCGTCGGTCAGGTCCGGGTCGCTGTTCTTCAACGCCTCGAACATCGGCCCGAGATCCACCATGCTCCGTCCGTGAAACACCCCGTCCCACGTCTCGCCGGACAGCAGGCCGGAAAAGGCCTCCATGTGAATCGGCCAGTGCCTCCGAACGAGGATCAGCCCCCCGCCGGCGTTGACGCCCAGCAGCCCACGCCGCCCGCCGGTGAGCTCCGTCGTCGATAACACCGATTCGCTCTGCGGCGCGTCCGACGTGACCGGAACGAACGGCGTCTCGCCCTTCAGCTCCGGAAGGTGAAGGTACCTGTGAAGCGAGGTCGAGTAGCCCGGCAGGTGCTTGGAGGTGAGCAGCTCGTCGTCGCGGCAGAGCTCCCATCTCCCGCCGGACTGCGGATCGACCGGGTGGATCGGCTCCATCGCCGTCAGGTCCACGTACATCGGCAGTGGATGACGCGTCTCCCAGCCTGCCTGGATCACGCCGGCCGGGTCCGCCTCGATCAGCGAGCGGAAGTAGCCTTTCCAGCGTTCGTCCAGAACGTGGTTGGAGAGCGCCTCGCGACAGGCCGTGCTCGTGTTGACCAGGCCCTCCAGGTCCTGTATCCACAGCTCGATCCACTCCTGGACGGCCCCGCCGGCATCCAGGATGCACCCCAGCAGGACCCGTCCGTCGATCAGGTCGCGAAGGACCACCAGGTGCCCTGCCACCGGGTCCGGCGAGCGCCTCACCAAGACACAGATCCGAAGCGGGCTGTCGGCTTGATCCGCGGAAAGCAGGACCGCGGCGTATCCTTCAGGGACCCCCGTCAGGGCATCTTTGACGTCGGAAGCAGACATGCACGTGCCGCCTTTACAAACAGGACGACCCCTGGGCCCGCCTCTCCCATCAGAACCTGGGCGAGCGACTTGAGCCCGCGGGGAATCTACCAGCAACTTCACGCTCTAGGTAAGTCTATTCACAAAAAAGCCGCTGTCAAAGGTTTTTGGCGGCGTTAATGTGAAAGGCCCGACGGGCCGCTGCGAAACACGTCCGAGCGTGATCCCCGCCCCCCGGCCGCCAGGAGCGGCCGCTCACGCCCCACCCGCCCGGAAGGTCTATCCGCCAACCATCACCGTCGGACAGCCCATGACGATCACCCCGCCGTGGGCGGTCTGGTCGCCCAGACGCGCCGCCGGCAGGAACCCGATCAGCACCGTCGCCGATCCCTTCGCGATCATGTCCGGCGGGCCGACACAGGTGCACGTGTCGGTCATGCGGGCGGCCGGCAAGAAGCCGATCATCACCGTCGGGCAGCCCATGATGATCGGGCCGCCGACGTGCGGCTTCGGCCCATCGGACATCGGGCAGGTGTGCATGTCGGTTATTCTAGCCGCAGGAGGCATGGTCCACAGTCCCTTCTACACCTTCAAGTCGTCCCAGAGGAAGCTGATGGGGCGGCGGCTGGCGTCGTCGTAGAGCTTTCGCTGCTTCAGGGGCAGCCGGCGCTGGAGATAGATGATGGCCTGCCCCGCGCGCACCAGGGCGAAGTCCGTCGCCGGATCGACGGCGACCTTCTTCGGGTCCAATCCGTCGATGATCTTGGAGAAGGCGGCCACGACCGGCTCGAGGTCGTCGTCGATGGCCTCCTTGCGGAGGAGCCGGCCGGCCCACTTGACCATGAACTCCCGGCTGTGCGGCGAGCGTCCCATGTAGATGGCCACCAGGTCATCGCGCCGCTCCGCCGGCTCCTTGGCGAGCAGATCCTTCCTGGCCTCGGCGAGCGCCTGGTACTTGGGCACCTTGACCCTCTTGATGTCGGCGACCTTGTTGTAGAGCGTCAGGTTGGTTCGATCGCGCGTCCTGGTCCGCTGGCGCGCGACGAACTCCTCGTTGATCCTCGCCACGACCTTGTTGATGGAATCGGCCGGCGAGAGCACCACGCCCGTTTCCAGCAGCACCTCGAAGGCGTCGGGGGCGCTGCGGTGACGAACGACAACCTTGCTGAAGTAGTCCACGGCCTGGTTGGCCTGCTCCTCGGTGCCCATCTCGCCCGCGGCCTGGGCCGCGTAACACGAGCGGCGCAGGTCCTCGTGGTTCGCCTCCTTGCTGTTCAAGGCCGGCAGGAAGTGCTCCACGGCGTCGGTCCGCTCGTAGAAGCGGATCAGGTCCACGCCCCGCTCGTAGGCGAAGTCCGGGGAATCTTCCTTGAGGTTCTCTTCGAGATACTCCGAGACGAGCTCGGGCTTGACGCCTCGCGGAACGCGGATGCCGCCGTACTCGTCGAGGAGAAACTGCCCGAGCTTCGCTTCGGCCTGGGCCTCGTCGTATCGGACGATCGTGATGTTTATGTCGCTCATATCACCAACCTTCGGTCACGGGACCGCTGCGGGGTTTCAGCCACTGCGTCACCATCTGTATGTTGGTCTCGACGGCGGCGGCCTGGTCGGGCTGGGCCGGGTCCCAGCTGTAGTAGATGATTCGGATCGGGTTGTCGCACATCCGCTTCGAGCCGTTCGCGCTGTTGTTGTTCTGGGCGAAGGCGTGCATCAGCTCGGTGTCGTGGCCCGGGTTGCCCGTGTCCTTCGTGTGGAACGAGTCGTACAGGACGTGGCACACCTCGTGGGGCGTGACGAACGGGAAGGTGTCGGTGCTGTCCATCACGTCGGCCCGGAGGATCGCCCCCCAGCGCACCGGCGCATGGGCCGTGTGGGCCGCGTCCAGCGGGGAGCCCGGCACGAACGCCCTGCCGAGCAGATTCGCCTGCGTGAACGCGCCCACGACGAACAGGTCCATCCGGTTGTCGGCCGTGTTGCACTCCCGGATGACCCGACGGAACTCCACCGTGTTCAGAAGCAATTGGCTGCCGGGGCGATTCGAGTTCAGCGCCGCGATGTTCACCCGGGCCACCTCGACGTCCAGCGCGGTGTCCGAGCAGGTGAGGTTGTCGAGCATCACCTCCGTGCCGTCGTCCTTGGTGATCATCACGTCGCAGGAGTGGTTCGTGCCGCCGAAGGCCATGCAGTTCCTGTGTGCCGCCGCGGAGTACCCGGCGGGCATGGCCGCCACGACGGCGGCGCCGGCCTGTTCGGGGGTCATGTTGGCCGCCAGATTGACCGTCACGTGCGGCGCCGCGGGGGCCGGCGCGGGCGCCGGCGCGGGAGCCGGAGCCGGAGCCGGAGCCGGAGCGGGGCCGCCGACCGGCGGAGGCGTGCCCAGGTCGAATTCCAGTGTGGCCGGCGACCCGATCGCGTCCACCCCCGAAGCCGCCGTGCCGGGGCCCTGCCCGATCGCCAGCATGTTCTCGGCCGGAGGGTCGTAGATCACGACCTCGGGGGCGACGAACGTCGGCGCCATTTCGGCCTGCGCGTAGACGCGGCGGAGCCAACTCAGGACGCGCTTCCGCACGTGCTCCTCGCGGATGCCGCTGACGCCCGCGTTGGCCGCCCCGCCGGCGGCGACGGCCGTGTCCCGGAACACGTGGCACGCGACCCGAATCCGCCTGCGATCCTGCCCGATCGGCAGCCTCTTGATCATCGTGCACTTGGTTTGCCCGGCCGGAGCGGGGCAGCTTCTCAACTCGTACTTGGCCTGGACGAGCTGATCGAGGATCTCCACCTTGTCCTCGAGCCCGTTCTGGCCGTTGGCGATGTCGCTGGTCAGCAGCCCCTGGGCCGTGCCGTCCGTCCGCTTGGGATTGCCCGAGAGCACGCCGAAGTCCTCCATGTCGACGGCCAGACGCAGGTACCGGCTGCGGAATCGCACGCGGTTCGTGCTGCTGACCTGCTCGCACTTCAGCGCGATGTCCCGCGCGCCGCTGTCGGGGTCCCCGGCGGCGAAGTCGTCGTACTGCCTCTGGCCGTCCACCTCCTCGATCGTGCCGTCGGCGCGGTATCGAGGCTTCAGCGCCCGCAGTTCCACGTCCACTTCCGTGGCGTTGGCGTTGGGGTCCACCACCTCGACCTTGAAGGCATCGAGGTCCCGATGTCCGTGGCGGTCGTACCCGAACCCGGTCGGCCAGTTGTTCGTCCCCTCGCGACCTGCCTTGTCCGGCACGTAGTTGCTGACGTTCAGGAAGGGCAGGTCGTTATCATCCGCATAGGGCGTGCTGCGGGAGCCGTGAACGAACCGGATCTCCGGCGGGGGCGAGCTGGGCGCTTCGAAGGTACTGTGCGTCTCGGTGCCTTCGCCTTCGTCGTGCTCCGTGTGAGGGGGGATCGTCACCGTGTCCCCCGGCCGCAGCGGCCTGTTGCGGTAGTCCGCGTTGGCTTCCAGGTCCCGCAGCGGCCGGCAGTCCTCAAAGCCGTGCTCGGCGGCAATGCTGCACAGCGTGTCGAACTCCTCGGCATCAACGGTTTCCGGAGTCCCGGCGCCCTCGGGGGCTTCAGGTGTTTCAGACGGTTCACCCATTTTCAGACCTCTCTGGTGGTCGCGCCACCAACCTTATACAGCATACCTTCTGACCGGACGATTCCAGGCGCGTGGGCCTATCCTCTCGGCCGCCACGACCGCCCGTCGCGCTGGGGGAAGGTGACCTCGCAGTCGCCGGGATCGATCCCTTCCACGCGGGCCTCTCCGTTCTGATCCAGCACGCCTCGCACAGCCGAGCCGTCGGGCAGGAGAATGCGATAGGGCTCGCCCGCCATCGGCTGGCCTTCCCGGTCCACCAGCTCGATCTCGATCCAACTGTCCTTGTCCGGGTCGCGCTGGTAGGCCGGCACCTGCACCGAGCCGTACTTGCCAGCCTTCTTCTCGCGCTGGCGGGCCTTTGTTTCGGCGACCTCGCCCGGATCGGCGTTGTCGGCCTCCAGGGCCGCGGTCGGGGCGGTGGGCGAGCTGGCCGTCCCGGCCGTGCCCGTCCCGGCCGGCGAGCCCGGACCGGAGTTGATGTGCGTCATGGCGCTGCCGTTGAGGGTGACAATGTTGCCCGTAGCCGTTACGCCCATCATGTCAACGACCACGCTGCTGCTGCCGCACTTCAACGTGATGCCCATCGGCGACTCGATGACGATGGTCCCCGTCTTCGCCTTGAGGTAGTAGTTCTGCATCACCTCTTCGGAGTGATTGGCGTTGAACGCCTCGATGACGTCGCCGCCGACCTTGAAGCAATGAGTGCCGATCACTTCCTTGATCTCTTTGCCCTTGACCTTCAGGTGGCGGTCGGCGCCGATCTCCTCCATGTGGTCGATGTCCACGATCTCGTGGCGGTTCTCCTCCACGTGCTCGAACTTCTCCTTCTTGACGATCAGGTGGCGGTTGTTGCCGGTCCACTCGAAACGGTCGGCCTTGACGCGGATGTCCTCGTTCTTCTCGGCGTGGATGAAGATCTGCTCCTCGCCCTTCTTGTCCTCGAAGCGGATCTCGTTGAAGCCGCCCCCGCCCTTCGAGGAGTTGGATTTGAAGGCGGACATCGTCGCGTTGGTCGGCAGGTCATAGGGCGGCATGCACGTGCCGTTGTACGCGCGCCCGGTGATCATCGGGCGGTCCGGGTCGCCCTCCTCAAACTCGACGATCACCTCATGACCGATCCGCGGCATGAAGATGCCTCCCCACCTCTTGCCCGCCCACGGCTGGGAAACGCGGATCCAGCGGGAGCTGTTCTCATCGGCTGCGCTGTAGCGGTCCCAGTGGAACTGCACTTTCACGCGGCCGTACTGGTCGGTGTAGATCTCCTCGCCGCTCGGGCCGCAAACCATGGCGGTCTGCACGCCGCGAATCAGCGGCTTGGGCGTCGTCCGCGCCGTTCGGAACTGCTCGTTGAAGTCGATCGCCGTGAAATCGCACTGGAACGTCTGCCCGCCCGTTGGGCTCGGCGCCGAGTCGTACTCGTCGGTGTTGCCCTGCACGCTTACGGCGATCACCAGGTAATCCTTGTTGAAGCTGTCCCTCGGATGATCCAGCAGCATGAACCTGCATCCCGCCGCTATGCCCCGCGCATCGCCGCTGCCGGCGACCTGCTCGAAGGGGGTCTGCAACTCCTCAATCCGGGCGCGGGAGTAGCCTTCGCCGTCGCCGTGCTCGACGTACTCGCCGGGGTAGTCGAAGATCTCGAAGTTCGGCACGGCATGATTGCGGATGATCTGCGATTTGGTCTGAAGGTCCTTCTTGGGGTTCTTGAAGTCGAAGTCCGTATGGGCGTACATGCCGGGCTGGACTTCCTGCGAGACGGTCATGTCGTGGATGTACTCCCTCTCCCGAAACTCCGTCTGGGGCGGGCGGAAGGGGATCTCCTCGTAGCCGGGGAACGGCTCGTGGGCGCCCTTGGAGTCCGCCAGGACCATCGTGTGCTTGCCGTTCTCGTGCTCGAAGTGGTAGTAGATGCCCTCCTGCTCCATCAGCCGGCTGACGAAGTTGAAGTCCGTCTCGCGGTATTCCACGCAGTACTCCCACTCCGGATGGCTGCCGCTGAGGCGATCCTCGAAATCCGTAAACCCATGGTCGCGAAAGACCTGCTTGATGATGTTCGGCACGGTCATTTCCTGGAAGATGCGGCAGTCGGACGTACGGGTCAGGAACCACAGCCAGGGCACCACCTCGGCCTGGTATTGCGTCGCCCGCCCGGACAGCCGGGTCTGCGTGAACCGACTGACGAAGCCGTTGAAGTAACGGGGCTCCTCGTCCGAGGGCTTCTGCAAGCGAACCGTCACGTTCTGACCAACGATGTCGTCGAAATTGATGTCGGAGGTGTCGCTGATCATGTCGAGCAACATCACGAAGGGCCGGCCGAGCTTCTCGGTAAAGGTGAAGCTCCTCAACAGGAGCACGTCTTCGCCGAGCGGGGTCCCCACTGCGATGAACCGGTGGGTTTGCGTTGCTCTGGCCATCAGTGCTTCTCCTTTGCTTTAGCAGACAGACACGGCGCACCCGGGGATGCCGGGCGGCGTCCGCGTCATCGTCGATGATCTCTGCCCGGTCGCGGCACCCGGCGATCGGCCGGTTTCATCGCGGTCTCAGCCGGCCGCCACGACAATGCGCTCCGTAGTTACTGGACCATTGCATTCGGCATGCCACAAGGCCCTGCCGAACCCGCCCCCGGTAACTCTTTGACCATAATCCTTTATATGAAACAGAGATAACTATGTGCCCAATCTCCACCATCCAGTGGCCCGCATCCGGGCGACGCAGCACCAAGCCGTCACTTATGGACAGGTGCCCCATTCCACCAGCCGGGATGGGCAATATCACCCACCTGTCCTCGGCGGCTACAAAGGCCGTTGCCGGCCGCCGGCAGTGGGTGTCGGCCAGTGGCCGCGTCACTCAAATATGTACTTGAACTCCCCGTCGCCCACGCCAACGTGGACCTTCTTGATGCCCTTGCCCTCCACCAGCCGGTTGAGGAACTCCGTGCTGATCTCGGGCAGCATGGTGTGCGTCAGGATCGCGTCCACCATGCGGGCGCCGCTCTCGACCTCCGTGCAGCGGCTCGCGATCAGGTCCACCACCGCCTCGTCGTACTCGAAGGGAATCTTGTGGTTCTCGGCCAGGCGCTTTCTGATCCGCCCGATCTGAAGCACGATGATCTTCCGCAGCACCTCGTCGCTGATGGGGTAGAAGGGCACGACGACCAGGCGGCCCAGCAGTGCCGCCGGGAAGACCTTCAGCAGAGGATCTCGCATGGCCTTGGCGATGCCTTCCGGGGAGGGCATCAGCTCGGGATCCTTGCACATGTCCATGATCAGCTCGCTGGAGACGTTGCTGGTCAGCAGGATGATCGTGTTCTTGAAGTCGATGTCCCGCCCCTCGCCGTCTTCCATGTGGCCCTTGTCGAAGACCTGGAAGAAGATCTCGTGGACGTCGGGATGGGCCTTCTCCACCTCGTCCAGCAGGACGATGCTGTAGGGACGGCGCCGGACCGCCTCGGTGAGCACGCCGCCTTCGCCGTAGCCCACGTAGCCCGGAGGGGCGCCCTTGAGCGTCGAGACCGTGTGGGCCTCCTGGAACTCGCTCATGTTGATCGTGATGACGTTGTCCTCGCCGCCGTAGAGCGCCTCGGCCAGCGTCAGGGCGGTCTCGGTCTTGCCCGTGCCGCTCGGCCCGACCAGCATGAACACGCCGATCGGACGGTTCGGGTTGTCCAGGCTCGCCCGCGACGTCTGGATCCGCTTGGCAATGGCCTCCAGGACGTGTCGCTGCCCGAGGACCCGCTCCTCCATCCTGTCGGCCAGGCTCAGTACCGCCTGGACCTCGTTGGCCACCATCTTGCCGACGGGAATGCCCGTCCAGTCCTGCACCACGGAGGCCACGGCCTGGTAGTCCACGGCCGGGAGGATCAGGGGATCCTCGCCCTGGAGCTCGCTGAGCTTGGACTGGAGCTCCTTGAGCTCCTCCAGCATCTTGGCGCGCTGTTCCTCGGTGATCTCCTCGGCGGCTTCGACGGCTTCCTCGGCCGGCGCTTCGGTCCCTTTGTCCTCGGCGGTTTCTTCGGCAGCTTCGCCCTCTTCGGTCTCGGCGGGCCCCTCGGCGTCTTCGATCCTGCCGCTGCCGCTCAACCGGAGCTTGTCGCGGAGGTCGAGGATCTTCTCGACGACGCCCTTCTCCTCCTCCCACCGGGCCTGGAGCTCTTCCAGCAGCTTGCGGTCGGCCTCGAGCTTCTCGACGACCTCGGCCCGCTGCTCTTCGTGATCCACGCCGATGTTGGCCTCGCGGTCGATGATCCCCAACTCAACCTCGAGCCCGTCGATCCGCTTCTGGGTGTCGTCGATCCGGGCGGGCGTGGCGTGCTGGCTGATCGCCACGCGGGCACAGGACGTGTCCAGCAGGCTGACCGCCTTGTCCGGAAGCTGCCGGGCGGGGATGTAGCGATGAGAGAGCTTCACCGCCGCCTCCAGCGCCTCGTCCAGCACCTGCACCTGGTGGTGCTTCTCCTGGACGCCGGCGATCTTGCGCATCATGAGAAGGCACTTCTCCTCCGAGGGCTCATCGACCTTGATGACCTGGAACCGCCGCGTCAGGGCGGGGTCCTTCTCGAAGTACTTCTTGTATTCCGCCCAGGTGGTGGCCGCGATGGTCCGCAGCGTGCCCCGGGCGAGAGCGGGCTTGAGCAGATTGGCCGCATCGCCCTGCCCGGCCGCCCCGCCGGCGCCGATGAGCGTGTGGGCCTCGTCGATGAACAGGATGATCGGCCTCTCGGAGCTCTGGACCTCCTCGATGACCTGGCGGAGGCGGTTCTCGAACTCGCCTTTCATGCTCGCACCGGCCTGGAGCAGCCCGAGGTCGAGCGTCAGCAGCCGGACGTCCTGAAGGCACGGGGGCACGTCGCCGACAGCGATCCGCTGGGCGAAGCCCTCGACGACGGCCGTCTTGCCCACGCCCGCCTCGCCGGTCAGGATCGGGTTGTTCTGCCGCCGCCGCATGAGGATGTCCACGATCTGGCGGATCTCCCCGTTTCGCCCGACGATGGGGTCCATGTCGCCGGTCTGGGCCTCTTCGGTGAGGTCCTTGCAGAAGCGGTTCAGGGCCTCCTGCTTGCCCATCTGGGCGGGCGCCATCGCCCCGGACGCCTCGCCGGGCACGGCCCCGCCCCCGACGACGGTGCCGTCCTGGGCCTGAAGCGCCTCCTCGCACGAGCCGCCGACGATCTTGTCGAACTTGTCGGTCAGCTCCTCCAGCTTGATCTTCTCGAACTCCTTCGAGATCCCCAGCAGGATGTTCTTGAGGCCCTTGGTCTTCAGGATGGCCACAACCAGGTGCCCGCTGCGGACGCGATACTCGCCGAACAGGAGTGTGGCGTACGTCCACGCCTGCTCCACCGTCTCCTCCAGGTGGGCCGACAGGTCCGAAATGCTCGTCGCCCCCCGCTGGAGGCGGTCCAGCGCCGCGGTGATGTCCTTCGCCAAGCGGGACGGGTTCAGCTCGAAGTGGCGGGCGATCCGGTGGATGTCCGAATCCTGAAGCTCCAGGATCTGCTTCAGCCAGTGCACCAGCTCCACGTAAGGATTCCCGCGCAGCTTGCAGAAGACCGTGGCGCTCTCGATCGCCTTGTAACAGAGGCTGTTGAGCTTGCCGAATAGTGCGGTACGACTGATCTCTGCCATGGTCAGCTCCCTTTTCGCTGTGAACGGTTCAACGGGTCATCCCAAAGCACCTGTCCTACATGCCCTCGGCCTGCCGGGGCTGGAGGACCAGGTCGTCGGCATCATGATCGAAGGGCTTGCTGGTCAGCCACGTGGTCCAGCCGAGCTGGCCTATGGTCCCCATCTTCAACGGGGGGACCTCTTCCTTCTTGAGAATCAACTGCACCTCCCAGAGCAACTGGTCGGCGAGGTAGTTTTTCATCCACGCGATTAGCCGGCGGAGACTGTCGCCTCCCGGCAGCAGGCGCTGGTACTCACTCAGGGCCATCGGGCCGAATCGCAGGCGGAACTTCTGCTGGCATTCCCACACGCGCCGGCCCACGATTGCGGTCCACCCGAGCGAGCCCGTCTCCGGCGACTCGCCCAGCCGGCAGATGCAGTCGTCGGGAACGTCGAGCATCTGCCCGATGAACTCCACCATCCGCACCCGGATGCCGTAATAATCCTGAAGGGTGTCGCAGATCCCCTCGGGATGGCGGGTCTGGCAGACGAGGTGCCCGGAGTAATGCAGCTTGGCCACGTCGGGAACGGCGTCCCGCCGGCGATAGGTCTCCATGCCGATGCCGAACATGCTGCCGATGTACACGGCGAACCGATCTTCATCGCCTCGCTCGAACTGGACCGTCTGCTGGTTGGCCGCCCACGCGCGATAGAAGAAGCTCAGCATGCGGTGGTTGAACATGTCCAGAAACCGCGCCATGGTGTCGTCATGGTGGATCAGCACGCGCTCGCGGACGTACTGCGTCACGTGCAGCGGCATCGGGCCATTGGGCCCCAACAGGCCGAGGAAGTTGACGAACATCCGCGGGGCGCGGGCGCCCACGTCCGTCCGAAAGGCCGATAGCGTCCGCGGGGCGAACGCCAACGAGGCCTCCTGGCAGAAACGCACCGGGTCCTCCAGGGGGCGCTTGGAGTGACCTACCCGAGGCTGCTCGGGGCGCAGGTTCTCCAGCCGCCGCACCGCCAGGAAGAAATCGAACCCATGCGGGGTCTCTTCCAGCCTCCTGGCTAGAGAATGTGCCTCTGTCCCACTCTCGCCTGCCATCGCATGATCTGACCACGGTCCACCGTGCTGACGACGGTTTCCGTGAAGGAGTTAATCGAGACGTATTTGGCAAAGAACCTCTCCAGCACCGCTCCCATCAGGAAGGCGCTGCCCCCCTCGAACGCCTCCTCATCCAAGGTGACGGTCACCTCCAACCCGCGGGCGAAGGCGATGGGCCCGGCCATGGCCACCCGGCGGGTGATCGGCCGGTACGAAACCGACTTGACCCCGTCGATCTGCTTGCGGATCGCCGGATCGCTGGCGTCGCCGTAGAGCTTCAGCAGGTCCCGCAGGGCCGCCGCACCGTCCTGCTCGTTGACGTCGACCAGAGACATGTAGTTCAGCGAGAGGTGGCTGACCGCCCGCCAGGCGATCTGGCCCTCGACGTGGGACGGTTTGGGTGGCGTCGGGCCGGCCGCGCAGCGGATCTCCTCCACCGGCGCGCTGATGTCCATCGTGAAGTCGGTCTTGGCGCGCCCCACGGCCATCTGAAGCGGCAGGTCCCGGTTGGTGCAGAGCGTGTCCACGCCGAGCTGGCGGAGGTCCGAGCGATACGGTGCCGCCCGTGCGTCCACCAGGGAGACGAACACCTCGCTGCCGCTGTAACTCGAGCGCTTCCCGTACTGACGCTCGCGCTGCGAGGTCGTCCGGGGAACTCGATGAACCATGTAGTACGCCCCGTTGCCCCCGCCGCCCGATTCCACATCCGTTGCCGAGTAGAACGACTGGAACTCCATCTCCTCGTCGGCGCGGGCGCCGTAGCCGCTCACGCCAACCACCTTGTATACCTCGAAGTCCAGCGGACGCGTCCGGTCCGGCACCACGTGGAACTCCGAGAAACGAGTCGAGAGATGGATCCGGTCGGCCCGCTTCGGGAAGAGGTTGATCGCCGGCGAGCAGAACAGATGGAAGTTCGACGCGTCCACCATCCCCTGGAGCTCCAGGTCCGCCTCGCCCAGCAGAATGACCACGTCCATCATGGTTTCTTCGCTGTCGGCCATCGCCTCGTTCAGGCCGGCGAGCTCCACGAACGTGAACCGCTCGGGGAAGACGAAGTACTCGTGCAGCAGGCGATAGCCGTGAAAGCTCCTCGCGTCGTAAGGCAGCAGCGCCTCGCGGTTGTCAAAGCCGGCCCGGCGGATCGCCGTGGGCCCCAGCGTCTTCTGCCACCGCACCGGGTGCTGGATCGACTGGGCCACCACGCCGATCGTGTGGGCGAAAAGCTGCTCGTAGAGACGAGCCGGCGTCTGCTCGCCCCCGTGCAGGAACAGGCACACCTTCTCCAGATTCACCTCGCCAAAGGTCAGCCCGGCCGTGCACTCCAGGCGAATGCGGACCCCCGCCTTCGCCTCGTAGTACTTGGGAATCTCCAGTGCCGCCAGCCCCCGGGTATAGTACTGTGCCTCGACGATCTGAATTGGCAGCAGCGTCACGTCGTGCGCCGTGCGATACTCGCACGCCGTCTGCTCGCCCTTGCCCAGACTCGCCCGAAGGGCCGTGTCACGCGGCACGACAAAGCCCTCCGCCAGAGCTCCCTCCGTCAGGTCCGGGTGAAACTGCACCACCGCCATGGAAGGGGTGGGGGTCAGGTAATGCGGATAGATCGTCTCCAGCATGGACTGCGTGAACCGCGGGAACTCGGCATCGAGCTTCAGGTGCACGCGGGCGGCGAGGAAGGCAAAGCCCTCCAGCAAGCGCTCGACGTAGGGATCCGCACAGGCCAGCGCCTCCAGGCCCAGACGCCCGGCTATCTTCGGAAACTCCCGCGCAAACTCCCCCCCCATCTCGCGCAGGTGCTGAAGCTCGCGGTTGTAGTACCTCAGCAGGCGCCTATCCATTGGGCCGATCCCTTACCTGGCACTGGCCCGTGTCCAGGTCGACCTCGGTGCGGACGTAGAGCGGATCGGGGGTGGGCTGGGCCCACAAATCGCCCCGGATCTCAAACGAAATCGCGTTGTGGTCCATCAGGCCATAGCCGGCGTTCACCTGAATCGACAACGTTCCCGGGAGAATCCGGGGCTCGAAACAGCGAATCGCCTCCAGGAGCTGTCGCTCGAAGTCCTCCGGCCGCAGGCCCGACGCCGTCACTCCGCACAGATCGGGAATCCCGTAGTTGAGCACAGATTGCGCGACCTCGCCGAACTCGGACAGGTCCTCCGCCGAAGAGTGGCAGCCGGTGTTCAACAACCAGTCCAGGTCGCGGAGCACGGCCGTCCGGTACCGCCTCAGGGAAACGACTCGCGTATCCCTGCTTTCGCTGACGGACTCGGGGTGGTCATCGGTTAGACGATCCAGCAGACAGGGCTGAAGCCGCTCTGTCGGCGTCAGCTCAGCCATCTGCGGTCTCTCCCGTGGGCGGTTCTGTTGTTTCCTCGGAGGTCGCTGGGCCCGCAGACTCACCTTCGGTCTGCTCCGAGGCCCCCGGCGGCTCCTCATTGTCCAGGACAACGCTTCGGATCTCGAGCAACGGATACTCCCCCTCATCGGTGGTCAGCATCCTCTGGCCGAGACCGATGAAGTGCCCTCCTTCGTGCTCGGTCCAATCCGTTTTCCGCCCGAGTTGGACCATCCCGTCGGTGCTGGTTTCGCTGCCGGCGTACCGCGTGGGGATCAGCCCGGGCGCCTGGCCGCCATTGGCCCACGTGAACTGCGCCTCGGCCCACACCATGTTCCGAAGGGCCTTGGGCTCCTCGATGCGGATCGCCTTGATGCGCGAAAACGGCACCCAGAAGTACTTGTGCTCCACCACCACTTCGAGGATCGGTCCCAGCCGGGTGTCCGCGTCGGCGATCCATTCGAAGGACTTGCCGTTGAGGCGGCCGGAAATCGCCGGTGCCTCCTCGAAGGCCCTGTCCCGAAGCTCTCTGGCGGGGGCGTACTGCCCCTGGGCGATCAACTCGGCCGCCTGGATAATCCAACTGACCCATTCGTCCGGTTCGCCGAACACCAGCGGCGACTTCCGCCCCTCAAAAACGGCCGTGCGGAGCGCCTCGGACTGCAGCGCCGGGCGACAGATCTCCGCCAGCAGCAGCTTCTGGCCGTCCAGCTCGGCGGCTACGTTCAACTGCGTCAGCGCCCGTTCCCAATCCCCCACGACCGACAGCATCTGGAAGAGGAACACCCGCAGCTCCGCCTTGGACGGATCCTCTCGGACTTGATCCTGAAGTCTCGCCAGCGCCTCATCCAGCCGGCCTTCGCGCAGAAGTTCCTCGGCTTCCTGCATAGCAGTCACTCCGGCCAGGTGCGGAGACCCGCGCATGGCCTCGTTAGAAGGAGCGGATCAGAAAACATGGGACGGACCGATAACGGGCCCGTCCCATGCCGTTCAGTTGCTGGCTTACATCGGCTTGTTCATCAGGGTGCTCCAGCCCGCCTGGACCGCAGCGCCCTTCTTGCCGCCACCGGTGATGTCCGTGGGAGTGTACTCCCAGTTGATCTGGCCGTAGCGGAAGGTGACCTCCTCCATCGGCAGGGGGTCTTCCGTGTCGGCCGAGCCGCTCGGGGAGACCGAGGCGACGATCACGTCCTTGAACGTGTAGACCATGAACGTGGTCTTGTCGCCCATCGCGCGGCACAGCTCGAAGCGGATGTTCGGGATGTGCTTGCCCGTGCAGCAGTGCAGCGACAGGATCGGCGTGGCGCTGTCGAGGCGGTGGACGACGCTGAAGTCGGCGTGGTCCGCCCTGCCGCCGGTGTGCACGCCCTGGGCGCTCAACGCGCCGCCGACCGGCTGCGAAATCCTGTGGCTGTACGAGTTGATCTCGATCCATTTGCTGTGGGCTTCATCCGCGCTGTCGCCCTGGATCCCATCGATCTGGATGAACATGTCATAACTCATTCCAAGTCTCCTCTTGCTCTGGGGTATTAACCCACAAACGCTCTTGCGACCCAGTCCCCACTGCGGGGGCCCTCATGCGTCCCAGCCCCCACGGCGGGCGCCGGGCGGCCCTTGCCTGCTTCACCGATCACGTCCCGGTCGGTGAGGGGTTAGTCTGTCTTGGCTGACGGGAGCTTGCTGACCAGCCTCAGAGAGGCGGTCAGGCCTTCGAGCTGGTAATGCGGCCGGAGGTAGAAGTTCGCGGCGTAGTACCCCGGGTTGCCTTCCACTTCCTTGACCACCACTTCCGCCGCGGCCAGCGGGCGCCGGGCCTTGGCCTCTTCGGTGGCGTTGTGCGGGTCCGGCTCGACGTAGTTCATGATCCAGTCGTTGAGGTACTTCTCCATGTCCTCCCGTTCCTTGAACGACCCGATCTTGTCGCGGACGATGCACTTGAGGAAGTGTGCAAAGCGGCTGCACGCGAAGATGTACGGCAGGCGGCTGCCCAGGTTGTCGTTGGCCGTCGCGTCGGGGTCGTCGTACTCGGCGGGTTTATGGAGGGTCTGGCCGCCGATGAAGACGGCGTAGTCGGTGTTCTTCCAGTGCGAGAGCGGCATGAACCCGTTCTTGGCGAGTTCCGCCTCGCGGCGGTCGGTGATGGCGATCTCGGTGGGGCACTTCATGTCCACGCCGCCGTCGTCGGTCGGGAAGGTGTGACAGGGCAGGCCTTCGACCATGCCGCCGGACTCCACGCCCCGGATCCGCGAGCACCAGCCGAACAGCTTGAACGCCCGGTTGATGTTCACGCCCATCGCGAAGGCCGAGTTCGACCAGACGTACTTCGAGTGGTCGGCGCCCTCGGTATCTTCCTCGAAATCGAACTCATCCACCGGGTTCGTGTCGGCGCCGTACGGCAGGCGGGAGAGGAACCGCGGCATCGTCAGGGAGATGTATCGCGAGTCTTCCGAGTCCCGCAGGCTCCGCCACGGAGCGTATTCGGGCGTCTGGAAGATCTTCGTCAGGTCGCGAGGGTCGCCCAGGGCCTGCCACGAATCCATGTTCATCACCCGAGGCGCGCCGGCTGCGACGAACGGCGCGTGCGCCGCCGCCGCGATCTGACCCATGCCCTGGAGGATCGCCACGTCCGGCGGCGTGTGGTCGAACTCGTAGTCGCCGATGATGCACCCGTAGGGCTCGCCGCCCGGCGTGCCGTACTCGTCCTCGTATAGCTTCTTGAACAGCGGGCTCTGGTCCCAGGCCGTGCCCTTGAACTTCTTCAGCGTCCGGCTCGTCTCCTTCTTCGTGATGTTCAGGACGCGGATCTTCAGCGTCTCGTCCGTCTCGGTGTTGTTCACCAGATGGCTCAGCCCGCGCCACGTGCCCTCCAGCTTCTTGAAGCTCTCGTGGTGAAGGATCTGGTTCAACTGCTCGGAGAGCTTCCTGTCGATCTCCGCGATCATCCCTTCGACGGTCCGAATCACGTCATCGGAGATCAGCGACGCCTCCCCGATCGCCTGCTGGGCCAGCGTCTGGACGGCCTCGGTGATGGCCGTCTTGGCGCCGTCGGTCTTCGGCTTGAACTCCTTGCTCAGGAGCATCTGGAAATCACCGAGCTCGGTCCTCTCGGCTACCTGCTCCGCTGCCTGGGCTTGCTGGGCTTCCTCGTTGGCTTCAGCCATCGCTCTGTTCCTCCTCACTCTCGCCCTCGGCGGGGGCTTCGTCTGTCGGCTTGGGTGCCGAGCCCAAGGCCTGGAGCAGTGCGGGGTCCTTCAGGAGCTTTCCGATCAGCTCCTCCGCTCCGCTCTTGCCGTCCATGTACCCCATCAGGTTCGACAACTGGGTCCGGGCGGTCAGGAGCTTGTTCAGCGGCTCGACCTTCCTGGCCACCGCGGCGGGGGAGAAGTCGTCCATGCGCTCGAACGTCAGGTCCACCGAAACGTTGCCCTCGCCCGTCAGGGTGTTGGGCACCTGGAAGGCCGCACGCGGCTTCATCGACTTCAGCCGATCGTCGAAGTTGTCCACGTCGATCTCGAGATACTTCCGATCGGCGACCGGACCGAGCCCCTCTGCCGGCTTGCCGGACAGGTCCGCCATCACACCCATCACGAACGGCAGGCTGATCATCTTCTCGGCGCCGTACAGCTCCAGGTCATACTCGACCTGGACTCGTGGTGCCCGGTTTCGAGCTATGAATTTTTGGCTACTTTCTTTCGCCATGGCTGCTCCTTTCTAGACATTGGCCCGATGCGTGCAGCAGGGCTCTGCTTCCAACGGATCGATCGCTTGGCTATGCCGCTTAAACTGCAACAGAGAAACTGATTGTTCCACTAGGACGCTCGACTTGTCTCACGCCAAACAGGTCCGCCCCCGATCCAAAGCATACCCGTCACACAAGTCCGTCTTGGCAGGCAAACTTGCCGGCACACACAAATTGTACCCATCGCGTTTTCGCCGTGTCAACTTGAATGATTTATTTACGCCCACCGGTCAGACGCCCCCGGAAGCTCCCGGCCGCTGCGGTCCCGTTGCGGGGCCGGGCACTTCCCTGCGCGGCCTGCCCAACGGTCTCCCTTCCTGGCGAACTAGTACTGCTGAGGAGGCTCTTCCATGGGGCCGCTGATCACCTGGATCTGCCTCAGCGAATCGGGAGTGAGGTCCTGGATGATCTCCATGAAGTTCTTCCGAACGAGCTTCTTGGCCCGCTTGAGAAGCAGCGGCACCGGGCTGGACGGCTCGGTTCGCTCGTAGTACTCACAGACCCTGTCGAGGACCCGGATGACGTCCTCGGGCGACCGGACGGCCCCGGAGATGCCGGGCCCGGCGGCCGCGCCGGCCTCGGCGCCGGCGGCCGCACCGGCCTCTTCGCTGCCCGCACCGACGGCCGCGCCGACCCGGGCCAGGTAGTCATTCACACACGTGCCGATTTCCTTGAGAAGGTCCTGGTACCCGCCGAAGTCGATCGCGTTTCCGCTGCCCACGCGCTGCGTCAGCAGCGAGTCGATGACGCCGACGTGCTCGACCGCTTCTTCCGCCGCCCTGGCCGTCGCCTGAAGACCTTCCACCAGCTCCGCCTGCTGGTTCGGGTTCAGCTTCTCGCCCGTAAACGCCGCGTCGAGCTCCACCCGATCGGGGGGCGCCTGGCCGCCCTCCGTCTCGCCCGGAGAGGCATCTCCCTTGGCGACCCGGATATCTCGCAGGCTGTAGCTCCTGTGAAACACGGGGGAATCGCACAGCGTTGCCGTCAGAAGAAGGTCGAAGCTGATCGGCGTGTCCTGCATCTCCCCCGGCGCGGCGAAGGCGGACAGGACGTTCATCCGCTCCGTCGGGTCATAGTCATCGTCGGGATCCAGTTGCGGATGGGCCTGGTCCCAGTATCGCTCGAGCATGCCCCGAAGAAGAGCCAGCCCGTCCCGAACGCCGGGAATGCCCTCCGTTCTCGTCAGCGCCTGGATCAAGTACACCACGAGGCGCAAGTCCCTGCTACGCTCCAGCAGCGCGGCGGCTTGCTTGCGGACCTCCGACCAGTCCGCCTCCTCCGCCTGGACGACCGTATCACCGACCTGCTGCTCCGGAGTGCCCTGCAGGATCCGTTCGACCTCCAGATAGGCCGGATCGTACATCAGGTCCTCGCCACACGGAGACTCCGGATCGATCTCCGTAAGGAAACTGTCGACGTCGATAGCCATGGCGGTTCGACCTCCGGCTGCCTGGATTCCTGCCTTGACCTCGCCCTCAGACGGGCCCGGCCGCTATTTCGCCGCCGTCGCGACGGCGCCTTTGTCCTGAGGGGAAACCTTCACGGCATCGATCAACTGCTCCACGGTCACGCCGCGAGGCTTGATCGACCTCGCGAGCATCCTGTGGGAGTTTGCAAGCTCGACGGGACCCAGGCCCAGCAGCTCCACTTGACGGAACAGCGATGACAGTCCGGCCATCAGCTCCAGCGCCTTTTTCTGATCGGCCTTGGCGGCCAGCCACTTGCGGTACCCCAGCGGGTCGAACTCGCCTTTATGCTCGCCCTTATATGCCGTGATGCTCTTGCCCAGCACGTCGCGGATCTGGGCGGCCAGGCTGATCCACGTCTTCCGCCCGGTCTTCGGGTCCACCTTCTGGCGCCAGTACAGGGCTCGATAGCTCATCAGCCCGTCCCGGCCCATCGTGCCCGGCAAGCGGTCGATCGAGGCCTTGTGCTGAGAAGGCGACGTGCTGCCGGGATCGGGCACCGGGTGACCGGCGGTGATCACGTGAACGAACTCCGGCGTGTCCATGAAGAACCGCCGCCCGCACAGGAAGTCCACCAGTTCATCGTCGTTCGGGTCCTTCGTGAAGATGCCCAGGTGCCGGACCAGGTCCTCCCTCTGCCCGGCGGGCACGCTGCTCTCCGTGGTCACATCCATTTCCGTGTCGGGCAGCGCGCTGGCCAACGCGGTCGCCAGGTCCCCGATGGGGACCGGGAAGGTGCCGGACTCGACCTCGTCAAGCAGCCAGATCCCCGAGCCGTCGGGCGCAGGCGGCGACGGGGGCGCGAAGGTCAGAGGCCCGAACGACTCCCACACCGGCGGAGCGGCTCCGCCGAAGTTCCCTCCCACCAGTGCGCCCTGCGCCCCGCCCGTGAGATTCGTCCCGACGCCACCCCACGGGCCGTTTGCGCTGCCGGGAACGTTGGGGATGAGGAGCGTTACGCCGGCAACAAAGTCCAGGTACGGGTCCCCGTAGATCTGGCCGGCGGCGTTGATGATCTTCACGCGGCCGCGGTAGGGGTCGCCGAAGTTGCCGGCCTGGCGGTCCAGGAACGTCACCGTCGGGCTGCTTACCGTCAGGTTTCCCGCCGCGGTCAGGTCGCCGATCGTGGCCATCGTGGTCGCCCCGATGTACAGATGGCCCTGGCAGGTGAACTTCTCGTTCTGGCCCATTACGACGTTGCCGCCCACGAGCGTAACGGACCGGCCCAAAGGCACCTTGCCCCAGATCGTCGCCACGCCCGGCACGACGGCCCGGGCGCCGGCAAGTGCTATCGTCCCGTCCGTGCCGGCTCCGGTGCCGAGGGCGTTGACGGTGATGTTCTGATTCTCCGAGGGATCGCCGAACACGATGACTTCGGCCGGCCGCCAGTAATGGGGATTGGTCGCCAGGGCGGGCACGCCCGGCAGCCACGCGTCGGCGCCGCCCGTGGGGATCGTGAGGGTCACGTTCCCGCCGTTTCCGCCCACCCCCGCGCCTGCGGCGTAGATGTCGGCCCGCACGATGATCGAGCCGTCGTTGGTGGTGAGGTTCACATTGCCGGCGTTCAGCGCTCCCGCCGTGTTCAGGTTGTCCAGGATGGTCAGGTTGCCGGTGCCGTTCACCAGCAGCGTCAGGTCGCCGCCGGCGGTGTCGATGCCGGTCACCGTGCCGCCCAGGCACGCGGGGATCGAGTCGGTCACGGGACCCACCGAGAAGCTGTCCGCGTCCGTGTACGTAAAGGTAACGCCCTCGGTGGGCACGCTCGCCGCCAGCACGTCCACGTCATTGGTGATGAGATTCAGCAGGACGGTATCCACGGCCACGATGCCCAGCTCCTGCGCCGTGATCGCGCCCGGCCCGGCCTGGTCCACCGTGTCCGCCGAGTTGATTCGAACCGTGCCCACGCCGGCATCGATCGGGTTCGTGATGTTCACGAAGCCCGTTGCCGTCGCCGTCCGCAGGCACACGTCGCCGCCGTTGGTCACGATGCCGTCCAGGTCGTGCGCGCCGCCGCCCAGGCCGAAGCACTCCCCGGCGGAGTCCGCCACCGCGCCGACCGTCAGGTCGTCCGCGTCGCGGAAGAACATGCCCGAACCGGCGCCGGTCACCTCGACGCTGAGGGTGTCCACGTCATTGTTCGCCAACTCCAGCATCACCGTGTCCACCGACAGGATGCCCAGGCCCTGGGCCGTGATCGTGCCCGTGCCGGACTGGTCCACCGTGTCCGCCGAGTTGATCCGAACCGTGCCCGTCCCGGCCGCGATCGGGTTCGTGATGCTCAGGAAGCCCGCCGCTCCGGTCACCAGGCACACGTCGCCGTCGCTCGTCACGATGCCGTCCAGGTCGTGCGCGCCGCCGCCCAGGCCGAAGCACTCCCCGG
>CAYRVX010000002.1:45459-79721 GCA_964427875.1 uncultured Planctomycetaceae bacterium
GTCCGCCGAGTTGATCCGAACCGTGCCCGTCCCGGCCGCGATCGGGTTCGTGATGTCCACGAAGCCCACCGCCGTCGCCGTCACCAGGCACACGTCGCCGTCGTTGGTCAGGATGCCGTCGGGGTTCACGGCCGGGCCGCCGTCCGGGTCCGTCATCGTGCCGGAGGCGACCGTCAGGTCGTCGGCGTCTTGGTAGGCGACGCCCTGCCCGGAGCCATTGACCTGCCCGGAGATCGTGGCGAGGTTGTTGCCGGCCTGACGCAGCGTGACCGCCTCCTCGGCGCTGAAGAGCAGGTTATCTGCGGACAGCGAGCCACCGGCCTGGTTGATGTGCCCGCGGTCGCCGTCGAGGGCCCCGTCACCGCCGGCGTGGCTTTCATGGTCCGCCCACATCACCACCGTGTGCGTGCCGGCGCCGCCCGTCGAGACCGCGCCGCTGGCCTGCTCGATGTCGTCGCCCGCGACGAACGCAAGGGTCGAGTCCGTGTCGCTGGTCAGCGTCACGTCCGCATCGATCGTCAGTACGTCGCCGGCCGTTGCGTCGTCGTCGCTGGCCTGGTAGGTGAAGCTGCCGTTATGCGTCGCCGGCAAGCTGATCGTCAACGGGCTGTTGGCCCGAATGAACCCGTCCACGGCCGAGTCGCCGTCCACCACGGCGTTGGTGCCATCCATCGTCAGCCCGCCGCCGCCAACGGCCAGGGCGCCGGTGTTCTCGATGTGAATCCCGCCGCTGGTGGTGTTGCGAACAGCGAGGTTGTTGACGTTCGTGTTCAGCGGGTCGCCGCTGGTGCCGATGCCGGTCGCCGCGTCGATCCGCAGGTCCGGGCCGACCAGCCGGGGCGTGGCGCCGACGTCCGCCACGCCGCCCGCCGAGGTGACGATGATCTCCCCGGTGCCGCTGATCGTTATCGCGCCGCTGTTCAGCGCGACATTGCCCGTACTCGTGGTGATGTTGATCGCGCCGCCGGCACTCGTGATGCTCGGCTCGGTGTACGTCACGCCGGCACCGTCAACCAGTTGCAGGGAGAAGCAGTCAATGGTGATCGTGCCGTTGGTGCTCTGAATCAACACGTCGTCGATGGTCAGGTTCTCAGTATTGATGAACGTGATCGTTCCGGTGCCGCCCGTCTGGAGACGGGTATCGTCGACGACGACCACGTCTCCGTTCAGGCCGTCAACGGTAATCGTACTGTCGTCCGGAGGGTTCCAGTCCCCGCTTACGTTGCCGCTGCCGTCCGGCACGACTATCACGTCCCCTGTGGGCTGGATATACTTCTTGGCCGAGGGGGCCATGCGACTCGTATCGATCGTCCCGGCCGTGACCTCGACATAGTTGCTCGACTGTCCCACGTCGCCGTTGTTTCCCTCAGTGTCGAAAACCACGGTGCTCCCCGTGACGTCGGTAGCGTCGGCAGGCGCGGAGCCGTCCAGGATGTCGTTGTTGCTGCCTGTTGTCTCAAGCCACACGGTCCCGCCCCCGGCGCCAGTTGCGTTCGTCAGCGTCAGGTCCCCGGCGCAGATCACGGTGACGTCCCCGTTGCTGGTCACGATGCCGACCAGGTCCTTGCCGAAGAACCCGCCCACGTCGGCAACGGTGCCGATGGACAGGTCGCCGGTGTCGGTGAGCTGCACGGCCGCCGAGGCGGCGGTGCTTTCGGCCGCGAAGGTATCCACGTCGTTGCTCTGGGTCAGCGTGATGGCGCCGTTGGCCAGCACGCCCAGCGCCCCGGTCGTGATCGTGCCGCTCTGCGTTACGGCCGCCCCCGCGTTGATCCGAACGGTCCCGGTGGTCCCGTCCACCGTGACCCCGGCCGCCCCGATCGCCAGGCCCTCCGTCGAGCCGATGTGCAGGTCGCCGCCGAACTCCGAGCCGCCCTGCGTGTCCAGGTGGACGGTGACCGTGTCGCTGCCCCCGCCGGCGCCGCCGGTGTTGATCGTCAGCGAGCCCGTCGGATTGATGAACGTCACCGTCTCGCTGACGCCGCTGGTGATCTCGGAGATGTTGTTGTCGGCCGTGGTCTCATCCCCGACCACGATCGTGTCCGGGCTGTTGTTGACGAACGTGAAGACGCGGTGCGTCGGCGAGAGGTTGTCGACGATCGGCTCCAGGCCGGTGTAGGTGATCGTGTCCGAGCCGGTCACGTCGATGTCGCCGGTGGTGGCGGTCTTCAACGTGTGCGTCACCGTGTCGGGCGAGCTGCCCTGGAGCGTGAGCGAGTCGCTTAAGGCCTGCCCGCCGCCGTTGAACGTCAGCCCGCCGGCGGCGATCGGATTCCCGCCGGAGAAGTCAACGGTCAGCGTGTCGTCGTTCGAGCCGCCGTTGAGGACGTTCATGTTGCCGAAGTCCAGCGTGCGCCCGCCGGTGGTGTACTGGTCCGTGCCGTCCACGTCCCACGCCGCGGCGGAGTTGATGCCGCTCAGCGAGTCCGTCGTCGTCGCGGAGCCGCCGACCGCCCCGTCGATGTTGGAGAAGCCGCCGGTGATGGACCCCTCGGTCCCGTCGAACCCGTCGGTGGTGCCGGCGGCCTGTAGCACGACGGCCTGGGGCGTTGCGTAATCGGCCCAGTCGAGCGTGTCCGTGCCGCCGGCGCCGTCGATGGCCCCGCCGACCGTCGCGGTGCCGGCGAAGTCGAACGTGTCGGCGCCCGCGTTGCCCGTGAGGTCCTCGATGTTCGAGAACGTCAGCACGTTCGCCCCGCTCGTGTAGCTGTTCGTCGCGCCGATGGCCCAGGTCGCGGTCGCATTGATGCCCGTCAGCGAGTCGCCCGTCGCCGACGCGCTGCCGATCACCGCGTCGATGTTGTCGAACGTGCCGCCGATCGACGTCTCGTCCCCGGCGAAGCCGTCGCTGCCGCCCGCGTGCGACAGCGTCACCGCTCGCGAAGTGGTGTAGTCCGCGAAGTCCAGCGTGTCCGTGCCCGCGCCGCCGTCGATGCTCCCGGCGATCGTCACGTCATGCGCGAAGTCGAACGTGTCCGCCCCGCCGCCGCCCGTGAGGTCCTCGAAGTTCGAGAACGTCAGCGTGCGGGCCCCGCTCGTGTAGGTCTCGTCGGCCCCGCCGTCGAGGGTCCACGACGCGGTCCCGTCCAGGCCCTTCAGCGAATCGCCCGCCGCCGTCGGGCCGACGACCACATTGATGTTGTCGAACGTGCCGGTGATCAAGGTGCTGCCGGCCAGGCCGTTGCTCGTGCCCGCCCCCGACAGCGTGACGCTCTGACCCCCCGCGTAGTCCGCGAAGTCCAGCGTGTCGCTGTCGGCGCCGCCGTCGAGGTTCCCGGCGATCGCCCCGCCATCTGCGAAATCGAACGTGTCGGCGCCCGCGTCGCCGCCGGCCGTGCCGGTCAGCGCGCCGCCGTTGAAGTTGAACACGTCGTCGCCGCCCCCGCCGTTGAGGTTCGTGATGCTGCCGCCGGCCGGCAGGTTGAAGGTGTCGACGCCGCTGCCGCCGGTCAGCGTCTCCATGGTGGTCCAGTCGCTGCCCAGCGCAGCCACCGCGCCGCTGCCCGCTCCCGTGATGTCCCACGTCGTGCTGTCCGCCATCGCCAGCGTGTCGTTCCCGGTGCCGCCGTCGCAGGTGCCGTCGAAGGATGCGCCCGAGCCGATGTTGAACGTGTCATCCCCCGCCCCGCCGGAGATCGTCCCGGTCATCGTCCCGCCGTTCAGGTTGAAGACGTCGTTGCCGGCGTTGCCGTTGAAGTTCACGATGCTGCCCGTCCCGCTCAGCGTGAACGTGTCCACCCCGTCACCGCCGATGAGCGTCTCGATGCTCGAGAAGACCAGCGGGCCCGCGGAGCTCGTGTAGGTCTCGGTGATGCCGTTGATGTCCCACGCCCCCGCGCCCAAGGGCATCCCCGTCAGCGAGTCGCTGGCGGTACCGCCAACGATCACGTCGATGTTGTCGAACGTCCCGCCGATCGCCGCCTCTTTTCCGGCAAGGCCGTCGATCGAGCCGGCGTCCGACAGCGTTATCGCGCGCGGCGTCGTGTAGTCCCCGAAGTCCAGCGTGTCCGTGCCCGCCCCGCCGTCCACGTTGCCTCCGACCGTCACGGCGTTGGCGAAGTCAATCAAGTCGTCGCCGGCGTCGCCGCTGATGTTCCCGTTGACCGTCCCGGCACTGAGGTCGAAGTCGTCGTTGCCGCCGCCGCCGTTGAGGTTCGTGATGACGCCCAGCGGGCCCATGATGAACGTGTCGCCCCCCGTGCCGCCCGTGAGCGTCTCCATGCCGCTCCAACCGCCAGTCACGCCGGTTACGGTGCCGCTCTGGGGCCCCGAGATGCCCCAGGCTCTCCCGTCCATCATGACGAGCGTGTCGTTCGTGCCCGCGCCGCCGTCGATCGCGCCGCTGATTATCATCCCGCTGGCGAGGTTGACCGTGTCGTCGCCGCCGTCGCCGTTGACGTCGAGCGTCCCGCCGAACCCGCTGTCGATGCCATTGAGGTTGACCGTCGTGTTCCCCGGCCCGGCGTTGATTGTCAGCGTCCCGGTCGGAACGGTGAACGTGACGGTCTCACTGGCCGCGCTGGAGATGGCCGAGATGTTGTCTCCCACCCCGCCGGCCTCGGCCAGCGTGATCGTCGCGGGCGACCCGGTGAACGTGAAGACACGGTTCGTCGGCGAGAGGTTGTCGGTGATCGGCTCCAGGCCGGTGTAGTTGATCGCCTCCCCGTCCACGTCGACGCTGCCGTCGTTGGCGTTGGCGAGCGTGTGGGTCACCGTGGTCGGCGAGAGGTTCTGAAGGACCATCGAATCGCCGGAGGTCTCGGTTTGGCCGTTGAAGGTGACGCCGCCGTCGGGCAGTTGGGCGCCGCCGCTGAAGTCCACGGTCAGCGTGTCGTCTCCCGCGCCGGCGTTGATGGTGATCGAGCCGGCCTGCCCGGCCGCAGCCGACGTGACCTGGTAGGCGTCGCCGCCCGTCAGCCCGGTGACCGTGACGGCCGAACCGTCGATCTTGGCGTTGACGACAAGGGTCACGCCGGCGTCGTCGGACTGGATGTTGTACGCCGCCGGCGAGGCGCTGCCGGTGAACTGCGTGTTTGCCGGGAGCGTCGCGTCCGTGATGGCGGCGTCCTGCCGGAGGGTGAACGTGCCCGGCGCCGCGGCGCCGGCGGCGTCCTCGAACGTCGGGTTGTTGGTCGTCGCGTCCACCGCGGCGGTCGCGCTGCCGCCGTCGTTGCCGGCACGCAGCGAGATGCTGTCGGCCGTGAGCGTCACGGCAGCGCCGAAGCCGAGGTTGCCCGACCCGTCGTTGCCGGACGCGATGCTCATCGCTGCGGCCCCGGAGTCGATGTTCGCCCCGACGGTGACCGCCCCGGAATGATCGATCGTCACGGTGCCGCCGGCGGTGGTGATGGCCCCGCCGGTGTTGTCGAAGGTCGTGCCCTGCGTGCTCAGCACAAGCGTGCCGGTGGCCTGGAGGTTCTCCACGTTCGCCGCGATGACCACGCCGTTGGTGGCATCGAGGTCCAGCGTGAACTGGTCGCCGGCGTTGTCGGAGGCACTGACGTTGATCAACGCGTTGACCGTGATGGAGTCGTTGGCGGTCAGCGTCAGCGACGACGACGTCGCCCCCACGTGCGTCCCGAGGTCCACGTCGATCTGGTTCGACACCACGATGGTGCCCGAGTTGGCGTGCCCGCTTGCCGTGGTGACCGTGACCGCCCCGCCGTTCGTCGCGAGCACCGCCTCGATGGCCGAGATCTGAACGTTGCCGGTGGCCGGGTCACTTACGGGTGCCCAGTCGGGGTCGCCGGCCATGTCGGCCGTCGCCGCGTCGCTCAGCGTCACGTTGGTCGGGTCCAGCAGCCACATGCCGCCGCTGCCGGCCGGAGCGGACGTGTCGACGAAGGCCGGACTCTCGACGAAGAGGAGATTCTCCCCGGAGGTCTCGACGAACCCTCCGTCGCCTCCGGCGGCGCCTCCCCTGGCCGTGATCGTGCCGAAGAACCCGGTGATCCCGTCGGCCCAGACGATCACCTTTCCGCCGTCGCCCGCGGCGGTGGCGTCGGCCTTGATAGTGGTGTCGGCGTCCACGACCGTCCGCCGGGCGTTCTGCACGTCGGGATTCGCGCCCTGGAAGTCGCCGCCGACGAGGACCTCGCCCCCGCCGTCGGCGCCGGAGGCGTCGATGTCGGCGCCCTTCAGGGCGACCTTCTCGCCGAGGACCTTGACGTCGCCGCCCTTGCCGCCGGGCGACCTGTCGGAAGCGTCGATGGAGCCCGAGACCTCGGTCACGCCGGCCTGGCCTTCGACGGTGACGTCCTTGGCCTTGATGGCCCCGGCGCTCCGCGCGGCGATGGAGAACATGTCGCCGGCGCCCAGCAGGACGGTGCCCTTGCCGGCATCAATGGAACCGGTGTTCTCGACGCCCGGTTTCTCGGCGGCCGTCTCGGCGGAGCCTTCGAGCTTGACCATCACGTGGCCGCCGACCTCCTCGGTCAGGAGCACGTCCTTGCCGGCGACCATGGTGACCAGGCCGTTTTCGGCCACGATGGAGCCGTGGTTCTCGACGTGGCGGCCGATCAGGTTCACCGTGTCGCCGACGATGGTCCCGTAGTTGGCGACCGTGCCGGCGCAGTCGGTGAAGCGGTTGATGCCGGCGACGAAGTCGGCGTTGGAGATGCTGGAGGCGGCGGCGTAGATGCCGGCCACGTCCACCACCGAGCCCGGGCCGAAGATCACGCCGGCGCGGTTGATGAGGTAGACGATGCCGTTGGCGCGCAGCGCCCCGTCGATGCGCGTCGGCTCGGCGCTGCGGATGCGGTTCAGCACCGTGCTGGCAGCGCTGGGCTGGACGAACCGGACCGTCTCCGGCCGGGCGATGTTGAAGCTGGAGTAGTTGATGATCGACCGGTTGCTGGCATGGATGGTCGTCGTGTTCCCGGCGCGCTCAAAGCTCACGTTTCCCCGGATCACGTGCTCGCCCTGGGGGCCGGCCACCGCCCACGAGCCGAACAGGATCGCCAACAGCGCGCTGCCCAGCAGGACGCGCATCGCGACCTTCCCGACCGATCGAAGGTTTGCCGAGTGCCCTGACCTTGTCATCATGACGTGTGCTCCCATGAAAAGCCGCACAGGTTTCGCGTTCCTTCTCGCCTTGTTGTTTCCGCCGTGCTCCGCTGGCCGTCGGCCGATCAGTACAGGACCGTGGCGACGAAGTAGAACCGGTGATCGCCGGCCTGCACGGTCTGGCTCGACGAGTCCATATCCCGACAGGGAATGCCCCAATCACACCGAACGTTGATGTGACGCGTGAACTGGATCTCCACGCCCATCCCTGCCCCGATGAGGGTGTAGTCCTTCTCGTAGTCCAGCCGATCGACGTTGCTCGCCCGGCCGATGTCGAAGAACGTCCGGACGATCAGGTCCCAGTCCGGGCGGCCGTATACCGTCTGAGGCGCCCAGCGGAACGGCGTGCCGACCAGCGGCAACGGGGTCGTGGTCGGATCGTCCTGGATCTTGAACAACCGCGGCACGTGCAGGCGATACTCCGCCGTCCCTATCACCGCCGTGTCCCCCGCGATCGTCGACTCGGGATAACCCCGAACCGTGAAGAACCCGCCGATTACCCGCTCGCCCTGCGGGATCATCCGGTATCCGTTCATCGCGTACTGGCCGCGGAACTGGAAGGCCAGCTCGTGCGCCAGCGTGGACGTCTCGGGACTGGAGGCGTCCGCCCAGGCCTTGCGGTTCAGCAGCGGCTCGAGGAAGAACGAGTGGAGGATATCCCAGCTCAGCAGCACCCAGTCGCCGTCGGGCAGCGCCCGCCCGAGGCGCTCGTAGTCCTGCTCATCGCTCTTGGCGATCCCGGGGCAGTTGAACTCCACCGTCACCGACCCCACGGTGCTGGCCAGGTCGGTGATCCGCTCGACGCGGAGCCCAACGTGCGGCATGAACAGGTCGCCGTCCCCCACGCCCTCCTGGCCGGGCAGGGACTCGTTGTCCACGTGGACCCGCCACCAGGTGGCCCCGCCGACGAGGTCAAGGAACGTCTGCCCTTTCTGGAACACGTTGGCGATCATCTCGCCGCCGATGCGCCACTCGTAGCCCGTATAGTTCTGGCCGAACGTGCCGCTGCCTTTCACCGTGGCCTCGAACCGCGCCCACGAGCCGAACAGGCGCCACCGGAGACGGTCCATTCCGAAGAACGGTGCCTCGTAGGAGCCGCTGGCCGACTGGGCCTCCGGCTCGTCGAAGCCGCTGGTCGTGTACTCCCCGGTGGCGATGTCGTCGTTGCCGGTAAACTGGTTGTGGATGAAGCCGAAACGGTGCCTCCACTTGCTTGTGGCCTCGGTGCCGGTGTTGGAGGTCTGGGCGTACGCCAGCCACGGCTTGTTCTCCGAGACGAGGTAGTCCAGCGCGACCTCGCCCGACTTCTCGCCGGAGGTGACGGCCACGTCCACCCGCCTGCCCGGATGGCGACTCAGCAAGAACAGGTAATCGTCGAGTCGGGTCTTGTTCAGCAGGTCCTTCTTCTTCAAGGGGGACCTCTGGCGAATGCGGGCGTGCGCGGGGTTGTCGATCCTCTCGGCGGTCGGGATCCGCTCGCCCGCCCCCAGGGTACGGACACGCGAGACCACTGCCGACCAGACGACCAGACGAAGGACCGTGTTCGGCGCCTTGCGCTTGTCCGGGCCTCCCTTGGCGTCCAGATCCTCCTCGTGGGGCGCAACGAAGATGCCCACGACGCCTTTGCGGTTGAACGCCGCGACAATCCGTTCGTCGATCCGCTTGATCGCGCTGGCAAAGAACGTGCTCGCCTTGGGGCCCTTGAAATCGGCCAGCCGAATCGTCACCGAGCGAACGCCCCGCCGCGGGGCTACATACCCTTTCGCCGTCTTGCCGAGCAGGATCGGGACGCGCATGAACTGCCGGATCGGCGGATGGTCCGAGTGCTTCCGCCCGTACGAGAGCTCGAACTTGCTGACCTTGTAGGCGGTCCCGTCGTCGAGAGGTTTGTCCGCCTTGGGCGCGGCAGCCGGAGGTTTGGCGGGCTTGGGCGCGGCAGCCGCAAGCTTGGCGGCCTCGGCCTTGGCGGCGGTCTTGGCGCCACCAACGGCAGGCTCGGCCACCTCAAACGCGGTCCCAAGCGTACGGACCGGCGGGGCCGCCGCCGAGACCACCAGACGAAGGACGGTGTTCGACGCCCGGCGCCTGTCCTCGCCGGTGGCGCCGGCCAGATCGGCCTCGTGCGGCGCGACGAGGATGCCCACGACGCCTTTGCGGTTGAACGCCGCGACAATCCGTTCGTTGATCCGCTTGATCGCGCTGGCAAAGAACGTGTGGGCCTTGGGGCCGCTGAAATCCGCCAGGCGAACCGTCACCGGCGGTGCGCCCAACCGGGGAACGACATACCCCTTGGCCGTCTTGCCCAGCACGATCGGAATGTGATGGAACTGCTCGATCGGCGGATGGTCCGCATGCTCGCGCGCGTAAGAGAGTTCGAACTTGCTGACCTGGTAGCTGGCCCCGTCATTGCCGGCCGCCGCTTTGGCAGGCTTGGCCTTATGAGGCGCGGCGGTGGGCGGCTCGGCGCCCTGTGCCGCCATGGTGGTTGGAGCAGCAAGAACCAGAGCGATCAGAGAGCCCATGGTGATCGCGGCTCTCCACCTGCGGGCTGGCTGGATGTCCAACACCTGCGGCGTTCGCTTGGAATCGGCATTCATGCTATGGGTTCTCCGTACCTTGTAGAGGCCCTGTGCGACTTTCTCCAAAGTCTCGTTTCCCATGCCTTGCAGCGCAGCCCGGATGAAGATAGAGCACTACCGCACGCGGAGCCACGCTCCTCTGCTGGCCACGAACGTAAATCATTCACCGACAAAGTCAAACACTTTTTCCGAGGAAAACGACTGCCGACGTGCGGGCGGGGTCGCCGACCCATAAGCCGCGACAGATACGCGAGCTAGCTCCAAGGGGCGGGCTTGGGCCCTCGGGCTCACCGCCGCCTGGCCGACCCGCGTGCTCCCCAGCGGCGTCCTGCCCCAGCCGCGCGGCGACTGCGACCGTCGGCGCAGAGGCTCGCGCTCACCCGCCGGTCCGTGCCGGCCGCCACGGCCCCGCCATCTTGCCGAGCACGATATTGCCGTCCCGGATCGACACCGTCTGCTCGCCGACGACGATCTTCCGGCCATCGCTTTTCGGGGCGGGTTCCTCGCCCGTGGTCAGGAACAGGAAGGCGAATCTCGTTCCGCCGGCGGAGACGCTCCTGGCGTCCGGGGCTCCGGGCCCGGTCATCACCAGCATCCCATCGGTGCCGGACGCCTTCGAGAAGTCCACCGCCAGGCAGGTGCCGTCGGAGCCGGTCAGGACGCCCGAGCCGTCCGCGGCGGGCTTGAAACACGTGATGCTGTTCGCCTTCAGGCGGCCCCACTTCATCTTCCTGCCCAGGGCCCAGACTTCGACGTCGCCGCGCGTATTGGCCTTGTGGTTGCCTCGCGTGTTTCGGGTCTGGACCGAGACCAGAATGTCGTTCTCATCCTTCCAGCGGTTGCGGAACGCATAGAAGCCGAACTTCTCGTCTCCGACGGCCGGGGGAACCGAGTCCATGGGGTCGCCCTCCTTCATGCCGAACGGCCAGTTGACGAGGGCCAGGACCGCGCGATGGGGGTACTCGCTGGCGGTCTCGCAGGGCGCGCCGGCCTCCACGTCCTGCCGGCGCGAAGCGCGGTTGTAGAGCCAGAGCAGCGCCCTCTTCTCGGGACCGGTCACGATGCCGAAGCCTTCGCAGAACGTGCCGGTCCCGCTCATGCCCTGGCGGCTCCACACGTTGTGCGGGTAGGCGCCGCGCTTGGGGAAGTCGGGTCTCCCGCCGCGGGGGACCGTCAGCAGGACGAACTTCAGGACCGTCCATCGAACATTGGGGCGCGGCGTGGCGAAGTCCTGCCCTCCAGCCACGCGCCAGGCCTGAATCGCCGGCAGGTAGGCGATGTGCGACGCCATCACGCCCGTGCCGTCGCCCTCGGCGAACCAGCCGTGATCGCCGAAGCCCTCGGTCACGTTGCGGACCATGGCCCTGCGGCTTTCCTTCAGCAGCGGGGCGATCTTCTTCGCATCGACGCCCGGGTCGTTCTGGATGGCCAGGACCGCCAGCGCCCCTCCGCCGACCTGCATGCCCCAGTGGTTGCTGGCGGGTCTGTGCCGGCTGCCCCGCACGAGCTCCGCCAGGCTCATGTTCCGTCCTTCGTTGTAGTCCTGGATGGCGAGGGCGACTTTCCTGCGGAAGCCGTCATCCCAGCCGTCGTAGCACAGGTCGTAGCCCGCCGCCGTCCACCCAAGCGACGGCCCGGCGCGCAACGCGCCGTAGGGGTAGCGGAAGGAGTATCGGTTATCCCGGTCGCGATACTCATCGAAGGCCTTCTGCATGCACTGGCGCCCGAGATCGGCGTACTTCCTGTCACCGGTGAGCTGGTAGAGCAGCCCGAATCCGGCCGCGTGAGAGATGGTGTACATTCCGGCCGGGGCGTTGGCGGTGGCGCCGGAACCGTCTCGGGACTGCTTGCCCCGGTTGGGATTGTACTTCGTCGGCATGGATTCGCCGTCGCCGCCGTTCAGCAGGAGGCGCAGGCGCCGGACGATCGCCTTGCCCTCCGGCGTCTCGGCCCGCTGGCGCAGCCGGGGCAGATCGCCGCGGCGGAAGAACAGCCGCGGGTGCTCGCCGGCCTCGGGCGGCACGAAGCCCTTCACCGGCACCGGCCATGCGCCGCCGCCATCACCCTCGGCGGCGAGAAGCCTCGCCGGCCAGGCCGCCGCGCACAGGCAAACGGCAGCGGCCGCGAAGACCCCCACCAGCAGGGCGCCACCCGAACGGTTCTCCATGACGGTAAGCATGGTTCGATCTCCTTGGCGAGCACTTGGCGGCGGCCGATCCGAAGTCACAACGCGCCGCGCCAGCCAACCCACACTACCGGCTGGGAGGCAGCCCATCAAGCGACACGAAGTCGCCCGTACCGCGCGCGGCCCGCCCAGGGGCACGAGGGCATGGATAAGGGGGGCTTGTCGAAGTCCGGAAGGTGGTACGACCCGCCGCTGAAGCTCACCGGCGGCGCGATCACCGTCCCGACGGGTCCCGGGCTCGGCCGGCCGGCCGGCAGCGCATCGGGCCGGCGGTCATCCCCTGTTCTTCAGGTCCTGCTGGTCTTCGCCGCCGCGGGCGAGGTCCACGCCGTCGGCGCGGAGGGCATCCTGTAGCACGGGGACCTTCAGCTCGCGGGGCAGGCGGCGGTCCTTCGCGGCCAGGGCCGCCGCGAGACCCGCGGCGTGGCCGGTCGCCACGCAGTTGCCCATGCTCTTTCCGGCCGAGGCGGCCACGTGCGTCGCCGAGATGCACCGCCCGGCCGTCAGCAGCCCGTCGAGCTTCTCCGGCAGGATCGCGCGGTAGGGCACGTCGTGGACCTTCATCCTGCTCATGCGGACGAAGCCGATGTCGAGGAACCCGCTTCGCCAGGCGATCACGTCGTCGAACTTCCGCCCGGTGACGGCGTCCTTTTCGGTCAGGACGTAGAGGCCCTTGACGCGGCGCGTCTCGCGGACGCCGATCCGCGTGCCCGTGCCGATCAGCTCGGCGTCCTTCAGCGCCTCGCCGCCGAACTCGCGCATGGCCAGCACCATCTGAAGCACCTGCCTGCGGCTGAGGCACTCGGCCTTCGACCGCTCGAACGGGTCGGTCGCGTCGAACTGCCCCAGGTCCCTCGTGCCGGCGTGATTGATGTAGTAGCTGTGGCTGCTGGCCAGCCGGCCGAGGCCCCAGCCCTTGGGGATCAGCGGGTACTTCTTGCGAGCCTTGCGGGCGACGCCGCGCATGTTCACCTTGCGGAGCTTCTCGGCGTCCACGTTCGTGACGTTCAGGCACAGCGTGATGGGCGAGAGGCTGCCGAGCTCCTTCATCGTCTCGGCGCCGGCGAAGCAGGCGACGTCGGCGTCGCCCGTGCAGTCCACGACGGCCTTGGCCGTCACGGTCGCCAGGCCCTGCTTCGTCGAGACCACCACGCCGGTGATGCGGCCGCCCTTGACGACGGCGTCCACCGCCTGCGTGTGGACGAGGTACTCGCAGCCGGCGGCGTCCAGGGCGTCCAGCACGGCGACCTTCAGATAGTCCACGTTGCACCACAGTTGGTGCGTGCCGATCCGGACGGCCATCTCGCCCAGCGCCCGGAGCTTCTCGATCACCAGCTCGTGCACCTTGGACCGCGGTCGCCCGCCCGGGCGCATCTGGTTGATGGGCATGCCGAGGCACCACGCCGCCACGCCGCCGAAGAAGGCCTGGTCCTCCACGAGCAGCGTCTTTGCCCCTGCCCCGGCCGCCCCCAGCGCCGCGCCGATCCCCGCCGGTCCGCCCCCGACGACCAGCACGTCCACCTTCATCCCGTGCAGGCGCCCGCGGCGAGAAGGCCGGGCGCCCGGCTCCGGGGAGCCGCCTTCCGCCCCCGAACCCGGTTTCGAGGCGGTCGCTGCCGACAGCGACGCCGCCGCCCCGGCGGCCTTCCTGAGAAAGGCCCGCCGACCTTCATCGTGTCCCGTCATTGCGAGATGCTCCCTGAGTGGTGACTCGCTCGGCGGCCATTGCCGTCATCTCCAGCGCCGCCAGAACGCAGGCGGTCAGCGGCCGGCGCGGGAGGCTGCCGCCCGGTCGCACGGCTAGAGGCCCCCCAGGTTGACCACGTTGTAGCCGCTGGCCGAGAGCCTCTGATTGGCCTCATAGAACGGATGCTCGTACCGCCGCCGGGCCGCGGCGTTGTCCCTGGCGTTGCGGTCCGCCCATACTCGCAGAACGCCGTCCTTGTCGTACGTGAGGACCTGCTCGCCGGGGTGGTCCATGAACTTCGAGGCCATCGCCGCCGAGCCGCGGACCTGCCCGACGACCCTGCCCGTGCGGTCGAGGACCTTGCCGTCTCCCTGTCCGAGCCCGCGCACCAGCTCGTGGACGCCGTCGCCGTTGAGGTCCACCGGCAGTGTGCCGAAGACGCTGTACTCCAGCGGGTGCTTCCTGCCGGTAAGCGCCTCGTAGGTGAACTCCTCGACGCCCTTGCGGAAGAACCCTTTCGGCCCGGCCGACTTGCCCCCGATTCGAATCGCCATGGCGACGTGCTCGCCGTTGGCCCCGATCCGTGCGGCCCAGCCCATGTCCATGTGCCCGCGGTCGAGGTCACCCCAGACGCGCCGGCCGGCATCGTCGAACAGCGCCACGCGCGGCGAGACGCCGCCGCTCTCGCGGCACGTGTAGATGAACCAGCGATTCTTCGCGCGGTCGAGGACGGGCTGGATGACGTCGGAGTGGCCCCGATACGTGTTCCGGTCGCCGCAGAACAGCTCCTTGCCGGCGTCCAGCTCGATGCAGCGCTCGCCCCAGAGCACCTCGTCGACGCCGTCGTGGTTGATGTCCACGACGGGGCACATGTGGCTGCCTCGAGCGCCCGGCGTGCCGCGGGCGATCTTGTGCTCCCAGCGAAGGGACATGTCGGCGTTCCAGCCCTGGAGCTTCATCGGGCCGTAGGTGCCCTGGGCCGTCACGAGGACGGCCTTGCCCTTCGCGCGCCCGCCGAGGATGAAGTTCCGAAACGTGTGGCTGGGGCTCTGGTTCCTGTCGGGGCTCGGCCAGCGCCACCGCCCGGTCGTCTTGCCGGTGGCCGCGTCGAGCCGCTCGAGGTGCTCACCCCGCAGGCTCAACGGGTGCTCGGCGTCGACGTTGTTGACGAACCAGATCTCGTCGGCCCCGTCGCCGTCCAGGTCGAAGGGAAACACCGGGCAGAACCAGATCCCCGGCACGACGCCCGGGCCGAGGTCGCGCCTCCACAGGACCTTGCCCTGCTGGCTGAAGAGCATGAGCTTCAGCGTGTGCCTGGGGAAGAAGAACATCTCGACGTAGGGGTCCACCTCCGCATCCTCGCAGTACACCGCGAGGATGGCGCGGGGGCGATCCTTCCCGGTCCTGACCGGGACGGCCCGAAGCTGCTTGACGGGATGGCCCAGGGGCACCTCGAGCACGACGGCAAGGTCGACGGCGCGCGTCGTGGCCGGCGGCTGGGCCGGAACGTCCTGGCTGGCAAACAAGAGCATCACGGTCGTCCAGGCGAACCACGCACCGGCTGTCTTCATTCGGCATTCTCCCGGCGGGCCGTCCGCCGCCCGACGAGGCCGGCGCCGAGGCCCGCTACGCCCGCCAGGGGCGCGAGCGCTTGACCTTGGCCAGGACCTGCCTGGCGAGGCCGACGTCCTCGGCGATCTGGAAGTCGAACATGCCGGCCAAGGCGAAGTCCGCGCCGCTGTCGAAGACGTAGCGGAAGGCCTTCTGCGGGCGGATCGCGCCGGCGGCCAGCACCTTGAAGGCCATCCACGGCTTGGCGAGCCTGGCCATGCACTCGATGGTCCCCTCGGGGTCGGCGCACCAGTTGTTGTCGCGCTGCTTGCCGTCCGGCCGGCGGGCGGACCAATAGTCCTGCGAGTGCAGCGTCTTGACGTAGAAGTCGGCCTTGACGCCCGCCTTCTCGCAGGCCTTGATCACGGCCAGGTCGTGCGCGCCGACGCCGGAGGGCAGGCCCCGGGCCTGGCCGTACTGCACGGCCTTGTCGAGCAGCTCGACCTTGCCCTGTCGGACGATGCCGTCGGCCGCGCCGCCCTGGACCTGCACGAGCTCCACGCCCAGCTCGACCGCCGCGCGGATGCACGGGCCGAAGTCCCCCTGCTCGTCCGGGAAGATCTGCGCCATCCAGTGCATCTTCCCGCCGCGCTCCTTGTGGTAGCGGTGGATGAGCTTGCCGGCGTTGGGGTGCGTGTTGATGCAGTTGACGCCGTGCTCCTCGGCGATCTGGAGCGTCTCGAGGACCTTCTCGTCCGTGTGGTAGGCCTTCAGGAGCTTCGAGACGTACATCAGGTCGCGGGCGTGCGCCCAGCCGCCGATCAGGTTGCCGCCGAGGATGATGCGGCTGATCTCCAGGTCGCCGATCTTGCCGGTGGGCAGCGTGTTCTTCGAGCCGGGCTTGACCTTCCCGCCCGCCTTGCTCGCCGCGGCGCCGGCCGACTTGCCGCCGCCCTTCGGCGCCCGGGCAAGCAGCGTCTGCTCCTCCAGGCTCCCCGCCAGCGATGCGGCCCCCGTTGCGGCGATGGCCCCCTTCACGAAGCTGCGACGCGTCTGCCTGCACGACATGATGCGATCCTCTCTGCAAGACGTCTTCCGGCCGGCCCGGCCCTTGCGGCCGTCACAAGGTGTCCCCATCCTATCACGCCGGCGCCCTTTCGCAAAGCCCGATTCGCCCTTGGATCAGGAGATCCACGTGGATGCCGATGGCGTCCGGGCGCACTCCGGCCGGACCCGGACGGCAGGCGGCCCGGCCCCGCAGTGAGGAAACGAAGGTGGGTAAACTTGCGCTGGGTACTTATAAGATCATGAAACACAGGGACTTACAGGCGAAGTGGGTAAAAATGGCTTTGTTTCGTAAAAACGGTTATGCGCTTTTCTTCCGGGAATTTGCATCCTCCTGCCCCGTCAGACCACGACGCCGTCCCTCCCCACTATTATACACACAAAACCCCTCCAGGTGTTCGTTTTTTTATAAAATATTTCGAGAGGACATTTGAGCGGATGTGCGCCTCACGACCCCGTCGAGCGGTAGTGTCGCACGCCGAACTTCCAGACACGCAGGGCGATCAGGAGGAACACCACCCCGATCAGCGGGGCCGAGCACTGGAACCATCGCCCGCTGCCGGCGACCCGGTCCTCGCGGCCGAGGATCGCCAGCGCCGGAAAGTACGTCACGCACGCCAGCGGCACGACGAAGGTGAAGAACTTCCGAAACCACGGCCGGTAGATCGACAGCGGATACTGGGCCGTCTCCGTGCAGGCGGGCGATGATCTCCTCGATCGGCGGGTTCTCGACGAAGAGGTCGGTGATCTCGTGCTCGGCGGTGATTCGCGCGATCAGCTCGGCCGGCGAGATGAGCCCGGGGTCGAAGCGCAGCGTCTCGGCGACGATGTCCGCCGCGCCGGCCTCGCCGCCCAGCACGTCGCCGTAGGCACGAAGGCAGACGCGATAGAGGTACTCCACGTGGCGGAGATAGAACGCCTCCCACGCCGCCCGCGCGGAGTCGGGGTCCTCATCCGCCATGGCCATGTAGACCAGCAGATCGGCGTCGGTCTCGTCTGTCAGCCCGGGGCCTTCGCCCCGCGCCGCCTCCGGGCGCATGGAATCGCGTTTCCCTGCCGCAAGCGGCGAGGTCGCCGGGTTGGCGACGTCGTCCGGCTCGGCGTCCAGAGAGTATACGCCAAAGCGTGACAGGGCTGGGACTCTTGCGGGACCCTTGCCCTCGCCGCCACGGCGGGCGAAGATGGTCCCGCCCGCGTCACGCGACGACCTCCCGACGGGAGAACGGCCTTGAATCGCCCTTCGAACGACAAGCAATGGATCGTCGGCATCACGGACCACGTCCCGCCGCCCGCCGACGTCGAGGAAAGCGCGTTTCCCGAGGCGGAGCTCCGCTTCCTGCCCGACTGGCGGAAGGACCCCGCCGGCCGGGATGCGTGGCGCGAGGTCGACGGGCTGCTCGTCTGGCACTGGGTCGTCGACGCCGAGACGGTCGCCCTGCTTGACCGCTGCCGGATCGCCGTTCGCTACGGCGTGGGATACGACCTGATAGACCTGGCCGCCCTGGCGTCGCGCGGCATCCGGCTGTGCAACACGCCGGACTACGGCACGGAGGAGGTGGCCGACACCGCCTGCGGGATGATCCTGGCGATCCAGCGGCAGCTCGTGGCCTACGACCGCGCCTGCCGCGGCTACGCCCGCGGCTGGCAGGAGCACATCCTTCACCCCCAGCAGCGGACGAGGGGCCAGGTGCTGGGCGTCGTGGGCGTCGGGCGGATCGGGACCGCCGTCGTGCTCCGCATGAAGCCGTTCGGCTGGCGCATCCTCGGACACGACCCGTACAAGCCCTCCGGGCACGAGAAGGCGGTGGGCTACGAGCGGACCGAAACGCTGGAGGAGCTGCTCGACGAGGCCGACGTCGTCACGATCCACTGCCCCCTGACCGACGAGACTCGCGGCATGATCGACGCGGCGTTCCTCCGGCGGATGAAGCCCGGCTCGGCGCTGGTCAACACGGCCAGGGGCGGGATCCTCGCGAGCCTGGACTGCCTCCGGGAGGCCCTGCGAAGCGGCCACCTCGCCTACGCCGCGATGGACGTCCTGCCGGATGAGCCGCCGAAGGACCACCCGCTCTTCGACGCCTGGCGGGCCGACGAGGAGTGGCTCGGCGGGCGCCTGCTGATCAACCCGCACATGGCCTACTACTCCCGGCAGGGCTGGCACGAGATGCGCTACAAGGCCGCACGCACCGCGCGGATGTACCTGCTGGAGAACCGCCTCCGCAACCTTATCGACCCCTGAGCCGCGACCGGAAGGGAGCGGGAGTTCTCTTCCTACCCCGCCGGCCAGTACCCCAGCATATGGTCGTAGATGCGGACGAACTCCGCCAGGGCGGCCTCATACGCCTGGCGGGTCTCTTCCCGCGGCTGGATGACCTTCCCGCACACCCGCCGCTCGCGGGCGACCTTGGCGGGGTCGTCGATGAGCCCGGCGCCGGCGGCCCCGAGCAGGGCCGCCCCCTTGAGCCCGGCCTCGGGCTCCTGAGAGAGCGTCAGGGGGGCGCGGATCACGTCGGCCTTGATCCGGTTCCACAGCTCGTTGCGCGCGCCCCCGCCGACGCAGAAGACGCCGTCGATCTCGAGCCCCAGGCCGCGGAAGATGCCCACGTCCCGCCCCATGGCGAACGCCACGCCCTCCATGACGGCCCGAACGAAGTGCGCCGCGCCGTGATTCAGCGTGATCCCCAGAAACGCGCCCCGCCCGGCCGTGTTCTCACGCCGCCGCTCGCCCAGCATGTACGGGTAGAACAGCAGCCCGTCGCTGCCCGGCGGGGCCCCGGCGGCCATCTCGATCAGCGACTCGAACGAGACGTCCCCGCCCCGCATCGAGGCGACGAGGTCCCTGCACCACTTCATGCTCAGGCCGCCGCAGTCGAGTATGGTGAACGGCACCCACCCGTCCACGACGTGGCGGAGGTTCTGGACGGCCGGGTGGATCAGCGGCCCCGGCGCGTGCGTCGCCAGCAGCGTGCTCGTGCCCGTGACGTCGGCGGTGGCGCCCTCGCCGACGATGCCGAATCCCAGCATCGAGACGGGGAAGTCGCCCCCGCCGGCCACCACGGGCACGCCGGCCGGGATGCCCGTCAACTCCGAGGCGCCCGGCGTGACCTCGCCGATCACCTCGTGCGACGCCGACACCGGCGCGAACCGTTCGAGATCGACGCCCACCGCCGCGGCCAGCTCCTCGGAGTACCCGTCCTTGGCGCAGTCCCACAGGAACGAGCCCGAGGCCTCGCTGGGGTCGGCGGCCGCCACGCCGGTCAGCCGGAAGTTGATGAAGTCCTTCGGCACGAGGAACCATCGCGTGCGGCCGTAGACCTCCGGGGTGTTGTCCCTGTGCCAGCGAACCTTGATGCCCGTCCACGCGGGGTTGATCGGGTTGCCCGCCACGGAGGCGAGCCCCGACTCGTCGTGCTCGGCGCGAAGCCGCTCGCACTGCGGCTGACATCGCTTGTCGCACCACAGTTGCACCCACTCGGTGGTCACGTCGCCGCGCTCGTCGACGCCGACCGGCCCGTGCATCTGCCCGCACGTCGCTACGGCGGCGATCGACCCGGCCGCGACGCCCTCTTGGGCCAGCACCTCGTTCGTCGCCCGGCACGTCTCGGCCCACCAGTCGCCGGGGCGCTGCTGGGCCCAGCTTGCCTGCGGGCTGTCCACCTCGTGGGCGACCTGCGCGACGCCGGCGATCTCGCCGTCGGCGCCGACGACGGCCGCCCGAACGCTCTGGGTGCCCACGTCGATTGCCAGGATGTTCTCGCCCATGTATGAGGCCTAGTACCGCAGCAGCGCCTTGAGCACCTCGCCTCTCCGGACGGCCTCGAGCGCGTCGTTGATCTCTTCGACCGGGAATTCGTGCGTGACGAACTCGGCGGCGCTGATTTTGCCCTCGCGGATCCATTCGCACAGCGGCTCCATGGCCGCCCGTTCGCGGTGTCGCGTGGGCCACTGGTGCATGTAGAGGTTGAAGTTGTACGGCCCGGCGCCCTTGGCGACGGTGATGGCCTCGTCGGCGATCACGCCGTAGACGCAGATGGATCCGCCCATCCTGATCAGCGGCAGGGCGGCGTTGATGATGCCGGCGCTGCCGACGGCGTCCACGACGGCGTCGAGCGGCCGGCCGCGGGACTCGGCCAGGTCGGCCAGCTCGGGCGAATCCGGCGCGAAGACCGCGTCGGCCCCCATCTCAAGGGCCTTTTCGCGCTTGGGGGCCAGCGGATCGACCGACGCGACGTAGCCCAGCCCCAGCAGCTTGGAGAACTTCACGAAGCTAAGGCCCACCGGCCCGGCGCCGAAGACCACGATCTCGTCGCCCTCGGTGAGGTTGAAGTCGCCGAAGCCGCCGTGGACCTCCCGCCAGGTGCACAGCAGGACGGCCTCCTCGGGCGGGATGTCCGGCGGGGCGACGCGCTGGATCTCGTAGCACTCGAACCAGCCGTGCTCCTCGTCGGCCACGCCGTCGGCGACCATCGCGTCGTGGTCGTTGACGAGCGTGTACTCGCAGAACCCGCCCCAGCCCGCGTGGTACTTCGGGTCGGCGAACTCGAAGACGAGCCCGCCGATCGCGCGGTCGCCCGGCTTGAAATTGCGGACCTTCCCGCCGACGGACTCGACGATGCCCGCCGTCTCGTGGCCGAGCATCAGCGGGTAGTCCTCCACGCCCGGGAAATGCCCCGCCACGAGCTTGCCGTCCGTGGCGTTGCACAGTGCGGCGACTTCGGTCTTCACCAGCGCCTGATACGGCCCCGGCTTCGGCGCGTCGATCTCGACGACCTCGACCCTGTTCGGTTCCACGACGGCGACAGCTCTCATGCCAGCGCTCCTTCCGCTCAACGGGCGGCCCGCGGCGACTGCGGACTTACGAGCTCAGTGCGTTGCCGATCGACACCACCACGATCCCGAGGATCAGCACGGCCAGGCCGACGAACAGCCAGCTCCTGCTCCGGCTGCTGGCGCCCTTCCACTCGCCGGTGAAGAACCCCAGGCCGTTGCCGATGATCAGCGAGCCGGACTGGAAGATCGCGAAGCCCACCGACGTGCCGAGTCTGCCGAGCTTCCAGCCGCCGATGCCGTAGAAGAAGATGCACGCGAAGTGCCCCACGGCCATGGTGAAGGCAAGCAGCAGGTTCCTCCCCGACCCTTGGGCTGCGAAGCCCTTCCACGTCCCGTTCTTGCACAGGAGGATGAAGGAGAACGCCACGCTGGAGATCGCCCCGCCGAGGAATACCAGCGTCCAGATGGACAGGCTCGCCAGCCAAGCAGGATTCTTGAACTGCTCCTCGGAGATCTTGGCGATCCCGCCCCAGTTGTTTCCGATGTGATAGCCGATATTGAGCCCCGAAGAAAGCACGCCGGCCAGGATGCAGACGAGAATGCCCAGCAGCACGTTCTTCTTGGGCTCGCCCTCCGCTTCCGCTGTGGCGGCGGCCTGCGACTTCTCTCGCTGCGCGCCGGCGAACCCGTTGACGGCCACGCCGAGGATGCAGATGACAATGCCCGCAAACACCACCAGCTCTGGGAAGGCGAGCACGAGCTCCTTTCCCTCCAGGAGGACCATGAGGAACGGCACGATGGAGCCGACCAGCGCCATCGTCCCCATCGTCAGGGAATACCCGATCGACAGGCCGAGCATCGAGAGCCCGTAGCCCCAGCAGGAGAACCCGCAGCCCCACAGGAAGCTCAGGCCCATCACGCCGAGAATGATCAGCCAGGGAACGTCGGCGTACGTAGCCCAGAGGTCCTTCACCACCAGCATGGCGAAGCCGACCGGCACGATGAGCATGGCGAAGAAGAAGAACGCCCCCCACGTGTTCTCCCAGGCGTACTTCTTGATGTACTTCGATGGCAGGGCGAACGTGCCGAGAAAGACGGCACCCAGCATGGTCCATGCGATTCCAGTGATCGTGTCCATCGCGTGATCGTCCTTTCCTTGGTTTGTTGGGGGCTATTTCCCGAGCGGGATCACGACGATCGTGTGCGGCTCGTCGTGCTTCGTGTTGACCTTGTCCTTGCCGGTGACCATGTCGAAGCACGTCACGACGAGCTTCCCGCGCCACACGATCGGCTCGCCCGGCTGATCGAGCAGGCCGCCGGCGCCGTCCGTGTCGCCGTTCTGGGCCAGAACGGTGATGTTGCCCTTGGGGTCCACCTTCGCGACGGCGTTGTTGGAGAAGTCGGCCACGTAGATGTTGTCCCGCGCGTCCGCGCAGATGCCGTCGGTGGTTCGCATCCTGGCCTTGACCATCTTGTCGGTGAACTCCGGGGCCTTCATGGGCGTGTTGAAGTCGGTCCTGGCGAAGACGGCCTCGCCGGCGACCTTGCCCGCCTCGTCGAAGGTGATCCTGTGCAGCGCCCCGTCGCCGAAGTTGCCGACGTACAGTCTGCCCCGGGAGTCGAAGACGAGCCCGTCGGCGCCGTACTGGCAGTCGGCGTTCAGCGTCTTGAGGAGCACGAGCAGGTTCCTGTCGGCCTTGGTGTTGGTGACCCTGACGTTCCGGTCGTCCAGGCGGAAGCGGTAGACCGCGCTGGCGAGCTTGCCGTCGGGGCTCTTGATCTTCGGCAGCATGCTGACCGTGACGTACAGGTGCCCCTCGTGCACGCGGACGCCGTTGGGGTGGCTGATCCCCGAGGCGACGACCGTGGTCCGGACGAGCCTGTCGCCCCGGATGCGCAGGCGAAGGAGCCGCCCCTGGTTGATCTCGCCGTCCTTCCCGTTGCCCGTGGGCCAGTTCTGGTTGTCGCAGACGTACAGGTCGCCGCCGGGCCCGAACGCGATGCCCATCGGGCACGCCCGGCCGGTCTCGGTCAGCACGGGGCAGTCGAACCACTTGCGGACCTTGTTGTTCCCGTCGATCCTGATGAAGCAGGCCGGCCGGCCCGGCTTCGTGGCGCCCTCGGCGTAGCTGCCGTAGTTCGGGCAGGCCACGACCAGGTCGCCCTCGGCGTCGATCGCCATGCCGTCCGGCGTGGGGCAGTAGTCGGGCAACTCCGCCAGGAGTCGAGGCGTCTCGAGCGCCGCGGCGCCGCCGGTGCATCCCTGTGCCGCCAGGACCGCCGCGCCGCAAACCGCGGCCACGAGCAGCCCGCCAGACCCGCCACGCGCCCCCGCTGCGTTGATTCCTCGATCCATGATCGCTCCCTGATGTGCGTGTCGGCCGTCTTCGGCCCGGTGATTCCGCGACAGCATACGGCCAACCGGCGACCATATCCACGGGATTCCCGAAGCGCTTCGCCCAAGCCCAGCCGTAGCGACGGCTGGGTCTCTTCTTCCCTGTCACGCCGTGCGTCCTTCCGCGAAAAGCCCTTGGGCCCCGCGCGCCGGGGCCGTACAATGCTCCCGCGCTCGCCCGCAGCATACGAGAGCCGCAGAACATGAGTGCATTCGACTTCTCACCTGCCGCCAAGTGCACCTTCTACTTCGTGGGCGTCACGACCGCCGCCTCGTCGATCATGAGGGTGTTCCCCGAATGGGCCAAGCACCTGGACCTGGGCGACTGCCCCATCCGCGGGATCGACTGCAAGCACCACGACGATCCGAACGTCTACCGGAAGGTGGTGTCATTCCTGAAGGACGACGAGCTCTCGCTGGGCTCGCTGGTCACCACGCACAAGATCGACCTCCTCGAGGCCGCAAGGGACCTGTTCGACGGCCTCGGCCCGCACGCCGAGCTGCTCGGCGAGGTCAGTTGCATCTCCAAGCGCGACGGGGAGCTCTGGGGCCACGCCAAGGACCCCGTCACCAGCGGGCTGGCGCTGGAGGCGTTTGTCCCCGACGGCCACTGGCGCGACCGCGACGCGGAGGTCTGCATACTCGGGGCCGGGGGGTCGAGCCTGGCCCTGACGGTCTACCTCATGGGCCTGCGAGCCGAGGACGATCGGCCGGCGAGGATCTGCGTGACCAACCGCAGCACGAAGCGCCTGGAGCACATGAAGGCGGTCCACGAGAAGATGCCCCGCACGGTCCCCGTCGAGTACATCCACTGCCCCGGGCCGGGCGACAACGACAAGGTGGTCAACCGCCTGAAGGCCGGCTCGATCGTGATCAACGCGACGGGCCTGGGCAAGGACGCCCCCGGCTCGCCCGTCACCGACGAGGCGATCTTCCCGCAGGACGGCTTCGCGTGGGAGTTCAACTACCGCGGCGACCTGGCCTTCCTGGACCAGGCCAACGCCCGCAAGGCCGCCCGCAACCTGCACGTCGAGGACGGCTGGGTGTACTTCATCCACGGATGGACGCGGGTCGTCGCCGAGGTCTTTCACGTCGACATACCGACCGAAGGGCCGGTCTTCGACGAGCTCAGCCGCATCGCCGCGGCGGTGCGGAAATGAACAACGGAACAGCGAACATGAGCGACATCGCAGGACACATCGAGCCCTTCGGCGTGGACATCGACCTAGTCACGGGGGTCATGGCCGAGCCCGACACATATAAGAAGACAATGGCCTCCACGATGGTCCCGTACTACGCCGACACGGAGGCCATCAAGCGCCTCGTCGAGACGCAGGACGACCCCATTCACTACGAGGTGTTCGAGAAGGACATCCCAAAAGCCGAAGGCCACATCCGCGTCTGCATCAGCAAGCTGCTGCCCGGCACGATCGGAGATGAGCTCTTCATGACGAAGGGCCACTACCACATGACGCTCGAGACGGCCGAGACGTATCTCTGCATCGCCGGCGAGGGCTTCCTTCTGATGAAGACGGCGGAGGGCCGGTGCCTCTGGCAGCCGTTTCGCCCCGGGCGGCTGGTGTACTGCCCCCCGTCGTGGGCGCATCGCTCCATCAACACCGGCCGGGCGCCGCTGGTGAGCCTCTGCCACTACCCGGCCAATGCGGGGCACAACTACGGCGACATCGTCAAGGAAGGCTTCCCCAGGAGGTGCTTCGACCGCGGCGGCACACCCGTGTTCGAGTAGGCCCTCGTCGAACGGCGGACGGGCATCTGTTCCATCCGCGCCGCCGCTTGCGGAAGCCCTTACAGGAGATGAACCATGGCGAGCATTGGATGGGAAGACTGGCTTGCTGTCCGAACGATGATCGTGCTGGCGTGCCTGTTGGCCTTGGCATTTCAGCCTTCGTTCGCGCAGGAGCCGAAGGCCCGGAAGGCCGAATCGCCCCCCGGCCAACTGAAGACGTTCGGCACGATGGGCAAGGCCGTCTATCCGCTCAAGGGAGGCAGGGAGGCCGAGCTGTTCAGCCACACCGGCCGGGGCTGCCTGACGCACATGTGGTTCGGCGGAAACTGGAAGGATTACGGCAAGCTGCGGATTCGCGTCTACGTGGACGGCGAGAAGGCCGCCTCGATAGACATGGAGCTTCACCTGGGCCACGGCATCGGATTCCAGGACGACGCCGCCCCGTGGGGCACGCGCCGGATCGGCAAGACCGGCTCGCCCAGCGGCGTCTACAACACGTACCGCATTCCCTTCGGCACCAGCGTCCGCGTCACCGCGCAACTGCCCGAGGGCGATACGGGCAACCCGCGGTTCTGGTACATCATCCGCGGCGTGGAGGGCCTGCCCGTCGTCTTCAGCGGCGTGCGGCTCCCGAAGAACGCCCGCCTGAAGCTCCACAAGCTGGAGGGCTACACCGCCGGGACGCTCGAGGAGATCGACCTCTGCAACACGTCGTCCGCCGGCATGCTCTATCAGGTCACCATCGCCGCCCGGAGCAAGGGATTCGGGTACCTGGAGAGCTGCGTCCGCGCCTATCTCGACGGTTCCGAGAAGCCCGTGATACTGTCGTCCGGCCTGGAGGATTACTTCCTGGGCACGTACTACTTCAACCGCGGCCGCTACTACAACGACGTGGCGGGGCTGACGCACAAGGACGCGAAGGACCACAGCTTCTCGGCCTACCGGTTCCACGAGGAGGACCCCGTTTTCTTCGGGAAGGGCCTGCGGCTGACCTGCCGCTGCGGGGCGAAGACCGACCGGGCGACGTGGAAGGCCCCGGCGACGACCTACACGACGTACGTGTGGATTTACGAGTGGGAATCCGCTATCTCAGGACAGGAGGCGCGCGTTCCATGAACAGGATGCTTGCGACATTGCTGACGTGTCTGTTCGTCGGGTCCGTTGGGCTTGCAGGAGAGACGATGACTCTGTGGTACCAGAGGCCGGCGAGGAAATGGGTCGAGGCCCTGCCGCTGGGCAACGGTCGATTGGGGGCCATGGTCTTCGGCTCCGCCCCGCGGGAACGGCTCCAGTTGAACGAGGAGAGCCTCTGGGCCGGCGAGCCGTTCGACGTCTATCCGGACGACTTCGCCAGGCACCTCAAGACGCTCCAGCAACTGGTCCTTGACGGGAAGATCGCCGACGCCCGGAAGTTCGGAACGGAGCACCTCACGAAGAAGCCGACGTCCTACCGCTCCTACGAGCCGCTGGCGGACCTCTGGATCGAGCTGGATCACGGCCCGAAGACGCAGGACTACCGGCGCGAGCTCGATCTGCGGACCGGCATCGCCCGAGTGCAGTACCGCGCGGGGGGGACCCGCCTGAAGCGGGAGGTCCTGATCTCGGCCGTGGACGACGTGATCGCCGTTCGCCTCTCCGCCGACAAGCCCGGGGCCCTCCGCGCGAGAGTCCGCCTGACCCGCAAGAAGGACATGAAGGTGTCCGCGGCCGGGCCGGGCCGGCTGCACTTGGACGGCCAGATCGTCGACATCCCGGCGCCCGAGGGATACGACGACAACCGCGGCGGATCGGGGCCGGGCGGCAAGCACATGAAGTTCGCCGGGCGCCTGCTCGCGCGGTCCAAGGGCGGGGCCGTCAAGGCCGACCGGGACGCCCTGCTGATCGACGGGGCCGACGAGGCCGTTCTCCTCTTCACCGCGGCCACCGACTTCAGCCTCGAAAAGATGAGCTTCGACCGGTCGATCGACCCGGGTGCGGTGGCCGACGGCATTCTGGAAAAGGCGGCCCGGAAATCCTGGGCCGACGTCGTCCGTGACCACGTCAAGGAGCACCGGTCGCTCTTCGACCGCGTCTCGATCGATCTCGGGAAGCCCGGGCAGGACGAGCCGCCCACGGACGAGCGGCTGGCCGCCGTGAAGAAAGGCGCCGACGACCCCGGTCTGACGGCCCTGTATTTCCAGTTCGGCCGCTACCTGCTGATGGCCAGCTCGCGGCGTCCCGGGCGGGTCCCGGCCAACCTCCAGGGGATCTGGAACGACCGCATGTGGGCGCCCTGGGAGGCGGACTACCACCTGAACATCAACCTCCAGATGAACTACTGGCCGGCGGACCTCTGCAACCTGTCCGAGACGATGGCCCCGCTGGCGGACTGGCTGGCGCGCGTGGCGGACAAGGGGCGCGTCTCCGCGCGGAAGCTGTACGGGGCGGACGGCTGGGTGGCCTTCACCACGGTCAACCTGTTCGGGCGGACGACCCCGGGGGGCTCGACGATCGGCTCGCAGTTCCAGAACGGCGTGCTGGACCCGCTGGCGGGGGCATGGATGGCGATGACGCTGTGGCGCCATTACGAGTTCACCCGGGACGAGGCCTTCCTGCGAGACCGCGCCTACCCGATCCTCAAGGGCGCCAGCGAGTTTCTCCTCGACTACCTCGTCGAGGACCCCGGCGGCGGCCTGGTCATCGTCCCGTCGACCTCGCCGGAGAACAGCTACATCGACCCCCAGACCGGCAAGGCCGTGCGGATCACGCGGGGATCGACCTATCACATGGCCGTCGTCCGGGCCGTCTTCGAGGCGACCGTCCGCGGCTGCGAGGTCCTCAAGCGGGACGAGCCCCTTCGCGGGAAGCTCGCGGCCTGCCTGGAGAAGCTCCCGCCCGTGCGGATCGGGAAGGACGGCACGATCCGGGAATGGATCGAGGACTACAAGGAGGGCCATCCCGGCCATCGCCACATGTCTCATCTCATGGGGCTTCATCCCTTCGCGCAGATCACGCCGCGGAAGGCGAAGCTCTTCGCGGCGGCGAGGAAGACGATCGAGCGGCGGCTGAGCCACGGCGGCGGCCACACCGGATGGAGTCGGGCCTGGGTCATCAACTTCTACGCGCGCCTGCTGGACGGCGACCAGGGGCACAAGCACGTCCTGTTGCTCCTGGGCAAGAGCACCAACCCGAACCTTTTCGACAATCACCCGCCGTTCCAGATCGACGGCAACTTCGGCGCCACGGCCGGCATCGCCGAGATGCTCGTGCAGAGCCGCGATTCAGAGATCCTCCTGCTTCCGGCGCTGCCGAAGGCCTGGCCGGCAGGTCACGTCCGCGGCCTGAGGGCCCGCGGCGGGTTCGTCGTGGACGTCGAATGGGCCGCCGGCAGGCTGACCGCGGGACGCATCCGATCGGCTCGGGGCCGCCCGTGTCGAGTGACCTGCGGCGTCCGGCTCAACATCACGTCGAGAGGGCGGGCGATCGAGGTCCGCCGCGTGGGGACGTCGACGGCCGAGTTCTCCGCGAAGCCCGGCCGCGTCTACGATCTGACCGCGCGGTAGCACACGGCGCCGGCCGCGACGACGGGAGGCGCCGCCTCAGGCGGCGGGCCTGTGGAGGCGGCAGAGAAGGTAGACCGGCACGCCGGCCAGCAGGACGCAGAGGCCCACCATCGCGCCGCCCAACCTGTAGTCCAGGCTGCGGTAGAGCATCCAGGCGGACATGACGCAGAAGACTATCGGCGTGAGGGGAAACAGCGGCACGCGGAAGGGCCGGGCCACGTCACGGTCGCGGAGGCGCAGCACGAACAGACCGATGCCGGTCAGGAGGAAGAACGTCCAGAAGGCCGGCATCGTGTAAGCCACCGCCGTTTCAAAGCCTTTGCCCGGGTCCTCGCGGAGTCCCTCGCTCACGAGGGGCACGAGGATCACGACCACGGCGATGGCGCTTTGGACGCCGATGGCGTTGGCCGGCGTGCGGAATCGCCCGTGCCACTTTCCCAGCGGGCGAAAGACCGCGTGGTCCTTGCCCAGCGCACAGACGGCCCGGGACCCGGTGAAGATGCACCCGTCCAGGGCGCCCAGTGCCGAGACGGCCACGAGGATGCTTACGGCGACGCCTCCGCCGGTGCCCAGCGCCCGCTGCATCGCGTCGGCGGCCACCACCTGCTTGGCCCCCGCCATGCCGTCGATGCCCAAGACGCGAAGGTACGCCAGATTAATCGCCAGGTAGAGCGCCGTGATCAGGCCGATGCTGCCCAGCAGCACCCACAGCATGTTTCGGCGCTCGCGGCGCAGCTCCCCGGCCACGTAGGCAGACTCGTTCCACCCGCCGAAGGTATAGAGCACGAACACCATCGCCAGGCCCAGCGCGTCGAAGCTCGGCCAGGTGCTTGCGGGCGCCGTCGCGGCAGGTGCGGTCGCCGGCGCCGCCGGCCGCGCGATCAACAGGCCCACCACCACGATCGCCAGCACGCCGATCAGCTTCGCGCCCGTCAGCAGGTTCTGCGTCCACTTGCCCGCCCGAAGTCCGATCACGTTGCACCCGGTGAGGACCACAGTGGCAAGCAGGGCGAACAGCATCGACGCGGGATACTCCCATCCCCCGAGCCTGGCGACGGCGTCGCCGAAGACGTACGCCAGTGCGGCGATCGAGCCGGTCTGGATGACGGTCGTCCGCGCCCAGACGAAGAAGAAGCCGACCGTCCCGCCGAACGCCCGCGAGAGATAGATGTACTCGCCGCCGACGTTCGGGTAGGCCGTGGCCAGCTCGGCGTAGCAGAGGGCCCCGCAGAGGCACAGGAACCCGCCGACGACCCACGTCAGCATCATCACTCCCCCGCTGCCGGTGAACATGGCGACCAGCGAGGGCGCTTTGAAGATCCCCGCGCCCACGACGATGCCGACAATCACGCAGATCGCATCGACCACCGAGAGGTGACGCACGACGGTGGGCTGCTGGTTCGATGTCATTCAATCGGCTCCGATACTCTAGAGAAACCGCCTGGGGCACAGAAGCGTTCGGCCGTTCCTGGCGGGACAGCCGCCGGGCTACGGCTTCGGCTTGACGCCGAGCTTCCGGAAGAAGAACTTGACGTACTCATCGATGGGGTTGCGGTCGGGGTAGTCCTTTCGCAGCTTCAGCACGCACTCGACGCCCAGCTTATCCAGCTTCTCCTTGAGCACGAAGCCGAACTTCGGGTGGTGGATGTGCAGCCTGCCGCTGGAGTTCTTCGGCAGGGGCGTGTTGGCCTGGGGGTAGAACAGCATGACCGGCGGGTCGCCGCGAGTGGCGTGGTTGATCGCCGAGGCCTCCTCGAACAGCGGATGGAACTTCGGGTCGTCGACGTCGCTCGCCTTGCTCATGCCGAACAGCGCGATCAGCGCGCTCTCGACCTTGTCGGTGTCGAAGAGCTTCTTGATGAATCGCGGATCGTAGGACGACTGGGCGCCGTAGACGACGGCTGCGCTGATCCGCGTGGACTGCCGGGCCACGGGGTCCTTGCTGGATGCGTCGGCCAGGTCGTCGTGAAACGCCAGCCACATCGAGATGCCCGCCCCGGCCGAGCCGCCCGTCGCTCCGACCCGCTTCGGGTCGATGTTGTACTTCTTCGCGTTGTGGCGGATGAACTGGAGTGCCTTCGCGCAGTCGTGCATCTGCGCGGGGAAGGGCGCCGTGTTCGTGAGCCGGTAGTTCACCGCCGCTACGGACACGCCGCCGGCGAGGAGCTGCTTGAGCAGCGTGGGGTTGATCGTGCGCTTATCGCCCCCGCGGAAGCCCCCGCCGTGGTAGTAGATCACCAGCGGGGCGGGCTTCTCGCTCTTGGCGAGCCACAGGTCCAGGACGTTCCTCGCGTGCGGCCCGTACTTTACGTCGGCGACATCGGGCGCGGGGCGCGCGGCCCCGCCGGGCCGGCGCCCGCCACCGCGGGCGGCACGCGCGGCGCGAAAGGCGGTGTCCTCATCCGGGGTTATGGCACCGTCCTTGTTGGTGTCCACGGCGTCGAAGACCCGCCGGGCGCCTTCGGGCACCTCGTCGCGCGAGAGCTTGCCGTCCTTGTTGCGGTCGTTGCGGGCGAAGAACTGCTCGGACTGCTGTTTCGCGCGCTCGGCCGCACGCTGCTTCCGCTGGCCGTCGGTCCGCGGCGGCCGGGCCTTCTGGGCCGCATACGCCGCCAGGGCCGGCATCAGACACAACCACACGATCACGGCAGCTTGAGTTACTCGACCTGTCATCGGGCGCCTCCCTGTAGAGGAAAAGGAGATCTCCGGGCGCTGTGTCTTAGCTTGCCATTCCACGGCTGCGATGTGCACGCGCGACCCGTCGGCGTCCTCAGCGTTTCTTGAGCGTCACGCCGACGCCGGCGCCCTGCATGTGGAGGAAGATCGTCTCCAGGTCGGCGTTGGTGGTGATGGCCTTGACGTACCTGGGGTCGGCCTGGCGCGTGCTCATGTTGTGGGCCAGGACCAGCCCGCCCGGACGCAGGAGCGGCAGGAGCTTGTTGAGGTAGTCGATGTAGCCTTCCTTGTCCGCGTCGAGGAAGAGGACGTCGATCGGCCCCTTCAGCTTCGGGACTTCCTTGTGGGCGTCCCCCTCGACGAGGGTGACGATCTCCTCCACGCCGGCCCGCTTGAAGTTCTCCCGGGCGAGCCCCGCCCGGCGGGCGTCGATCTCGTAGGTCGTCAGCTTCCCCCCCGTTCTCCGCAGGGCCAGGCAGAGCCAGATGCCCGAGTACCCGTTGGACGTGCCGATCTCCACGACGTGCTTCGCCCCGACGGCCTCGGCGAACAGCCGCAGCAGACGCCCGTCGGCCTTCGGGACGTTCATCATGCCCCTGCGCTGGTTCCTGTCCATGTCGTCGAGCACGGCGAGGATCTTCTTCTCCTCGTCGTTCTTCGGCATCGGCGTGCTGCCGAAGGCCGCGCTCGACCCGCCGCGTGGGGGCCGACCGCCCGGCCGCATGCCCGGACGGCCGGACCGGCCCGCCCGCGGGTCCACCTCGCCGCGGGCCAGCTTGCCGTCCTTGTTCCCGTCGAGCTTCTTCAGGGCCGCCGTGGCATTGGCCATCTCCTCCGAAGAGATCTCGCCGTTCTTGTCCGCGTCGAGCGCGGTCATCAGCGGGTGCTGCGGGAAGCGGAATCCGCCGCGCCCCGGCTGCGCGACCACCGTGGCGCACGTCAGCAGCGCGATCACCGACGCTCCCATGAGTCCAATCGTCATCTTTCTCATCGAATCTCTCCCATCAGATCAACGGGTTGCCAATAAGAACGGGGATTGTACTCCAGCAGCGACCTGTGTGCGAACAGGCAAACTCCTGCCCTCGTGGGAAGCGAGATCCGTCGCTGACCATCTGCTCCCCGCGAGGGCAGATCGGACCTGTCAACAGCCTTGTCGCTGCCGCGGATTACTCCGAGTCGCCCCGCCGGGGCAGGCGATCGTCGTCAGGGCCGCCGCGACGGTCGGGGCCGCCGCGACGGGGACCTTCGCCCCTGCGGCCGCCGAAGCGCTGCCTGAACTCCTCAGCTCGTTTCTTCTGTTCTTCCGTGTAAGAGGCCCTGATCTTCTCGATGGCCTCTCTGATGATCTCGCCCCGCCCCCGGGGGTCTTCGGCCTTCGCGGCCCGGGCCCTGGCATCGTCGAGGACCTTCTTCTGCTCGTCGGTGAGGATCACCCCGGGGTCCGGACCGCGATGGGTGATTCTCCGGCGGCCCTCATCGAAGGCCTCGGCCTGGTCCGGGTCCAGGAGCTTCCTGACGTTCCCGTACATCCGCTCCTGGATCCTGCGGATCTCCTTCATCGCATCCTCGCGGAGCTTGGTGATCTGCTTGCTCTGCTCGGCCGTCAGGTCCGGGATCCTCGGCATGGGGATGCCGCCGGGGCCGGGTCCGCCCGGCCGGCGGCCGCCCATCATCCCCGGGCCGCCGGGCCGACGGTCGCCGCCAGGCCTCCTGGCGGCACCTTCCCTTCTCTCCTGCGCGACGAGCCACGAAGCCGCCAGAACCAACGACAGCCCCACCACCACAAGCAACGTCCAGTACCGTTTCACGTTTGCGTCTCCCTGTCTGACGGTCCCCGCGGGTGCGGATCACTCCGCCGCGCCGCCGCGCGGGCGTTTCCCGGATCGTTCGCGGCCGCCTTTCGCTCTGCGGCCTCCCCGCCCGCCTCTGCCTTCGCGGCCCTCGCCCGCGGCCTTCTCGCCCTCGCCGCCCGGCCTGCGGGGGCGCAGCTCCTCACGGGTCAGCTCGCCGTCGTCGTTCTTGTCCAGCGTCAGCAGGGCCGCCTTGGCGTTGTCGATCTCCTGGGCCGAGAGCTTGCCGTCCCTGTTGGCGTCCAGGACCCGCATCAGCGGGGAGAGAGACTGTCGCCTTCGGCCTTCGGCCCCCTCGGGTCGGCCGCCCGGCCGGCCGGGATCTCCTCCGGGACGTCGCAGACGTGCCCCCCGGCCGGGGCGCTGTTTCTCGCCGCCTTCCGGTTGGGCCGTCACAACGTGCGCCAACATCGCCAACGTGATGATGCCTGCCAGCAGAATTGTCCAGCGTCTCATGGGACTTCTCCTCTCGTCCAGTCAGGTGGTTTCCAACCGGCGCCGCCGGGGCCCACGCGCCCCGCGCCGCCCGGTGGATTCATAGCCGATTGCACAAAGCAGAAAACCGCGCCCGGTCGCCCCCGACGACAGAGCTCATCGACAAGCAGCCCTTCCCACGCCCACCACGGCTCGCCGTCCGGGCCGCTGTGGCGGCACGTCTGGAAAAAGGGGCACAGTCACCCGCTGACGGCCAAAGTCTCGCCTTCCCCGCGGCAGGTGACCGTGCCGCGCCGATATTCTTCGCCGATCAGAACCTCGGCCAGGGCGGGTGTGGGCCGGGCCGCCCGCCACGCGGGGGGCCGGCCTCTCGGCCGAAACCAGGTCTCGGGGCGGGACCCCTCATGGGGCCGGCGCCGGAACCCCCGCGACCAGGCCGCGGGCCGGGGCCCATCTGGGGACCGGGACCGCCGCGGCTGGGACCGCGACCACGACCCATCATCGGGCCGCCACGACCGCGACTGGGACCGCGACCACGGCCCATCATCGGGCCGCCGCGGCAGGGACCGCGACCACGGCCCATCATCGGGCCGCCGCGGCTGGGACCGCGACCACGGCCCATCATCGGGCCGCCGCGGCAGGGACCGCGACCACGGCCCATCATCGGGCCGCCGCGGCTGGGACCGCGACCACGGCCCATCATCGGGCCGCCGCG
>CAYRVX010000002.1:79821-133680 GCA_964427875.1 uncultured Planctomycetaceae bacterium
CGGCCCATCATCGGGCCGCCGCGACTGGGACCGCGACCACGGCCCATCATCGGGCCGCCGCGACTGGGACCGCGACCACGGCCCATCATCGGGCCGCCGCGACTGGGACCGCGCCCGCGGCCCATCATCGGGCCGGGACCGCCGCGACCGCGCATCGGGCCACGACCCATCGCCGGGCCTTGGCGATCGCCGCCGGGGCGCCCGCGGCCCATCATCGCCCCGCCCTGACCGAAACCGCCGCGACCGGGACCTCGCTCCCGCCCGGGGCCCACCCGGCGGCCACGCGATTCGCCACGCCGGGAAGACGGGGCCGCCTTCGATTCCTCCGCGCGGCGCCGGGCCGCCATCCGGCCGGCGATATCGTCCCGAGGGCCGCGCCCCCTCGCCTCGTCGCGCTCGTCGCGTGCGGCCTCCGGAGGAGCAGCGGGTCGCTCTCCACGGCCGCGTCGCATGCCAAAGCCCCAGCCGGGGCGGCCGCCGCGGGGCGGGTCCTCCCTCTCCGGCGGGTCCTGGGCCCAGGCCGTCACCGCCATGGCCAACGTCACGATTCCACAGATTGCCAGATACCTTCTCATGTCCGTTCTCCTTCTGCTGCTACACCGTCCTGTTCCGATACCCATTCACGCTGTTGACGTCTCGTGCTTCGTCTGCGATTCACTGGTGCTGCGTCGAGTTCGGCGCTTCGGTGCGGCCGTCTTCGCCGCGCCGGGGGCGGAGGCGGCCACCAGGCAGATGCTGACCTCCGAAAGGCCCGGGGCCGTCGTGGAACCGGCCACGGGGAGCCTTCCGGGTGCGCGGCCCGCCGCGGCGCCCGGGACCGAACGGCCCGCCCGACGGCTTACGGCCCGGCCCGTGACGGCCCGGCCCGCCGCGGAGCCTGCGACAGCGAATCTCCTCGTACCGCTTGGCCTGTTCGGGCGTGAGGATCTCCTTGGTTCGCTGGACGGCCCGCTCCATGCGACTCCGCATGTCGCGGTGGATTTCCTCCTGGCCGCGGCGGAACTCCTCGACGATCTGCCGATACTGCGTTCGCTGTTGCTCGGTGAGCGTTTCCTGGATGGCCTGGTCGCGCCGCTGGATCAGCTCGTGCTGTCGCCGCCGGATATCCGCTTCGTCCAGGACGGACCAGATCTCCCGCATCTGCCGGCGCTGCTCGGGGGCGAGCTGGAGCTCACGAACGAGCCACTCGCCAGGCCCGCGCGGCGGCCCGGCGGGGACCTCGGGCCCGGCCAGCATCCCGACCGATCCGCCGGCGACGAATGCCAACGCGAAGCCCGCCATCACGATAAGTGCGATCTTATTCATTTTCGTACCCGTTTCCGCCGGTTGCTCCGCCCAGGATGGACCGGATGATCTCCACGTCGACGTCGGGCTCGGTCTCGGTTTCGCCCACGATGTCCGATCCGGGCGCCTGCGGGGACGTGGCGATCAGGGCGGTCTCGCCCCAATCGGGGCCGAGTTGCCTCGTCCCGGCCTGCCAGCGCTGCCAGAGCACCGCGGAGCAGGCGATCAGCACCGCCGCGGCCGCCGCCGTCAGCGACCCGGCCGTCCTCAGAACGATGCGGTCCCGCCTCGGCCGAATGCTCCTGCGCAGGCGCTCGAGCACCTCCGCGGGGACCTCCGGCCGCGGCGCCGACGCCAGCCACCGCGACAGGGCCTCCAGCCGCCGAAGCTCCCGCCGGCAGTCGTCGCACCGGCGGATGTGCCGTTCGAGCTCGTCGCGCTCGGCGCCCGGCAGCTCGCCGTCGTGGTACGCCCCGATCCTTCGGATGTTCTCACAGCCGCTCACGGCAGGTAGTCCTTCAGCAGCTCCTTGAGTCTCTGTCTTGCCCGAAACAGCCTCGACTCGACCGTCCCGCGTGGAACGCCGAGCGCGTCGGCCATCTCCTCGTAGCTCATCTGCTGCATCTCTCGCAGGAGGATGACGGCCCGATGCTGCTCAGAGAGCCTCGTCAGCACGGCCGCCACGTCCATTCGTATGTCGGCCCGCCCGGTCGCCGTGGCGCCGGTGGGCGGATCGCCCTGCGGCGCCTCGATGGCTTCCTCCAGGGGCGCCGCCCTGCGAAGGCGCTGCGACCTGCGAAGCCGGGCGACCTTGTTCACCAGGATCCGGGTCAGCCAGGTCTTCACCGACGCGTGCCCTCGGAAGCCGCCCAGGCCCCGCACCGCCCCGGCCAGCGTCTCCTGGAGGACGTCTTCGGCGTCGGCCGAGTTGCCCAGCAGCGAGACCGCCAGGCCGAACAGCCGCCCGGCGTGCCGGTCCACCAGCTCGTGGAAGGCCGAATCGTCGCCCCGGCGGGCACGCCGGACCAGTTGGGCGTCGCTGTCGCGGCATGGGGATGGTTCCGTCGCCAAAGTCTCTCGTCTGTCTCTAAAGGTATAGTTCCCTGGCCAGGCGGTTTTCTTCCCCGCTCGATGCCGCGTTTTTGCACCGGCCCGGCCTCATCATAGTATAACCGGCCGCCGGAAAACCTATTGCACGACGCGGCGGCGCGGTTTATCGGCGCCGCCCGGGCCCCGCGGCGCGGTACAATCCCGCAGCCGGGCACCGCCTGGCGCCCGGCCGCGGCGATCGGACGACCGGCGGCCGGGACCCTGAACGGGAAGTGCTTACAAGGAGCAACCGATGCACCGCCGCCGATTCCTCCGGGCCGCGGCCGCCGGGGCGGGGGCCCTGGCGCTGAACCACCTCTGCCGGGGCGCCGAGCCCAAGGCCCGCCGCCGCCGGCCGAACATCCTGTTCATCGTGACCGACCAGCAGCACGCCGGCATGCTGAGCTGCGCGGGCAACCGATACGTCAAGACGCCGGCGATGGACGGCCTTGCGGCCGCCGGAGCGCGGTTCGAGCTGGCCTACTGCACCAACCCCGTATGCCTGCCGTCGCGGTTCGGCATGATGACCGGACGGATGCCCAGCGTCTGCGGCATCCGCTCGAACGCCGGGGCCAAGGGGCCGATCCCCAACGCTATCCTCGAGCAGTCGATGGGCTGGGTCTTCCGGAACGCCGGCTACGAGACGGCCTACGGCGGGAAGGTGCACCTGCCGAGAGGCATGAGCCCCAAGACCATGGGCTTCGACGCCATCTCGAGGGACCAGCGCTGGAAGCTCGCCGACGCCTGCGTGGAGTTTCTCAAGAGGCCGCACGACAAGCCGTTCCTGCTGGTGGCCTCGTTCATCAATCCGCACGACATCTGCTACATGGCCATCAACGACCACAAGCCGCGCCGCGTGCCCGCCCCGCTCGTCGAGGCGATGAAGCTCCCCGAGGGCGTCTCGCGGCAGGAGTTCCACGAGAAACACTGCCCCCCGCTGCCGGACAACTACGAGATCCCGCCCGCCGAGCCCGAGGCCATCACGAAGCTCCTCCAGGAGAGGCCCTTCAAGTATCACGCCCGCAAGACGTGGTCGAAGGAAAAATGGCGGCTGCACCGATGGGCCTACTGCCGGCTCACCGAGGTGGTCGATTCCCAGATCGGCAAGGTCCTCCGGGCCTTACGGGAGGCGGGGCTCGAAGAGAGCACCCTCGTAGTCTTCACCAGCGATCACGGCGAGATGGACTCCGCCCATCGCATGGAGCACAAGACCGTGTTCTACGAGGAGGCCTCGCGGGTCCCCTTCATCGTCAGTTACAAGGGCGTGACTCGAGGCGGGCTGGTCGACCGCAACCACCTGGTCTCCAACGGCCTGGATCTGATTCCCACGATGTGCGATTACGCCGGCATCGCCGGGCCGAAGGCGCTCGGCGGGCTGAGCGTCCGCGCCCTGGCCGAGGGCCGCCGGCCGGCGTCCTGGCGAAAGCACCTGGCCGTCGAAAGCCAGCTCGGGGGAATGGTCCGGACCGATCGCTACAAGTACAGCGCGTACGATTCGGGCCGGCATCCCGAGCAGCTCATCGACCTTCAGAAGGACCCCGGCGAGATGGTCAACCTCGCGGAGGACCCCGGCCAGCGCGACGTGCTGAACGAACACCGGCGGCTCCTCCGCCGGCGGACGGGAAGCCGGACCGCCCGGGCCGTCCGGACCGCCGCCCAGCCGCACCGGCCGATCGTTTCCAGCGGAACCTCCCCATTGAAAAGGCCTTGAAGCTTCGTGGGAGGCACGATGCCGGAGAAGCACGAGACATCCGCCGAAGGGCTCATGGCCCGGTTTCAGGATCAGGGCGACGGGGAGGCGTTCGAGCAGATCGTCTGGCGTTTTCTCCCTCCGGCCTTGGCGGCGGCGCAGGAGATCCTCTCGGATCATGCCCTGGCGGAGGACGCCGTGCAGGAGGCCTTTCTCCGCGTCATCCGGGGGCGGGATCGGTACCTCCCCTCCAAACCGTTCTCGAGCTGGTTCTACACGATCCTGCGGAACCTCTGCACGGACATGCTCCGCCGCCGGGCGAGACGCGCAAAGCTCTTGGAGGGACTCGCCAGCCGCGGCGGCCAGCCGGGCGGGCGGCTGCGGCATGATCCGTCGGGCTCGCCGGACCTCCTGGCCAGGCTGCCGAAGGGCGAGCGGGCCGTCCTGACGCTGCGAATCGTACACGACCTGGCGTTTCGCGACGTGGCGGCGGCGCTTGGCATTTCCGAGGAGGCCGCCAAGAAGCGCGCCCAGCGAGGCCTGCGGCGGCTTCGCGAGGGGCATTACGTCCCGCAGGCGCCGCGGCGCCGCCGGGCGCGCCCGGGCGCACGGAACCCGGCAGAGGAGGACGCTGTAGCCTGACTTTCAGGTCGGAAGATGTCCCCCAGCCGGCGAGCCGAGCGTATTGCTTGGCGGAGGCGGCAGGGACCGGAGAGACCGATGAAGTGTGCCGAGGCACGCGGGCAACTTGAGCTGCTTGTGCTGGGAGGGCTTTCCAGCGCGCGGGAGGCGGACGTCGAATCGCACCTGGCGGAATGCTCGACCTGCCGGGCGGCTGCGGCGGAATACCGCCTGCTTGTCGGCGAGATCAGGCGAGGCGCGCCTGCGCCGACGCCGGCGGCCGTGCGCGCGATCCGATCCGCACTCGCCGCCGAGATTCGAGCACGAAGCCGGCGGCCCCGCGTCAGGCGGCTCGTCGCGGCCGCCGGATCGATGGCGGCGGCGCTGCTGGCGGCCGCGGCCGTCTGGGCGGTGTGGAAGCCCGCAACCGGCGGGTCCCGGCCGATCGCGGCCCATTCGCCGGGGACTGTCGCCGTCGGCGATGCCGAGGCGATGCCGGAGAGGTGGCGCTATCAGGGCGCCCAATCGGTTCCCGCCTCCCTCGCCGACGGGGTCGTGGTGCGGGGCTCGACCATGTACCTGCTCCACACGGAGGAGGCCGGCGCCCACGTGGCGGCGATCGATACGACGACGGGCGAGCGGCGGTGGCGTTCCGAGCTGCGAAGCCACGGCTATCTTGCCGCGGACGAATCCCGGGTCTACTGCCTGGCCGCCGGGGGCCCGGGCAAGACCGAGGTGGTCGCACTGGACGCCGGCAACGGAGAGACGGTGTGGCGATACTCGGGGGGCGGTCCTCTCCGCCTTGCCGGCCCGTGCCGCCCCGTCCCGATCGGCGGCGGGCGGGTCTGCTGGACGACTCACGCCACGATCCACATGCTCGACTCCAGCAGGGGCGAGACGATATGGACCCGCTCGATCGCCGGGGAGGGTCCGCTGTCCTGCGCCGCGGTGGACGGTGAGGACCTGTACGTCGTCAGCGGCACGGCCCTGCACTGCGTGGAGACCGGATCGGGCCGGAAACGCTGGCGGCGAGAGCTCCAAGGCCGCGCCCCAGGCACGGGCAGGCCCCTGCTGGCCCTCGCCGACGGGAGAATCTACTTCGTCCACAGGCGTCGCGCCCGCGGCTGGCGGCTGGTCTGCATGGACATGGCCAGCGGCGAGCTGAGCTGGCAGAAGACCACCGGCGAGGTCCGGCACCTGCTGGCGAGCGATGACGGGGTCTACCTTCGGGGCCTGGACATTCGGGCATTCGACAACCGCACGGGCCGGCCGCTCTGGACCCGGCCCGCGGACGGCTGCGGCCCGCTGACCCGCGCGGGGGGCTTGATCCATTTCGTGGATTCCACGAAGCCCGGCCGCCTGGTCGCGTTGGACGAACATACGGGCAGGACGGCGTGGGAGATCACCGGCATACGCTCCTGCGACGCGTTCCGGCGGATCGGGGGCACCGGCTACATCAAGACTCACGACGGCATCGTCCGCGCCATAGCGCTTCGGACGCCGTAGGGCGCCGTCCTTCTGCTGCGCGGCAGGGGCATTCGTGTTAGCGTCATTGGGGGCGAGAGAGAAAGAAAGGAAGCGGGATGACAAGGGAAGCGAAACGCACGGTCCGCCGGCTCGTATGCGGCATGCTCACCGTTGGGCTCCTGGCGGCGGCGCTTCACGGGCAGGAGGATGCCCCAACGAGCCAGCCTACCACCAAGCCGGCGGACGAGAAGGCGGCCGAAAAGCCCGCCGAGCACGAGCTGCCCCCCGTCGTCATCACGGGCAGGAAGCCCCCGGTCGAGCAGGGGGACAAGTCCGTCTTCACCGCCATGCCGCCGCGGGACCTTCTCAAGCGCCCGCTGACGGAATCTCCGGGCCTGGAGACGGCCACGACGGTCGTGGGCAGGGAGGAGATCCGCTGGCTGGACGCCTACTCGCTCGTGGACGCCATGAAGTACACGCCCGGAGCGTGGACGGAGACGCGCGGGCGAAAGGTCAAGCAGTTCCTCTCCGTACGCGGGCAGCGGTATCCCTACCCGGCGTACGTCGTCGACGGCGCCTGGCAGCGGGAGTTCCACGAGACCAACTACTTCTTCAACGCGGCCAACGTCGAGCGGATCGAGCTGGTCCGCTCCAGCAGCGCCCTGCTGCTCGGCCCGGGCGGCATGACGGGGCTCATCCACGTCGTCCCGAGGACGTACACGAAGCCGGAAACGCGCCTGGACGTCGAGTACGGCCGCTTCAACACGTGGCTGACGAACCTCAGCCACGGCCAGCCCGTGGGGGAGAAGCTCTCCTACGGCGTGGGGATCGGCTTTCGCCACACCGACGGCCCGGACGACTGGAACGCCGAGGAGAACATCGGGAACTTCTATGGGCGGATCGTCTACAGGCCGACGCGGCCGCTGACGTTGAGCCTGACGGGTTACGGCTTTCACGGCCAGCGCTACCTGAAGCGGGCCCGCCCGCCCGCCAATGCGAACCTGCTTGCGCGGCGGGACCACTACGACCCGATGACGATGTACCTGCTGGTGGGCAAGGCGCGGTACGAGGCGTCGGACCGCGCTTCGACGGAGATCACGGGCAGCTATGCCTACCGCCGCTTCTTCGGCGACCGCGTCGGGGAGGACGACTGGACCGAGCGCGACTACGAATACGGCACCCGCGTCATCCAGAGCCTGAAGATCGGCGAGCAGAACGTTCTGCGCTTCGGCGGCATGTTCAACCATTGGGTCTCGCCGACCGGCAAGCGGTTCTACGTCGGCCGGCGCGGCGACCTGAGCACGTACTCGGGCGTCGTCGTCGACGAGCACGACTTCGGCAAGCTCGACGTGAACGTCGGCTACCGCCTGACGCACACGCGCGTGGACAAGTTCGGCGGCTTCAACGTGGAGGGAGCGCAGTCCAAGGCCCTCCGGCAGGTCGAGGACGTGGAGAACGAGTGGGAGGACCCCCTCCAGACCCTCACGGCCGGGGCGTCGTACGCGCTGACGGACAAGTGGTCGCTGCACGGCAACTTCGCCATCGGCCAGATCGCCGCCAAGCCCGGCATCCTCGACGAGGACCTCGACCGCCCGGGCACGGAGAGGCGGACGAAGTTCGACCTCGGTATCAAAAGGCAGTGGGACGCCTTCGGCGAGGCGTCGCTTACCGCCTTCTACGTCCGCCAGAAGGACGCCGCGCTGCTGACCGGCACGAAGGTCACCAATCCGCAGACGGGTATGGAGTTCGGCCTCTACGAGAACGCCGACCGCGACAGCTACGGCCTGGAGCTGGACGTCCGCTCGAAGCGGTTCGACAGCGGCTTTCAGTTCTTCTTCAACGGCGTGGGGATGCAGTCCCGCCGAGAGAGCGCCGACGGCGACTGGGTCCGCGACAAGGAAGCGCCCGAGTTCGTCTTCGGCGGCGGCGTGTCCTGGCTGTGGAAGGGCCTGGAGCTCTCGGTGTTCACCAAGCACGTCTCGGCCTACGAGAACGACCGGTTCCTGGAGAGCAAGAGCGACCCGGCCAACCTCGGCGCCTTCACCGAGGTCGACGCCAAGGTGACCTACCACTTCGGCAAGGAGAGGCAGCACTACGTCTTCTTCGGCGTGGAGAACATCTGCGACAGGACCTTCTCCACCGTCAACGGCTATCCCGACGAGGGCAGGCGGTTCAAGACGGGGTTGGGCTTTAAGTTCTGACCGCCGGCCGGCGCGCCGCGGAGGATCGAAGGATGCGAAGATCGGCCTTGCTGTGGGCGGCGCTGGCGGCGTGCTGGTGCCTGCCGGCCGGGGCCGCGGAGAAACGCCCCCCCGAGCTGACGGTCTTCTCCGGCGGACACGTCGGAGGCGTGCTGGAGGAGCTCATCCCCGCCTTCGAGAAGCAGGCCGATGTTCGGGTGAGGTACCAGTCCGGCTCGTCGGGGGCAGCGCTCAGGGCCTGCCTCGATCGGCGCCGGGCGGACGTGTACGTCGCCGCCGACCTCCGCCACGTGCGCACCATCGAGCGGCGGGACCTCGCGGCCGCCAAGCTGCCCGTCGCCTTCCACCGGCTGGCCATCCTCGTCGCCAAGGGCAATCCCAAGGGCATTGGCGAGCTCAAGGACCTCGCCCGCCCGGGCATCCGGGTGTACGTGGAGGACCCCAACGGCTGCCAGGTGGGCGAAGCGACGCGACAGCTTCTCTCGCGGAACCGCATCGAGCTGGCGCCGGCGGCGGCGAAGCCGGGCGGCCCGCGGCCCACGCTGCGAACCGCGCCCGAGCTGATCGAGCGGGGGCTGCTGGACGCCGCGGTCGTCTGGGACTCGGCGGCCGAGCGATTGGCCGGCCGCCTCGACACCATCGCCATCCCCCCCGCGCGGAACGTGAAGGTCAACATCGTCGCCGTGCGGTTTCGCTTCTCGCCCGAGCCGGCCCTGGCCGAGCGGCTCCTGCTCTTCCTGAAGGGCCCGGCGAGCCGGGCCGCCTGGCGACGAGGCGGCTTCCAGGCCGCCCCGATCGCGCCCGAGGCGGACGCCCGGCAGGAACGAAGCGCCGAGGGGATGGTCCGGGCCAGCCGCGGGACGCTGGCGCCGGTCTACGCGCCGCTGGCGGCGCAGATCGCCGGGGACTACCGGCTCGCCGGGAAGAAGGGCGTCGGCATCGACGTGGGCAGCGGGCCGGGCACGCTGATCGTCGAGCTCTGCAAGCGGACCGCCCTGCACTGGATCAACGTCGACATCAACCCGCACTTCTTCGGGCACTTCTTCCGGCTGGCGGAGGCGGCCGGCTTCGGCCATCGCGTCAGCGCCGTCCGGGCCGACGCCGTCCGGCTCCCGTTCCGGGACGATTACGCGGACGTCATCGTCTCCCGCGGTTCGTATCATTTCTGGTCGGACCGCAAGAAGGGCCTCGAGGAGATCTACCGCGTGCTGAAGCCCGGCGGCGTCGCCTACGTGGGGCGCGGGTTCTCGCGGGACCTGCCGGTCGAGATGGCCAGGCGAATCCGCGCGAAGCAGGGCGGCGGGCCGAAGTACGACCGCCGGAAGGAGGCCGACGCCCTCGGCAAGACCATGACGGAACTGCACGTCCGCAACTTCCGCGTCGAGGTCCCCAAGCCGCCCGGCGGGCAGGACGTGAACTACGGAATCTGGCTTGAGTTTCGCAAGCCTGCCGCGGATAAAGGATAGGATGTTGGGCAGGATGTCCCCAGGGATCTCGATTATCGAGCAACTCGCCGGGTCCTGGAGCCGCCGCGCCGCCTGGCTTGTGCCGCTGCTGCTCCTTGGCCCCCTCGGCGGCGCGGAACGCCCTGCCGAAAAGCCCAAGCTCTCGACGCCCGAGCAGGTGGCGGTGGAGCTGCGCGCCGCAAACGCCGCACGCACGCAACTCCTGAAGGAACAGCAGGCCTGGGGGCTCGAAAGAGAGAAGCTCCAGCTCCTGGAGTCCACCGTTCGCGGCGAGGCGGAGCGGTTCGAGGCGATTGCCGCCAAGGCCGGGCACGCCGAGGCCGAACTCCGAAAGCAGGCGGCCCAACGCGAGGCGATGCGCCGGCGCCTCAAGCTCGTCGAGGCCATGGTCGACGCGCTCTGCGAGCGCCTGGAGAAGGCGCTGGCGAAGCTGGCAGGCGGCTCCCTGCCGGGCCTGGTGCCGCCGGACCGCGCCGCGGGGATCACCGACCCGGCCCGGCGCCTGGCGGCCGGGGCCCAGAGAATCGACGACGCCGAGCGGCGGGCGAAGTCCTCCAGCGTCGAGATCGTCCAGGGGGCGCTCGAGGGGCGCTCGGCCACCGTCAAGCTCCTCCGGGTCGGCGGCGTGGCCGGGTGGTGGATCACACTGGACGGCCGGCGGGCAGGCACGGCCTCTGTGACCGGCGGGAAGCTGATCCTCCTGCCGGCAGCCGCGCCCGGGGACATCGAGGCCGTCAAGAAGGCGTTTGCGATCGTCGAGGGCCGGGGCACGCCGGACTGGGTGCTCCTGCCCGTGGGCCGCGTGAAGAGAACCGAGCCCGCAGCGTCCAGCCGCCCATGAAACGAGCGTTTCACATTGCGACGTTCGCGCTTCTGGCGGGCATTGCCTGGCCGGCGAGCCGGTCGTGGGCCGTCTCGGCCGACGAGCTGCTCCAACGGGCCAAGGCGGCCCGCGCGGCGGCGGAAAAGGACCTCGCCGAGGCGCGCAAACGCCACCTCGCCGAGCGGAAGGCCCTTGCCGCGGGATTGCAGCGGGCCTACGACGCGCTGGCCGCCGCCAAGGCCGCCGCCGCCAAGGCGCAGGAGTCGCTCAAGCGCCTCGAGGAGACGGCGGCCGAGCTGGAGCGGACGGCCCTGCTGACCTCCCACCGCATCCGCAGCCTGATCGCCCAGGCGTCGGGCTCCTCCGGGGCAGCCGTCGATCCGAACGCAGCGACCGAGGCGATGGAGCAGGCGATCTGGAAGGGCTTCGCCGGCCGCCTCGCACGCATCGAGGCCGACCTGGAGGTCACCACCGCCCAGGAGGCCGTCATCGGGCGGGACGGAAGGCAGACCACGGCCACCGTGCTCCGCCTGGGCGCCTACGCCGCCTACGCCTGCGGCCGGACGCGCGAGACCTGCGGGCTGCTTCGCCTCCTGCCCGAGGGCAGGAAGCTCGTGGCCGGCCCCTACCTCGCGGAGGACCAGGTGCGGGCCGTGCGTGCCGCGGCCGGAGGCGACCTCGCCCGCCTGCCCGTCGACGTGGACGGATCGCTGATCGACCGCGCGGCGACCGAGCCGAAGAGCGTCGCCGCGTGGCTCGCCGCCGGCGGGATGTTCATCTACCCCATCATCGTCGTGGGCGCCATGGGCCTGCTGTTGACCCTGGAGCGGATCTTCTATCTTGTCCGCACGAACCCCCGGCCGGTGTTGATGGCGGACGTGCTGGGCTGCCTGGGTCGGCGGGACCTTCCGGCCGCCCGCGCCGCGGCGGGCGCGCCGCGGACGCCGACGGCCCGCGTGCTGCTGGCCGGCGTCCAGTCGGCGGGCAAGAGCCGCCAGGAGCGGGAGGACGCCATGGAATCCGCCCTGCTCGCCGAAGCGCCCAAGCTGGAGCGGTCTCTGTCGCTCCTGGGCGCGCTGGCCGGGGTCGCGCCCCTGCTGGGGCTGCTGGGCACGGTCTCGGGCATGATCGCCACGTTCGATACGATCTCGGTGGCCGGGACGGGCAACCCGAGGCTGCTCTCGGGCGGCATCTCCGAGGCCCTCATCACGACACAGCTCGGGCTGATGGTGGCGATCCCGCTCCTGCTGGCCCACGCCTGGCTGGGCCGCTGGGTCCAGCGCCGCGAATCGACGCTCGAGCACAACGCGATCCAGGCCTTCGGGATCCACGAGGAAGGCCAGACACCATGACGGACGTCTGGACATGGTTCGCAAGCGGCGGGTACGTCATGATCGCCCTGGCTGCGCTGGCGGCGCTGCTGTGCTTCCTGATCTTCGAGCGCCTGCTGGCCACGGGAGCGCAGATGCGGGCCGCCGCCGCCGCAGGCGCCCCCGTCGGCGAGACGGCGCCGCAGGCGATGAGGCTCGCGGGGCTTCGCCACATGGCCCTGATCCGGGCGTGCATTGTCGTGGCGCCCCTCCTGGGGCTGCTCGGCACGGTGACCGGGATCATCAACACGTTCCAGAGCGTCCTTCAGGGCGGCTACGTGACGGAGATGAGCAAGGGCATCCGCGAGGCCCTGGTGACGACGCAGTACGGCCTGGCGATCGCGGCGTCCGGCCTGCTGGCCGAGCAGGTCCTCCTGCGCCGGACCGAGAAGCTCGCGGGCCTCCTTCACGCGGCCGGCAAGGACCGGGAGGAACCGTGATGCGCCGGGGCGTGCTGACAGGACGGCGGCCGACGGGCACGGGCGCGACCATCGAGATGGCCCCGCTCATCGACATGGTCTTCATCCTCCTGATCTTCTACATCGTCTCGACGAGCTTCGTCCAGGACGCCGGCGTGGTCGTCAACCGTCCCGAGAGCCGATCCGCCGAGCCGGTCACCACCCGATACCTCCCGGTGGCCATCACCAAGACGGGCACGGTGCACGTGGCCGGGCGGGTCATCGCCCCCGACGAGGCCGCCCCCATCGAGGCGGCCCTGAAGGACATGTCTGCAAGACGCGTGGTGATCCAGGCGGACCGGGAAGTGCCCACGGGGCTGCTTCTCCGCGTGCTGGACACGTGCAAGGCCGCAGGCGCCGAGACGGTGGACGTCGCGGCGATCGCCAGGTGACGCCCGCCGGACGGACCGCAACATGACGGCAAAGGCAGACAGACCGAGGCGTCCCGTTCGCAGCCGCACCTGGTGCCGCCACGGCACGGCCGTCATCGCCACGCTCGCGCTGAACGGCGCGTTGGTCTTCTTCCTCATCACCTGGACGCGACGGACCCGAGCGGCAAGACCCGTGCCGATACGGGCGATGCCCGTTGAGGTGGTGGACATGGAGCCGCAAGAGGCCGATCCGGCCGACGCCGAGGCGCCACGGGAGCCGCCGGTCGCCGAACCGCCCATCGAGTGGCCCCTGCCGGCCCTGCCGCAGCCGGAGGTCCCCGCGGCGGAGCTGCCGCTGGATGCGCCTCTGCCCATGGAGGTCCCGGCCGCGGACTTCACCGGCGTGCCTCTGTACGTCGCCGAGGCGGCCAGGCCTTCTTCGATCGGCCCGGCCGCGGTCGGGCCCCCCCGCCCCGCGCCGAAGGTCGCCGGGCCGACGACGCGCAGGGCGGGGATCAGCCGCGGGGCGGTGATGATCCAGCCGCCGGACCTCTCGGACTACTACCCGCGCCGAGCCCTGCTGAGGGGAATCACCGGCAAGACGACTATCCAACTGACGATCGACGAGACCGGGCGGGTAACCGACGTGCAGGTCGTCGCCGGCGCGCCGGCGGGCGTTTTCGACCATGCGGCCGGACGCGTGGGACGGTCGCTTCGCTTCCGACCGGCCCTGAGGAACAATCGCCCGGTGCGGGCCACCGTTTCGCTGGACCTCATCTGGAGACTGGAGGAATAGAACGTGGCGAGAGGCGCGATCATCTCGATCCTCGCGGCCGCTTGCGCGGTGCCGGCCGGCGCGGCGCCGGGCCGGGAGAAGGCACTCAAGCTCCCGCCGGCGCTGGCCGAGCTGCTGACCCGCGCGCAGGGCGATCTCCAGGCCGGCCGGCCGGCCGAGGCGATCCGGCGCCTCTCGGCCCATCGCGGCCAGGACCACGCCCTGAGGCACCTGCTTATGGGCCACGCCTACGTCCAGCAGTCCAAGCTGCCCGCCGCCGCCGCCGCGTACGGCAAGGCCCTGGAGATGGACGCCGCGCTGGCCGAGGCCGGCATCGCCCTGGCCCAGGTCCACGCCCGCCAGGACGCCTGGGCCAAGGCGGCCGGGCTGCTCGGGCGGTTCGTCAACGCCGATTCCTGCCGCGCCGACGTCCTGATGCTCTACGCCCAGGTGGCCGATCGGCTGGAGGACGGCCGCCTGTGCGAGCTGCTCGTGAGCAAGGGGATCTGCCGCTTCCCGGGCGACCTGCGGTTCCGCCGGCTCGACCTGGCGCTGTGCATCGCCCGGGGCGAGCACGAGGCCGCCCGCCGCACCGTCCTGATGCTCCTGAAGGCCGCGCCCGGCGAGGCCGACCTCTGGCAGCAGCTCGCCTTCCTGCACGATCAGGCCGGCCAGGGCGCCGAGACCGTCGCCGCCCTGGAGGCGAGCGTCCTCTGCGACCCGGGGGACCTGGCCCGCCACCGCCGGTTCCTCGCGGGTCTGCTCGCGGCGGGCGACTGGCTGACGGCCGTCAAGCACGGCAAGGGCCTCCTGGCGGGCCCGCTGGCCAAGGCCGCCGCGGCCGATGGCGACGTGATGGAGTCGCTCATCCGCGCCGCCGACAGGGGCCAGGCCGACGAGGTCCTCGGAAAGTGGCTCGCGCTCGTGCCCGAGGAGGCACAGACCCGAACCATGCGCATCGTGACCGCGCGCCGATCCCTGCGCCTGGGCCAAGCCGCCCAAGCCCGTCAGGCCCTCGGCCGGCTCATCGAGGCCGGCGAGACCGATCCCAGCGTCTTCCTCTGGGCCGGACACCTCGCCGAGACGGCGAAGGACTGGGCCGAAGCCCGGACGCTCTACGCCCACGCGCGGGCGCTGAAGGGCCCGGCCGCCCGCCTGGCCACGCTGTACCTGGCCCGCCTTCACATCCGCCGCGGCCGCCGCGAGGAGGCGAGCCGGCTGCTGCGAAAGTACCTGGAGACCTATCCCGAGGACGCCCCCGCCCGGGCCCTTCTGGCCCTGGCCGACGCCGTCGGCCGCGCGGCTCCAGGCGAATAGCCGCTTGACCCTCCGCAGCGGCTGCTTTAGACTTATTCGGCGCCGAGTGCCGGCGCGTTGGCTCACAGGCAAGTTCGTGGAGTATTGGCAATGTCACAGGACCGTGCCCTGAACGTTCGATACGGACTCAATCTCCTCCTCTACACCGCCACGTTCTCCGGGGACCAGGTCGACCTGATCGCGAAGGTCGCGGAGATGGGCTACGACGGTGTCGAGGTCCCCTTCAACGATCTCAGCGTGCTCGACGCCGCGGCCACGAGGCAGGCGCGAGAGAAGGCGGGCGTCGGGCTCACGTCGTGCTGCGTGCTCCTGCCGGGCGCGAACGTGTGCGGGCAGACGCCGGCCGAGCGCGAGGCCGGCGTCGAGCAGCTCAAGCGGATGGCCGACATCACGGCCGAGATGGGCGGCGACGTCGTGGCCGGTCCGCTGTACTCGCCGGTCGGCCACCACACCGGCCGGGGGCGCAGCGACGAGGAGTGGAAGTGGTGCGTCGAGGGCTTCAGCGCCGCAGCCGAGCACGCCGCCAAAGCCGGCGTCAAGCTCGCCATCGAGCCGCTGAACCGCTTCGAGACGTACGTGTTCAACACGGCGGCCGACGTCGCCCGGCTCGTCCGGGAGGTGGGCAGCGACAGCCTGAAGGTGCAGTTGGACACGTTCCACTGCCACATCGAGGAGAAGGACACGGCCGCGGCCATCCGCGCCACGGGCGATTCCCTCGGCCACTTCCACGCCTGCGAGAACGACCGCGGCACGCCCGGGACGGGCCAGGTGCGCTGGAACGAGGTGTTCGCCGCGCTGAAGGACATCGGTTACGGCGGCTGGGTCACGATCGAGAGCTTCGCGACGGGCATTCTGGACCTGTGCGCGGCGGCGTGCATCTGGCGGCCGATCTACGACTCACCCGACGCCCTGGCGAGAGAGGGCCTGGCGTTCCTGAAACGGACCGCCGGCGCCGCGTGAGAGAGCATCCGAGCTAGGAAAGGGAGCACATGAGCAAGCAGACGATTGCAGGAAGGGCGCTGGAGCAGGGCAAGGGCATCGTGCGGCTGGCCCCCACGTGGGTGCCGCGGGTCTTCTGCATCCCCGGACGGCGGATCAAGCTCCACCCCGACGACTACTACGCCCTCGGCGCCAACCGCGGCGGGATCGACGAGCGGTGGTTCAGCTCGACCACGCCGGCGGACAACGGGCCGCTGACGAGCGAGAACGAGGGGCTCAGCCAGATCGTCGTCGCCGACGGCGAAAAGACCGAGACCGTCCTCCTGCGGGACGCCGTCGAGGAGCTGAAGGGCGAGCTGATCGGCACGCTGTGGGAATCCCACCAGTGCTGGCCGATGTACTCCAAGTTCTTCGACAACCGCGACGCCCTGCCGCTGCACATCCACCACGACGACGAGCACGCCGCCAAGGTCGACCAGCTCGGCAAGCCCGAGGCCTACTACTTCGCGCCCCAGGTCAACAACCACGGCGGGACCTTCCCCTACACCTTCTTCGGGCTCCAGCCGGGCGTGACGAAGCAGCAGGTCCGCGACGTGCTGGAGGCGTTCGCCGCCGGCGACAACCGCATCTCGGACATCTCCGTGGCCTACAAGCTCGCGCCGGGCACCGGCTGGAACGTCCCGCCCGGCGTGCTGCACGCGCCGGGAAGCCTGTGCACGTACGAGCCGCAAAAGGCCTCCGACGTCTTCGCGATGTACCAGTCCATCGCCAGCGAGCAGGTCCTCCCCGAGGAGCTGCTCTGGAAGGACACGCCGGAGGACCAGAAGGGCAACTTCGACTACCTCGTCGACGTGATCGACTGGGACCAGAACGTCGATCCCCTCTTCGCCGAGAAGCACTTCATGGCCCCGATCCCCGTCGACGACCTCGACGAGATGCGCTCCGGAGGCTACGAGGAGCGCTGGATCTGCTACAAATCGAAGGACTTCAGCGCCAAGGAGCTGACGGTCCTTCCCGGCGGCGAGGCGACGATCAAGGACGGCGGCGCGTACGGCCTGATCGTGGTCCAGGGCCACGGCACGATGGGCGTCTGGGACATCGAGACGCCCGCGCTGATCCGCTACGGGCAGTTGACGTACGACGAGTTCTTCGTCTCCGAGGCCGCGGCGAAGGAGGGCGTGACGGTCAGAAACCCCAGCAAAAGCGACCCGATCGTCATCCTCAAGCACTTCGGCCCCGACGCACACGACAACATGCCAACCGTTTAGCGGCGGGGCTTGCCCCGCGCTCCGGCGAGCTGAAAGCTCGCCGGGAAACGAACGACCGAGGACGAGGACGACGACGAGGACGAGGACGAGGACGATTACGATCACGATTGGAGAGACCATGGCAGACCACCCCAACAACTTCCCGAAGGTTCACAACGCCGGCTGGCCCGGGGTCGTCGGCAAGGAGCCCGGCACGGACAACCCGCCCATTCCCCTCGAGACCATGCTGGACTACACCGCCGCCGCAGAGGTCGACGGCGTCAAGTTCGACGGCGTGGACCTGTTCCTCTTCGAGCCGCACGTCAACATCGACGCCGGCGAAGACGACCTGAAGGCCCTGGCCGACGCGGCGCAGTCGCGCGGGCTGGCCATCGGCTCGGTCGTCGCGCCCGTCTGGGAGCCCACCGGCGGCGGGGCGGCCATGGACGAAGGCGCCGGCCGGCAGAAGTTCCTCGCGCAGGTCCGGAAGGGCTGCACCATCGCACAGAAGCTGCGGGAACTGGGCGTCCGCCCGTACGGCATCGTCCGCTTCGACTCGGCCAGCTCGCCCGGTGACTGGGCCGCCGACCCCGAGGGCAACCAGAAAAAGATCGCCGAGACGTTCAAGGAGGCCGCCAAGATCGCCCGCGACCACGGCGAGCGGCTCGCGGCCGAGGGCGAAATCTGCTGGGGCGGCATGCACTCCTGGAAAAAGATGGTCGACCTGCTCGAGCGCGTCGCCGAGCCCGAGACCGTCGGCTTCCAGGCGGACATGGCCCACACGCTGCTCTACACGCTCGGGGTCAACGCGCCGGAAGACCGCATCCTGCCGGAGGACTTCGACTGGTCCGACGCGGCCGCCCTCGACGCGGCCCTCAAGACGATGACCGACGCCCTGCGCCCGTGGACGATCGACCTGCACATCGCACAGAACGACGCGACGGTGCACGGGACGGGCACGCACGACAAGACCGGCCGCCACTGCCTGGCGAACGACCCGAACGGCAAGCTGGACATCCCCCACGTGGCCGGCTTCTGGCTGCGGGACGGCGAGGGCAAGTTGATCAAGGCCATGGACCACATCTGCTGGGACGGCTGCATGTTCCCCAACGACGTGATGGCGAAACCGGAAACGTGGAACGACATCCTCGCCGCCATGGTCGCCGTCCGCGACGCCCACGGCTGGCAAAGTTGACGGCGATTGCGGATTGCGGATCGCGGATTGCGGATTCCCAGAGCCGAAGGCTCGGAAGGGTTTGGCCGGGGGCGCCAGCCCCCGGAAGCCCGGAGGGAAATGAGCCTTGAAAGGGCGAAAGAGAAGGCCGTGTTACCGGCGGCGCTCTTGCGGTAGAATACGGATCAGGCGGGATCCCAGCGATGCCGTTGACCATCACAGACGACGAACTGCGGGCCATGGGAATGTCCCCAAGAGAGGCGAGGGAGGAGATCGCCTGCCGCGTCTTCGACGCCGGGAGGGTCGGCTTCCACGGCGCCATGCGCCTGGCCGGACTTGATCGCATTGAGTTCGAGCAGTCCCTCGCCGCGCGGGGCATTGCGATCTACCGCCCAACGGTCGATGACCTGCATGAGGACCTCGCGGCGCTGCGGCGCGCGGGCGTCTGAGAGCTTGTATGACAACGTGGCATGGGCGTCTCGCCCATGCGTCCCACGGGCGTCTCGCCCGTGGATTCGGGCCGTTCCTGCAGGGCCGGGACGGCCCTGCGACGCACGGGCAAGATGCCCGTGCCACACCACGGCCGGCTTTCATACGCGTTCTGAGCGTGCCCATGGTTGTCAGTAGCGGTTGGGACAGGCAGGGCCGCCAATCATTGGTCGGGCGAGCACGACTACGACGACGAGGACGATAACCTGAAAGAGGATGACAGCAATGGCAAAGACACTGAATGTCGGGATGATTGGGTATGGGTTCATGGGGCGGACGCACTCGAACGCCTATCGGCGGGTGACGAACTTCTTTGACGTGCCGTTCGAGCCGGTTCTGAAGGTGGCGTTCGGCCTGGAGGACGCCGAGGCCAAGGCCTTCGCCGATACCTGGGGCTATGAGTCGCACTGCACCGACTGGCGGGAGGTGATCGACCGCGACGACATCGACATCGTGGACATCTGCACGCCCAACTTCACGCACGCGGAGATCGCCATCGCGGCGGCCGAGGCGGGCAAGATGATCGTCTGCGAGAAGCCCCTGGCCCTCAACGGCGACCAGGCGAAGACCATGGTCGAGGCCGTCGAGAAGGCGGGCGTGGCGAACTTCGTGTCGTTCAACTACCGCCGCGTGCCGGCGCTGACGCTGGCCAAACAGCTCATCGACGAGGGCCGCCTCGGGAAGATCTTCCACTACCGCTCGGTCTTCCTTCAGGACTGGACGATCTCGCCGGACGTCCCGCAGGGCGGGATGGCCACCTGGCGGCTGGACGTCAAGGCCGCCGGCAGCGGCGTCACCGGCGACCTGCTGGCCCACTGCATCGACACGGCCATGTGGCACAACGGGCCGATCACGCGCGTCAACGCGATGACCGAGACGTTCATCAAGGAGCGGATGCACGCCGAGACCGGCAAGAAGCAGCCCGTGGGCATCGACGACGCCTGCACCTTCTTCTGCCGCTTCGAGAACGGCTCGCTTGGCAACTTCGAGTCCACCCGCTACGCCCGCGGCCACAAGTCGCTCTACACCTGCGAGATCAACGGCGAGCACGCGTCGATCTGGTGGGACCTGCACGACCTGAACCGGCTGGAGTTCTTCGACCACCGCGACGAGGGCAGGCTCCGCGGGTGGCGCTCGATCCACGTCACCGATCACGGCGGGGAGCATCCGTACATGGACCGCTGGTGGGTGCCGGGGCTGGTGATCGGCTACGAGCACACCTTCGTCCACCAGCTCGCCGACTTCCTGATGGGCGTCGAGAGCGGCGAGCCCGCCCAACCGGACTTCCGCCACGCCCTGGCCACCAGCCGCGTCTGCGACGCCGTGCTGGAATCCGCCAAGGCCGGCCAGTGGGTCGACGTCCCGTCGGATTGACCGGCGCCGACCGCAGAGACGCAGAGCAGCCTGCGGCCGCAACCAAATGCTCAATGTCTAATGCTTAATGCTCAATGCTAACTGACGAATGACGGATGCCGAACCTGCCTGCCGGCAGGCAGGTGTCGAATGCTGCCGGGCGCCCTGGCTGCGGCCTGCCGCCCAGGCAGCCCCAACGGGGCGAAAGGACCTGCCTGCCGGCAGGCAGGTTTGGCCGGGGGCGCGAGCCCCCGGAATGGGAGCAATGAGGAAACAAGCCCCGGCGGGGCGGAAGGAACGCTCAAAGATACACGCGTTTGCGTCAATGATTGAGCCTTTGTTGTGCAGAGCAACCAGAGGCCCCCAGAAGGGGAGAGAGCAATGAATCCGCTCTGAGCCTCTGAGCCTCTGTGGCCGGTGCATTTCTCGGCCGGTCAGAACATTCGGGAGCGGGGCGTGCGGTTCTCGTAGTCGCCGGCCAGGATGATCCGGCGGATGTCGGTGGCGTCGACGAGCGGGCGGGCCGTCTCGATCCAGAATTGCCCCACCATGTGCAGGGAGTGCACGTCTCCGGCATTGACCAGCGGCAGGTGGTGCTCTTCGGCCTTGGCCTGGGCCTCGGCGCACTGCGAGAACTCCTGGTTGCCGGTGCGGTGCTCGATCGCATCCGGCCGGAGCCCGTCGTCGAGGATCTGCGAGGCCCCCTCCCATCGGCAGGGGTGGGCCAGGACCGTCAGGTGGCCCTCGTCGGTGGCCTTGGCGAGGACCTTGCCGGGGTTGAAGATCGTGAGGTACTGCGGATCGTTCGTGCCCAGCACGAGCAGGTGCTGGAGCGGCTCGAAGCAGATGTTCAGCTCCACGCCGGGGAAGATGCGGATTTCGGGAAACTCCTCCTGGAGCGCGGCGAGCTCATCGTCGCTCCAGACGAAGTGATGCTCGGTGATGTAGACCGCCTCGTATCCGGCGCCGATCAGGGCCTCCATCAGCTCCCGCGGCGAGGCCACCGCGCAGTCGCTGTGCCGGTTGGTATGAAGATGCAGCTCAACTTTCATCGCGACGCGCATCGCCTCCTGTGCTTCCTGCATCTCATTCTAGTCTGTGCAATCACCGCCTGCTCTGCCGTCAGATTAACGGGGCAACAGGCGGGACGGGTGCTCAAATCCGCAATCGCTCAGAATTCCGCCGACCTCGGCGTGCGGGGATAGGGGATGACGTCGCGGATGTTGGCCATGCCGGTGGCGAACTGCACGGTCCGCTCCAGGCCCAGGCCGAAACCGGCGTGGGGGACGCTGCCGTAGCGGCGAAGGTCCGTGTACCACCAGTAATCTTCCGCGCTCATGCCCTGGGCCCCCATGCGCTCCAGGAGCACGTCGAGGCGCTCCTCTCGCTGCGAGCCGCCGATGATCTCGCCGATCTTCGGCACGAGGACGTCCATGGCCGCCACGGTCCGGCCGTCATCGCTCAGCCGCATGTAGAAGGGCTTGATGGCCGCCGGGTAGCCCGTGACGATCACGGGCCTCTTGAACGTCTCCTCCGTGAGATAGCGCTCGTGCTCGGTCTGGAGGTCGCAGCCCCATTCCACGGGGTACTCCCATTGGCGCCCGGACCTGGTGAGGGTCTCGATCGCATCCGTGTACGTCACCCGCTGGAAGTCGCTTTCGGCGATGTGCGTGAGCGTCTGGATGAGCGTCTTGTCGATCCACTTGTTGAACAGTTGCATGTCCTCGGGGCATCTTTCGAGCACGGCCGCGAAGATGTGCTTCACGAAGTCCTCCGCCAGGTCGGCGTCGTCGGCCAGGTCGGCGAAGGCCATCTCCGGCTCGATCATCCAGAACTCGGCCAGGTGGCGGGGCGTGTTGGAGTTCTCGGCCCGGAACGTCGGCCCGAACGTGTAGACGTTGCCCAGCGAGCAGGCGTAGGTTTCGGCCTCCAACTGGCCGGAGACCGTCAGGAAGGTCTGGCGGGCGAAGAAGTCCTGCGCGTAGTCGGTCTTTCCGTCGTCGCCGCGCGGGGGGGCGTCGGGGTCGATGGTGGTCACGCGGAACAGCTCGCCGGCCCCCTCGCAGTCGCTGGCGGTGATGACCGGCGTGTGAACGTACAGGAAGCCGCGCCGCTGGAAGAACTCGTGGATGGCCAGGCACATCGCGTTGCGGACCCGGGCGACCGCGCCGAACGTGTTCGTCCGCGTCCGCAGGTGCGCCTGCGCGCGGAGGAACTCGAACGAGTGCCGCTTCGGCTGGATCGGATAGTGCTCGGCGTCGGCGGCGCCCAGCACGCGGACCGCGTCGGCCTGGATCTCCACCCGCTGTCCCTTGGCGGGGCTCTCCACCAGCGTGCCGGTAACGACCATCGAGCACCCGGCCGTGAGGTGAACGATCTCGTCCTCGTAGTTCTCCAGCTTGCCGTCCGCGACGACCTGGACGGTGGCCAGGCACGAGCCGTCATTGACGGCCAGGAAGCTGAAGCCGCCTCCGCTGGTGCGGACGGTCCGCACCCACCCGGCCACGGTGACGGTCTGGCCGACGGGCACGTCGGTCAATGCATCCTTGATGAGCGTTCGTTTCATGGGCTCGTCTCCCGGGCGGCTATCATCCCGGCCGGTCGCCGGTGTGTCAACCGCTCGGGCGGCCCGGGCGGCGCTCGGGCGACACCTGCCCCAAGGCCGCCGGTTCCAACTCCTGTGAGAAGAGCGGCCGCCATACGCCGCGCGATCCGCAGAGGACCTGTCATGAATTCGACACGCCGTTCTTCGGCGGCGACGGGGATGCTGTGCCTGATCCTGACGGCCCCCGCGGCCGCGCTGATCAACCCGAACTACACGCCGGTCGACCTGGTGCGGCAGTCGGAGCTGATCCTTCGCCTCCAGCTCACCGCGCCCGGCGCAGACGGCAAGCTGGGGGTGAAGATCGTCGAAACCATCCAGGGCAAGGCGCCGGCGAAGCTGGTGCTGGTGATGGACGGGGACCTCCAGGCCGCGGCCAAGGATGGGCAGGCCGACCTGCCATACGACAAGAACAGGAAGGTGCCCGCGCTGCTGTTCGGCGGCGATTTCTCCGCGGCCTCGAACGAGGACGCCTCCGTGCGTGCGAACAAGCCCGTGGGCGTGCTGCACGCGGACATCGCGGCGCCGGCCGAGGGGACGAGATGGTTCGGCGTCTTCCGCCGGGCCGACGGGTCGCTGCTGGTCGCCCGCGACGCGCTGGACCTGAAGGCCGTCTGGGCCGGCGGGAACCGGATGCTCGCCCGCGCCGTCGAGTACGTCAGGGCCGACCCGCGGGCCGAAATGCCGACGGCCGTGGGCGCCCGCTGGGGCGGCGAGCTGAACGTCGCTTCCCTGAAAGGCAAGGTCAACGGCGCCGCCGCGGTCGATCCGACCGGCGGCGGGCGGCCCCACCTGTTCGTGCTGGCCGACGCGGGCGATCGCCTGTTTCGACCGACCGCCGACGGCACGAAGTTCCAGGACGTCACGGCGAAGCTGAAACTCCCCACCACCTCCAGGCTGGCCGCCTGGGGCGACTTCAACGGCGACGGGCGGCTGGACCTCGCCTCGTGGGACGGCCATGGCCTCGACGTCGCCCTGTGCGGCGGCGACGGGACGTTCCAGCTCGAGAAGGGCGCCGGCGGCTTCGGCCATGTCCCGATCGGCCTGGCCGCCCTCAGCACCGGCGGCGCGAAGAAGGCGTCGCTGCTGGTCTCCACGCCGGCCGAGCCGATCCTCATGACGCTCGGCAGGAGCGGCCTGTTCCTCCGCAAGCCGCTGCCGAAAGCGGCGAAGGGCTACAAGTCGCTCGGGCAGGCCGGCCCGTGCGCCGTGGCCGACTTCGACGCCGACGGCATCGCCGACGTGCTTCAGCCCTTCGCCAAGGGCGCGCTGCTGTATGCGGGCAAGCCAGCCGGGGCGTTTGGGCCGCCGCAGACGGCCTGCGGGGCGCGGCTCGGCGAATCCATCACGACCGTGCTGGCCGGCGACTTCGACGCCGACGGCCTGGCCGACGCGCTGGTCACCAGCAGCTTCGGCTGCCTCGTGCTGCGAAACCTCGGCGGCGGGAAGTTCGCCGAGGCCCTCGGCGAGGCGGGCGAGGTGGAGTACATCGCCAAGCCTCGCTCGGCCGGGGCCATGCTGTGCGACATCAACAACGACGGTCGCCAGGAGTTCGTGCTGCTGTATCCCAACATGCCACCGCAGTTCTACTTCAACCGGGGGTTTGCCTGCTTCGGCTACGCCGTCGAGCTGGATCTGCGCGACAGCGACCTGAAGGTGCGCGACGCCACCAGTTCGGGCCAGCAGGCCGGCGCGGCCGCCGACTTCAACGGCGACGGGGCCGGCGACCTGGCGATGGTGTCCAACGAAGGCGAGGTGTGGGTCCTCTTCCGCGAGGCCGCCGAGGGCCCGACGCTCGGCCTGACGGTCTCGCTTCCGCCCGGGGCGCCCGGGCCGGTCAACGTCCTCGCCGCCGACGGCAAGCGAAGCCTCGGCGTGCGGGTCGTCTCTCCCGGCGGCGCGGGGGCGCTGTTCGGCAAGCACACCAAGGGCCCGCTGCTGCTGAAATGGCGGCTTCCCGCCGGCCGGCCGCAGACAAAGCGCGCGATCGTCCTGAAGCCGACTCGCCTCGTCCTGCCCGCCGCCGGCAAATGAGGCGGGGGATCGCTGCGGCGGGACCGCCAGCCCCGTCGGGCCGTTCGCGCAGGGGCCTTGACGGACGCCCAGGGTAAGCCTACACTATATATATTCCTGCGGATACGGAAGATACCCCGTCCAGAGCGGTGTCGGAGCCGCTGGCTGAATGATCGTAGTGAAGTGTCCGAAATGCGGGGCGAGCTTCCCCGTGGCCGACCCGGAGCCTCCGCTGTTCGTGCACTGCCCGGCCTGCCACAAGGCCCTTCGTCTGCGCCGCAAGCTGACGGAGGAAGAGGTCCGGCAGACGCGGGCCGCGGCGCGAAGGCGCAAACTGCGGCGTGTCCTCCGCCCGGTCCCGACGGTCCTGGCCGTCGCCGCTCTGGTCTGTCTCTGGTACGGCGGGCGCTACGTGTACAGCTTCATGCACGGGCGGAAGTCCAACCACACACCGGCCGGCCCGGCAACGACGCGCCCGGGACAGGCGTCCACGCAGGGAATCCCCAGCGCGTATCAAGACCAGCTCAAGCTCGCCAGGGTGCGCGGCAGGCCGCGGCGATTGGGTACCGATAAGCTGTTCGACGCGGTATCCCCGGCCGTCGTCCGAGTGATTGTCCAGAGCGCCAGCCGGCGATCGGTCGGGCAGGGGTCGGGCTTCATCGTCTCGGCCAACGGTTGGGTCGTCACGAACTACCACGTAATCGAATGGGCGGATACGGCGACCGTCGTCATGGCGGACTACAAGGACCTGCTCGTGGAGGGCGTTGCGGCTGTTGACCAGCAGGGCGACCTGGCGCTGCTGAAGGTCAGGGGTCGGGGCCTGCCGAGCCTGCTGATCTCGACGGACCCGCCGCCTCGAGTGGGAACGAAGGTCTTCGCGATCGGCAGCCCGGCGGGGCTGCCCAACACGCTCAGTGACGGGCTGGTCAGCGGCCACCGTACGCAGCACGGCGTGCCGGTCCTCCAGACAACCGCGCCGGTGAGTCACGGCTCCAGCGGCGGCCCGCTGCTGACGGACGAGGGGCTGGTCGTCGGAGTGACCTCCCGCATCCGCGCCGGCGGGCAGAACCTCAACTTCGCCGCCACAGCCGGGCGGCTGCACGACCTGCTGAGGAAACAGGGCAAGATCATCCCGCTTGCCGAGCTTCACGGCAAGCCGCTCAAGGAGCCCGTCATCGTTCAGCTCGACCGGGCATGGAGGCTCATGGAAGGGGAGAACTGGGACGCCGCCGACGCGATCCTCAAGCCCCTGGCCTCCGTCCATACGGACAACCCCTTCGTGCTGTTCGCATACGGACATTTCCACAGGAAAAGGGGCTACTACAAGCTCGCCATCCGGGCCTTCGAGGCGGCCGTCAGACTCAAACCCGACTATGCCGAGGCCTACTACAACATCGGCGTGACCTACTGCGACCGCGAAGCGCTCGCCGCCATCGTCCACGATCACAGCCACAGCCTCGAGCTGGACAGACAGGCCAGGGAGGCCTTCCTGAAGGCCGCCCGGTTCGACCCCGTCGGCAAGATCGGCCGCGCCGCCCGCGAGGCCCTGGCCAAACACTGGCCGAGGCAGTTCCCCCCGAAGTGAGCGGGCTGCGCACCTCCCGGCCGCCCACCGGGTCGCCCTGATGAAGACTGGGCCGCCGCCCAGGGCTGTGGTACCCTTGCGCAGAGGAATCCGTTCAAGCTGGGAGAACCGCCATGAGCATGTCGATCTATCCGCAATTGAGCCGCCCGCCCGGATCGCCTCGCCCCCAAAGGCGGGTCGCCTTCTTAGCCCTCGTCCTGCTGCCGGCCCTGATGGTCTCGGGCAGCGCGCCGGCCGCCGAGGAGGCCAAGCCCCAACCCGGAGACGTGCGGTGCCGGCCCACCTGGTGCTGCATGGGGATCAACTGGTACGTCGCCAACCCCGACGACCTCGGCGGATCGGTCGCCGTCGAGTTCCGCCGCAAGGGGACAGGCGACTGGTGGTCGGCGCTGCCGCTGTTTCGCCACCTCTACGGCCGGACGACGATGTTCTCCGGCAGCGTCTTCCGCCTGGCGCCGGGCACGCAGTACGAGTTCCGCCTGACGATGAAGAAGCCCGACGGCGGCAAGGTCGTGAAGAACACCTCCGCCGGCACGCTGGATTACCCGAAGATGCCCTCGCGGACGGTCGCCGTGCCCACCGGCGGGCTGGCGGCGGCACAGGAGAAGGCCGCCCCCGGCACGGTCATGCTGCTGGGCAAGGGGACGTACCCGGCCGTGCGGCTGACCAGGTCCGGCAAGCCGAGTCAGTGGATCGTCTACAGGCCCGCCGGCGACGGCGAGGTCGTCATCGAGGGGCGAACGGAGATCCGCGCCGACTACGTCTGGCTGCACGGGCTGACGCTCCGCGACCCGAAGAACGCCGTCCAGGGCAGCCACAAGGGCATCTGCATCACCAACTGCCGCATCTACTCCCACTACGCCATCCACACCGCTCGCGGCAGCGAGAACTACTTCATCGCCGACAACTACTTGAAGGGCGACGCAAACAGCGTCTTCAGCTTCAGCGGCGAGGGGATCGACTTCGGCTCGGATCGCGGCCGCTGCGGCAACGCCGTGTGCTTCAACGAGATCACCGACTTCGCCGACGGCGTCTCGTACGGCCGCGGTGACATCGACGTGTACAACAACTACATCCACGAGACGGTGGACGACTTCATCGAGCCGGACTACGCCCGCGAGAACTACCGCCTCTGGAACAACCGCTGCTACAACTCGATGTGCGGGTTCTCCTTCCAGCCGATGAAGGGCGGGCCGTGGTACATCTTCGACAACATCGACGTCGGGGCCTACCTGCACGCGCTGAAGGTCAAGGACATCACCGGGCCGAGCGTGATCGTCGGGAACACGATGCTGACGAAGTCCTCGCGGCTGGGCCAGGGCGGCGACATCCTGCGGGGGTGGATCCTCAACAACGTCTGGCTGCGGGGCACGAAGGGCCCGCTGGCCGGCAGCGGGCGGTTCCGCCCGGGCATCTCGCCGGTCCGCGTGGACCACAACGCCTACGGCACCGGCGGCGGCGAGCCGTGGTCGAGCATCAAGTATGCCGACCTCGCCAAGCAGCACGGCTGGGACCGCAGCAGCCTCTACGTGGACTACCAGGACGTCTTCCAGGACGACGTGAAGCTCCCCGCCGGCAAACCGTATTACTCATCCAACCTGAAGGGCAACCCCATCCCGCCGGACTGGCACTTCGCCCACTACCTGCTGCTGCCCAAGGGCGGCTCGAAGCTCATCGACGCGGGGCTGGCCCTGCCGAACATCACCGGCCCGTATCTCGGCAAGGCCCCGGACCTGGGCGCCCACGAGCTGGGGCTCGGCACGGCCTGGTACGGCCGGCGGACGTGGGACGAGGACAGCGGGCTCGTTTATGGCATCCCCGAGGGCTGGAAGAAGGCCCCCCTGGCGAAGGTGGATCGCGGCGAGGCCTTTGGCCTGGGGGCGCGGAAGATGGGCACGGCCGTGGTGCTGAGCTGCCCGTCGCCGGCGATCTTCGCGATGATGAAGATCGAGCCGGCAAGGGGCGAGGCCCGCTGGACGCGCGCACGCCAGATGGTCTCCGACGATGCGGGCGCGCTGACGGGCATCCTGGAATTCCAGGATGGCCTCTACGTGCGCCTGTACCGCAAGGGCGACAACGCCCTGCTGATCGCCCAGCGCGTCGAGCCCGCCGGCGTCCTCCACGTCCTCGTCTCCTGCCGCCACGCCGACCTGCCCAAAGCCCGCCTGGCCATGTTCCAGTTCGTCCGCTCGCTCGTGCGGTGAGCGGGATGAAATGCTAGAATCCAGTTTGCGGTCACGGAGAGCGGCCCGATGACCGAGGAAGACCGTCGCGTCTTTGAGGAATTCGCCAGACGGGTCAGGGAGCGATTCCCCGAGGCCCGCATCTGGGCTTTCGGTTCGCGCGCTCGCGGCGATGCCGCACCGGACAGCGACCTGGACGTGTGTGTTGTCGTCGACGGACTCGATGAGGACAAGGATCGCCAGATCATGGCGGCCGCGTGGCAGGTGGGCTTTGCCGACGACGTGGTTATCTCCACCGTCACCTTCTCCCAGGAGGAGTTCACGAGCGCCCCACTGTCCGAGAGCGCCATCGTTCGGGAGATTCGCCAAAACGGGGTGGTCGCGTGAGGAGCGACGAAGATCCGCGCGTGCGGCAGTTCTGCGATGACGCCCGAGCGTACTGCCGCTTCATCGACTCCTTCTCCAGCGGGAAGCCTTCAGACTGCTACACCTCGCTCTTGCGACTTCTGTCAACTCTGGCAAAGAGCGGGGAGGCGCTGCCGTGGGACATGCCCGAGAGGGATGACGACCGCGAGGAACGAATGACGCATAGCGACTGGCAGAAGGTCTCGCGAATGATCGCCGAGGTCGTCGAGGCGGATTGTGACGATCTCTGCGAAGAGCACGCCGATGATGAGGGGGCGATCGACCGCGTCTTCATGCTGTGGGACGACCTCGCCGATCTCTACCTGGATCTCATCGAGGGAATCCGATTGTCCGATGTTGGCTCCAACGACGCCATAGCCGAGGCAGTCTGGCAGTGGCGGTTCGGTTACGAGCAGCACTGGGGGGAACATTTGCTCAGGGCTCTGAGAACCGTGCACGAGATTCGATTCCGCTGCCTTGAGAAGTAGGATGGGTCACTGCGTGATCTGCCAGCGAGACTGGCGTGAGGTCAGCGGTGCGCTGGGCTTGTGCGCGGGGTGTATCCTGGGCGATACGCCCGAGGCGCGGGCGCAGGCCGCGGCCGTGCACGAAAGGTCGCGCGGGCGCTTTGGGCTGCCGGCCCAGCCGCCCCGGGCGGAGGGCGCGGCCGTGTGCCGGCTGTGCGCAAACGCCTGCCGAGTCGCTGAGGGACAGGTCGGCTATTGCGGCGTGCGGCGTAACGACGGCGGGCGGCTCGTCGGCGGGGATGCCGACGCGGCGGCCGTGCAGTGGTACCACGATCCCCTGCCGACCAACTGCGTGGCTGACTGGGTCTGCCCCGCCTCGGGCGATCGCGGCTACACGAACCTCGCCGTGTTCTACGAGGCCTGCTCGTTCGACTGCCTGTTCTGTCAGAACTGGCACTACAAGCGTCACAGCATCTCCGGGCCGCGGCACAGCGCCTCGGAGCTCGCGGCGGCCGCGGACGAGCGAACGCGGTGCATCTGCTTCTTCGGGGGCGACCCGGCCTGCCAGGTCGAGCACGCGCTGGCCGCGGCCAAGCAGGCCCGGGCCCGTGCGGCCGGGCGAGTCCTCCGCATCTGCTGGGAGACGAACGGCTGCATGGCACGCGCGGCCCTGGAGCAGATGGCCGAGCTGTCCCTCGAGAGCGGCGGGTGCGTCAAGTTCGACCTGAAGGCCTGGGACGATTCGCTGCACCGCGCCCTGTGCGGGGCCTCGAACCGAACGACGCTGGCGAACTTCGAGCACCTCGCCGGCTGGATCCCCCGCCGCCGGGACCCGCCGCTGCTGATCGCCTCGACGCTGCTCGTGCCCGGCTACGTCGACGCCGACCAGGTCGGCCGGATCGCCGCGTTCCTCGCCCGCCTGGACAGGACGATTCCCCACGCCCTGCTGGCATTCCACCCGTGTTTCGAGATGAAGGACCTGCCGACCACGTCCCGCCAGCAGGCCCTCGACTGCCTCGCCGCCGCCAAAGCCGCCGGCCTGACCCGCGTCCGCGTCGGCAACATCCACCTCCTCGCGTAGAAAAAAGGGGACAGGCTACTTTTTTCGCGGCCATGCAGGACTTGCGGCCGCTGTGCCCATTGGGCCGGCCGGGCAGGAACAGCGCCCCGTTTCGCAGAAAAAGTAGCCTGTCCCTTTTTCTCTATGCAATGAGCGATTGCAACGAGTACCGCACGATCAGAAGCCTCGTGTTGGACTACGTTCATCGCAACCAGGGCGTTGTCGTTTATGAGGCCCTGACGGCGGAAGTCCTCAAGCGCTTCCCTTGGAGCCAATGGAAGAAGACCCATTGGTCCTGGTATCGGTATCAAATCCTCCGGGGGCGATTTCGGGAGATGTTTTCCGAGGAGGAACGAAAGGCGCTTTCTGAGGGAACGGCCCCCACGGGCAAACCCAGTCAGCCGGAGCCAAGACCGAAGAGCACCGAGTCTCTGTCCAAAGGACCCGAGGCAAGGGAACCGGAGATCAAGCGAATCGGCGACGCGATCCTACAAGGGGGTGTCGGGCCAGTCAAAACCTTCTCCTTCCGGCAGCTTAGTTTCGATTCGGTACACTGTCCCCTCATATCGCCAGCGAACCGTGATTGTCCAGGTGCACTGACCAGCTACCCCACCGTCGGCGGGCCTTCTTGGCATGAGCCGGAATTCATGGTGTTCGCAAGGCCCCACTTTGGTGCGCTCCATCTCCACAGCGGCCGGTGGCCCGTCGCCGGTCTGTGCCTCGACGCAATCTACAAGGATTGGGTGTCCGCTGGAGTTCCAAACATCCACGCTGATCGCAACTGTGTAAGTCCCGCCACGCCGCCCTTCTTCTAGTTTAGCTTGCCCCAAGACCTTTGGTTCTGCCCAGACGTAATCAGGACTCATCTGCTCGTCGTTCATAATATCCCCTTTCTCTGCCAAACCTACAACGCTCACATCCTATCGGTCCCGCCGTGCCGCGTCAACCCCGCGTGATTCGCTCCTCGGCCGGCGGCTCGTGCCGATCCGGTGGCCGGAGAACTCCCTTTGGACTGTTCCTTCGGATTCGCCGACGTATCTCGTGAATAAGGACGCCAACGATACCCGCGAGCACAAAGAACGCGACAAAGCAGAGAATCCCCCACCAGCTAAAGTCGTCCCCACTGGCATCACGCTTATCGTCAGGGCTATATGGACTGCCGTAGGGCCAGCCCTGGCCGTTGGCGGACCCAAATGGGAACATTACACCCAAGACAACAGGAAGCACGTACGCAAGACGTTTCATGGTTCAATCCGTTTCATTCTGAAAGGTGATTCGCATCATCGCCGCCGTGGCGGGTCGCCGTCAAGCCATCGCCGATATTCCCGAACCCAAGTAGAAAAGGGGACAGGCTACTTTTTTCGCGCCCATGCAGGACTTGCGGCCGCTGCGCCGATTGGGCCGGCCGGCAGGAACGGCGCCCCGTTGCGCAGAAAAAGTAGCCTGTCCCCTTTTCTCACGGCGACGGCGTCTCGGGGAGCACGGTGGCCTTCGAGCGGGTGCGCTGGAGCTCGGCGGAGGAGGGCCTCCTCTCGAGGATGCTGAGGGACATCTCGATGAGCTCGGCGGCTTCCTCCGGGGCGAGGGTGCCGACGGTGACCATGTCGCAGTCGCGGATGGCGTTCCAGACGAAGGTCATGGCCTGGAACGGCCGGATCTGCCCGGCCGCCATCGTCTTGATGGTCATGACCGGCTTGGCGGCCTTCTGAATGAGCCGGGCGATCCAGTCCACCTCGATGTGCATCAGGAAGCCCATCGCGTTGAAGGGCTGGATGTAGGTCTCGACGTCCAGGTGAGTCTCGTCGGCGTAGACGATCGTCTCGGGGACGTGCGTGCTGAGGCCGGGGATCATCCCGCGCTCGCGGATCATCCGGCAGATCACGTCCATCTGCCGCACCGTCCGGGCGCACTGGTCCACCATCTTGTCGGTCACGCTGGTGTGCGGCATGCAGATCTTCGCGCCCTTGGCGACCTCGTTGTCGAGCGTCTTGGCGACCTCGGCGAGATCGAAGCCGTCGACGGGCGTCCTCGGCGTGGTCTCAAACGACGGCGTCGAGACGACGATGGCGGCGATGCCCGTGCGCTCTTGGGCCGCCCGGATGGCCTCGGGCATCACCGAGTCGGTGTGGGGGCACATGATGGTATCGACGCCCGCCCGCAGGAAGACCTCGATGACGTCGGCGACCGTCTCCGGCGAGGTGACCGTCCGCTCGATGAACCGGGTCTTGGCCTGCGTGCAGTGGGTGTAGCCGAGGAACCAGTTGGTCCCGATGATCATCCGGGAGACGGAAAGCCCGCCGACCGTCGTTCTGGGAAAGCCGCTCATCGCATAAACTCCTCAAAGTGACCGATTTCGTCCCTTACTGAGCGGTCTTCGTTGACTCGTGAACTGGTTAACTCGTTAATTCGAAAACAGCTGCGCTGTAAGGCCACCGGTGCGTTCGTCGCACGGAACACCGCGGCCAGCAAAGCCTATCCGACAGGCAGCCAGGGAGCAAAAAGCTCCGGCAATCTGTACAAGCTCTTACGATTTAACGAGTTAACGAATCAACGGGTCAACCGACACGCCGTAAGCCGATGCCCGTCGGTCAGTCTGAGTAAACTCCGTACGATCCAATCTCCGCCATCCCACCCGCGAGCCGCGACTCGTGCTGCGCAGCGAAGCGCCGCTTCGCAGAGCAGTACCGGAAGGGAGCGGGAATCCTGCGCGACCGAGAGGAGACTCCACCAAAGAGGCCCTCACTTCACCGGCCCGTAGCGCGGGCCGATGGTCGGGGCAATCTTCTTGCCGAGCGCCAGCAGCGAATCGCTCTGCTCCTTGGACAGCGGCTTGTACTTCCGGGCGATCTCGACGTTCCTTACGGCGTGCTCGACGGTGTACGGGCCCACCACGGCCACGCTGAGGCCCTCCAGGTCGAGCGCGTAGGCCAGCGCGTGCGGCATGCGGTCCGGCTCCGTGACGCAGCCGACGAAGCCGCGGCGGTGATTGCGGAAGCCGCCCTTGATCCCGACGTAGACCTTCATCGCGACGATGCCGGCGTTGCGCTTCCTCGCCTCGGGCAGGACCACGCCCTCGAAGTTGTACACGTTCCGGTCGGCGTAGTTCATGACGCACATGATCACGTCGATCTGATCGGTCTGGAGCATTCGGACGAAGTTGCCCGGCCGGTTGTGGCCGGAGATCCCGATGAAGCGGACCTTCCCGGCCTCCTTCTGCTTCAGGAGGTACTCGAGCACGCCGCCCTTGCCGCAGACGCGGTCGAGGTTCTTGCCGCCGATGCTGTGGATGTGGACGAGATCGGCGTGGTCGGTCTTGAGGAGGCGCAGCGACTCGCCCAGCGAGCGTTCGGCGCGGTCGGCCCGGTCCGTGGAGACCTTCGTCACGACGAACAGCTCGTCGCGGCGCTTGGGGATCAGGTGGCCGAGGATCTCCTCGGCGTTGCCGTAGATCCTCGCGGTGTCCACGTAGGTCACCCCGCGGTCCAGCGCGGCACCGAAGATCTTGATCCCCTCCTGCACGTCCACCGGCCCTTCTCCGACCGGCGCGGTGCCGAGGCCGAGGATGGTGACCTTCTGCTTGGTGCGGCCGAGGACGCGGGTCGGCAGCGCCGCCGCCTTGGCGGCCGGCGCCTCGCGCCCCGCGGCGGCCACGACCAGCCCGGCGCCCGCGCAGGCCGCCTTCCTCAGGAACTCGCGCCGCCCCATTGACTCGCCCTGCCGGGCCGTGCGGCCCGCGGCGCACGTGACGCGTGGATCGGCAGTCAGATCGCTGTTCATGATGGCATCATCCTCAAAGGACACACCGGTCGGACCCGGCGAGAGACAAAGCCTGCGATGCACCGACATCTTACCTCGCTGGCGGGGGAACGTCAAACCACGCTGCAAGCCCAAGCCGCCGCGTGTGCGAGGACAAATCCGGGGAGGTTTCCTCTTCGCCCCGTATGGGGCGGTACGTGGGTAGCCCAGGGCGACCGGAGGGAGCCCTGGGTACGCGTCACCCTTTGTGCGGAGCCTCGTATGGGGCGACCGTGAGGTACGGTCACCCCTGCCGGGGTTCCGCGAAATACACGCCCTGCAAACCCAGGGCTTGCGGCAAACAGCGCCGCGGCGCCCTGGGCTATCAACGTCCGCTCCTCCGGAGCTAACAGATTACAGAAACAATCGTTACGGACCGCCAGGAAACATTCTCACACACGCCGCCGCCGGCACTGGCGGACGCGCGGAACCGCCCGGCTCGAAGCTCCTCGGCCAGGCGCAGCAGCGCCGCCCGGACCGACCAAACGGGCCTGGGATTCTCGCAGAGCGCGTCCACCCGGAGCGGCTGGGTGACACGGGCGACGGCCGCCATCAGTGCGGCGCCTACGTTCACCAGGATCGGAACGACGCCCAACGAACTTGCAACGTCTGCCATGCCACAGCTCCGATAGAAGGCCGCCGCCGGCGGGCCAAGCCGGTGACGCTCACTTCCCGCCCTCAGGTCGGCGGGATGGTCCTTCTCCCGCAGCCCGGCCATCGTCATCCAGAGCTGGTTGGAGCACCCGCCCACCTCGGCCTCGGCCCAGGCCGTCTCGACGTCCTTCTCCCACAGGTAGATCTCGACGAGCAGGGAATGGTTGGTATCGAATACCCACGTCCGGTCTCCTCGTCGCGCTTCCTTGCGGGCCTCCGCGATGCCCTTGTGAACGGTCTCCAAGGCGCGCTTTCGCCATTGGGGCCACTGCTTTGCCCGGTCCGCGTGGGCCTTGAGTCGCTTGCAGGTCTCCAGGGACGGCCGGTCCGCAAAGCCGGCCCAGATGAGCGCCATGGCCTCGTCATGCCGTCGGCGGCGATGATACGCGTCGGCGAGGAACTCTCGCAGCCTGTCATCGGGGCGGTTGGGGAACGCCTTCAGGCCCTCCTCCGCCCATTTCAGGGCCTTGTCCGCCTGCTTCGCCTGTTTGTAGATCTCCGCGATTTGGAGATAGGCGTATGGCGTCGATAGGTCACGGTTCTTGACTGCCACGAGCGCTTCCACATCGCCGTCCGCTCGTGCCAGCGCCTCCATGATCGAGGTCAGCCGGAACCGGTCTCCCTTGTATTTCTGCTCGCCTTGGCCCGGGCCCAGCTCGGGCATGTGGCACGGGCATCTTGCCCGTGCGCCGATGTACATCGGGGACCGTCTCGGTGGTGGTGTCGACCGGAAGTGCAGGGCCGGGACGGCCCTGCGACCTGCCTGCGGCAGGCAGGCGCACGGGCGGGACGCCCGTGCCACGAGATCTTGTCACACACGATGCGGACGCGCTGCGCCGATTCAGCTTTACAAGGCCCGCTCGCGGCGGCAGAATGGCCGCGCCGAATGTCGTCACCCGCCGCTTGGCGACGGCGGCCGGGTGGCCTCGTCAAGTCCTACGACGCCGGAGAGAACGTATGACCGGACTGGAAACACCGGACTGGGTGGTGATCGGGCTGTACTTCCTCGGCCTCGTCGGGATCGTGTGGTGGTCGGCCAGGCGCCAGACATCCGCGGAGGACTACTTCCTCGCCGGGCGAAACATCGCCTGGTTCGTCGTTGGTGCGAGCCTGTTCGCCTCGAACATCGGCTCGGAGCACCTGGTGGGCCTGGCCGGCTCGGGCGCCTCCGACGGCGTCGCCATGGCGCACTACGAGCTGCACGCCTGGTGCCTGCTGGTGTTGGGCTGGGTGTTCGTCCCGTTCTACAGCCGATCGAGGGTGTTCACCATGCCGGAGTTCCTGGAGCGGCGGTACAACCCCGCCTCGCGGTGGATGCTTTCGGTGGTGAGCCTGGTCGCGTACATCTTCACGAAGGTCAGCGTGACGCTGTACGCGGGGGGGATCGTCTTCCGGGCGCTGCTGCCGAAGGAGGCGTTCGGCGGCATGGACCCCTTCTGGGTCGGGGCGCTGGCCACGGTGGTCCTGACGGGCATCTACACGATCCTGGGGGGCCTCCGGGCGGTGGTCTACACGGACACGATGCAGACGATCGTGCTGATCGGGGGCTCGATCTTCGTTTCCATCTTCGGTCTGCATCAACTGGGCGGCTGGGGGGAGCTTCGCCGGCTTTGCGGCAGCCAGTACTTCAACCTCTGGCGCCCGTGGGACGATCCGACGTTCCCCTGGGCGGGCATCCTCTTCGGCGCGCCGATCGTCGGCCTGTGGTACTGGTGCACGGACCAGTACATCGTCCAGCGGACGCTGGCGGCCCGGAGCATGAGGCAGGCCCGGCGCGGCACGATCTGGGGGGCGTACCTCAAGCTCTCGCCGGTCTTCCTGTTCATCATCCCGGGCATGATCGGCTACGCGCTGGTCCAGTCCGGCAAGCTCGAGCTGGCACTGCCCAGGGACGCGGACCTGGCGTATCCGACGCTGGTGAAGGCGCTGCTGCCCGCGGGGCTTCGCGGCCTGGTGATCGGCGCGCTGCTGGCGGCGCTTATGAGCTCCCTGTCGAGCGTGTTCAACTCGGCCTCGACGCTGTTTACGGTGGACGTCTACCAGAAGATCCGCCCGAGGGTCTCGCAGCGCGAGCTGGTCCGCGTCGGGCGGATCGCCACGGCGGTCATCGTGCTTCTCGGCATCGCCTGGATCCCGATGATGCGCTACGTCTCCCGGGGCCTGTACCTCTACCTCCAGAGCGTGCAGGCCTACCTCGGCCCGCCCATCACGGCCGTCTTCTTCCTCGGCGTGTTCTCCAAGCGGATCAACGGCAAGGGCGCCCTGGCCGGGCTGATCTGCGGCTTCATTCTGGGCATGGCCAAGCTCGCCGCCCAGACACTGGCCGGCATCCAGAGCCTGCGGGCCGACCTGCCCGCGGCGCTGTTGTGGGTGGGCGATTTCAACTTCCTGTACTTCTGCCTGATCCTCTTCGCCGTCAGTGTCATCGTGATCGTGGTGGTCAGCCTGCTGACGGCCAAGCCGCCGGCGGAGAAGCTGGACGGCCTGACCTACGCGACCACCACGGCCGGCGGGAAGGAGGAGATCCGCCGGAGCTGGACCAAGTGGGACGTGATCCACACGGTCATCATCCTGTCGGTCATCGCGGCGGTATACCTGTACTTCACGGGTTGAGCACAACGGCCGCTGGCCGCCGCCGCGTGGATCGGCCTTGAGCATTGTGAGGTAGTTGGTCTCCAGCCCGAGGCACCAGCCGATCCGGCGGCCCTCCTTCTTGACCACCTTGGCCCCTTGGGGGAGCTCGAACGGAACGGGCTCCGCCGAATGCGCAGCAACGGCCGAACAGAGGCCGACCACGCTCCGGACTATAGGGCCACGCTTGATGTCATCGCCTCCCGGGAACGCCGCGACGCATATCACGATAGACCACTCAGGTTCCTTCACCAAGGGAGACGTTCTTCGGCCTGTGCGTGATAGAATGACAGCGTGAAGGGAATCGTAAGCGACATTCAGCGCTGCAGCTTTCACGACGGTGCGGGCATTCGCACGACGGTCTTCCTCAAGGGCTGCAACCTTCATTGTGCGTGGTGCCACAACCCCGAGTGCCATCGACCCGGCCCGGAACTTCAGTTCTTCTCGGAGAAGTGCATCGGCTGCGGCGCGTGCCTTACGGCCTGCCGGCAGGGGGCCCACGTCGTCGAGGACGGCCGGCGGCGGTTCCTCCGCGAGCTGTGCGTCGCCTGCGGGGCCTGCGCGCGATCGTGCTACGCCGGGGCGCTCGTCCTCGTCGGCCGCGAGATGGAGGCTCGGGAAGTCTCGGCAGAGGTCCTGGAGGACCGCGCGTTCTACGAGAGCTCCGGCGGAGGGATCACGCTCTCCGGGGGCGAGCCGCTGTGCCAGCACGAATTCGCCGCGGAGGTCCTCGCCCTGGCAAAGTCCGAGGGCATCCACACGGCGATCGAGACGAACATGGCCTGGCCGTGGGAACACGCGGCCGACGTGCTCTGCGTCACCGACCTGGTCATGATGGACATCAAGATGATGGACGCCGCGCGGCACGAGGAGTGGACGGGCGCTTCCAACGAGCAGGTCCTGGCCAACGCCCGCAGGCTGTCCGAAGGGCCGCAGGCCCTGGTCGTCCGCACGCCCGTCGTTCCGGGCGTGAACGACACGCCCGGGGAGATCGCCGCCATCGCGGAGCTCATCCGCGACTTCCCCAACCTGGAGCACTACGAGCTGCTGCCGTATCATCCCCTGGGCACGAGCAAGTACCGCGGCCTGGGAATGGAATACCCGCTGGAGGGGCTGCAAAGCCCCGCGCCGGATCACATGCGCACGCTTGCGGCGGCCGCCAGGGGATCCGGTATCGAAGTCCGCACAGCCGGCAGCAGTATGGACGCAGCGCGATGACCGCCGCAGAACTGACCTACCAGGAACGCCTCGACCTGCTTCGAGCCGCCAAGCTCCGGCAGACGCGGGAGAAGCTCGCCCGCGGCGGCTTCATGGACGAGGACGACTACGGCACGGTGCTGCCGCCGGCGGACTTCCACTGGGAGCCGATCCCCAACCATCCCAGCGGCTCCTGGTTCGGCGCAGAGGCCTGGGCGCGGAACTTCCGCTCCCTGATGGAAGTGCACCCGACCTACGTCGATCCGCTCGACGCCATCGCCGGCCGGTGGATGTTCTTCATGAATCGAATGCGGCCGGAGAGGTGGCCGGGCGAGCTCGACTACTCCCACCTGGCGGACGAGCAGGCCAGGTACGGCATCTCGTCCGGCATCGGCGCCGACGCCCACTTCACGCCCGACTACCGGATCGGCCTGGAGCTCGGCTGGGGCGGGCTGCTCGAGAAGGTGCGCCGCTGCCGGGAGCGCCACGGCCGGGACGAAGAGAAGGCCGAGCTTTACCAGGCCGAGGAGGACGTCATCCTGGGCATCCAGACGTGGATGCGGCGCACGGTCGAGGCCGTTCGCGACGCCGAGCAGCAGGAGGGCCGCGGCGAGCTTCGGCGCAACCTGCGCGAGATGGCCGAGGCGAACGAGTGGCTTCTCGCCAATCCCCCGCGAACGCTTCGCGAGGCCTGCCAGTGGATCGCCTGGTTCAACATGGCCTCCCGCACGTACAACCGCGACGGCGCCGGCGGGCAGCTCGATGAGCTCCTCCGGCCGTATTACGAGAAGGACGTCGCCGCCGGGCGCATCGACGACGAAGACGCCGTCTTCACCATCGCCTGCCTGCTGCTCAACGACCCGCACTACTACCAGCTCGGCGGCCCGGGCGCCGACGGGCGCGACCTGACCAGCCGCGTGTCCTTCCTGATCCTCGAGGCCGCCCATCGTCTCGGGACAAGCTGCAACCTCACGATCCGCGTGCATGACGGCATGGATGAGGAGCTCTTCCTCAAGTCCGTCAGGCACCTCTTCGAGGACCGGAAGGGCTGGCCGCGATACTCCGGGGACAAGGGGCTCGTCGAGGGCTTCATGCGGAACGGGTACTCCGCCGAGCTGGCCCGGCAGCGGATCGCGACGGGCTGTCACTGGATGGCCATCCCCGGGCGCGAGTACACCATGAACGACACGGTGAAGATCAACGTGGCGAAGGTCTTCGAGGTGGCGTTGTGGGAGATGATGGACGATGCCGGCGCCCCCCCGGGCGTGGCGGGGCTTTGGCGGCGCTTCGAGGACCACCTTCGCAGGGCCGTCCTCTGCACGGCTCGCGGCATCGACTTCCACCTGGATCACCAGCGGTTCAACGAGCCCGAGCTGATGCTGAACCTGCTGTGCCACGGCCCCATCGAGCAGGGGCTGGACGCTGCCGACGGCGGCGTGGAGTACTACAACATGTGCTGCGACGGCTCGGGCCTGGCCACGGTGGCCGACTCCTTCGCCGCCCTCCGGCAGCGCATCGAGCGGGAAGGCGTCCTGACCTGGGCCGAGATCGCCGAGCACCTGCGGAGCGACTACGCCGGCCAGGCCGGACAGCGCGTCCGCCTGATGATGCGCGGCGCCGAGCGGTTCGGGCGCGGCTGCGGCCTCGGCGACGAGTGGGCCCTCCGCGTGTCCCGGCTGTTCACTCAGTTGGTGAAAGCCGGCCCCACGCCGGGCGGGCGGAACATGATCCCCGGGTGGTTCTCCTGGTCGGCGACGATCGCGATGGGTCAGGAGGTGGGCGCGACGCCGAACGGCCGGCGGGCCGGGGGGCCCATCTCTCACGGGGCGAATCCCGACCCCGGCTTCCGGTCGGACAGCGCGCCCACGGCGATGGCCAAGGCCATTGCCGCGATCCAGCCCGGCTACGGGAACACCGCGCCCATCCAACTGGAGCTGGACCCCGGCCTGACGAGGCAGGAGGCCGGCATCGAGAAGATCGCCAGCCTCATCAGGACGCACTTCGACCTCGGGGGCACGCTGTTCAACATCAACGTGATCGACGCCGAGAAGATCCTCCAGGCCCACAGGGACCCCGCCAGGTTCCCGGACCTCGTCGTCCGCGTGACGGGCTTCACCGCCTACTTCGCCGCGTTGTCGCCGGAGTTCCGCCAGCTCGTCGTGGATCGCATCATCGCCGAATGACCGCCATCACCGGGAGGCGGACCGCCAAACCGCCCTTGCATCAGCCCGCCGACGTGCTAGAATCCCGGAAAGTCGATCGCCCGCACACATGCCAACACCAACCGGGAGCAGAAGAATGACCAGCTTCAGACCACATCTCGCCGGGATCGTTTCCGCCGCCCTGTTGATCGTCTGGGTCGGGCTCGTTCCCGAGGCGCCCGCCGCCGACAAGCCGCCGGTCCGGAAGATCGTCTTCCTCGCCGGGGCGCCCGACGGCCACGGAAAGGGCACGCACGAGTACGAGAAGGACCTCCGGCTGCTGGCGGCCTGCCTCGATGCCTCCCCGAACGTCAAGGGCATCAGCACCGAGGTCCACCCCAACGGCTGGCCGAAGGATGCGTCCACGCTCGACGACGCCGCCGCGATCGTCGTCCACGGCACCGGCGCCAACAGGGGCAAGCACCCGATGCTTCAGGGCGAGCGCCTCGAGCACCTGGGCAAGCTGATGAAGCGCGGCGTCGGGCTCATCTGCATCCACTACACGTTGTTCATGCCCAACCAGCGCGGCGGGCCGGAGCTGCTCGAATGGGTCGGCGGCTACAACGACTACGAGCGGAAGTACTCGACCCACCGCGTGACCACGAAAGATCCGCCGCCCGCGACGCCGGCCTCGCCGGACCACGCGATCAGCCGCGGGTGGAAGGCCTTCACGATCAAGAACGAGTACTACATCCGCCAGCGCTTCGCCGCCGGCGACAAGCGGCTGGTTCCGATCCTCACGACGATGCTGCCGGCCAACAAGCCCGCCAGGCAGGTGATCGCCTGGGCCGTCGAGCGGGCAGACGGCGGGCGCGGCTTCGCCTTCACGGGCGGGCACTTCCACGACAACTGGCGCAACGACGATCTCCGCAGGATGATGCTCAACGCCATCGTCTGGGCGGCCAAGGCGCCCGTGCCCAAGGACGGCGTGCAATCGACCGTCCCCGGCGAGGGCGGCGCGGAGGGCTGGCTCGAGGTCGGCAAGGACTTCAAGGGCTGGCACACAAAGGGCGCCTGGAGCATGCTGCCCGACGGCGTGCTCCAGATCAAGCCCCGCCCCGGCGAGAGGGGCTGGCAGCGATACGACGCCTACCTGTGGTCGGACCGCAAGTACGGCGACTTCGTCTTCGACCTGGAGTTCAAGATCCCCAAGGGCGGCAACAGCGGCGTCTTCGTCCGCGTGGGCGACCTGGCCAACCCCGTCGGCAACGGCATCGAGGTGCAGATCAGCGACACGCACGGCAAGAAGAAGCCCGGCGCCCACGACTGCGGCGGGGTCATCGGCACGGTCGGGCCGAGCAAGAACATGGCCAGGCCCGCCGGCGAGTGGAACCGGATGATCGTCACCTGCCGCGGCAGCCACATGCTCGTCGAGCTGAACGGAGAGCAGATCATCGACCTCGACCTGAGCAAGTCGCGGGCGAAGAACCGCCCGCTCACGGGCTACGTCGGCCTCCAGGACCACGGCCTGCTGCTCTGGTTCCGCAACGTCAAGGTCAAGGAGCTGCCCTCGAAGTAGGTCTCCCGAATCGGCCCCCAACCGCCGTTTAGCCGGCGACGGCACGTCGCCGCCAGGTCGGCGCGACCTACCCGACGCGCCAGGCGGCGCTGTCCACCGTCTCCAGCCTGCCGGAATCCGCCGAGCGCACCCCCGCGTCGAGGATCGCCATCGCGTCCAGGTTGAACATCATGTCCAGCGTCGGATGGACCGCCTCGCCGGTGTCCAGGTGATGGACGTATTCGCAGGCGATGTTATGTCGGCCGTCCGCCAGCGGCTCGGCCTCGTGGACCGTCGTCTTCCCGCCGCCGTGCTCCTCGCGAACGACGGGCCTGCCGTCGCGGCTCTCCATGACCAGCGTGCCCTCGGTGCCGTAGACGATCGGCCCCCCGCCGACGCCGTGATCGCGCGTCGTCCACGTGCCCTCGAACAGGCCCATCGCACAGGGGAAGCGGACGATCATCGCGCCGTTGTCGTCGGCGTCGCCGAAGGGGCTGTTGAGGCTGCCCCGCATGCCGACGGCCGCGACGGCGGGCTCGCCGACGAACCAGCGGGCGATCATGCAGCCGTAGCAGCAGAAGTCGAGCATCGCCCCGCCGCCGGCGGCGGCGCTGTGCCACCAGACCGCGCCCAGCTCGGTGCCCGTCAGCGGCGCGGCCTCTTCGGTGACGCCGGCGTGCTTGGCGCCCGAGCCGAGCGGCCCGGCGTGGCCCAGCCGCGCCTTGACCTCGAGCACGCGCCCGATCGCCCCGGCGTCGATGAGGGCCTTGGCCTTGTGCGCGGCGGGGTTCCACGTCATCGGCCAGTTGATGAGCATCTTCGTGCCCGCCGCCCGCACGGCGCGGACCATGGCCAGGGCGTCCGAGAGGCTCGCGGCCATCGGCTTCTCGACGCACACGTTCACTCCCGCCTGCGCGCACGCCTCGACCACCTCCGGATGCCTGGCGTTCTCGGACGTGCAGATGATGATGTCGAACCGCTCCTTCTCGAGCATCTCGCGGCAGGAGTCGTAGCTCTTGGGCATGTGCAGGTCCTTCAGGGCATGCTCCAGGTTCCACTGCCGCGTGTACGGGCCCTTGCGCAGCTCCGGGCGGTCCGGCGCGGTGTCCGCGCAGGCCACAAGCTCCACCTGGGGATGGGCTGCAAATAGCGCCAACACGTTGTTGACGTGCATGTGGCCGAAGCCCATCACGCCGACTCGATACGTCTTGCTCACGGTTGGTCTCCTGTATGACCGCGCCGGGAGGGCGGCCCTGCGGGCCGCCGCTAAACGCGCTGTGACGAGCGCGCACGGTCTGCTAGTCGAATCGCACCTCGCGGCCCTCGGCGGACGACTGGTACAGCGCGTCCAGCGTCTTCATCACGTTCAGCACCTCCTCGGGCCTGACGCTCAGCTCCTCTTCGCCCCGGACGACCCTCACGAAGTGGGCCGTCTCTCCCCAGTGCCCGCTGAACGGGCCGTGCTCGTCCTCGGGCACCTGGGCCTCGACGTTCACCTGGTAGCTGCCCATGTTGGTGACCAGCGTCAGCGGCTCCATCATCAGCCCGCCCTCCGTGCCCAGGATCATGGTGGCCCCGAAGTTCTTGGGGACGTTGGCGGCCCAGCTCGTCTTGAAGGCGACGCACACGTCGCCGGCCAGGCGGATGAACCCGGCGGCCATGTCCTCGACGTCGAAGTCCCTGAAGTCGTACGGCCTGGGTGTCAGGACGCCGAGGAACGCGCCGCTGTCGGCGAGGCTGGTGGCCAGGTGCTCGTCGCGGTTGCCCAGCTTCGTGTAGGTCGCCCCGCTGACGGCCCGGACCTGCGGGCTGCCCATCAGCCAGTAGAGCAGGTCGATCGCGTGGACGCCGAGGTCGTAGATCGGTCCGCCGCCGGAGTGCTCCTTCATGTGGAACTGCCCCCATTGGGGGATTCCGCGGCGGCGGAGGTAGTAGGTCTCGGCGAAGTAGATCTCGCCGAGCTTGCCCGCCTCGACGATCTCCTTGGCGGCTACGGAGCGGTTCCTGAAGCGCGAGCTCTGGCCCACGAAGAGGACCTTGCCCGCGGCCTCGGCGGCGTCGAACATCGCGACGGCGTCGGCGTGCGAGGTGGCGATGGGCTTCTCGCACAGGACGTGGGCCCCGGCCTGGAGCGCGGCGATGCTCTGGGCCCTGTGGTAGGAATTGGGCGTGCAGACGGACACGACGTCCAGGTCCAGCTCCGCGAGCATCTTCTCCCAGTCGCCGTAGGCGTGGGGGATGCCCTGGCCGTCGGCGATGAGCTTCGCGCGCTCCTCCAGGATGTCCGCGACGGCGACGACCTCGACGTCGTCGGGCAGGTCCCGCCAGGCGGGAATGTGCCCCGACGTGGCGATCATCCCCGTGCCGATGACTGCGACCTTCAGCTTCTCTTTCGCCATGACGTTTGCCCCGACATGCAGACCTACGTTGAACCGAGCGACGAGACGACAGAGGCCTTGTAACCCGCACCCCGCCGCGTGTCAAGGCGGGCTGGCGGCTGACGATCACCGCGCCGGGCCGTATGCCTCGAACTCCCAGATCCGCGTCGTGTCCTGGTTGGCGGCGGTGACATGCAGGCGGAGGCGCTTCGTCGTGACGGGCGCGAAGCGCGCGTGCCAGTCGCCCTTGCGGTTGCCCGTCGTCTTCGTGCCGGGGATGTCCCTCCAATCCGCCCCGTCGTGCACCTGGAGGACGAAGTCGTGCATCTGCCAGGTGAGCCGGCCTCGCTGCGTGTAGCCGTTGAGGATCCGCACGGCGTTGATCGTCTGCCGCGTCTCCCACGCAAGCTCGACGTGGTTGGGCACGCTGCGGGCGCTGACCCAGCGGAGGTCGTTGTTGTTGACGTCGGTCTTGCCGTCGTTGACGTGGCGCGGCGGGTACTTCTTGACATCGTAGTTGCTCGAGACGGCGACCTCGGCCGTTCGCGCGAGGTTGGGCCCGGCGGTCTTGAGCCACTCCGGCGGGGCGAGCTTGACCGGCGCCGCCCGGCCGCCGCGGCCGCCGGTCCACTGCGTCTTGCCGACGCCCTTGGTCATCAGCGCCTGAAGCTGCGCGAGGTGCTCCTTGTACACGCCTCGCGGCGTGGTGTTGTAGTCCTTGCAGATCGACGCGGCCATGCCCACCACCTCGCCCATCATCCCGCAGGTGCGCATCACGCGGACCGTGCCGAGCGCCTCGTGCGTGACCGAGATGTCCCGCCCGGCCATGAAGAGGTTCGCCACGTTCCGCGAGTACAGGCAGCGGTAGGGCACCCAGCACGGGCCCTTGAAGTGCGTGAAGAGCGCCTTCGAGATGAACGGATCGGACTCGAAGGTCTTCTCGTATCGCTTGTCGGGCAGGTGGAGGTCGATGGACCAGGTGGTCGGCACGCAGCCGTCGGGGTAGGGCTTGGCGGTGAGGACGTCCTTCTGCGTGAGGACGACGTCGCCGAGCAGGCGGCGGCTCTCCCGCGTGCCGGAGACGTACGCCGCCCAGGCGAGCTTGTGGTTGGGGTACTCCTTCCGGGCGTTCTTGAGGGCGTCCCACGCGCCGTACATCGCGCGGAGGTTGTTGTCGCGGATGTGCTCGCCCTCGGCGAACGGGTCGCGGTCGAAGCCGCTCTCCCAGAACCACACGCCCAGGCGCTTGGGGAACGGCTTGCTCGACAGGTCCGCCGCCCACGGGCAGCGCGGGAACGAGACCGGCTTTCCCGTGTCGACGATGTTCCACAGATTGCTGCGGCCCATGTGGCCCTTGCGGGTCATCTCGAAGTCCGCCCCGGCCAGCGCTCCGATCACGCCGTGGCCGGTGCAGTCGGCGACGAGGGCGGCCTCGAAGCGCAGGCGATGGGCGGTCCTGATGTCCTGGGCGATCACGGCGGCGATCCGCCCGCCCTTCGTCTCCACCGCGTTGCCCCGCCAACCGAGGAACAACGAGATGTTCTTCTCGGCCTTTACGAGGGCGGTGCGCTTGTCGTCCTCGTAGAGGTCGGCCACGTTGCCCGTCGGCCCGTGCGAGCGGCGGGCCGGCTCCATCTCGCGCGTCACGTCGCCGATGCGCGGGTACGGCTTGAAGTTCGTGTTGCCCTGGAGCCACACGCGGATCTCCGAGCTGTTGTTCCCGCCGAGGACCGGCCGGTCCTGGATCAGCGCGACCTTCAGCCCCAGCCGGGCCGCCGAAAGCGACGCAGCCGTGCCCGCAATGCCGCCGCCCACGACGACGAGGTCAAACTTGCCCGCCTCCTCGGGCTTGGCCGACAGGACGCCGAGCCTGCGGCGCAAGTCCGTCAGGGCCTTCAGATCTTCCGGCGGGGCCGCGGCGCCGGCGGGCGCGAAGCAGACCGCGTCGCAGCGCCCCTCAAAGCCGGTCAGGTCGTGCAGGGCAACTCGCGCCTGCTTGCCGGCCACTTCGATCGTCTCGCCCTTCCGCCAGTGCCACTTCGCCCCCTCCGTGCCAAACGTGGTCTTCAGCGCCTTGCCGTCGACGAGCACCTGGAACCGCCCCGGCGCGCCGGGCGCCTTCCAGGGCGCCACCCAGTCGCGCGTTCGCACCCACACCGTGTACTTGCCCGCCGCGGGCAGCCTCACCGTCGTGGATGCATCCGCCACCGGCCTCCCCAGCCCGTGCGCCAGCACAAACGGCGAGCCCATCTCGTCCATGAACTGCTGGTCCACCACCCACCCGCCAAGCTCCTCGAAGCCCTCCGCCTCGACGAGGACCACCTTCGGCTCATCCGCCGCCCACGCCCGGCCCACGAGCGCCAGCCACACGAGGGCGATCGCCACTGTCGTCCTGCTTGTCGTCATGGCCTGCCGACTCCTTCAGAGTGAGACTCTCCTGCACGCACCTTCCGCCCCGGCGGGGCCTGCTCCCGTCGAGTGATAATCGACGCACTACTTCCTGACTTGTAGCCAGTAGAGCTGCCTGACTTCCGATGCCGACAAGGCACGCTTCCAGATCATCACTTCGTCGATGAGCCCTGCACGGGTCGATCCTATGGAGAGGATCGTGTCCCCTGTATCATACCGCACCCTAAACTCGCCACCGGCTCTTGAGCCCCCCACGTACCACTTCGCAGCACTACCATCGTAGACAACTGCATGATGGAACCATGTGTCTTCTTGGACGGAATATGGTGGCTTCCAGTCGTACGGCGGCCCACAGCCCCAAAGAAAGCAGCCTCCACCTCCCGTCACTCTTGCCCGGAAGTTCCTTCCCTCATGCCCCCGGGCATCGCCTGGTCCCCAACCGACAGACACCCGTTGACGGTCTTTCGCCCTCGCCCAGAAGGCGACCGTGCGTGGTGCCGCACCTGAGATGCCGATCTTCGACGCCGAGACGACCGCGGCGCTGTCGCGGCACTCATATGCGCCGTTCCCGGTCCTTCTTGCGTTTCTGACCAACTTCGCGGCATGCACCTTTCCATGGTTGCCTTTGCCGCTTAGGTCGGCAACGTCATGCGGCTGATGCTCGTCAAGGCTGTAGTAGAGGACCAGGCCGCGCCTGAGATCCTGAGGTAGCCGGGCCTTCGCCAATTCCTTCCCCACTTGAGCCAGCTTCGCCTTGGCCATAGCGGCCTTGACCGCGTCTGTTTCCAGTTCCATGAAGCGCTCGTAGTAGGTCCATGCCCTTGTCAGAGCCTCTTCCTTGCCTGTCCCGGTCGCCTGCCCCCCAAGAGACCTGTACCAATCGCCCATTTCCAGACAGGCTTCCTTGGAGAGACTTTCGACCTTCCCGGATGCCATCGGAACGTAGGTCCGCAGTTCCTCGGAGACCTCCGCCGTGAGCAGCTTGTCGGCCTCCGCCGGTTCATCCAACTCCACCACGTGAAGGCGGATCAATCTCTCACGGACGGCGAGGTTCTTGGGATTCGCCTTCAACAGCCGCCTGCACCGAACCAACTCCTCTCGCAGTTGCTGTCGCTCCCGGATGTCCTTGAGTTTGCCGAGGATCTCCCGTCCGCGATCCGGCGCGTAGTGCCTGACCATGCGGGATGCCTCCGTGTACCGCTTGGCGGCCTCGGATGTGTTGCCGCATGCGGTCAGGTCATCGGCCAGGGCGATCACCTGGCCAACGTATGCCGTTGCGGCCTCCTTCTTCCTCTTGCGGTCAGCCGCCTGCCAGTCAAGCTTGAGGGCGGCCAGGAGCTTCTGCTGCCAGGCCAGCCTCTCCTGCGGTTTGGCCTTCAAGAGAGCCTGCGCCGCCTTGATCGCCGTGGGATATCCCTTGGCGTTCTTGAGCCCGTAGTCGTAGGCCTTCTCGTACAGCCGTACCTGGGCGACCGGGTTGTCCTTCAGATCCCCGGCGGCCCCCAGAAGGTTCTGCGCCCAGACGGCGTAGTCCACCGGAGACGGTTTGAGCGTCTTGATCAGCTCATCGACCTGGTCGGCATGTAGAGCGGCGGCGGAGAAAGAAGAGGCCACAGCCAGCACAATCAGCGTCCGTCCTTTCACAGCTTTTCTCCCAACTGACCGAAGAGGCAGCCCGCGCTTCGCCCAGCTTCTACAGCCGGGATCTCCGGCCCAGCGGTCGATTCTATGCCCGCCGCGGAGGCCAGGTCAAGCGGCCCGCCGATCAGGCGGTGCATTGACGAGATGGTGGAAGCGGATTCCTTCACTGAAGGGCCAAGGCACTCCACATCTGGTTGCGGGCACGTCCCGGCTGAATAAGGTACAATCTGCGGCCCCAGCAGGAGTCTTTACGATGAATGGAACAATCGCGTGTCTGATCGCCGCCCTGGGGCTTCTTGCATCGGCCCCGCTCGCGGGGCAGGCCGCGGGGAAACCCGCCGCACCGAAGACGATCCGCGTGCTCTGGATCGGGAACAGCTACACGGCGGGCGGGCGGCTGCCGGAGCTCGTGGCCGAGATGGTCAACGAGCCCGAGACGGGCCTCCGCATGATCTCGAAGCGGGCGCTGTCGGGCGGCAAGGACTGGCGGTGGCATTATGACGATCCCAAAAGCCCGGCCGTGAAACTGCTGGAGGCCGAGAAGTTCGACTTCGTCTGCCTCCAGAACCAGAGCGCCGGGGCCATCCTCAAGCGCGAGCCGATGACGGCCTACGCCGGGAAGTTCGTAAAGCTCATCCGCAGCCGCGGCGGCGAGCCGGTGTTCTTCTGCACGTGGGCGCGGTCGTATCGGCCGTACAACAAGACGCTCGCGGAGGACTGGCGGCAGATCGTCTCGGCCTACAAGGAGCTGGCGGCCAGACACAACGCCCGGATCGCCGCGGCCGGGCCGGCGTGGCAGGAGGCACTCAAGCACAGGCCGGACCTGCCGCTCCACGCGAAGGACGGCTCGCACCCGGCGGCGCACGGGGCCTACCTCAACGCGTGCGTCTTCTACGCGACGCTGACGGGCAAATCGCCCGTGGGGCTCAGGAGCGGGCGCACCTTCACCCGGCGGGGGCCGAAGGGCAAAGACGGCAAGGGCCGGCCGACCAAAGTGACGATCGACGGCGACACGGCCCGTTTCCTCCAGCAGACCGCCTGGCGCGTGTATCAGCAGCACGTGAAGGCCAAGCGGCCGCCCCGGCAGGGCGAGACGGCGAGCGGGAAGCCATGATCTACATTCTCGACCTCTTCGGCGTCGTCGTCTTCGCCGTCGCGGGCTCGCTGGCGGCCGGGCGGAAAGACATGGACCTCTTCGGCGTCGTCATACTCGCGCTGGTGACCGCGCTGGGGGGCGGGACGCTTCGCGACCTGACGCTGGGCGTCTCGCCGGTCTTCTGGGCGTCGGACCCGCTGTACATTCTCGTGGTCGTCGCGGCCGCGATCCTCACCTTCGTCCTCGCCCGCTCGTTCGACCTGCCCAAGCGTCTGCTGTTGATCGCCGACGCGTTCGGCCTGGCGGTCTTCACCGTGATCGGCGTCCGGAAGGCGTTGGGCGTCGGGGTGCATCCCGGGATCGCCGTGATGATGGGGGTGATGACGGGCGTGGCCGGCGGGATGATCCGCGACGTGCTCTCCGGCGAGATCCCGCTGATCCTCCGCCGCGAGGTTTACGCGACGGCCTCTCTGTGCGGGGCCGGCGCCTTCGTCGGCCTCTTGCGCCTGTTCCCGGAGACGCCGCTCAGCACGATCGCGGCCGTCGGGGTGATCCTGTGCGTCCGGCTGGCCGCGATCCGCTGGAACCTCTCCCTGCCCACATTGACGCAGCGCAGCGCCGCCCCCGGCGACAAGCGGGACACGTAGCCGCGCGGTGTCGCATCTCGCCCACAAGCGCGGGAGGTCGGACTGAGCTGCGCCGATGTGCGTTACTCAACGCGGGGCCTGATCCTGCCGATGAACCGAACCGGGGCGGACCGAGCAGAGGCGAAGAGCAATGGCCGACACAACGGATCATGGCGAGAGCGACCCCCAAGCGCTTCGCGGCGGCCTGCGCCGCGCCGGCGCGGAGATCGAGTCCACCAGCGACCTGAGCGAGACGCTCGGGCTCATCCTCGGGGCCCTGACGGCCAGGGAGCACGCGCAGGGCGGCACGCTTTACGTTGATCGCGACGGCCGCCTTCAGTTGGCCGCGGCCCATTGCAGCGGGTCGGACCTCTCCGAGATCAACCGGGAGCTCGTCGACCAGAAGCTGGAGCCCGACGGCGATTCGCTGGTCGAGTTCGTCGCCCGGACCGGGCGGACCATGACCTTTGCCGACGGCGACGAGGCCAACCCGTCCGGAGCGTTCTGCATCCACCGCGACTTCGACGCCGTCACGGGCCGCCGGACGGAGTCGGCCCTGGCGATCCGCCTGGAGTGCCCCGACGGCCGGGCCATCGGCGTCCTGAAGCTCGTCAACCGCCTCAGCCCCGGCGGGAAGATCCTGCCCTTCCCACCCGAGGAGCCGGCGGACCTGCACATGCTGGCGTCGATCGCGGCCGTCGCCATCGACAAGTCCCAGGCCCAGGAGCAACTGCGGTGGAAGCACCTGGAGACGATCCTGCGTCTCTCGGCCGCCGCGGAGCTTCGCTGCGGCGACATGTTCGACCACGTCCGCCGGCTGAGCAGGCTCTCGACGGTGATCGCCAAGTCGCTCGGCCTGTCGTACCCCCAGATGGACCGGATCAAGTACGCCAGCCCGATGCACGACATCGGCAAGACGCGGCTGCCGGACGCGGTCATGTCGAAGTCCGGCCGCCTGACCGAGGCGGAGAGCCGCACCATGCGAAAGCACACGCTGATCGGCGCGAGGATCCTCAGCGGGCTCGGCGGCGACTCGCTGGCGATGGCCCGCGACGTCGCGCTGACGCATCACGAACGGTGGGACGGCAGCGGCTACCCTCACGGCCAGGCCGGCGAGGACATCCCCCTCGGCGGGCGGATCGTCGCCGTCGCCGACACCTTCGACGCGCTGGTGACCAAGCGCTCGTACCGCTCGTCCTACCCGATCGGCACGGCCTTCGACATCGTCCGGACCGAGATGGACAAGCTCTTCGACCCCGACGTCACCCGCGCGTTCCTCCAGGCCGAAGACCACATCCGCGGGATCTATCGCGACTGACGCTCTCGCGACGCGCCCGGAAGGCGGCCGGTGACCCGGCGCAGCGCCTCCGACCGGGCGATCTCCCGCCCGTCGGCCAGCACGCGGAGGCCCTTGCCCTTGCCGTACTTCTCGCCCGACGCGTCCCAGGCGACCGTGATCGTCCGCCCGTGGTACGCGACGCGGTCCAGGCAGAACCACTCCCACTTGCCCTCGGGCAGCAGCGGGTTGACCTCGACCACGTCGTCGGCCCGCGGCCGCAGGCCGATCAGGCCCGTGATGACCAGGTCGCAGTAGCTCGAATGGTTGTAGTCCTTGCCGCGCTCCCTGCCGCCCTTCCGGCGGTCCCACGTTCCGTCCCGCCAAGCCTTCAGCCGCGTGCGGGCGATCCAGTCGCCGGTGAGGGGATTGAGGTTCTCGTCGATCCAGGGCACGACGCGGCCGTCGTCGCGCTTCAGGCGATGCGACTTCGTGTAGATCTTCAGCGTCTTGAAGTAGTCGGCCTTCGTGACGGCGTCCTGCTCGTAGTTGTTCAGGACGTTGGCCATGGCCGTCAGTGTCACGGCCGTGGACAGCGGCCAGCTCGGGCCGTTCCACTGGCATTCGTGCCCCTTGTAGGAGATCGCGAAGCGCGGGTGGCGCCGTTCGGCGGTCGTCGGCCCGAACGGGGCGTGGAAGCCGTTCGGGTCCATCAACTGCCTCCACGCGACCTCGTAGCCCTTGTGCTGCTGCGGCAGGTTGAAGTACCACGGCGTGTAGCCGTGCAGCTCGCGAACGTCCACCAGCCGCGCCGCGGCGCCGCCCTTGCGCGGGAGCGTCTTGAAGAACTTCGCCTCCGGGTCCCACAGCTTCGCCTGAACGAGCGCCCTGAGCCGCTCGGCCTTGGCCTGGTACTCCCCGGCGAGGTCCCGGCGGCCGGCGAGGCGGGCGATCCTCGCGATGGCGCCCGCGTCGCCGTACATGTACGAGTTGATCGTCGCCCGCTTGCCGCTGCCGCCGATCGAGACCTCCATGCCGTCGCGATCGTCGATCTGCCAGAACAGCCCGTCGTCCTCCAGCCGCGACTTCTCCCACGCCCTGTAATTGCCGACCAGGTCGTCCAGCAGCCCGGTGACGAGGGCGGCGTTGTGCTTGACGAGGTAGTAGGCGTAGAGCGCGTCGGCGGCCCAGAAGCTGTACCGCCGCGGGCTGCCGCCCTTGCGGAACCAGAACACGGCGTAGTCGTCGAGGTAGCGCGGATCGCGCAGCCACCGGCCCTCGTAGAAGTGATGCCCCGCCGGGCAACTGATCGTGTTGTGCTTCGCCGACCAGGGCACCTTCGGCAGGAACTCGGTGATCACGTAGCCGTCCGGCGTCTTCCTGACGTGCTTGCGGTAGGTCCACCAGCGGAAGTAGTAGGTGCGCTCGACGTCCTTGTCGGGGCATTCCAGCAGGGGGACGTTCGCCGCCAGGAACTCCCACGCCCCGGCGTTGGGGATGTTGGCGTAGAGCTCCTCGTCGTCGGTGTTGAACCGCTCGACGTAGTGCCTGAACGAACCCGCCTTCAGCATGGCCGCCTCCCGCGCCGCGGCCCCGCCGGCCGAGATCCAGCAGCACGCCAGCCCCGCGAGGAGCCCGAGCCATCGCCTCGACCAGCCCGCCGGCCGGGCACTCTTCACGAAGTGACGATCTACCGTCATCGGCCCTTCCCTCATTCAGTAGCGACACCGGGCAATCATAGTGTACGTCCCCCGCCGTGCAATCCCGAATCCGCGGGCCCGCCGGCCAGTGTCTGACTGCCGATTCTGGCGGCACCCGTGGTGGCACGGGCATCTTGCCCGTGGGTCCCACGACCGTCTCGGTCGTGGAGTCGACCGGAAGCGCAGGGCCGGGACGGCCCTGCGACGCACGGGCGGGACGCCCGTGCCACGAAATCTTGTCACACACTCTCGCCAGGACCTCAAACGCACGGAATCCCGTGCGACCCGCGTCGAAGGCCTTGCCCGCA
>CAYRVX010000003.1:0-129863 GCA_964427875.1 uncultured Planctomycetaceae bacterium
GACAGCAACTGGTACAACCCCGCCAACTGGGACCCCGACGCCTACCCGGCCGACGGCGACATTCGCATCATCTCTTCCGGCACGCCGATCGCCTCGACGGACGTCCGCGCCAGCAACGGCGGGGCGATCCTCGTCACATCCCCCGCGTCGGCCACCTTTGAGGCCGACCTCTACGTCGCGGATGCCAACACCGGCACGCTGAACATCATGGCCGGCGGGAACGTCTCTGACGGCAACGCCTGCATCGGGTGGGGGTCCGGCTCGACCGGGACGGCGACGGTGGAAGACAGCGGCTCCACGTGGACCAACAACGGGGATCTCCGCGTCGGCAACTACGGCAGCGGCACGCTGGAGGTCCTCGCCGGAGGGTACGTCAAGAACGCGACGGCGTGGATCGCCTACGAGGAGAACTCCGAGGGGCTCGTCACGGTGGACGGCAGCGGCTCGACGTGGGAGAGCACCGGGGACCTTGAGGTCGGGTACGGCGGCAGCGGCACGCTGACGATCGCCGGCGGCGGGCGCGTTGAGGACGACAACGGTCATATCGGGGGGCTGGCCGGCTCGCAGGGCACCGTGACGGTCAGCGACCCGTGCTCGACGTGGACCAACGGCGGGGAGCTCAACGTCGGCTACGGCGGCAGCGGCACGCTGGACATCGCGGGCGGGGGGGGGCGTCTGGAACACGTATGGCCGGATCGGTCGCGACGGCTACTCGAACGGGACGGTCACGGTGGACGGCAGCGGCTCGACGTGGACGAACAGCCTGAACCTCTGGGTCGGCGGCAACGGCACCGGCAGGCTGGACATCACCAACGGCGGGGCCGTCTTGAACGCGACCGGCTACGTCGGCCGTTACGGCGGCTCCAACGGGGCGGTCACGGTGGACGGCAGCGGCTCGACGTGGACCAACAGCGATAGTCTGTACGTCGGCGGCTTCGACGTTGCCGACGCGAACGGCACGCTGGACATCACCAACGGAGGGGCCGTCTCCAACGCGTGGGGCTGCCTCGGCCGTGCAGCTAACTCCAACGGCACGGTGACGGTGCAGGGCGCCGGCTCGACGTGGACGAACAGCGCCGGGCTCATGGTCGGCCGCGCCGGCAGCGGGACGCTGAGCATCACTGGCGGCGGGGCCGTCTCGAACACGGAGGGCTGGATCGGCGCTTATGAATCCTCCAACGGCACGGTGACGGTGGAGGGCGCCGGCTCGACGTGGACGAACACGGTGGGCCTGTACGTCGGGGGCACGGCGACGGCCGCCGGCGGGACCGGGCGGCTCACCGCGCGGGACGGCGGGCTGGTGGATGTGGCACGGACGCTGAAGCTCTGGGCGCACGGCACGCTCGAGATCGACGGCGGGCAGGTGACGTGTGGGTCGCTGGACAACTCCGCCGGCGGGACGCTGGACTTCCCCGGCGGGACGCTGACCGTCGACGGCGGGATGTTCGATCCGGGCACGCTCGGTTACACGCTCTCGGGGGCCGGCACACCCACGCTGCGGCTGACCAACGGGGCGACGGCGGATCTTCCTATTGGCGACCTCGTTGTGGGCGGCGCCGAGGGCGCCGGCTGGGCGGCCGGGCTGAGCTACGGCGTCCTGGACGGGGCGTTCACGGAGACCGGTGAGAACCCCGGCGACCGGGGCATCGAGCTGGGGCCCATGGCGTCCGAGGTCACCGACCTGCCGGCCGACACCACGCACGTCTACACGGGCTGGTTCTACGACGCCGACGGGAACGTCTCCTTCTACGAGAACTTCGACGACTCCGTGAAGCTGATCATCGACGGGCGGGAGGTGATGCGCCACACGCCCGTCGGCGGCGTGCCCGAATGGGAGATACCCCATTCGACGGGGGACCTCGCCCTTACGCCGGACTCCTGGCACACCTTCGAGCTGCGCCTGGGGCAGGGAGGCGGCGGCTCCGGCCCGCCGGCCGGCATGAGCCTGGGCTTCGGCTTCGACAACTACCCGCCGATCTGCGACGCCAACGACCAGGAGTGGGAGTACGCCCACCCCGTCGATCCGGGGGATGGGTCGCTGTTCCGCACGCCGGTCCCCAACGGCGCGCTGGAGGTCCTCGCCGGCTCCTTCCTGTACAGCGGTTACGGGTACGTGGGCAGCGCCGCCGGCTCTCTGGGCCTGGTGACGATCCACGGCAACGGGCCCGGCGGGCCCTCCCAGTGGTGGGCCACATACTTCTACCTGGGCGGCTCGGAAGTGGCCGACGGCGGAAGCGGCCGGGTCACCGTGTCCGATGGCGGGCTGCTGGACGTCGCTTACCTGAAGCTCTGGCCGGGCGGCTCGCTGACCGTGGATGGGGGCGGCGTGGTGATCGGCAGCACCGCCGCGGACCCGGCCCCCGGGGAGGTGCGCATCGGCGGCGGGACGCTGAATCTCGCCGGGGGGCGTCTCACCTGCGGGTCGTTAACCAACGACGGCACGTTCTTTTGGTCCAGCGGGACGCTGGCCTTCTCAGGCGAGCTGCGGATCGACTCGGACAGCCCCTTCGGGGCCGACGGCGGCGATGCGATCACCGCCGGACGGGTCCTGGAGGCCGGCGATCTCTTGGTCGGCTGCAACGCTACCGGCACGCTGACCATCACCGGCGGCGGGAGCGTCTCCAATAGGGGCGCGTCCATCGGCCGCGAGGCGGGCTCGACGGGCGACGTGACGGTCCGCGACCCCTGCTCGACCTGGACGACTAAGGAGGATCTCTTCGTCGGGCGAGCCGGCACCGGCACGCTGGACGTCGAGAACGGGGGGCGCGTCTGGAACGGCTCGTGGGGCTGCGTGGGCGGCGATCCCGGCTCGACGGGCGCGGTGACGGTCCGCGACCCCTGCTCGACGTGGGCGAACAGCGGGGACCTCTTCGTCGCCCGCGAGGGCAGCGGCACGCTGACCATCACCGCCGGCGGGGCCGTCTCGAACACCTTTGGCTACGTCGGCCGATACGCCGACTCCAACGGCATGGTGACCGTGGACGGCGCCGGCTCGACCTGGGCGAACAGCAGGGATCTCTTCGTGGGCAACTACGGCACCGCCACGGTGACCATCGCCGGCGGGGCCGTCTCGAACACCTTTGGCTACGTCGGCCGATACGCCGACTCCAACGGCATGGTGACCGTGGACGACGCCAACTCGACCTGGACGAGCAGCGGGTCCCTGTACGTGGGGGGCTCGGATGCGGCCGCCGGCGGGACCGGACAGGTCACCGTCGCCGATGGCGGCCTAGTGGAGGTCGGGGGGGCGCTGAAGGTCTGGCCGGACGGGACGCTGGACGTGGCCGGCGGGAAGGTCCGCATCGGCGCCGCCGCGGAGCCGGCCGCCGGCCAGGTGCGGATCGGACCCGACGGGACGCTGGAGCTTCACGGCGGAGAGGTCACCTGCGGGGCCCTGGACAGCTCCGCCGGGGGGACGCTGGACTTCCCCGGCGGGACGCTGACGGTGGACGGCGGGGCGTTCGAGCCGCCCGCCGGCGACTTCACGCTCGACGGCACCGGCAGCCCGACGCTGCGGCTCACGGGCGGGGCGGCGCTGCGGCTGGACGGCAACGATCTGATCGTCGGACGGACCGGCCCCGTCGCGGGCCTCATCTACGGCGTGCTGGCCGGGGACTTCAACGAGGCCGACGAGAACCCCGGCGACCGGGGCGTTCAGCTCGGGCCGGAGGCGAGCGAGGTCACCGACCTGCCGGAGCACACCACGCACGTCTACACGGGCCGGTTCCACGACGCCGACGGGAACGTCTCCTTCTACGAGAACTTCGACGACTCCGTGAAGCTGGTCATCGACGGGCAGGTGGTCATGCGCTACACGCCCTCCCCCGGCGTGCCCGAGTGGGCGATAGCCCATTCGACGGGCGATCTCGGCCTTGCGCCGAACTCCTGGCACACGTTCGAGCTGCGCCTGGGGCAGGGAATGCACGGCTCCGGCCCGCCGGACGGCATGAACCTGGGCTTCGGCTTCGACAACGAGCCGCCGATCTGCGACGCCAACGACGAGACGCAGTATCTCCATCCGGTCGATCCGGGCGATGGGTCCCTGTTCCGCACACTGCCTCCCGCCAGCGTCCTGGAGATCCTCGACGGGGCGACCGTCTCCAGCGCGAACGGCTATCTCGGCTATGAGGCGGACTCCAACGGCGCGGTGACCATCGCCGGCGACGGCTCGGCGTGGACGGCCACGGGGAGCCTCTACGTCGGGGGCTGCGATACCGCGGCCGGGGGGACCGCACGGGTCACCGTCGCCGACGGCGGCCTGCTGGAGGTCGGCGACGCGATGAAGCTCTGGCCCGCCGGGACGGTCGCACTGGCCGCAGGCGGGAGGATCGAGGCGGCGACGTTCGACCGGACCGCCGGGACGTTCGACTGGCACGCCGGCGGGACGGTCGCCTTCACGGGCGACCTGCGGGTGGATGCCGGCGAGCCCTTCGGCGAGGCCGTGACCGTCGAGCCCGGGCGGACCCTCGAGGTGGCCGGGACGCTCACCGTCGGTTCGGGCGGGACGCTGGTGGACGCCAACTGGGGCACGATCGTGGCCGACACGCTCGAAGTGACGCCTGGGGGCGCGTTCAGCGACACGTCATCCTCCACGTTGCTCGTCAACGCCCTGGTGGGCTTCGGGGATGCGATCTCCCTCAACGGCAGCCTTGGCCTCGGCCACGCCGGCGGAAGCGGCGCCGGCACCCACGCCGTGGGTCCCGGCCACAGCCTCTCGGTGGGGGGCCCCCTGTACGTCGGCTACGACGGCAACGGCACGCTGAGCATCGCCGGCGGGGGGGCCGCCTCGAACGCGTTAGGGTACATCGGCTATGGCGCTGACTCCAACGGGACGGTGACCGTCCGCGACCCCTGCTCGACGTGGACGAACAGCACGTATCTCACCGTCGGCGAGCTCGGCACCGGCACGCTGCGCATCGCCGGAGGGGGGGCCGTCTCGAACACCTTTGGCGACATCGGGGTTTACGAGGGCTCCAACGGCACGGTGACGGTGGACGGGGCCGGCTCGACCTGGACCAACAGCGCGTATCTCCGTGTCGGCCACCACGGCCGCGGCACGCTGACCATCACGAACGGGGGGACCGTCTCCAACACGAGAGGCTACATCGGCTTTCACGAGGACTCCAACGGCACGGTGACGGTGGAGGGCCCCGGCTCGACGTGGACGAACAGGGAGGGTCTGTACGTCGGGGGCACGGCGACGGCTGCCGGGGGGACCGGACGGCTTACCGTGTCCGACGGCGGGCGCGTGGAGGTCGGCGGGGTATTGAAGATCTGGCCGGACGGGACGGTGGAGGTCAGCGGCGGGACGATCCACCTGGCCAATCCCGGGAGCCTCATTCGGCCGCTCGGGGGCGGGACGTTCGCCTTCCACTTCGGGACGGCCGAGTTCGACACGGACGTCGAGATCACCGCCGACACCGGCCTCCTGACGGAGCTGTTCGGCGCCCATCCCACGATCCTCCAGCCGAACGGCCTGGGCATCACGGGCCAGGCGACGCTGATGGTGCCCGTCACGCTGGACGGCGGGACGTTCAGCGTCGGCAGCCTCATCAACCCCGGCCTGCTCCGGTTCCACAGCGGGACCTTCCGCCTGACGGATGCGAACCTGGCCGTCGGCCCCGGCGGGCTCTTCGGGGCGAGGCTTGTCCTTCGGGAGGACCAGCGCGTCGAGGTCGTCCATGATGCGGAGGTCTTGCCCGGCGGGGAGCTGGGCCTCCAGGGCGGCGCGCTGGCGGCCGGCCGGCTGACCAACCACGGCCTCATCACCGGCAGGGGACGCATCGAAGGGCCCCTGACCAACGGGGCCGGCGAGGTCGAGGTGGGCCCCGGGGAGCGCCTGAGGGTGACCGGCCCGGCCGTCAACGACGGCGGGCAGATGACCCTCGGCGGCGGGACGCTGCACTTCCAGGACACGCTGACCAACACCGGCGGTGGGCTGGTGATGGGCCACGGTCTGCTGCGGGCCGACGGCGGGCTGACCAACGAGGCCACGATGGCCTTCAGCGGCGTGGCCGACCTCGTCGGGGATGCGAACAACACGCCCGCCGGGCTGATCCTGGCAACCGGCGTCGGGCCGACCACGTTCTTCGACGACGTCCACAACGACGGGGAGATCCGCGTCTCGGCCGGTTCGACGGCCGTCTACTTCGGCGCGGTGGACGGCGACGGCAACTTCACGGGCGACGGCACCAACTACTTCGAGGGCGACCTGAAGCCCGGCTCCAGCGCGGGGATCATGTCCTTCGAGGGGAACGTGGCCTTCGGCTCGTTCGCATCGCTTGAGATCGAGCTGGGCGACAACGACAACTCCCATCCGGGAAACCTGTGCTTCGACGCGCTGGCCATCGACGGGGACGTGGCCCTGGGCGGTACGCTGTCGGTCGAGTGGCTGCCAATCGACGGCGATGCGAACAGCAAGTTCGGCGGCGTGTACGACATCCTGAGCTTCGGCGGCTCGCGAACGGGCGTCTTCGACGGCATCGACTGCCAGATGGCCGCGTATCTCGACAGCAGCATCTTCGATGACGGTATCGAGTACGACGACGCCAATGGCGAAGTGAAGGTCCACCTCTACGACCTGCTGGCCGGCGACGCCGACCTGGACGGCCGGGTGGCGCGGGAGGACTTCGCCGCCCTTCAGGAGGGCTTCGGCTCGCCCGATCCGGACTGGTTCACCGGCGACTTCAACCTCGACGGCTCGGTGAACTTCCTCGACTATCTCACCTGGAAGGCCAACGTCGGCGACGCCGTCCCCGGCGCCGGCAAGATCCCCGAGCCGGCCACGATGTTGCTGTTGGCGCTGGGCGCCTGCCTGGGCGTGTTCCGCAGGAGAACGAGGGGATAGGCCCAATCCACCTGCAAACGTGACGCGCACCCAGCCCCACACGCCAGGCGAACGCCGCCTTGCACGACGCAGGCGGGGCAGCTATCGTGGCCACTCGTGACGAGCACGACGCTCGCGCCTTGCGAACTTCCTGAGGAGCAAAGGGAGCAGGCACACCATGGCCGACACGAAGGACATCGAACCCCGCATGCTGATGGGTCCGGGCCCGTCGGACGTGAACGCCCGCGTGCTCGAGGCGATGTCCCGCCCGTGCATCGGGCACCTGGACGGGCAGTTCCTCGAGATCCTGAACGACATCCGCGACATGCTCCAGGCCGTCTTCCAGACCGCCAACCCGCTCACCCTCGCCGTCAGCGGCACGGGCTCGGCGGGGATGGAGACGTGCGTGGTGAACCTGATCGAGCCGGGCGACAGGATGCTCGTCTGCGTGGCGGGCGTGTTCGGCCAGCGAATGACGGACGTCGCCGAGAGGGCCGGGGCCGACGTGACCGCCATCGAGGTGCCCTGGGGGCAGGTGTTCCCGCCCGAGCGTCTCGCCGAGGCCATCCGCCGCGATGGGCCGTTCAAGGTCGTCGGCATCGTGCAGGCCGAGACGTCCACCGGCGCCGCCCAGCCGATAGAGCCCGTCAGCCGGGCCGTTCACGAGGCGGGCAGCCTGATGCTCGTGGACGCGGTCACCAGCCTCGGCGGGATGGAGGTGGACGTGGACGGCTGGCGGATCGACGCGTGCTACAGCGGCACGCAGAAGTGCCTCTCCTGCCCGCCGGGCCTCTCGCCGGTGACCTTCAGCCCCGCGGCCGAGAAGGTCATCGCCGAACGGGCGAGAAAGGTCCAGAGCTGGTACCTCGACATGAACATGGTCCGCAAGTACTGGGGCAGCGAGCGGCTGTACCACCACACCGCGCCCGTCAACATGAACTACGCCCTGCACGAGGCGCTGCGGATCGTCCTGGAGGAAGGTCTGCCCGCCCGCTGGGAGCGCCACCGGCAAAACCACCTGGCGCTGAAGGCCGGGCTGGCTGCGATGGGCGTCGAGTACCTCGCCGACCCGGGCCATCAACTGCCGATGCTCAACGCCGTGGCGGCCCCGGACGGCGTGGACGAAGCGGCCGTCCGCAAGCGTCTGCTGAGCGAACACGCCATCGAGTTCGGCGGGGGTCTCGGCGCGTTCAAGGGCAAGGCCTGGCGGATCGGCCTGATGGGCGAGAGCTCCACCCGCCGCCACGTGACCACGGCGCTGGGGGCCCTGGAGAAGATCCTGCACGACGAGGGCGCCGTCTCGCAGACGGGCGTGGCCGCGGCCGCGGCGGAGGCGGCCTACGCAGCGTGAGCCTCTCGCCCGGCGCCGCCGCGGCGCTACTTCGGGGGCTTCCCCACGGGGGGCGTGGCGCCGCTGATGGCCTGGGCGGCCAGGGCCTTGCCTGACGCGCGGATCGCGCCCGCGAAGTCCCTCGGTCCGTACGGAACGCGCTCGGTGACCAGCTCGGGGGCGTTGTACGTCTTGAGGAACGACTCGTAGAAGTCGCCGTCCTTCTGGGGCAGCACGAAGGGCTTGTGGGCCTTGCCCTCGGCGTCGAAGTAGCTGAAGTACGGCTTGGCGAAGAGCCCGTCGCGCCGCTTGCTGGAGAAGACGAACCACCGCCCGTTGCCGGACCAGCAGTGCCACGACTCGCAGCGGTCGCTGTTGATCGCCAGCCTGCGGTGCTCCCCGGTCCGTCGGTCCATCAGGTACAGGTCGCTGCTGGGCTGATACACGGGGAAGTTGCCGTACTCGGCCATGCAGAACATCACGAATCGCCCGTCGGGCGAGACTCGCGGCTCGGTGATGCTGAGGTGCGTCTGCCGGGACGACAGGACCGTCCGGGGCTCGCCCCACGTGCCGGCCGTCTCGTCGTAGGCGACGCGCATCAGGTCGTACTTGACCCGCCGGTATCGCTCGATGGGCGTCTTCGGCGCGCTACAGAAGTACAGCCACTTGCCGTCGGGGGACCACGTGGGGAAGGTCTCCAGCCGCTCGGGGCGGGTGATGTGACGCGAGGACCTCACGGCCGCAGCGCCGATGACGTAGCAGCCCAGGTCGCTGGCGTAGTCGAATACGTCGCGCGTCTCGCCCACGGAGTGGTTGAATTCCTTGAGCTTGTTGACGGAGAACGTCAGGAACTTCCCGCTGGGATGCCAGCAGCCATACGCCGCCGGAGAGCGGTTGTACTTTGTGCGGGTGTCCACCCTCCGGACGCGCCCCCCGCCGCCCAGTAGCATCGCTGCGCCCGCCGAGCCGCGAACGTGCACCAGCATGTTCCGCGTGCGGTGATTCAGGAAGGTGTGGCAGTTCACGCAGCCGTCGCCGAACAGCCGGCCGTCCACCCCGGGCCCGGACCGGCCGGCGAGAGGAACGCGCCTCCCGCCAGGCACGCGGCCACGATCGCCGCCGTGATCACCGTCGCCCCGGCCCACGGCCAGGAGTACACCTGGCCCAGCAGGGCCGAGACATACTCCGACGCCCCGGCCGGACGGCTGAAAAACTCACGCGCGAAACCCCCGTCCGTCTGAAAAATCGGACACTGATGATGGTGGACCAGCAGGGGATCCACCGCGAGGTATACGTACAGGTACAGGGGGCCGAACACCGCGATCAGCCGGACAGCCGCCCACGTCGGCCGCCCGAAGTATGTTCGCTTGCGGCGTGGCATCGACCTGGCAAGAGATCAGGAGATGATGAAAGGGCCTATTCTTTCGTCACGACGGCCGCGCCGTCCATCTCGAAGAGCAGGTCGTCGCGGCAGACGTCCGCGATGACGGGCACGGCGGCGAGGTCTTCCAGGCCGCGCTCGGCCGCGGCCTCACGGTAGGCCTCGACGTCTTCCGCCCGCTTGATGAAGACCGTCGCGTCACAGATGTCCGAAAGGGCCGCGCCTTCCTGGGCGATCAGGGCCTCGATCGTGTCCAGCGTGCCGTGCATCTGCCGGCGGAAATCGCCCTCATGGACGGTCACCCCGCTCTCGTCGATGGAGGCCGTGCCGGATATGCTGATCCACATGGCCCCCGGCAGGCGGATGGCCGCCCCGCGGGAGAAGGCCGAGCCGTAGCGGAAGGCGTCCTTCTGCTTGACGTTGGTCATCTGGTGGATCTCGACGGCGCTTCCGGGCCCGGGGATGGTCGCCAGGACGTCCATGGTGGCCGCGGCGCGGTTGGGCGCGTCGCCCTCGATGCCGGTGCTGGCCGGCAGGAGGATGGGATTGCCGTCGGAGCCGCCCGGCTCAGGCATCAGACCGAAGCTGCCGTACTTGGCGTTGCGGACCTCGTTGAAGTCCCCGTACCAGTCGAGGATCCTCGAGAGGTAGATCCACGTCCGCGTGACCGTGCGGTAGTCGGTCTGCTGGGTCCGCAGGAGCTGGTTGGCCCGGTCGAACATGCGGCGGGCCTGCTCGCAGGGGGTGTTGTCCGTGCCGGGCTCGTCCCGGCGGCCGTGCAGGCCTTGAAGGAACACGAACGTCACGCCGCAGCATCTCCACGCTCGCCCGCGAGAGACGCCGGCCTCGTCCTTGACGGTCCATACCTCGCTCGCCTCGGCGGGACGAACCGCCATGAGGCTCACGCCCGCCAGCCCCTCGCCCCAGAGCGGGCGGCCTTGAAGATACGTCAGCGGCGCGTCGGGGAGGATCCCTCGCCTGCCCAGCGCCTCCCTGCGGCCCTGGAGGGCCGACGAGTACGCGCTCAACGAGCCGAAGACGCGCTCGTGGACGATCTCCATCTGGCCTTGCGAGAGGAGGTCCGCGAGCTTCTCGTAAGTGTCCAGAGCGGCCGAGCGGGCATCGGAGCTTTCGTCAAGGACGGCCGTGACGTAAGCCACGCCGTCACACAACGGCGTCACGTGAAGTGTCGCCGCCCCGTTTCTGTGGATCACCTTGCGACTCACCTTCGCGCTTTCTCCAATCGGCCTCTCGGGGCGCGGACATTCTACACCTCTTGGGTTGAACTCAACAAGGGCTTTTAAGTGGCGGAGGAACTGCCGGGAGGGACGCTTTTCTGCACGGACGGCAGGGATCAGGCCGGCGGCGATACGCGGCCGACGGCGGGGCTGCGGCCAGGAGACAGGGCGCCTCAGCCGGCGCCCGGGCGGTGCTGCGGCGCCTGTCTCGGCGCCGCATCGGCCCCTGGGGACCCCGGCGGCGGCCGGGCCCGCCGTCCGCGGCGGAACCCTCCTCCCCAAGTGCCGCATGGTCGGCATATTGCGGCGTTTGGCGGAGGAAGTCGAACCCTCCCGTACGCCGCGAGGTCCTCCGGCGGACGGCGCGCAACGAAAAAAAATACCGGATTTGGCCAGGAAAACCTGCGTTAATGGCTTGACAGAATGCAAATACGCTGTAGAATAGACAATCATAAGGAGCCGGTAGAAACAGGAGTGTCGATAGCAAGGCTGTTTCGCCTGCGTTTCATCCTCCGTCACCGGAGGCAGACGTATTGTCACTCCGCCCATGTCTTGGACATTAGGAATAGCGAGGCACCTCTCGGAGAGGAATAGGAGAAGAAGACCATGCGTTATAAACGACTCTGGGGCATAGCCGTGCTAACGGTTGCGCTCGGCTTTGCCACGGCGGTCCACGCCGAGATCGCGGTCGTGACCCTCATTGACGACAACGCTGGCGCCTGGGTGGCCAAGATAAGGCTATGGGACGACGCCGGGCCCGGCGTGGCCCCCAACAGCGTGGGGTTGATGGACTTCGTTCTGTTCGATATTGTCGGCGCGAACAACGCCAGCAATATCTCCCCGAACTGCACCGTGGTGGAGCCCATGTCCGGGGCCGCCTATGACGCGGGCTTCTCCGTCCTCCGCGCCGATGGCGCACCCGAAGGGCCCGGAATCCGGGGAGTCATGGCCATCCAGCCCGTGGACTATGGGACGGAGCCCAATCAGATGCGGCATGACTGCGTGATGCAAGGCGTCGGCGTTGCCGACCAGACCGAGAATTGGGAGCCCGCGGGGTACATGGCGTCCTACGGGGTCAACAGCGTTGGCCAGTGGCAGGCCGATAGCAATGCGGCCGAAGGGACCTATGTGGGCGGCGCTCCGGGCGACCTCGCCATCACCACCGCCGGCAGGGTGTCCGTCTCCTACCTCGAGGATACCGACCAGGACGGCGTCTGGGACGGGCCCGTCAACGACATGGAGCCGTGGGTCTCGGCCGTCGTCACGCAGGTGATGGTCGGCGGGACGGGCAACAACGGCGCCGCGGACGGCTACGACCGCGAGACCAAGGTGACGCTGGAGGACGGCAGGTACCTGATGTCCGGCAACACCGGCACGGCGGCCGCTGACGGCACCCCCGCGGTTGCCTACGTCAATGCCGCCGTCGTCGCGAAATACCTGGCGTACGACGATCGGGCCCTGGCGATCTCGCTGCTGGAGCTCGACTCGAATCAGGACCTGCTCGGCCTGAGCGTCGACTATGCCCAAGACGGCCTCCAGGGCGTGGACCTCAACAGCCCGGACCTCACCGGCAGGGCCAACCAGGTTCGCATCTACGGCGACGCCAATGCCGCCGAGCGGGAGGCCACCGAGGCGAGTCTGTTTGCCGCCATCATCAACGCGCGGAACACCGGCACCAACGACGGGATCTTCGATTCCGGCGCCGCCTATCACCTCAGCTCCGCCGTCGGCGTCACCGACGAGAGGCTGGACGCCAACGGCGATCCGATGGTCCTGATCCGCCTGACGCTCATCGGCGACATGACCTGCGACGGCAAGGTCAACTCGACCGACCTGACCAAGCTGCTGGCCAGCTACAACTCCGCCGGCACGACCTGGGACCAGGGCGACGTCACCGGCGACGCCATCACCAATTCGACGGACCTGACGAAGCTGCTGGCCAGCTACAACACCACCTATGCCCCGGAGCCCGCGACGCTGGCCCTGTTGGGCCTCGGCGCCGCCGGCCTGCTGGCCCGCCGGCGACGGCGGTAACGTCCCGCACAAATAAGCCGACAAAGGCCGCTTTTGGCCTTGACAATCGTGGATTTCGTGATATAAGTAGAGATGGTGGCTGTAGGTTCAGGTGTCGCTCTACCGCCTGGCCCCGGTCACCACAACAAAGTGAGAGGCTGCTCAAGCTCAGTGTTAGCTGCTCAGCTCAGGCTTAGTCGAAAGCTGCTCGGCCCGGTCCGGAAAACCGCTGAGGATGCTCTAGGCGACCGTGGCAAGAGCTGGCAAGTGAGGAGAGGAATCGACCAATGCGTAAGACAATCGTTTTTTCGGCCTTGATCCTGGCGGTGTCGTTGGGTACGGCTCACGCGACCGTCGTTCACACCTTCAACGAGCACGACAACGGACTCGTGCCCGGCTATGGGACGACTGTCGACGTGTCGGTCAACGTGACCGGGGAGCCCGAGTGGGACTGGTTGCTGACCACGGTCGACGTCCAGATCACCACCGGGGAGTACTACGTGCATTTTGCTGCTGCGGGGATGCCGCCGCCAGCGAGGCTCTTTCCACCCAGCGGCTGGGCTGTCATGTCCATGCCGGAAATGGCGTACACGACGCACCTGGGCGGGCCGCCCATGGCGGAGCACGACCCCGGCACCGGGTTCATCCGCCCGGCCATCCCGACGGCGGCGAGTTTCGACGTTCCCTCGAACCAGGCCTTCCAGATGGAGGTCTACGACACGGACACGGAAAAGGACTCGGAGTTCCGCGTCCTTCGCCTGACGGTCAGCGACGGGGCGGCCGGGACGATCCGCATCCAGACGAACTACGACTGGAGCCTCAACACCCCCGGCGGCGACGTGATCGGCGAGTGGGAGACCTACACGATCGGTGAGCCGCAAGTGGGGACTCCGCCCGTCCCCGACCCCGACGGGCCGTACCTCGAGGAAGACTGGACCGGCCCCCTGGGTTACAACAACCCCTTGAGGGAGATCCTCCTCGACGGCAGCGGCACGGCGGCCACCGACGGCGACCCGATCCTCAACTACACGTGGGAAATCACCAATACGTACGATGCGACCAAGCCGGTCACGACGATCGACGCGGGCGAGGACGAGACGTTCCCGCTCACGATCGGTATGCTGGCGGCCGACGGCGTGCTGCCGCCCAATAGCCTCATCGCGGATAGCTACCTGTTCCTCGTGACCCTGACGGCCACGGACAAGGACGGCAGCGCCACCTCCGACCCGCCCGCCACGCTGTTCGTCCCCGAGCCGGGCAGCCTTGTCCTGCTGGGCCTCGGCGGGCTGGCGGGCCTCATCCGGCGGCGCAGACGCAGACGCTGATCCTCCGATCGCCAATCCACAAGATCGCATCGGGCGGTCCCGAATCGGGGCCGCCCGTTCTCTTTGCCGTCGCCGGCCAGGCTCACCGCTCCGCTGCCGGCAGGCCGAGGGAGGCGGCCGACCCAGCCGGTTGACTCGTTGATTCGTTAACTCGTTAACTGGGGAGGCCTTGTACACATTGCTGGAGATCTTTATACCGTGGCTGCCCGGCGGGCGGGCTGTGCCGGCCGCGATCCTCCCTGCGCTGAACGCGCGGCTGTCGTCAGAGCGCAGCTCTTTTCGAATTAACGAGTTAACCAGTTGACGAGTCAACGAAGACCGCTCAGCAAGGGACGAAATCGGTCGCTTTGAGTTTCGCAAGAAGATTCGCGGCGTTCTATCGGAGCTTTGGCCCCCTGCGGGGCCTGCCCGGTCGCCAGCGGGTGCTCCGGCCCGCCGCCAGCGGCGCTGCGGTTGCGAACGAGCGATTTTTTCTTGAGACAACGGGATTTCGGGGTTGACAGAATCCGCATCGGTGGTATAATCCTATACTGTGAGGGGCCTAAGCAGTTGGTTAGGCCATTCCTTGGAGGAGCCGCTCAATTCTGCTCGGCGGGAAGGTTCGTGCGCACTGTGATAAGGAGCAGAAAGATGGAATCGCCAGTTGGGAGTTCCCAGGAGCCTGATCTCCGCAAAGCGAGGAATAGAGGGATGCTGAAAAGAGCCGTCGTTTTCTCAGCGTTGGCACTGGTCGTCAGCTTCACCGCCGCCCGGGGCGAAGTCATTTACATGTGGGACGAGTATGACAACGGGCTCGTGCCCGGCTACGGCACCACCATCGACGTGTGGGTCGACGTCGCCGGGGAGCCCGAGTGGGACTGGCTGTTGTCCGAAGTCGACATGCGCCTGACCGTTGGGGAGTACTACGTGCATCCGGCTGCCGTTGGGATGTCGCTGCCAGCGAGGCTCTTTCCACCCAGCGGCTGGGCTGTCATGTCCATGGCGGAAATGGCATACACGACGCACGTTGGGGGCCCGCCCATGGCGGAGCACGAGCCCGGCACCGGGTTCATCCGCCCGGCTACGCCGACGGCGGCGAGTTTCGATGTCCCCTCGAACCAGGTCTTCCAGATGGAGATCTACGACACGAACACGGAGCAGGACGCCAACTTCCGGCTCCTTCGCCTGACGGTCAGCGACGGCGCGAGCGGGGTAATTCGCATCACGACCAACTACGACAGGACCCTCGACCGGCCGGGCGGAGACGTGTTCGGCGAGTGGGTGACCCACCGGTTCGGGCCAGGCGGGATCCCCCCTGAGGCCGACGCGGACGGCCCGTATGGGAGAGGGGACTGGGAAGGGAAAGGGGCGCTCTGGAACGACCCGGCCAACTTCATCGTGCTCGACGCCAGCGGCACGCAGGAGACCGACGGCGACCCGATCCTCGAGTACACGTGGAACATCACCAACACGTACGATCCCTGCATGCCGGTTACGACGCTCGACGCGAACACGGACCCCTTCTGCGAGCTCACGATTGCCGACCTGCTGGCCGACGGCGAGCTGCCTCCCGACGAGGTCCAGGCCGGGACGCACCCGTTCATGGTGACCGTGACGGCCAGGGACAAGGACGGCAGCAACACCTCGGAATCCACCACCCTGTTCGTCCCCGAGCCGGCTACGCTTGTGCTGCTGGGCCTCGGCGGGCTGGCCGCGATCGTCCGCCGACGCAGACGCTGACAGACTTGCGAATTCCCTCTGAAAGCTGATCGGACGGCCTCGAGGCATCTCGAGGCCGTCCGCTTTTTTCTCAGCGATCCGCACGCGAGCCAAACCGGGCGCATCGTTCGATGGTTTAGCGGGCCGGCTTGCTGGCCGTGTTTTCCGCCGGACGACGCAAGGGCCTCGGTCCCGCGGACCGAGGAGTGGCCGGCAAGCCGGCCCGCCAGGCAGATACCCGACGCCCCCCGTTCCATTCAGCTCTTGTGCCGATCGCTGTTTCTCTGGGCACGCGGGGCGGCGGAGAATCGTCCGCAGCCGCTCCGGGGCCACCCGCCTCGGATCGGACAGGTAGACCTCGTGGTGCCCGCCGCGAACGCCTCCCCGCCGGGCGCCCCCGGCCGCATATGGCCAGGTACTGCGCCGGCCCGATCGTCACCAGCGCGGGCTTCCTGCCGGCGGCGTACTGGGCCCCGTGCTCCCTGTAGAGGTCGAGTTTCTCTGTCCTGGCCATGGCGTGCTGCGATCCGGATCGGCCTTGCGGCGGCGGTCAGAAGACGTGGATCTCCTCGAACAGCTCGCGTGCCTCGCCGCCCGGCGGGGCGGACGAGGCCAGCACGAGCTTGAGGTTCGTCTCCCTGCAAAGGAAGGTGAGCTCCTCGAGCATCTCGCCGGGCGGAGGCACGGGCAGGGCCCAGAGAAGGTTGAGTGTCCTGGCCGCGGCCGCCCGCGTGTGCCTTCTCATGTGCAGCTTCTCGATCACGTCGCCCAGGAAGGCCCGCAGCGGCCCGTCGAGCTCCTCGGCGAGGATCACGAAGGCGTACCGCCGGAACCAGGCCGACTCGAAGATGAACCCGCTGCCGTAGGCCGCGTCCCCCGGCGCGCAGGCGATCTTCCGCAGGCACCAGGGCCCCCTTATCGGCAGGCGCCCCAGCGAGATGTCCTCCCCGGGCCAGGGGTCCGCGGGGGCCAGGCAGATGAACGACTCGCCCTTCCGGACGGCGGTCTCGAGGTACTCGCGGACGGCCCGGCCGTTCGGCGCGTGCAGGTACACGCTGTGCGTTTTCGGCCAGAGCGAGTCGATGGCCCGGCAGGCGATTGGCATCGGCAGGATGCTGCCGAAGGTGAAGTTGAACCTCCGGAGGTACTCGACGGCCGCCAGCATCAGCGAGACCACCAGCGTCAGCCGCACGGCGAAGCGGTTGATCTTGTCGAGCTGGCCGGCCAGCACGTAATCGGGGCCGGGCAGGAGTCTCGCCCCGCCTGCCAGTCGCCTGCCGCCGGCGGCCTGGTCTTTCACCGCCTCGGTGAGGAGGTCGTCCCCGGCGATCTTGTTCGGGTCTCTTAGCCTCTTGCCGTCCCTGCGGTAGGCGTAGTCGCCCGGGGCATCGGGCGAGTTGGCGTCGCCGGCGGTGAGGGTCTTGACCTCCTTGTGCTTGTACCCGGCCAGGTCCAGGGCGTCGTTGGCGTTGTCCTCGGCGAACCGGATGTCGGCGGCCTTGCTCTTGAGCTTGCGGACCTCCTCCTGCCGGGCCAGCATCTGCCGCCTGCGGGCGGAGGCGATCTCGGCCCGGCGGTCCAGCTCGATCGTGTCGACGTTGTCGGAGTTCCACATCCCCAGGCCGAACGCCGCGATTGAAAGAATCAGCGCGGCGAAGACGACGGGGACCTCCTTTCCGATGATCGCCCAGAGCACGACCACCCCCAGGGCCGCGAAGACCGCCAGCCAGAGGAAGAAGGCGACGAAGTCCCCGACCTCCGGCAGGGAGTAGACGTACACTACCGCCAGGCCGGCCAGCAAGCTCGCGCCCAGGCAGATTCCCATGCCCCTGGTCCGGGCCGACCAGGCGGCCAGCACGACCCACACGAGCACCCACGCGAGGATCGACGCCACCCCCACCGGCCCGAAGTACCAGCCGACCTTGCAGGCGCCTCGTCCCAGGCCCTCAAGCAGCCCGGTCTGCTCGCCCGCGGCCGGCTGGGTTGCCGGGCGGGGCGCCGGCGCCGACGTTGTGGCCGGGCGGGACTCCTGCGTCGCGCGCGGGCGGTCGGGCGGCGCGGGGCCCGTCGCCGCCAGCGCGAGAAACGAGAGGATTGCCGCCGCTTTGCTCACCGCGATGCCAGCTATCTCTTTCGGTACTTCTTGGTCAGTTGCAGGTACTTCGTGATGGAGTAGTACATGACGTTGATGCCCATCTGGAAGGCCCTGTCGGCGATCTCGGCGTCCATGCCGGAGTGGCCGGTCTTCCACGCGTCGTTGACGTCGCCGGGATGGTAGAAGACGCACCAGCGTCCCTTGTGCTTGATGCCCATGGCCCGGAAGCCGCCGTGATGCCACAGCGGGGGCGCGCCGTCGGCGAAGACGTAGGGCATCTGGAACAGCTCGTCGTCGTCGGCGATGTCGATGAGCCTCTTGTCGGGGAAGACGCTCCTGATGAAGCTTCGGAAGCTCCGGTCCCACTGCCAGGAGCCCGCGTCGGCGAAGAGCATGCCGCCGTCCAGCAGGTAGTCGCGGAGGACCCGCCTCTCCCGCGAGGAGGCGCCGATGGAGCTCGAGCCGGTCATGTACACGAACGGCGGCGCGAAGCCCCTCGGGTAGCGCGTCAGCAGCGAGATGCGGTGCGACTCGGACTTCCTCGCCACGGCAAAGGGCACCTCCTGCTTGAGGAAGGTGAGGAAGTTGATGTCGGCCCGGCTGTGGGCGTCCATGCCGTCGTCCCAGTCGCGGCCGCGGTACTCCAGGCGGATGAAGCGGATCTTCCCGCCGGGCACGCCGTCGGGCCAGCCCCCCGTCTTGCCGCCCCCGGCGCCCATCTTGCCGTGCAGGGCGTTGCGGTCCGTCTGCCACGTGAGCTGAGTGTCCGCGTCCACCTGCCGGGCGATGTCGGACTCGCTCAGGTCCGGGATGTCCCAGTACACCGCCGCGTTCTGCCGGAGGATGAACCGCTTCCGCTTCTTCTTCCGGCGACGCACGACCCGCATGACCCGCGTGACCCGCGCCTCGCCCCGGCCGTACGGCACCAGGTACGGCTCGATGCAGCCCCTCAGCAGCAGCAGGAAGGGCAGCGCGACGATCAGGAACCAGTGGAGAAAGGTGCTCGACAGCCAGCTCTTCCGATAAACCGGGTCATGCCCGCCGGTGCGGATGCTCTCGAGGATGCGGTCTCCCGCGGCCGCCGCCGGCGGCGAGGCCGGGCTGAACAGCGCGATCGACCCGCCCCGCCAGCTCAGCAGGAGCATCCCGGCGGCGAAGAGGCCCGCCAGCAGCGCCCATCTGAGGTAGTGCCACTGGAGCTTGAAGGTCTTCACGGCCAGGTCCGCCGTTTCGAGGTCGGCCTCCTTGGCGGCGTGGGCGACCTCCCCGGCCGCCAGGAACACGACGTAGGCGAAGACCGCGACGGCGATGAAGACGGCCGCGTGCCCGGCCCGGATGAACGCGAGCGACCAGGGCCTGCGGACCAGCATCCCCACGATGCCGGCGACCGCCCAGAACGCCCCGCAAACGAGCAGCGTGGCCGAGAGGGCCCTCATGGCCGGTGCGGCCAGGAACAGCGCCGTCGCGGGGCCCTCCATCAGCTCGAGGACGTATTCCTCCATGCCGAGGTAATCGAGACGGAACGCAAACTCCGCCGCGGAGGCCGGGCTCAGGATCGCCGCGCGGAGTGCCGCGGCCGCCAGCAGCGCCAGCGGCACGCACAGGATCGTCGGGATGGGACTCGGCCTTCTGAACAACGCCGTCTCAGCGTCCTTCCGTCTCGTCGATGCCGATCCCCGAGCCGGGGAGCTTGGGGATCTCGCCGGGGGCGGGCATCGTGGTCACTTCCTTGGGAAGCCTTCTCCCGCCGGCGGGCGGCTTGGGCCTGGCCGCCGGCCTGGTTGCCGGCCTGGTCGCCGCCGCGGTGGCGGGCGGCAGGCCTCCGGCTTGCCTGGCGCGCCTCTCGGCCTCGGCCCGCCGGCGGGCCTCTTCCTTCAGCCGATCCTGCCCTTCCTGCCAAGTGGGGTCTATGATCCCGTGAATGTAATCCACCGACGTGCCGCCCAGCACGATCACGTGGAGCCCGAAGGCGAGGATGATGCACAGCACGATCCCCGACCTGCTGAACTGCCTCAGGAGCTTCTCGGGCGAGAGTTTTCCGATATCCACGTCAACATCAGTTGGCATTTCCGAACTCCAGCAATCCGCAATCCGCAATTCGCAATCCGCAATCGAATCATTCCCTCCGGACGCCTTCCTTGCCGACGGCCCCGATGATGCCGCCGCCCTTGGCGATCGATTCGAGGATCGGCTCGAAGACGTCCTTCGTGATGGTCCTATCGCATTCAAAGATGACCGTTCGGGCATCGATGGACGCGTTGGGGTCGATGATGTGGGAAAGCTCGGCCTCGATCTCCCTGGCCGAGCTGATCGGCCTGCCCTGGAAGTACAGCTTCTGCTCGGAGTCCACGGCCACGTATAGCCTGGGCTTCGGCAGGGCCCTGAGGTTGCGCGAGACGGGCGGCTGGACGTTCTTCCCGGCCTTCTTCGCGAAGTTGCTGCACAGGATGAAGAAGATGATCAGCAGGAAGGCGATGTCGCCCATGCTGACCACGGGGATGATGACCTGCGCCCCGGAGCGCCGCGGTCGCTCGGTTCGGCGGCTCATTTCCTGCCGGCCTCCATGAGTATGCCCGGTATCCCGCCGGCCTGCTCGATGGCCGCCAGCACCTCGTAGTACTGCTGCCACGCAACGTTGCCCCTGGCCTCGAACTGCACGACGCGGCTGTTCGCGTCCCTTTCGGTGAGCTTCAGGCCGACCAGCTCCCCCCGCAACTGGTCGATCGAGACGTTCCTGTCGCCCCAGAAGATGCCGTCGTCTCGCAGCAGGACGCTCTTTTCGTCGGTGGCCTCGGTGGCCTTCTGGCCGGCGGGGATGTCCGTTCTAAAGCCCCAGTCCTGGCTGATGCTGGCGGCCAGGATGAAGTAGATGATCAGCAGGAAGGCGATGTCGGCGAACGACTCCGTCGGGATCACCGGCTCGCCCCGCCGTGCTCTCGGTCTTCTGCGGGCCATGGCTCGCCTCGCCGCCTACTTGCCGGCTTCCACGCGCGTCGCGACGAAGTCCAGCAGCTCGCTGGAGGCCTCCTCGATCTCCAGGTCGATCTTCCCGGCGAAGGAGGTGAAGATGTGGTACGGGATCACCGCGTAGAGGGCGATGATCAGTCCGGCGGCCGTGGTCACCAGCGCCTCGGAGATGCCCTGGGCGACGCCCGCCGAGTCCGTGCCGTGGCGAAGCTCGCCGAAGGCCATGATCATGCCCGTCACCGTGCCGGCAAAGCCGAGCAGCGGCGAGGCGTGGCCGACGGTCGAGAGTACGCTCAGCCGCTTCTCCACCGCGCTCATGGCGTGCAGGGCGAAGTCGTCCATCGCCTTCTCCATGATGTTCGTGAGGGCCTCGGAGGTCGCTCCCAGCTCCTTGTGCTTGGCGTAGGACTGGAGCCCCTTGAGCAGGACGGCCGAGATGGGCCCGGGGGTGTTGGCGCACAGCACGGCCGCGTCGTTGACGCGGTCTTCGGCCAGCAGCTTGAGCACGTTGGCCCTCAGCGAGCGGATGTCGATCTTGCGGTTGGCCCAGAAGGCCCGTGCGCGGTCGATCAGGACGGCCGTCGCCAGCACGCTGCACGCCAGCAGCGGGACCATGAACCACTTGCCTTGGACGAGTATCTCCAGCATGCTCTCTAGTCCTCGCGGTGGATCTGTGCCAGGATCTGGTATCCGGTTACGGGGTCGATTTTCAGCCCGCGGACCGGCAGGCCCCTTGCGGGGGCCAGCGCCAGCTCGCCGGTGACGTGATTGTACTGGCTCTCGCGGAGCTTCTCGTAGGGGATCTTCTCCGCGCGGACGCGCAGGCCGGCCCGGCCGCACGCCAGGACCGCCAGCGAGTCCGCCAGGGCGAAGACCCACACCCGCCCTCGCAGCAGCCAGCTCCCGACGTCGATTTTCGTGCCGGTCCGGGCGATGACGAAGACGTCCTCCGACGCGAGCAGTTGCCCGGCGAGGAACCGCTCGCGGTAGCCCATGCGCGAAAACGCGCCCCCGGTCCTGGCCAGGGGCTCTTTACGCGCCGGGGGCAGCTCGAGCGATTGCGAATTGCGGATTGCGGATTGCGGATTGCTCAATTGCCGATTCTCGCGGTTCGACGGCTCGCCTGCCCCCGCAAGGCTGTACACTCCTGATCGAAGTCCGGAAGGAACAGAACGAACTGCAAAGACTGCGAGACTGCGACACCAATCAACAGGCGGCGACCATCTTCGGCAATCCGCAATCCGCAATTCGCAATCCGCAATCCGCAATCCGGCGGCGGCCGTAGGCCGCGCCAGGGCGGTTATTCCTCGATGTTCGCCAGCTTCTCGTCGGCCAGACGCCCCCGGGCGAACTTCGCCCACTTGCTGGCGGGATAGTCCCACGTGAGCTTCTTGAACATCTGGTAGGCCTTGATGAGGTCGTTCATCTCCATGTAGGAGTGCCCGCACCAGTACATGCCCTCGGCCACCAGGTCCTTGTCCATGTCGGGCGTCTTGACGACGCGGGTGTAGCCCTTTACGGCGGCCTTGTAGTCCTCGCCCTGCATGAAGCACTGGGCGGACAGGAGCATCGTCTTGCCGGCGAGGCGGTGGTTGGGGAACCTCACGCCGAGGCGCCCGAAGACCTGCCCGGCCGTCTTGAACATGTCCGCCGCCTTCAGGCGCGCCTTCTCGCGCTCGACGGCGTCGGATTCCTTCTCGATCTGCTCGCGGATGCCCCGCCCCTTGTTGAGGAAGTACTGCCCGAGGCGAGCGATGGTCTCGGCCACCAGGGGATTGTCCGGATAGCGGTACGACAGCTTGACGTACTCCTCGCAGGCCTCGTCGAGCATCTCCATCTTCTCGTAGGCCAGCGCCTTGCGGAACTGGGCCTTGGGGGCGTACTCGCTGTCGCCGTACGTCGCGACGATGTCGCTGTATCGCGCGATGGCGTCCATGTAGTGCTTCTTCCTGGCGTCGGGGTTGACCGCGTCGTTGCCGAACTCCAGCGACAGGTCGGCCAGCAGGTACTCCGCCTGGGCCCTGGCCGTGGTGTGGGGATAGTCGCGGATGGCCTCTTCCAGGAGCTTGCGGCCCTGGGCGATCTCCCGGCGGGCCAGGCTGTCCTGCTTGAGCTCGCGGTGACGCTTGGCCAGCTCGAAGTAGGCCTCGGCGATCATGAACTGCGTCTCGACGGCCATCGCCGGGTCCTTGAACCGCTTCGTGAAGGGGACCACCTTTCCGTCGCTGCCCTTGAATACCGTCAGGGGGACCCTGGTGGAGGCCTTCGTCTTGGGCTGCACGTAGGCGGCCGCAATCTCGTCGCCGTAGACGGCGGGCATGACGCCCGCCTCGGCGCCGGCGGCCTTGTCGTCGGCGTGGACCACCCTCACCAGGCCCTTGAAGATCCCCGAGTGCGAGTACGTTTCGATCAGATCGAGCTTCTTCGTCTTGCCGCTGCGGGTGGTCAGCTCGACGGCGATGAGCTCCTTCTTGTCGGAGGAGTCCCGCGTGGGGTCGATGACCCGGAAGTACATGTTCTCCCCGACGTAGAAGCCCTCGACGCTCTCCTGGTATCGCCGGTCCATCACGTCGAAGAAGAAGTCGCCGCTGAGCGCCGCCTTGCACGTTGACCAGCGCCGCCTGCCCTTGTCGTCCTTGTAGCTGAGGCCGACGAAGATCTCATCCTCGCCGTTGAGGCTCAGGGCGAGCTCTTCGGCCTCCTCGGCTGCGCCGGGCTCCGGCTCGACATTGATGAGCGTCTTGGGCGGGACGGCCCCGAGCTTCATGGGCACCGAGAAGGTGAAACGCCCGTCATCGAGTGGGCTCAGGGCGTAGGGGTTCCCGCGGATGACGATCTCGCGGTAGCCCGGGGGCACCTCCGGCGCGCCGGCGTCGCCGGGCGTTCGGGCGAGCTTGATCGTCCCCGGCACGTTGGGGTCGAAGGTCCCGGCCGGGACGGGCTTGCCGTGTTTCTTCCGCCCGCTGGAGGTCTGAAGGTAGATCGTGCAGAGGCTCTCGGCGGATTTCGTAATGGCGGGGAAGAGCACCTCGACGAGCATGGGGCCGCCGATGACGACGTTGGCGGGCTTCTTCCGCGCCGCCGGTTCCGGCCGGACGGCCAGCAGCGTCCGACGAGGCGGCACGACCTCGGCGGCCAAGGCCGGCCCGCCGCCGCGCGGCGCGGCCCTGCGGCGCCCGGTCCGCGGCGTTCTCCCGGCGAGCTTGTCCGCTTCCTCGAGCGTCAGGGAGGTCACTTCGTAGAGGCGGACCTCCGGCGGCGCGAACCAGACCTGCTCGACGGCGAAGGTGCGGTTCCACGGGATGCCCGGGTCGGTGTTCTCGCGGTCGAGATACGTCAGGATGACGTCGTCGCCTTCCTTGACGGTCAGCTCACTCTTGCGCTTGGGGGCGCCCTTGATGGGGAAGACGACCCCGAGGAAGATGCCCGAGTGCTCCTCGGTCTCCAGGGCCGTCAGCTCGATGGGCTTGCCCTCGCTCGTCCGAGCGGTGAACTTGACCGTGTCGAGCTTCTCGGAGACGTCGCAGTCGGGGTCCTGGAGGAACACGTTGATCTTGTCGCCCGCGTCGAAGCGGCGCATGGAGACGTAGCGGGCCGTTCGCTCGCCGTCGCCGGAGATCTCGTACTCCACGAAGCACGCGCTGATCTCGGCGTTGGTGTAGGTCGCCGTCAGGAACGCCTCGTGCTGCTCTCTGCCCCTGGTCAGGGGCTTGGGGTCCTCGTAGGTCACGGTGATCCGGTCGCCCGGCACGATCTCCAGGGTCCGGTTCTTCCGGAGCTGCATGAAGTCGAGCTTCGCGGGCAGGACCTGCTTGCCGCCGGCGTCGGTCAGGTGGATCTTGTTGATCGCCGGCGCGTCGGTCTCGAAGTCCGTCATCAGCAGGCGGACGACGCGGGCCCGCGAGCCCGCGGGAAAGGCGACGTCGAACGCGGTGTTGTCGCTGCTTGCCGTCACCGCGGCCACCTCCCGCGACAGGCCCCGGGAGATCTCCGGGTGCCTGGCGATGTCGAACATCTCCGCCGGGCAGGGAATCTCATACGGCGGCTTGGCCGTGTCGCACGTGACCTCGAAGTGCGGGTTGCCGTTCTGGTGGGCGAAAACGTAGACGTCCACGCGGTGCACGCCCTTGCCGAGCGCCCGCTTGACCTCGATGGCGCGGTCATCGGCCCCCCTGCGCCGCGCCTGGCTCGTGCCCTCGCCGTCGACGGCCAGCAGGTACGTCACCGGCAGGTCCCTGCTCGGCGCGCCGCCTTTCAGGTGGAGCGTAAACGTGCGGATCTGACGGCGGGCCTGGTGGAACGCCGCCTGCATGTGGGCGACGTAGTACCGCTTGTTCTTCTTGTTGCCGTCCAGGCCCATCTGCCTGCCCCTCCCGTCGAGCTTCCAGTCCCAGTTGGCCGCGAGCGTCCGGATGTTGGCGGTGAACTTCTCCTGCTCCTCGCGGACGTGTCCCTGTTCGAGGTAGTTCCTGAAGTCGCGGACGGTCTTGGGCGGTGTGATCTGCTGGCGCCCGCCGGCGGGCTCCTCGGTGACGTACCGGGCGAGCTCCAGGCCGGCCTGGCCGTTCCACGGGACGAGCCTCTTCGGCCAGGAGCCCACGGTGGTGAAGTCCCGGGCGTTGAAGGACGTTTGCACGAGGAAGCTCTTGAGCTTGCGGCTGGGCTCCCTGGCGATCACCTTCATCTTGCCGAGCGAGACGTTGTCGTTGAGGTCCACGCTGAAGGTCTTGGGTCTGGACCTGCTGGGTTTCGGCAGGCCGACCCAGGCGGGGTAGTCCTTCGCGGAGATGGCGAAGTTGGCCTCGGCGCCTTCCTGGCTGTCGGAGGCGTAGGCGGTCGCCTGGGCGGGCTCGGTCGGCACGGCGCCCTCGAAGACGCCGCTGTACGGGCCGGTCTCCGTGAGCGTGAAGGCCTTGATGCCGTCGCCGCTGGCGGTGACCAGGCGGACGGTGAGCTTGTCCTTCGCGCGCGTCTCGCCGCGGTCCGCATCGAGGACCCGCACGTTGATCCTGTTGCCCGGCTTGATCTGGTCCTCCGAGCGGACCGTGCTCAGCGGGACGTTCTTGTCCTCCTGTTCCGTGCCCATTCTCTGGCGGATCATCTTCTCGAGGGCCCTGGCCTCGCGCTCCTCCTTGGTCAGGATCTTGCCGGAAGAGGCGTACAACTCCGCGTCGGTGGCCACCGAGAGCGTGAAGGGCGTGTTGCTCTCGATCTTCTGGACCCTGGCGAACCGCTCGGAGAAGGCGTAGTGGACCCGGTCCTTGCCGATGACCTGGATGGCGTGGTCGCCCTTCCTGACCCCGCCGAGCTCCGTGGCGATCTGGCCCTTGAACTTCGTCTTCGAGTCGCCGAACGGCACCAGGGAGAAGAACTCCTCGTCGCCCGAATCGGTCCAGACCCGCAGCTCGATCTCCGTCGCCTTTCGGACGATCGAGAGGTTCCGGTCGACCAGCGTCACGCGGACCGGCCGGCCGGGCACGATGAACTTCCTGCCGATCTTCTCGCCGAGGTCGATGTCCGTGGGCTGCTCGAGCTTCTTGAGCTTGAGGTTCACGCGGCCTTCGAGAATGCGCCCCAGGGCGTGATCGGGGCTGAGCGTGAAGGTTTGCTCGAGGCAGTCCTTCGCCTCGGCGTACTCCTCCTGGGCGTACTTGACCATGGCCATGTGGTAGGCGGCCTCGGTCTGGAGGTACCGGTCCTTTCGCCGGGAGAGCGCCTCCAGGCGGTCCATCGCGCGGTCGTAGTTTCCGTCGATCATATCGACGTCGGCGATTTTGAGTTCCGCGTCGAGCTGGCTGCGCGTCGCGGCGAATTCCTTTGCGGCGGTGATGCGCTCGTACAGCGCGCGGGCGCGCGGGCGGTCGTCCCTGGCCAGCGCGATGTTCGCGTAGGCCAACTGGAGGCGGGCGCGGACCTCCGGCTCGAACCGCTCGGAGACCTCGTCGAACCAGGTGAGCATCTCGCGGGCGAGCGACTCGCCCGCGTCGAAGTCCTTGAACTCGGTGTTCCGCTCGATGATCCAGATGCAGAACTGCGGATCGAGCTCGCGGTAGGCCCCCTGGAGCCTGCGGCGGTTGGCCAGGTACGTCTCCCAGGCGGTCTGGTACCTCCCCGTGAGGTAGGCCAGTTGGGCCTCATACAGCGGGCGGAGCTGGTGGCCCTTCGGGACGGGGATGATGCCGCCCATCTCGGCCAGCGCCCACGTTCGCACGCCCCCCAGCGCCGTGCGGAGCTCGCCCTGCAGGACGTTCTGCGCCAGCGCCAGCCCCACCGAGCTGTACGCCAGGGCCAGGTCCTGCTGCTCGGCCTTGCGCAGCTCGTCCACCAGCCGCGTCATCTTCTTGGAGAAGTTGTAGTCGCGAACGTCGCGGACGACCTTCCAGAAGTGCCCGGCCAGCAGGAACACCTCCGCCTGGCGCTTGCGGGCCACCAGGGCCTCGTGAAGCGTCAGCACCGCCGTGTCGAAGTGCCAGCCCCTGGACCAGACGGGCGATGCCGCGCGCGTGAACATGTCGGTCAGGACCTTGATCTCCCGGTCGGTCAGGTCCTTGGCCGTGAGGTCCTCCAGTGCCGTCAGGGCGGGCATGCCGACGCGGGCCGGCGCCTCGGCGGCCCGGCTGACGTAGGTGGACAGTCGGTTGAAGAACGTCTTCCTGTCGGCCGGCGCCTCGGCGGCGAAGTGGCCGTAGCCCATCGCGTACGCGTCGAAACGCGTCTTGCCGTACGCCGCGTCGCACTTGGCCAGCAGCGCCCGCCGGGCCGCCTTGTCCGCCTTCAGGGCCACGTGCATCCACCTGTCGAGCGTCCGCAGGGAATACGTCCCCTCGGCGTCGTCGCTGCCGACGGGCAGGCGATCGCGCGCCAGCAGCCTCGCCGCCGCCGCGACCACCTTCTTCTTCTCGTCCCGCCCGAACTCCCAGTAGCCCCAGTCAAGGAAGCCCTTCTTCTGCGCCTCCTCGACGTACATGTCGTCGAAGTACGTCTCGACGGGATACCTGCCGCTCAGCGCTGAGAACTCCTGCCGCAGGAGCCGCATGTAGCTCGTCGTCGCGCTGAGGTCCGACCTGTCCGCGCGGTAGCCGGACTTGTGAAAGAGGCGTTTCTCGATGACCCTGGCCATGACGTCGGCCCCGGCCTTGCCGCCGTTCCAGTTCTTGCCGATGCGGGTGTCGCGGAACCAGTTGAACAGCTTCGGGCAGAACTGGCCGCGGTCGGCCAGCCTGGCGACGGCCCTGGCCAGCACGGCGTTGACCTTCAGGCACTCGTCCTTGTACTTGCCGTGCGTATCTCGCGGCCGCCACTCGTTCCTTTGCGAGAAGATCTGGCTGAAGATCCGGTCGATCCGCTCGGTCGAGTCGCCCGGCTTGTACGAGGTCAACTGGTCGGCGAGCATCTCGAGCTGGAAGTCGAGATTGGTGAGACCTCGCTGATAGCTGGCGGTGATCCTGTGGAACGCGTCCATGCCGTGGGGCGTCCTGGCGGCCTGGTAATTCTTCACCAGCCCATAGATTCGGCGCTCGGCGTTGATGCGGTCGCCGTCTCTGCGGTCGCGCTCGGCGAGGACGGCCAGGGCCATCGCCTTGCAGAGCTCGTTGGGCGCCTTGGCCGGATCGGGCTTGTTCCTGGCCTCGCGCAGCGCGTCCATCACCGGGCCGATCTGCTCCAGAAGCGCCGGATCGACCGCGGGCTTCTTGTCCTTTCTCCTGGTCCTGGCCTTCCTGCGGAGGTCCTCGGACCAGCGGCGGGCATCGTTGGCGACCTGGTTGAGGATCTCGTTGCGGGCGGCGCGCCGGTTGCGGACGTTCTCGAACGGCGCCCACGCCAGCGAGGCCAGGTGCTTGGGGAACCGGCTCTTGTCGAGGTCGTCCTTGCCGCTGACGCGCCACGCGGCCCAGAGATACCGCTTGACCGCCTCCGGATCGTAGATGGCGATCGGGGACTTGCTGACGTACTTCGAGCCGAAGTGCAGCCAGGCCTTCTCGAACGCGTCTCGGGGCAGCTTGCTCTTCGCCGCCTCGGTGAGCTTCCGGTAGGCGGGGAAGACCTTGTGGTTCAGCAGCGCGCCGTAGTTGTCCGACCTCAGGTGCCAGGCGTCGTTTTTCATGACGTGGTCGATCACCTTGTTGAGGTCGTCGCTGGCGGCGAGGGCGCAGACGGCGGCGGCGTCGGTCGAGGGCGCGCCGCGGAAGATGGCCGCCAGCTTCTTGTACTCGTCTCTCGTTGCCGCCTCGGTCGGCAGGGGCACGTGTCGAAGGGCCTCGCTGCGGGCAAACAGCGCCGCGTTCGTCGTGCCGAGCTGGACCCACTGGGCGGGCGTGGCAAGGTGGCGGGCCCGATCCCCGCCGTGCCAGGCCATCATCGCCCCGCGGTCGGCCTCGGCGAGCCGCCCGAACGCACGGACGAAGAATGCCTGCTTCTGGGCCTGCTGCTCCCGCCATAGCTTCTCGTCGAAGCGGCCGATCCCGCCGGCCAGCACGCTCAGGACCTCCTGGAGAGTCCCGGCGGAGCAAGAGGCCTTGACGTAGTCCTCAGCGGCGCGGACGACCCGCCCGAAGTCGCGCTCGAGCGCCTCGGCGCCCTTCCCCGCCGAGCCCGCCCGGAAAGCCAGGTTCGCCACGAAAAAAGCGTATCGCGCCCGGCGGACCTGGTCGTTGCGAATCAGCGGGACGATCTTCTCGCAGTACGACAGGGCCGCGTAATGGCTCGGCGAGGCGCGGGAGATCTCCTCCATCAGCCGGTCGAGGTAAGACCAGTAGTACAGCCGCTCCTGCTCGGCCGGCATCTTGTCGGCCATGGCCACCGAGAGCATCTTCGCAAGGCCGACGTGGTCGCTGCGGCCGCGGGCCCGCGTGAGGAACCACGAGTCGAACCTGCGCGCGCTGGGGTCCTGGCGGAACTTCTCGCCGTGCTTCTTCAGGAACTGGTAGGCGTCCTCTTCGGCGCCGAGGAAGTCGATGAGGAGCGAGCAGAGGGTCCCGGCCGCACGCCCGACTTCCCTGGAGGGCCTCGCCGCGGCGAGGTAGGCCTTGAACCTCGCGACGGCGAAGGTGTAATCGCCCGCGCGGTAGGCGGCGTCGGCCGTGGCCAGCAGGAGCGCCGGCGAGGGTCGGTAGTTGTGCGACAGGTAGCCGCGAATGCTCAAGGAGGCCGAATAGGGCCGCCCCAGCTCGCGGGAGAGCCCCAGAAGCTCCATCACCTCGGGCTCTGTCGTTCCGCCGGGGTCGGACTGGACCTTCTGAAGCAGGGCCTCGAAACGGGCGGCCTTCGGGTCGGCGGGCTTGTCGGCCCCGGCCGCCAACCCGCTCAACGCCAGAACAACGCCAATGGTCAGCAGCGACTTTCTCATCGTGATCCCTTTGACTTGATTCCAGGTGGATCCTTCGTTGTGGCAGGCACGTTGGCCGGTCACGGGGTGCTCTTCGCCGCCCCGGCCGGCGCGCCTTTCTCCAGCTCCGACTTGATGGCCGGGAGAAGCTCCTTGGCCTTCTTCGCGTGCGGGCTGGCGGGGTACTCGAAGATCAACTGCGTGCACTTGTCGTGGGCCTTCTTGTGATTGCCCATTCGATAGGCGACGTAGACCCACTTCAGGAGCATGGAATCCAGGAAGTTCCCGTCGGGGTAGTCCTGGAAGATCTGCTCCAGCAGGTCGTCGGCCCGGGGGTGATCCCGGCTGTCGAGGTAATAATCCACCAGCTTGCCGAGCGACTCGCCGGCGTACTGGCTCTCGCCGAAGCGCTCGGCGCACAGCTTGTACTGGCGAATGGCCTGCTCCGTCAGCCCGGCGTTGGCCGGGGCCGACTCGCCGGTCCGGGCGGCGGCCGCATCCGCCCGTTCCTTCGCCTGCATCTCCGTCGTCTGGGCGATCCGGAACTGCGCCTCGGCCTTGACCATCGAGCTCGGCAGGCGGAGGATCTGGCCGAACACCATCCGCGCCCGCCGGTAGTCCTTGTCCTTCAGGTGAATGTTGCCGATCCCCATCATCGCCTGATCGACGAAGGGGCTGTCGGGATACAGGCGGTTGAAGAGCCGGCAGGTGGCCATGGCCTGGCGGTAGTCCTCTATGGCGATGTACAGGTTCCACCGCAGCTTGAAGGCCTCCTCCTTCAGGGCCGAGGGGATCGGGCTCTGCATCCGGATGATCGCGTCCACGCGTTCCAGGCCGTCGGTGGCCTTCGTCTTGGCGCCCTTCTTTAGCCCCATCGAGGCGAAGATCCTCGCCAGCTCGAGAAACGCCGTGCCCTCGACCAGGTTCTTCTTGGCCCGAAGGATGGCGTCGGGCACGAAGTTGACGCTCGTGCCCAGGCGGCTGGTGATCTCTCCGGCGACGTTGATCGCGGCCCTCGCCACGCGCTGGCTTCGACCGCCAATGTGCAGGTCGTCGATGTAGGTCGCCACCACCTCGTCGCCGATCGCACAGGAGAGGATGCTGTCGTTCTTGCTGACGGGCTGGTCCTCGCGGAAGCCCTGGACCGAAACGGAACTGGCGAATCGCCCGCTGTGCGTCGGCGCTTCGCCCAGTTCGGTCAACTCGACGATCACCTCGTCCCGGACGCGGTACTGCTCTTCGGCCTGGAAGATCAGGTCGGTGGTCATCTCCTCGCCGGCGGCTCCCTCGGCCTGCTCGACCTTGTAGCGGGAGACGATCTTGACCAGGGCCTTGTCGGCCCCGTCGGTGAGATCCAGGTCGACGTCCTGGAGGACGAGGTGCAGGGGCTGGCCGATGAAGGCCGCCGGCGCCTGCGACTCGAACGTCCCCATGGTGAACGTCAGCCCCGCCGTCGAAACGACCTCGACCGTCTCCGTCCGCAGCACGTCCTTCTCGCCGGCCTTGGTGTTGTTGTCGTGGTACTTCGTCGTGATCCTGTCCCCGCCGACCACCTGGAGCGTGCCGTCGCCCTTGCTGGCCTTGCCGATCTCCGTCGGGATGCTCGACAGGAAGATCCCCGTTCGCAGGCTCAGCGGAATGCACGTGACCGCTTCCTTGTCCCCGCCGGCCGTCTCGATCGTCGCGCCGATCTTCCGCTCCAGCCGGTGGAGGATCGGCAGGTCGCCGTCCTCGATCTTCGCGTAGAACCGCCGCCCCGCCTCGACATACTTGACCGTCGGGCTGTTGGGGTCCACGAACGTGCCCACCAGGCTCAGGGCCTTGATGGCCTTGTTCCAGTTGCCCTGCGCGAAGTGGCACATACCCACGTAGTAGAAGGCCTGGTTCGCCCACACGGTGTTCGGGTAGTCCGTCGTGATCTTCCGCAGCACGGGGAAGGCCGCGCCGTACTGCTTCATCTGGAAGTACGCCATGCCCGTCAGGTACAGCCCTTCCAGGTAGAGGTCCCTCGCCTTGCCGACGACCTCCTCGTCGGGCTTCTTCAGCTCGTTCAGGTGGCGAAGCACCGTGATGGCCCGCGCCTGGTCGTGCTGCTCGACGTAGTGCCTGCCCAGCGCGAGGTAGGCCTCATGGCGGACCGGCGTCTTGGCGTACTGCTTGACGATCGTCTCCAGCATCTTGACGCCGCGCTCCTTCTCGCCGAGGGCCAGCAGGTCATTGGCCTTCTTCAGCAGGCTCTTGGCGGCGTAGACGTTGACGGCCTCTTCACGCGACGGGCGCCTCCCGGCGGTCCTTCTCGCCTGCGCCAGCACCATGCCGCAGACGAGCGCCGAGACGGCGGCGCCCGCCGCGAGACGTCTGTAACCTCTGCTCGATCGCTTCATGTCTCTTCCTTACTATGTGCCCGAATCTACCTTCCCGTCGCGAACGCCGCCCCGGATCCGTGTGACCCCCATGCCTTCCAGTCGGTTGTGCGCCTCGGACGACTCGCCGGTCTCGGGGTACTTGACCAGGACCCGCCGATACGCGGCGATGCACTGCTTCGTGAGCCTGGCCCGCCCGTAGACCTGGGCGATCCGGATCGCCGCCTGGGCGCTGTGCTTCTTGAAAAAGGCCTCCACCTCCCTGAGCTGAGCGACGGCCTTCGAGACCTGGCCCATCTTCTCGTAGCACCCGGCGATCCGCCACAGGTTCCCCGGCTGCTCCGTGACCCGGCGGTAGACCAGGATCGCCTCGGGGTACTTCCTCGTCCATTCCAGCAGCTCGGCCTTCTTCCAGAGCGCGCTCGAGGCGTACTCGGGCACGCCGATGAGGTGGTCGGCCAGGGGAATGCCCTTCTTGGCGTCCCGCTTCCAGTGGTAGTACAGCAGCAGCTCGTGCTTGCCGCGGTCCTTGTCCTTCATGCTCATGCAGAGGTCTCTGCCGAGATCGAAGTCCTTTCCCCAGAAGTAGCGGGCCAGGTGCGCCTTCTCGCCGTCCGGCATCTTCGCGAGATCGAGCTTGTGGAAGGCGTTCCTGCCCATCTCCGCGTCGCCGACCGCGTCGTAGAGCACCTTCATCAGCGAGGTGATCTGCCGGTTGTCCATCCTGGCGAAGGCGAGCTTGTTGTAGTACTCCATCAACTTGGGCTTCCGCCGGCCGTAGATCGAGATCCACTTGATGATCCGGTCGTAGTCGTCCTGCTTGCCGCCCTTGGTGAACTGCTCGTCGATCCGGCGCACCCAGCCGCCGACGTCGCCGTCGGCGGCGAGGTGGAAGCCGGCCACGGCGATCCGGTAGTCATCCTGCTGGGGGAACTTGCCGTCCAACTGCCCGGCCCAGTAGGCGTAGTAGCGTGTCTTCAGCTCCTTCTCGTCCTCCTTGAAGCGCCCGTACTGCTCGACCTTCCCGCGAAGGCTGTTCCAGTACTCGAAGCTCTCGAGGAGCTGCCGGGCGTCCACCTTCCGGCCGCGGTGAAGGATGCGGGCTTCCTCGTGGAACTTCCGCAGCTTGGGCTCGTTGGGACTCGAGCGAACGCAGTACTCGACGACCTTCCTGCGGGCGTAATGGGCCTCCTGCCCGTTGGTGTGGCGGAAGTCGACGGCGACCTGCCGGAAGTAGGACACGGCGCTCTCGGCGTGGCCTTTCGCGGCGAGGTTGTCCGCGAGCTTGTTGACCGCGCCGGCGGCCAGGCGGTGCTTGCGGTACTCCTTGTCCCGGGCCATCTTGGCCCAGTGTTTCATCGCCTTGTCTTCGTCGCCGTTCTCCCAGTGTGCCAGGCCCTGGTAGTACAGGGCCGCCGCGGCGTACTCCACGGCGTTGGGGAAGTAGTCCAGCACCTCGTTGTACTGCTGGACGGCCTCGTTGCGCTTGTCGTCCTTGTGCAGGCAGCGGGCCTTTCGCAGCAGCACGTACGGGATCACCAGGCTGCGGGGGTATTCCCGAAGGAACGTCTCGTATTCCGCCCCGGCCTGGCGGTAGTTCTTGTCCCTGTAGATCTTGTCCGCCTTCTCGAGGGCGTGGGACTCGAAGCGGTCGAGCTTCTTGAACTCCTCGTTGGAGAGGTAGACCTCCTCGCGGCCGCCCCCGAGGGATCGCCTCGGTCTGCCGGCGGCCGGCACGGCCCACACCAGCGCCGCGGCGGCAAGCACAAAGGCGACCTTCGGGCGCTTCGGCATCATTGGGCCTTTGACTCCACCTTCTCGGGTCTTCCGGCCAGGGAGCAAGCGCAACCCAACCCTGTACCTGTGTATAAACCTCGATGAAAACAGCGGGTTTCGGCAAGAGACGAACGCCGCCGGGAAGTTTTTCATCCCCGCTTTCGCGGCGCCGACAAGGCCCGTTGCGGGGCCCCGAGAGCCCCTTGCCGGCCCTGCGTCGGGGGGCTTTAGAATCAAGGAATCCCCGCCCGGCCCTCGCCCGCGGGCCCCGCAAACCCGATCGCGCGCACGTACGCAAGGGACCTCAAGTCGATCTGCTGCGCAGAGGCACTTGCGCAGGCGCGACGCAGTGTTCCCGCCGGTTGGGCAGTTGGCAAGCCGGTTGACGCACCGCCCGAGACAAAGCGATACTGACGCTGGACGCCCCAGGACGGTCCTGGGCATACGCGATACTGGGAATGTCGGGTTGACGTCGAAGCGGGCGACGAGCCGACGACCGGGGAGCCGACCCATGAAGCACGCAGGCTGTGTCCTGATCCTGGCGGTGATCGCGACGGCCAGCGGGGAGGAGCAGCTTCCCCCAGGCGCGGCGATGAGACGCGACACGGAGAGAAAGGCAAGGCCGATGGTGAGGAAACGGAAGCTCAGTGCCGCGTCGAAGCGGGCCCTTCATTACACCAAGGGCCCGGAGTGGTTCTGCCAGTTCACGCAGAAGGACGTATCCGGCGACCTCGCCTACGAGGAAGGCCTCAACCGGCGCGATCCGAGCGCGGTCATCCGGGTCGGCGAGCTCTACTACGTATGGTACACCAGGTCACCGGGGGCGTCGGCGGGGTTCGGGACGGGAGACCCCAGCCGGAAGGTGTTTCCCTGGGACCTGTCGGAGGTGTGGTGCGCCACCTCGAAGGACGGCTGGGAATGGAAGGAACAAGGGCGGGCCCTCGGCCGCGGCGCCCCGGGGGCCTATGACGACCGAAGCGTCTTCACGCCGGAGATCCTTGCGCATGAGGGGAAGTACTACCTCGTCTACCAGTGCGTCAAGGCGCCGTACGTGCGGCGGGTGAAGAACACGGTCGGCCTGGCCGTCGCCGATTCCCCCCGCGGGCCCTGGCGTAAGCTGCCTGCACCCATCCTGCGGGCCTCCGATACCGGCGAATGGCTCGGCGAGGACGACAACCGCTTCCTGGTCAGAAGGAAGGGCGACTTCGACAGCCACAAGGTGCACGACCCCTGCCTGATGCACTACCGGGGCGGGTTCTTCCTGTACTACAAGGGCGAGCGGATGGGCGAGGAGATGGGCTTCGGCGGCCGGGAAACGAAATGGGGGCTGGCCGTCGCGGACAGGCCCGAAGGCCCCTACGTCAAGAGCGAGTACAACCCGGTGACCAACAGCGGCCACGAAGTGTGCGTGTGGCACTACAAGGGAGGCATCGCGGCGCTTCTCACGACGGACGGCCCGGAGAAGAACACCATCCAGTATGCCGCCGACGGCGTCAACTTCGAGATCGAGGCGGTGATAAAGGACCCGCCCCATGCCGCGGGGCCGTTCCGTACGCCCGACCACGACAAGGGCCCCCTCGAGGGCCTTCGGTGGGGGCTGTGCTTTGCGCACCGCAAGGGCTGGCAGTACATCCGGCGGTACGAAGTGAACGAGACGCTCAAGAACTGGTTCCTTAACAAAGCCGCGTACGAGTAGCGGGCGATGAGCTTGTCGAACCGCATCGTTATGGGAAATGTCGGGCAAGAGGGCAATGCGGTGGCTGGTCGAAGCAGGGCGTTGTCGTCGGCTGCGTGCGTGTTTCTGTGCGTCTGCGCCGCTGTCTCGCAGGCCGCGGGGGCGGGCAAGCCGGTCGTGGCGGGGCTTTCCGGGCCCGTGGGAGCCCCGGCCGGGGCACGTGTCGTGCGGCAGCTTCGCATCGACCGGCCGGGGGTGTACGAGAGCACCATCGTCGACGGCCGGTGGGCCGACGCCGATCTCGTGCGGATCCGGACAGACAACGTGGTGCTGCGGAACTGCACGGTCCGGTTCGGCCGGCGCGACGCGGTGGAAGTCTACGGGCGGAACGTCCTGATCGAGAACTGCAAGATCCATCACGTGCTGGCGGGCACATTCAGCGACCAGCGGGACGCCCACGGCATCACGGGCCGGCCGCTTGGACTTACCGTGCGGAACTGCGAGATCGCCTACGTCTCGGGCGACTGCCTCCAGTTCGACCCCTCGCGGAAGGACAAGCCTTACGCCTGGGACAACGTGCTGGTCGAGCGCTGCTTCCTCTGGACCGGCCCGCTGCCCGCCGACGCCGCCGGCTTCAGGAAGGGCCGGCGCCCCGGCGAGAACGCCTTCGACAGCAAGACGCACCCCGCCCAGCCGCGGGCGCGGATCACCTTCCGAGCATGCCTCATGAAAGGCTGGGGCCACGGGCAGATCGCCAACGGCGCGGCGATGAACTTCAAGGAGAAGATCCAGGCCGTCGTGGACAACTGCGTGTTCGTGGACAACGACGTGGGCTTCCGATGCCGCGGCACACGAGGCAGCGCCTGGGCCACGGTGCGCAACTGCGCAATCTACCGCACCACGCGGCCCTTCCGCCTGGAGGACCGTGTGCAGAACATCCGCGTGTTCCACACCGCCTACGGGCCAAAGGCGGGCAAGCGGATCTTCCAGCGCGCCGGGGGCGGATCGGGTGCGGGCTTCATGGACGTCGGGCGGCGCCAGGCGCCGCCTCTGGAGCCCTGGCCCTACGACCGCCTGCCCGTGGGCGAGATCGTCCCGCCCGGCCGGACGCCCGAAGCCGGCGATCAGGCCGTGCCGACCAGCCCGGCGACCGGCTTCGACCCCGCCAAGTCCCACCTGGCGCTCAAGCCCAAGCCCGGCGGAGGCAAGTCCCTCGCAGCGGAGCTATTCGGTCCGAAAAAGTAGCAGACGACACGCACGCAGCGCTGTTGGGCAGTGAGGGACGTGTGTCCTATCCCGGATCATTCGGAACCACGGAGGTCACGGGGGTCACGGAGTAGATGAAGTATTGAAACAGAATGCGTTACCAATGCCGCATTCACACTACAGCGCAACTTGGGCCTGGACGGGCGCTTCGTGAGCAGCTTTCAGCAAGAGGGGAAGCGGTCGGGAGTCTGTGGCTGACGGCACTGCTCTGCGAAGCGCTGCGCAGCACGAGCTGAGAGCTGATAGCCGAAAGCCTTCGACGGACGGAACTCCTTGTGCTGACGTATCCAACCGAACGGACTCAAGGCCAAGTCGCGCTGTAGTGTTAGACGCGCCATCCTCCGCAAGTCTTCTACACCCGGTCCTAATATCGCCAACTGGCTCGACCTCCTCAAGAGGCCCGAGACCACGGAATGGGCCTGCAAGACGGCGAGCGACGTCGTCAACGCGCTTCTCGATTCACTGCCAATGGGCCCATTGAGGAGAACGGCACGGCAGCGATACGGGTCAGCGTTCCAGTTCCCGTGACTGAAGTGTTCGCGCCGTTGAGAGGCCTGCTTTGCTCAGAGTCTCCACTTGTCAAGGAACGTCGCCCGCCCTCAGCGGCGGGCGTTTTTTGTCATGCGCACAGGCGGTTCCAGATCTCGTGGAGCTTGGCGATCTCGGGTTTGGCGAAGAGCCGGGCCGCCGGTGTCGTCCGAGGCGAGCAGGTCGTGCGGCTCGCGGGGGGAGCTGACTTCACGCCCCGAGACGGCGGATGAGGCCTTCAAGGCCTTCGAAGTGGACGGTCAGGTCCCCATAGGATCTCTTGAACGCCCGATCGACGTCGCGGGCAACGACCACGTTGTCCCCGGCGGGGTGCTGGTGGCGGAACACGTGCAGGTTGCCGGGGTCGAAGTCGTCGGCGGACCACTTGCACTCAATGGCCATCGGGTGCTTTCCCCGCGGTGCCCACACGAAGTCGATCTCGTGCTTCTGCTTGTCGCGCCAGTACCCGATTGCCCGCCCCTGGGTGGCGGCGTGCATTTCGTTGAGGACGAAGTGCTCCCAGAGGAGGCCCAGATCCTGGCGGCGCAGTTTCGTCCAACCTCGGCAGTGGCACACGAAGCCGGTGTCGAAGCCGTAGACCTTTGGAGCGGAGACGATCTCCTTGGGCCGGTACTTGTGGAATGGCCGCACAACATGGACCACGAACGTCTCCTCGAGCGCCTTGAGGTAATTGGCGACGGTCGGGCGGCTGATCTCGCAAGGCCGTGCCAGATTGGTCGCCTCGAAGACACCTCCTGACTGGACCATCAGCAGTTCCGCGAGCCTTTGGAACGAGCTTCGCCGAGCCAACCGGAAGAGTTCCTGGATGTCTTTTGCCCAATAGGCGTCCATCCATTCCTGGAAGTCCCGCTCGGGCAGCGCCTCCGACAGGAAGAACGGAGGAAGTCCCCCGTGAAGCAACCGATGCTCCAAGCCGGGCTGCCCGAAATCGCGCAGGTCGGAAACGATCATTGGCGTCAGCCAGAGATTGGCCTTGCGACCTGCCAACGTGTCGCGAAACTTGCCGGTCGCGCCCAACGTCGAAGAGCCTGTCGCCAGCACGCGAATCGTGGGGTAGTGGTCCGCCGCGATCTTGAGGAGCTCTGACGGGTTTGTCAGTCGGTGGACTTCGTCGAGGACGACGCGCTTGCCGGCCAAGGTATCCCAGAAGCCCTGCGGATCCTCCATTATCCGACGCACGCGCGGTAACTCGCAGTCGAAGTACTCGACGTTCTCCAGGGATCTGGCCAGGCACGTCTTACCCACCCGACGCACTCCAGCCAGCCAGACTACGCTACGAGACCGCCACGCCCGCTCGATCAGGTTCTGCCAGTGCTTACGGTCGATCATGGTGAGACTATTCTCAGCCAGCGGCGTACCAAACGCAAGTACTTTTTCTTTTGGTACGACTATATGAAATCGTACTTGCCGGTTTTCGCCGCAAGCCGAGGTTGCCCGACCTTGATGATTGCCGCGGCGGCCTGCTGTTCGTCCTTCTCGGCGTACGGATCGGTGATGGCTCTCGGGATCCCGTGCCGGAACGCCTATAAACCCTTATTTCGGAAGAATCTCTGTGTTCTCTGTGCCCTTTGTGGTCAACGATCCGGGCCAATCAACGGGCGGTGAGCTTCTCGGCGCGGATCGGGTGGGCCGTCGTCTTGGCGGCTTTGCGGATCACGAGGCCGACGGTGCCTTGGAAGTCGATGCCGGGGGCGGAGTACTTGAAGGGCTCGATGTTGAGCAGGGCGGTGATCTCGCGGCCGTCGGGGAGGTTGATGCGGGTGACCCGGCCTTCCTTGTCCAGCAGCTCGGCCTGGGGGGGGTGCTCGTCGGCGCCGTGGACGGCGAAGAGCCACGTGGCGCTCGTGTTCGGCGGCATGTCCCAGCGAAGCTCGACGGAGCTCTTGAACTTCGGCAGTTGCTCGAAGGGGAGAGGCCTGCCGTCGGCGTCGAAGTACTTGGCGTTCAGGATGTCGCGGTCCACGCGCCGGAGCTTGACGCCGTCGCGGGGGTAGAGGATCGCCAGCTCGCCGATGACCTTCTGCGGCGAGGCGAGCGTGGCCCGGCTGCCGCGGACGGTCGTGCCCTGCGGCTGGAAGGAGTGCATCCGCCAGATCGTCGGGCACATCGTCTCGACGTTGTCGCGGACGATCAGCAGGTCGGCCCTTCGATCCGCGGCCTCGGGGCCTGCGGGGTGGACGAAGAGCACCTGGCGGTCGTAGCCGCTGCGGAGGGCCACGGGTGTCGAGCGGCTCAGGTCGAGCTTCGGGTTGAAGGGGTACATGCAGCGGGCGTTGGCGTAGTCGTAGTCGGCGGCGCAGGCGTCGTCGCTGATCCACGGCGCGGGGTACTTGCAGGGGAGCGTCCAGTTCGTCACGCCGACGAGCTCGATCTGCGTCCCGCCGGCGGGGCCCTGCTTGTACCGGTTCCAGTACGTCCCGCCGGGCGGGGCGCCCCAGTCGCAGTCGCCGAAGAAGTGCACGTTGCGGCCCCAGAACCACATCGAGCCCTTGTCCTCGTGGTGGTGGCCCCAGGACTGCCCGGCCCGCAGGACGAGGAAGCTCTCCTTCGCCCGTGTGGTGGTCCGGGCGGTGTACTTCCCGGCGACCTGCCGATCGTTGAACCGGCCGCTGTAGGTCCCTTCCTGCGCCTCGCCCTTCCCGGCCAGGCGGATGACGTATTTCGCCTGGCCGCCCTTGATCCACCTGTCGTCGTTGACGGTGACGTCCAGGTGCAGCTCCGCCGCGCCGTTCGCGCCCGCGGCCCTGCACGTGCCGACGTGCCCGGCCGTGTTGTACGTCGGCGCCTTGCCTCGCACGTGCTCGTCCCACGGCCCGTCGGCCTTGCGGCGGAGCGTCAGATACAGGTCGTGCAGTGCGTCTTTCCTCCCGTCCTTCCTGAGGAGGGCGCCCTTCAGCTCGAAGGTGACGCAGGAGCCCTCGGATTGGCCTGTCGCCCGCATGACGGTGCCGTAGCCGCGAAGCCAGCGGCTGGTGAGGTCGGGCCTCTCGCACTTGACGCCCGGCGGGGGCGCGCCGCCGTCCTCGCGGATCATCCACGCCGCGCGGCGGACGATCCGCCGGATCTCGGGGTGCTTCGAGTCGGCGAAGACGCCGATGGTCCTTCCCAGCCGCTCGGCCGGGCCGGCGCGGCTCTGGCCGTGGTCGCCTATGGCCGGCACCACCCGGTTGCCCCACTCGGCGTCGATCGGCGAATGCACGTACAGGAAGAACTCCAGCATGCGGGCGAAGCGGACGTCCTCGAGGAAGTTTCGCCGCCCGGTGTTCTTCAGCGCGACGGCGAGCGGGGCGACGGTGTGGATGGTGTGCCCGGCGTAGCCGTGGCTCTCCTCCCAGCAGCCGCTGTCGGGGTAGACGTAGCGGTCCAGGGCCATGTCGAGGCTCTTCTCGCCGTGCTCGACGAAGCGCTTCCAGTCGGGGTGGCCCATGGCCGCCAGCCGAAGCCCGTGCGTCGTGATGTACCGGTACAGGTCGGCGTTGAAGTTCATGTTCTCCATGCCCTGGTAGAACGGGTTGATCGCCTCGGGATCGGTCCAGGGCAGCATGGCACGGAAGCTGGGGTAGGCGGAGTCGTCGGCGGCGAGGTAGGCCGTCATGGCCTGCCCGGCCATGGCCAGGTTGTCGGCGCTGCCGGCGGCGGCGCGGACGGTCTTGACCGTGCCGTCCCATCCCTCGGCGGGCGGCCTGGTGCCGCGAATGCCGCCCTCGGAGCCGTTGAACGTCTGGAGGCCGCTGCGGCCGCGCGTGCTCAGCAGGACGCGCCCGGCCACACCCGGTGCGGCGCCCGTCTTCGGCGGGCGCGTGTCCTCGGGCCTCACCTTGCTGCCGTCGGAGTTCCACACGAGCGGCAGGCGGCGGATGCGGTCCAGCGGCCAGACGCCTTCCTGCACGTGCGCCTTCGCCAGCCACGTGCTCTCGCCGCTGCGGACGGCGAAGATGGCCCACTCGCGGTGCCCGTCGACGAGCCAGGCCTCCATGGCGATTCGCAGCTTGGCGCCGGCGAGGCCCACGATGCCTCGCGTCATGCGGTCGGAGGGCACCTCGGGTCGCATGTACATATCCACATGATTGACTTTGGCCCGCGTCCAGCGGTCGGGTCGGACGTAGAACGCCCCGACGGCGGTCGAGTCGCCGCCGGGGGTCGCGGCGCTCGTGGCGCGGATGGCCGCCCCGGCGAGCGTGTGGGTCACCTCGGCGTATTCGGCCTTGACCGGCTCGCGGGGCTTGCGATAGTGCCGCTCGCGCGGCGGCTTAAGCCTTCGCGGCTCCTTCGGCCTGCGGACCTTCTTCGGATCGGCCCTGTGGGCGGCCAATTGCTTGCGGTATTCCTGGAGCTTCGCGGGGTACTCGGCCGCTTGACGGCGGTAGTCCTCGAGCCGGCGGTCCTGCTGGGCCACCTGCTCGCGGTACCGCTTGAGGTCCCGCTGATGTTTCGCGACGGCCTCGCGGTGGGCGGCGTGCAGGGCCTTGGGGTCTGGCGCCTTCAGCGCGATCGTCTCCTGCTTGCCGCCGAAGTAGTTGAACTGCGTCCAGATCACCATGCGGGCCAGCGCCTCCTGGCCCTCGATGCGGACGAAGTCGGCGCACGGGTTGGTCCGCGTGATGGGCTCCCAGCCGCAGAGCTTGTTGTCCCCCGTGCGGAAGAACGCATCGGCGAACCAGTCGCCGTAGTTGAAGACGAACCGCGACGCGCCGCCGAGGTTGAAGTCCTCCGCGAGCTGCACGTAGGGCTTGCCCTCGTACAGCCGCACGCGGGCCTTGTAGTGGCGGTCGCCCTCGAAGGCGTAGTGGATGCGGCTCTCGAGGTAGACCGGCCCGCGGCTGATCTCGCACGTAATGCGCTCGACGCGCCGCGTGCTGTCGATGTACCCGGCGCCGACGTAGTTCGTGCCGTCGCGCGTGATGCTGACGACGGGCCCGGGGCAGTCGAAGGGCGAGGCCGGGGTCTCGTACTCGATGCTGCCCACGGGCACGAGGGCGGAGATGCGGCCGTTGGAGACGCGGGCGATCGCGACCCCGGCGATCTTGCCCTCCTCGGCGAAGACAAGCCCGCCCTTCGGCTCCCCGTCGGCGTCGGTGTGCACGGTGAAGAGGACTTGCCGGGGGCTGTTGGCGTCGAAGTCCACGAGGGTCCACACGCGTGCCTTGCGAACGGCCTGCGGCGTGCCCTCGACGATCTCGACCTGCCAGGGGCTGCTTCGCAGGCCGATCCTCGTCGCGGGAACGGGCTCGGGCAGCGTCACGTCGAACGAGACGGGCTCCCGCCGATACGTCATGCCGAAGTACTCGTTGACGGCGAAGCGTGCGACGTCTCCGGCGATGGCGGGCGCCGCCAGCGAGACCGTCAGGACCATTACGGCAAAGGTCTGTCTGTGTGTGTGCTTCATTGGGTCATCTTCTTCTCAGGCGAGTGTGGTAACGCGCGGGGCAAGCCCCGCCGCTAAACGGACGGAACCGACCCGCCGGGTGAAATCCGCAACCTGCCTGCCGGCAGGCAGGTCCGCAATTCACTGGTTGGCCCTCACGATCTTCTTGAAGGCCTCGGGGATGTCCTTCTTCGCCGCGGGCTTGGCCGTCGCGGCGAAGCCGAGTTTCCGCGAGCCGGCGCCGAGGCTCAGCTCGATGGTGACGTGGCCCTCATACAGGCTCTTGCCCAGCAGCGCCGCCGTGCGCGGGTTCGGCGTCGAGTCGCTCTTGGTCTCGGGGCCGAGGAAGTGCCGGCTGGCCGGCTCGCCCGGAAGCTGCCGCCGCTGCCAGAGCTGAATGCCCATCCGGTCGCCGTGGACCCACTTCTTCACGTCGCGGCAGAAGAAGCCGGCCGTGTCCCTCTTGCCCGAATCGGCACTGAGGACCGCTACCGCGCCCGGCCGGTCGCTCGGCCCGGTCTTCGGCTGCGGGGCAGCGGGGTTGATCGTGACCTCCGCCTTGTCGTAATGGCACGGCAGGTAGAGGAACCCGTGCCGTTCGCCGGTGAGATTCACCGCGAACCCCGCGGCCGGGAGCCAGCCGCCGTAGTAGCAGTCGAAGACGTACAGGTTCCGCGGGCCGAGTGCTGAATGCTCCTCCAGAAGGACCGCGCCCTTGCCGACGCGGAGGGCGACCTTGTAGCTCTTGCCGCCCTGAAAAGTATAGCTCATGTGCGCGGAATTCCCCGTGAGCATCCCCTGGAACTTCAGCAGCCTCGGGCACGTATCGAGATACCCGTGTCCGCGCCAGACGCCGTCGGCGCCCTTGAACGAGACGATCGGTCCCGGCACGGCGTGGTTGGGCGCGCCGCCCTTGGGCGCCTCGTACATACCGGTGGGCACCTTCACGGAGAACGTCCCGGCCTCCAGCACGCCCGTCCGGATGATCAGCTTCGGCGGCGGGCTCGGCTTGGGCGCGTTGCCTCCGCCGACCGGCGGGTGGATGGGCGGCGGCCCCGGATCGGGCGTCGCGACACACGCCAGCGCCGACATGACGGCGACCAGGGCGACGGAGGAAAGAACGGATCTCCTCGATGCATTCATGTGCCCTCTCCTCTCGGGGGTCTCGCCGGCGCTGAACGCCGCGCCTATTTCGGCGCGTCCGTCCGCACGAACTGGAAGTCGTCCAGGTAAGCCGTGCAGTTGTCGGCGTGGAACGCAAGTTGGATGAACGGCCCCCACTTGGGCGTCGCAAACTCGAAAGCGACCTTCTGCCAGTCGCCGGACGGTCCGGCGGCGTTGCTCCTGAGCTCCGCGAGCTTCTGGCCCGAGTGGGGAGACCACTGGTAGAACCACCCGGAGATATACACCTCGGCTTTTCCCGGCGGCTCGAGCTCAGGCACGGGCTTGGGCTTCCTGCCGCGTGCCTTGGCCTTCTCGGCCGCCTTGCGCTGCTGGGATGTCCAATCGACGACTTTCACCCACGCCTCGACCTTGTATCGAGCATTGGGCTTCAGGGCGATCTGCGGGTCGCCGTGCCCCGAGTGGCCGGAGAAGACGATCGACTTCCTGCCGCTGCGGGCGAGCTTCTCCGTGACTTGGGCGTTCCATGGCATGCCGCGAAGCCGGGTCGTCAGCGGCAGCGGCTGGGCCTCGAAGTCCTCCCGCGCGCCGAAACGGATCATCAGCCTCGACTCGCCCGCGTTCAGCAGCTTCATGTTGTCCCAGACGTGTTTCGTCAGCTCGGGGGGCAGGGCCAGCAGGCGGTGCTTGACGACGTTGTGCTTCAGGCCGTCCGCGCGGGTCTCCGGGTCCGCCGGCCAGCTCATCACGAAATCGAGGTCGGTATGGGCCCCGCAGATCACGAGCCTCGCGTCGCCGCCCTGGACGATCGTCGTCGTCGGGCTCCAGCCGGTCTCGTCGTTCAGGAAGGACACGAACCCGCCGTCGCGACAGGCCCCGCCCCCGTGCTTCCTGGTCGCGCCGTGGTTGCAGGCGTAGCCGACGCAGCCCTCGCCGCCGGGCGGCGTGATGGCATGGCGGAAGCACGTGGCCTCGCCGGGCCAGAGGAGGTACCTTCCGCTCGTGGCCGCACTGACGTACTCGTATCTCTTGGGAGGCGGATCGGTCCAGGTATCGAACGTGGCCTCGACGACGTACCCCAGGACGGGATCGACGCGGAAGACGATCGTGTTGGCGGCGTCCACGCGGACCGGGCTCTTCGTGCGATGCGCCCATCGGTTGAACTTCGTCGTGCCCTTGTACCGGCGAACGAGCGTGAGCGTCTCGGCGGCGACCTTCCAGTCATACGTGGCGTCGGTGGCGCCTTCCTTGCCCGGGATGAAGTTGTTCGTCCGAAGCTCCGAGCCGATCGACGTGTCGATGTGCCAGCGCTCGCTGGGGAACTTGATCTTCTTCGGCGCCCGGCCCGGGCGGAAGTCCTGAACGTACACCGTCCCGGCGTGGAAGCCCACCGTCGGGATGATCGCGACGATGCAGCCGCCGTCCTTGACGAACCAGAACGGCCAGGCCTGGGGACCGTCCATGAACTCGAACGGGACCTCGTCTTTGCTCACGGACCAGTCCGGCTTGTGGTCCTTGAACCGCTCGGGCGGCCGGAGCCCGGCCACCAGCTCGTCCACCTCGTCGGCGGCGCAGGCCCCGGCCGCCAGGAGCATCGTCAACGTCGCCGGGAGAAGCCGCAGGTGCGACACGTCTCTCCTGGAATCCATCGTCCGTCTTCCCTGTGATGGGTCTCCGGTTGCTCTCACAGCGCCGCCCACGGCTTAATCACCGTCGAAGCCCGGCGGTTGCGACCGCTGGGCCCCTGGCTCCGCGTCATCCCTTAACCGCGCCCGCCGTCAGGCCGCTCAGGAACTCCTTCTGGAGGATCAGAAACAGGACCGCCACCGGCAGGATGCTCAGCAGCGTGCCGGCCATCAGCACGCCGTAGTCCTGCCTCTGGAGCCCCACCAACTGGTTCAGCGCGATCGGCAGCGTGAAGTGCAGCTTCGAGTGAAGGATGATCTGCGGCCAGAGGAAGCTGTTCCACGTTCCCATGAAGGCGATCAGGCAGAACGCGCCGATCATGGGGCGGGAGATGGGAGCCGCGATCCGCCAGTACAGGCCGAACTCGCTGCACCCGTCGATGCGCCCGGCCTGGAGGAGCTCGTCGGGCAACTGCATCATCGACTGGCGGAACAGGAACATGCCGAAGACGCTGACCGCCCCGGGCACGATCAGCCCGAGGTACGTGTCCGCCAGCTTCATCCGGCAGATCAGCTCGTACAGCGGCGCGAGCATGACCTGCGCGGGGATCATCATGGTGGCCAGCATGACGATCATGATGAGCTTCTTCCCGCGGAACTCGTACTTAGCCAGGGCGAAGCCGCCCAGCGACGAGAAGAACAACTGCACCATGACCGTCGTGCCGGAGACGAACAGGCTGTTCATCATCAGGCGCAGGAAGGGCATCTGCCGGAACAGCTCGCGGAAGTTGACCAGCGAGAACCGCCGGATCGGCGGGAAGAAGACGTACCTGAAGAAGTCCTCGCCGCCCTTGATGCTGCACGCCACGAGCCAGACCAGCGGCACGAGGGTGAGGAACCCCACGAACGTCAGGGCCGCGTAGAGCAGAAGTCTCAGCACCGCCTTTCCCATCCCTCAGGGCTCCCTCTTCCACGTGCCGCTGAAGTACATCTGAATGATGGCGAGGGTCATCACGATGGCCACGAGCGTCCAGCCGATCGTCGAGGCATACCCCAGGTCGCCGGTGATGAAGCCGTTCTCGTACAGGTACATCACGATGGTCAGTCCCGCGGCGTCCGGGCCCCGGCTGTTGCTGAGCATCAGGTACGGCAGCTCGAAGAGCTGGAAGGACCCGATGGTGCTCAGGACCACCACGAACACGGCGACCGGCTTGATTCCCGGCAGCGTGACGTGCCGGAACTTCTGCCACGCGTTGGCCCCGTCGACGGTGGCCGCCTCGTAGAGCGTCCGGTCGATCCCCTGAAGGGCGGCCAGGAAGTAGATCATGTTGAACCCCACGTACATCCAGAGGGCCGTCAGCACGAGGCAGGGCATGATGAGGCGGGAGTTGTTGAGCCACTCGGTGTCCAGCGGGAAGCCGAACGCCCAGTTCAGGCCGATGTTCAGCAGGCCGAATCGCGACGCGAAGATCAGGCTGAACAGCACGCCCACGAACACCATCCCCACGAGTCGCGGCGAGAAGAAGCACAACCGGTACACGTTCCGCCCCCGCAGCCGCTTGCGATTCAGCAGCAGCGCCAGGCCGAGGCTCAGCGGCAGTTGGAGAAACACCGAGAACAACGCGAAGATGAGTGTGTTCCGGAACGCCTTCCAGAAGTCCGGGTCGGTCAGCAGGAACCGGAAGTTGTCGAACCAGACGAAGACCTGCGACCTTGGCCCGGAGGTGATGAAGAACGACAGGACCACGCTCTTGATCAGCGGGTAGAGCCCGAACGTGCAGAACAGCACGATGAAGGGCGCCACGAACATGTACGGCGCCCATCGCTGCTGCAACGGAAAGGTCCCTGCGCTTCGCCGGTTCAAAACGGGTTCCTCTTCATCTGCTTGCGGATCTCGACGGCGGCCCGCTCGAGGCGCTCTCGCACGAGCCTCTTGAGGTCTCCGGGATCGCCGGGGTCGTAGGCGGCCACGCAACTGGCCACCACCTCGGCCATCTTGCTCTTGGCGAGTTGGATGAACGGGCTGGTGAACTGCGGGGGCGTCTGTTCGGCCAGCTTGATGTACTCCGTGCCGAGCTGCTGGTTGCACCAGTAGGGGCGTTTCTCGTGGAAGGCCGGGTGGCTCCAGGAGTCCTTGAACGGCGGGAGGATATTCAGCTCGCCGAACCGGTCGCCGAGGTCGTCGGGGTCCATGTACATGTGCCGGGCGAGCTTCCAGGCGAGCTCGCGGTCCCGGCACTTGCGCGTCATCCCGAGCATGGTCCCGCCCCAGGTGCTCGTTCGCCGCCCGCCCTTGCGGACGGCCGGCAGCGGCATCAGCTTCATCTTGCCGGCCAGTTGGGGCATGTCGTTCTGGAAGCTCCAGCTCTTCCAGTCGGGGCAGAAGCTGCACAGCGTGTAGCCGTCCTGGGTGGCCTTGGCGAAGGCCTGCCCGAACATGCCGGGGTCGGCCGCGATGCGGCCCGGGCCCTTGACCAGCGGGACGTACCACGTGAGCAGCTCGACGGCCTTGTCGTTGTCCATGATCAGGCGGCCGTCGGCGTCGAAGTAGCCGGCCGGGGCGTTCGGCTCGGCCCGCTGGAAGAGCAGGATCTCCACGGCCCAGTTGCTGCCCTTGGCCAGGTTGATCATGTAGCGGTCTTTGTGATTGGTGATCCGCCGCCCCACGCGGATGAAGTCGCCCCACGTCTGAAGCTCATTCGGGTCGATGCCGAGCTGCTCGAACAGGTCCGCCCGATACGCCAGCATCACCGGGTGCACGTCGTGCGGCAGGCCGTAGATCTTCCCGCGATGCGTATAGGGGCTCAGCCGCGTCTTGACGATCCGGTCCATCAACGGGCGCTTCTGTGGATCGGCCGGGTCCGGGCGAGTGAGGAACTCGGTGATGTCGGTGAACAGGATGTCGTCGGCCGGGCCGCGGAAGAAACTGCCGGCCCGGGAGATCTCCACCTCCACCGTATCCGGCAGGTCCAGGTCGGCCCAGTAGGCCGCGCGGAGCCGCCGCGTGACGGCGTCGCCGTGGACGTTCTGAAGGTCCAGCGTCACGTTGTGCTTCCTCTCGAAGGCCGGGCGGGCCTTCTCGTAGGCCACGTAGTGCTGGCGCGCGAAGGTCCACATGCTCAGGTCCGTGTGGGCCGCCTCAGGGGGATCGATCACCGTGACCGTCAGCAGGAACAGGCCGGAGAGGACCGTCAGGACCAGGATGATGAAAGGCGCCAGGCCGAACGGGAAGATGTCCTTCACCGTCTCCCACGACGAAGGGCCCTTGTGTGTTGATGACCGCGATTCCATCCTTATTCCGTCCGACCGGCCCGAAGGCCGGAGCCATACTATGGTTCCCGCGGCGGCCTTTCGCAAGGCGTCACCGGGGTTGGGGCGCCGGCCGTGTCGGCGCCGGCGGCAGCGAGAGCTTCTGGCTGTAGTAGTACGGCAGGTCTTCGCTCCTCGCGTCCTTCCACAGTCCGCGACGGGCGGCCAGCGCCTCGGCCTGGAGGCGGAGGAACTCTTCCTTGTGCGGATGATCGTACCGCGGGTCGGCATAGCCGTACCCGAGTCGAATCAGCTCGCGGTTCAGCATTCGTCCGTCGGGCAGGATCACGTAGGCGAGCAGCCGCCCGTGCTTCCCCCGCGTCTTGCCGGCCAGCAGCTCCAGCTTCACGACCTTGCCGTCGCAGGCGGAGCGTGAGAACCCGTCGGCCTCCGGGCCGAAGTGCTGGACGCCCCTGTGCGGGTGCTTCGTCTCCGGCGTATCGACGCCCCAGAATCGAACGCGCGTGTAGCTGCGTCCCTCGTGGGGCGCGTCCACGTCTATCGTATCGCCGTCCACGACCCTCACGACGCGGAAGCTCTGACCGTGGTACCGCTCGTAATCGCTCCGAGGCACCTGCGGCCGGATGCCGAACAGCCCCAGCCGATCCGCGACGATCACCGCGCCGACAACGAGCAGCGCGATCGTCAGCCACCGCGCCCGCTGGGCCGCATACCTCAGCCGCCGCTGACGGTCGGTGAGCTTCTCGCTGGACCTTCTTCGAGGCATACCACCCGCAAGTGATTCACTTGAGTGTCTCTACATTCGAGGGCTGGGCACTTCAGTGCCCGGCTCTCACGTCTCCCGACGCCTCTGATACCTCTTGTACGGAACACCCTCCAGAAACGCCCGCAACTCCAGCGCCCGCCGCACACCCCGCTCCAACTCCACGTTGACGTGCGTATGCGGGTACTCGCGCCAATCCGCGAGAATCCCATGGCGAGCGCTCTGCGTCAACGTATACCGGTACGCCAATCGACACTGTTTCTCGTCGCGGATGCACCCGTCGAAGTAGTCCTGGTGACCCGGGCCCGACCAGAAGGGCACCCTCCTTGCTGCCAGGAGATCGTTGACCAGCTTTGCGACCGAACCGTGGATCTTCCGCATCATCTCGCCGAGCCGGCCGCCGAGCTTGCAGTACCCCAGCACGTGATAGTGATTGTCCATCAGCGACGTCACCCAGGGCGTGAAGAGGTGCTCGCGGGCGTAGTGATCGAACCGGTCCCAGAAGACCCGCTTTGCCTGTTCGGAAGCGAAGGCGCCGAAGCGGTCGGTGCAACGGGCGGTGATGAAGTAGACCTGGTTGTCGCGGTACCATTGTCGGAACCGCAGCTTGCCCCGATAGACGGGGCCCTTGGAGGGCGAGCTCTTGCGCGTCCAGGAGGACATGAGGTGTTCCCTGTGGGCGTTCCAAGGGTATAGGAACCCAAGAACCGTGCACTGAAGTGCCCAGCCCTTGGGGCGCTCAACGTTTCTTCGCCTTCCTTTGAGTCTTCGTGCCCAGATCGAAGGCGTCGTGGACGATTCTCAGGGCCCTCCTGCCCTCGTTGCGGTCGATGATACAGGAGATCTTGATCTCGCTGGTCGTGATGTTCTGGATGTTGATCTTCGCCTTTGCCAGGGCCGCGAACATCCGCTCCGCCACGGCGGTGTGAATTCGCATGCCCATGCCCACGACGGAGACCTTCGCGAGATGGTCCTCGAACGTCGCGTGACACTCGAGCGTCTTGCAGAGCCCGGCGATCACCTCCCTTGCCTCGGGCAGGTCGGGCAGGTCCACCGTGAAGGCCACCGTCGCGCTCCTGTCTCGGCCGATCGTCTGGATGATGTCGTCCACGACGATGCTGCGCGTGGCGATGGTGTGGAAGATGGTAGCCGCGACGCCCGGCCGGTCGGGAACGCCTCGCAGGGTCACCCTCGCGAGCTTGTCCTTCAGCGCCACGCCGCTGACCACGATTCGCTCCATGGATTCCGTTTCCGCCACGATCATCGTTCCTTTTCTGTTGTTCAGGCTGCTTCGCACGTGGATGGGCACGTCGTACCTCTTGGCGAACTCGATGGCCCGGTTGTGCAGGACGCTCGCGCCGAGGCTGGCCAGCTCGAGCATCTCGTCGTAGCTGATCCGGGCGATCTTGCGGGCGTTGGGGACGATCCGCGGGTCGGCCGTGAAAATCCCGTCCACGTCCGTGTAGTTCTCGCAGACCTCGGCATCAAGCGCCGCGGCAATGGCCACCAGCGTCACGTTGCTGCCCCCCCTCCCGAGCGTCGTGACGTGACCGGCCTCCGTGATGCCCTGAAAGCCCGCGACAATCACGATCCGCCCGGCGCCCAGCGACTGGCGAAGGCGACGAACGTCGATGGACTTGATCTTGGCCTTCGTGTGCACGTCGTCGGTGATGATCCCGATCTGCCCGGCCGTGAAACTGATCGCCGGGGCGCCCATCTCCTCCAGGGCCATCGCCATCAGCGAGATGGTCACCTGCTCCCCGGTGGCCAGCAGTTGGTCCATCTCCCGCTTGGGCGGGTTGTCGGTGATCTGGCCGGCCAGGTCCACCAGGCGGTCCGTCGTATCTGCCATGGCCGACACGACCATGGCGACCTGGTATCCGGCCTTCCGGGTGCGAATGGCGCGCCGCGCCGCGGAGCGGATCTTGTCCGCGCCGGCGACGCTCGTGCCGCCGAATTTCATCACCACGATGCCCACGTTCGATTCGTGCTCCGTCCGGAATCCCGTGCGCAATAAGGGGCGCTTCTTGCCCGGCGAGCCCAGGCAATGTAGCTTATTCACGCGGGATTTCCACCACTATTTGCCGCACCGGGGCGGGAGAGGACCGACATGCGCGACCGAGACCGCAGGCCCAGCCGGCCCGGTCCCAGCCGAAGACGCCGGGCATGCTGGATTGCGCTCGCCCTGGTGATCGCGGCCGCCGCGCTGGTGGGCCTGTTCGCCTATCGCCTGTCCTGCGACGAGGCGAGCCTCTCGGCCGTGGTTGCGGACATCCGGCGCCGCGGGGAGCCGATCGAATGGCGCGAGTTCCAGCCCGAGCCCGTTTCGCCAGAACAGAACGCCGCCGAGCTGCACATTCAGGCGGTGCGTCGGGTCCAAGGAGGGTTCAGGACGGGCTCCTCCGAGGCGACCGACCCCGACCCGAACGCCGAACGGCGCACCGACCTGTTGATGCTGCTGGAGGGGGACGTGGTCGTCCACCCCGGCCTTCGGGCGCAGCGGTCAAGAGACGTCCGCGACATCCTGGCGCTCTCGGGCGATGTGCTGTCGCTCTGCCGGCGGGCGCGCGAGCGGAAGGGCACCGACTGGGGCCTGACTTACCAAGGCCCGGCCGTGAGCTGCGTGCTGCCTTCGCTGAGGAACCTGCTGGTCCTGTCGCGGCTGCTTTGCCTGGCGGCCCTGAGGGCGCAGGAGGAAGGCCGCCCGGCCGAAGCCGCCGAGCATCTTCGCGACGCGCTGGCCCTGGCCGGATCCGTCGAGGCCATGCCCACGCTGGTGAGCTTCATGACGGCCGAGGGGATGCGGGAGACCGTCTGCACGGTCGTCGAGCAAGGGGTCCCGGACCCCTCGGCACGCCCGCGTGACGCTGAGGCGAGACAGGCCCTCCGCCGGCTCATCGACGACCTGCTCGGGCCCGATCGGTTCCCGCGTGCCATGATGGGTGAGCGGAGCCTGCTCTACGATACGGCCGAGCGGGTGCGGTCCGGCCAGATCCCGCTGAGCACGCTGACGACCTGGCCGGGCAGCGGGGCGCTGGCGGCCATCCGCAACTTCCGCCTCGGCATGGTCGCACCGTCCTTCTACGTCTCCGACGAGATCGAGCTTCTCGAGGCGATGGGTCGGCACGTCGAGGCGTCAAAGGCCCGGACGTATCCGGCCGCTCTGGCCGCGCTGCGGAAGCGCCCGGCGACGTCGGACCCGGGCGAGCGCGGCCCGCTGGCGAGGGCGCTCTGGCCGAGCTTCCGCCGCATCCACAAGATCCGCTATCGGGTCGTGGCGAGGCAGCGCCTGGCCGCCACGGCGCTGGCGATGCGGCTGTATGAGCCGGACCACGGCGCCCGGCCGCCAGCCAGGCTCCAGGAGCTGGCGCCGCAGTACCTGCCGGCCGTGCCTGACGATCCGTTCGCTCCAGACGGCCGGGCCGTCCGCTACCTGCCGGATGCGGATCGCCCGCTTCTCTACAGCGTCTTCAAGAACGGCACGGACGACGGCGGCGAGTTCACCGTCGGCTCGCGAGGCTACGTGAGCCTCACCGACTCCCTGGACCTGGTCTTCTTCCTCAAGGCCGGCCGCCCCGTGCCGCGAGTCGAAGATGCCTTCCCCTCTTCCCGCCCGCGCGCTACCGCACCGTGAGGAAGTACTCCATCAGGTCGCAGCCGCGTTGGACGTGTAGGTCGCTCTTTGCGGCGGCGGCTTCGGTGAACTCGCCCGGCACGACAGTATTGATGCGCGAGCCCGCGATGGCGAACGGCACGATGTCGGCGGTGTGTGTCCGCACGGTGCAGGGGGTGGGATGGTCCGGCAGGACGAGGATTCGCCACTCGTCGCCTTCGGCCCGGAGCCGCTGGAGCACGGGCGCGACGATGTGCCGGTCGATGTTCTCCACGGCGGCGATCTTGCCGGCGGCGTCGGCGTGATGGCCGGCCTCGTCCGGCGCCTCGACGTGCACGCAGACGAGGTCCGCCTCGTCGAGCGCGGCGGCGGCGGCGGAGCCCTTGCCGGCGTAGTTGGTGTCGGCGAAGCCCGTGGCGCCTTCGACCTCGATCCGCTCCCATCCGATCAACGCGCCGATGCCGGCGACGAGGTCGACGGCCGTGATCACCTTGCCCGTCACGCCGAACCGCTCGGCGAACGCCGGCAGCGTGGGCGTGGTGCCCTGGCCCCACAGCCAGATGCTCGTGGCGGGGTTGTCGCCGAGGTCACGGCGGATGGCGTTGATCTCGTGTTCGGCCAGGAGGATCTGGCTGCGCTCCATCAGCACGCGAAGCCGGTCGCTGCCCGCGCCGGTGGGCAGGTAGCTTCCCACGGGCTTCGAGAGGATGTCGTGCGGCGGCATCGTCCTGACGTCGCAGGGGCCCGGGAACGTCATCAGGTGGCGGTAGCTGACGCCGCAGTAGAACTTCACCTCGTCGGTTGCGAGGCTGCGGTTCAGCTCGTCGATGAGGGCCTGGGCCTCCCGGGTGGAGATGTGACCGGCGGAGTAGTCCTCCATGACGCCCTCGACGATGGTGACGAAGTTGCAGCGGAAGATCCACTCGTCGCCCCGGACCTCGAGCCCCCGTGCGGCTGCCTCCAGGGGAGCGCGGCCGGTGTAGAACTCCCGCGGGTCGTAGCCCAGCACGGAGAGGATGGCCACGTCCGACCCGGCGGGCATGGAGTCGGGGATGGTCCGTACCGTGCCGATCTTGCCGTGGGCGGCGATCCAGTCGAAGTTGGGGATGTCGGCCGCCTCCAGCGGAGTCCTGCCGTCGAGCTCGTCCAGCGGGGCGTCGGCGGCGCCGTCGGGGATGATCAGTGCGTATTTCATGTCACAGCGGTTCCGGGTACTCTTCCACGATGGGGATGCAAACGGTTTTCGCCTTGATGACCTTCAGGGCGTTCACTTCGCCCAGGGCGTGGGAGACGTTGCCTTCCAGGGCCCTGTGCGTGGTGATGACGACGGGCACGGTGCCGCCTTCGCTGCCGGCCGGCGGCTCGTGCTGCAAGACCGAGGAAATGCTGATGTCGCGCCGCCCGAGGATTGCCGCGATCTTTGCCAGCACGCCGGGGTGGTCCTCGCAGGTCGTTCGGATGTAGTGCCGGCTGCGGGCGGCGGAGAGGGGGAGCTGCTTGGCCGGCGGGTTGAGATCGGGCCACAGCGCCAGCTTGGCGAACAGCTCCCGCGAGGAGCCCGTTGCCGCCGCGGCCAGGTCGGCCACCACCGCGGAGGCGGTGGGCATGCCGCCGGCGCCCCGGCCGTAGTACATCGTGTGGCCGGTGGCGTGGCCGTACACGCTCACGGCGTTGAACGGCCCGGAGACCCACGCCAGCGGGTGCTCCTTCGAGATGAACGCCGGGCCCACGCGGAGGCTCAGCCCGTCGGCCTGGCGCGTGGCGATGGCCAGCAGCTTGATCACGTAGCCGAGCTCCTGTCCGTAGGCCACGTCGCAGACGTCGAGGTAATCGATCCCGCCGACCGGGATGGCGTCGAAGTCGATCTTCGCGCCGAAGGCGATGGCCGCGAGGATGGCGAGCTTGTGGGCCGAGTCGGTGCCCGCCACGTCGAGCGTGGGGTCGGCCTCGGCGAGTTTGTCGGCCTGGGCGGCGGCCAGCGCGTCGGCGTAGCTCTGGCGGTTCTGGGTCATGGCCGTCAGGATGTAGTTGCACGTGCCGTTGACGATGCCGTACAGGGCGTCGATGCGGTTGGCCAGCAGCCCGTCGCACAGCGCCCGGAGGATGGGGACGCCGCCGGCGCAGCTCGCCTCGAAGGCGATGCTCGCGCCGTTGGCCCGCGCGAGGGCGTACAGCTCCGCGCCGTGGTGGGCCAGCAGGGCCTTGTTGGCCGTCACCACGCTCTTGCCGGCTCGCAGGGCTCGCTCGATGACTTCCCTGGCCGTGGTCGTGCCGCCGATCAGCTCCACGACCGCGCCGACCGCCTCGTCCGTCAGCGCCGCGTCGAGGTCGGCGGTGAAGAGGGCTTCGTCGAGCCCCAGGGCCCTGGCGTGGGTGAAATCGACGTCCACGATGTGCCGCAACTGGATGCGCGGCCCGAGGCGCGAGGCAAGCAGGTCGCCGTCGCGCGTCAGCAGGGTGGCCGTCGCCCCGCCGACCGTGCCGCAGCCGACCAGCGCCACACCCAATGTCGAAGCACCGTCCATCACGTCCGTCCTCTCCAGCCCGCGTGGAATGGTATGTTCGCCGCACCGGAATATCAAGACGGTCCGCCCGCGCCCGCGAGCCGGCGTCTCGCGGGACCTCCAGGCCCGGAGGCCCGGAGGCCGGGCCGGCTCATCTCTTGCCGCCCTCCGTCAGCGCGGGCACCTCCAGCAGCGGGGTGGGGAGCTTCTCGCTGGTGAGGTACAGCGTCTTTCCGTCCGGGCCGTAGCAGATCGACTCGCCCTGGCGCCGCCCGGGCATCCGGAGCTTGCGCCCTCCGCGCCGGAAGGCCGCCGCCCACTTCTCGCCGGCGGCGCGCGTGTACTCGAACGCCAGGCCGTACGTCAGAACGACCGCCCGAAGCCCGTCGCCGGAGATGTCCATTGCGACGGCCGCTGCGATGTCCAGTTCGGCGACGGCCTTGGCCACGAGCTTCCTTCTGGCGGCCTTTGGCGGCATGGGCAGCTCGTAGACCGTCCGTTTGCCCCGCTTGGAGACGAGGTAGATCGTCTTCGTGGTGGGATCGACGGCGACGGACTCGCAGTCTTGCGGCCCGTCTTCGTACGTGAAGTGAATGGCCCGGGCGACGCGGAGCTTTCCGCCGGCCTTCGGCCTGTTGGGGTCCACGGCGGGCTCCGGGACGAGGTAGAGGGACACGAACGGGCGGATGAGGGCGTTGTCGCCGGTGTCGCAGATCAGAAGGAAGTGCTTCTTTCCCACGGTGAGCCAGGCGAGGTCTTCCCAGTCGCGGTTGCGGGCGCCGATCACCGTGTACGCGCCGAGATGCCGGCCTCTCCTGTCGAAGGCGAACAGCTCCGCCGGGGAGCCGGAATCGTTCTGGGTCCAGAACACGCCCGGGGTCCGCCGGCTTGGGGCCAGGCCGCTGCTCTCGTCGATCTGCCGGCAGGCGAGCGTGCAGAGATGCCTGGGCTTTCCGTAGCGGATCGGCCCCGGCCGGCGGGCCTTATCCGCGGCGATCGCAAGAGAGACGATCAGAACGAACGACACACCCGCTGGGCACCGAAAGCCAACCCATCTCACATCCACACTCCCACAGCTCTTCGCCTCCCGGGCTGTTCGCTTCAGCGGAACAGGCCCCGGAAAGCAGGTATACCACTGCGGCACTCCCACGCGCCTTCACCGAGGCATCGAGTCCGCCTTCGCGCCGCGGTCACGCCCGCGCGCTGCTGCGGCGGACTGCCATGGCGCCGGGCAGCGTCTCGGACTTCTCCCGCACCGTGCCGAGCACGGGGTCCTTGTCGAGGTAGTATTCCCAATGGCTCATCGCATTGAGCATGCGTTTGCCGCGTCGGCAGTCGTCGATCGTCAGTTTGCCCTCGCGGACCAGATCGTAGTAGGGTCCGAGGTCGGTCTGACGGTACAGGTCCGCGAAGTGCTTGTAGAACTCCACTCGCGGCATGCGGGTCGGCGTGACGGCGTGGAGCGTGTCGTAGCACGTGTAGTCGTAGGTCAGCAGGTCGTTGAAGCGCTCGCGGTACAGTTGCGTGCCCACCAGCGGCGTCAGCACGGTGAACTGCGTATGCGTGATCTCCTTCTCGTTGACGTAGTCGCGAAGCCGCTTGAAGTCCTCGGCGGCCCACATCGGGTCCACGATGAACGCGCCCCAGATGATGACGCCGTTGCGCTTGAGGATGCGGATGGCCTCGTCGTTGGTGATCAGCTTGTTGGCCTTGTTCACGCTGGCGAGCGCCTCGTCCGATGCGCCCTCCAGCCCCAGCAGGATCGCATACAGGCCGACGCCGACCCACTTCTCCACCAGCTCCGGGTGTTTTGCGATGGAGTCGGTACGTGCCTCCATCGAGAAGCTCATGTCGAGCCCCTCGGCGCTGATCCGGTCGGCCAGCTCGTCTTCCCGGCGGTAGTTCATCAGGAAGTTGTCGTCCACGAACGTGACGTGGCGCGTCTCGACGTGGCGGATCTCCTCCATGACGCGTGCGGCGGACATCTGCCTCGTTCTGCCGCCGTAGAACTCGTGCACGCTGCAGAAATTGCACCGGAACGGGCAGCCGCGGCTGGCCGCCACGGACGAGTCCGGCTTGTCGAACAGGAAGAAGTAGTGCCGGCGGTACTTCGCCACGAGGTCGCGGCGCGGCAGGGCCAGTCGGTCCATGCTCCTGGATTTGGGCACCACGCGGGGGTTTCGCACGAACCGCCCGTCCCGGCTCCGCCAGAGGAGGTTCGGCACGCCGGCCAGCCCGCGACGGTCCCGGATCGCACGCACGAGGTCCGGGAAGACGAACTCTCCCTCCCCCACCGCGATCGCGTCCACCTGCGGGATCTGGAAGTCCTCCGGCATCAGCGTGCAGTGGTGCCCGCCGACCACGGTGAAGATCTCGTCGGAGAACTTCTTGACGGCCTGGAGAATGTCCTGGGCGGCGTACACCTCCGTCGTCAGGGCGGTCACGCCCGCCAGGTCGGGCTGGAACGCCTCCAGCATGCCAAGAAGGTTTGCGTCGATCCGCATGTCGAGGATGCGCACCTCGTGCTGCGGCACGCTGCCTGCGAGAATCTCCAGGTGCAGCGGCTCGGGCATCGCCGCCAGGCGGAACCCGAAGCCGGCGATCTGATAATCCGGTTGTATGAGCAGAATACGCATCGGAGCCTCTTGACGAAGTATAATCCGGACCTCACGCTGAGCATCGGCCCATGGGCACTGCCCATCTTGCGCCGGTGCAATGTACCAGAAAATGCCGGGATCGCCGAGAAGTTCGCAAAAAGCCCGCGGAGCATTCCGGCGGGACCGCGAAAGGACGCTCATGCCCAGCCAACGCGCCCGCCGGCTCCTGAGAAGCGTGCTGAAGCTGCTGCGGCGCGCCCACGGCCGGCGGCGTTGGCCGGGACCTCGCGACCCCGTCGACGTGCTCGTGGCGACCATTCTCTCGCAGAACACCAGCGGCGCCAACAGCGCAGCGGGCTTCCGGCGGCTCAAGGAGCGTTTTGCCACGTGGGACGAGGTCGCCGACGCCCGAGTCCGGGCCATCGAGCGATGCATTCGCGTCAGCGGCCTGTCGCGCAGGAAGGCGCCGCGCATTCGCGAGATCCTTCGGCAGCTCCGTTCGGATCGCGGCGGGATCGGCCTCGCCTTCCTGGCCGAAATGGGCCCCGACCGGGCCTGCCAGGCCCTACTGCGGTTCGACGGCGTCGGCCCGAAAACGGCCCTGTGCGTCCTGATGTTCGCGATGGGGATGCCCGTCTTCCCCGTGGACACGCATATCTTCCGCATCACTCGGCGGCTGGGCCTGCTGCCGGACGCCGCGGCGCCCCAGCGGGCGCACGAGGTCCTCACGCCCCTGATCGCCCCGGCCGACCGCTACGAGATGCACCTGTTGCTGATCGCCCACGGCCGGCGCGTCTGCCGGGCCGGAAGCCCCCAATGCTCCCGATGCCCTCTCCTGCCGCTGTGCAAGTTCGGGAAGCGCAACGCACCGCGAGCGACAGCCCGGTCTTGAGTGCGTCCACGGAGGGCGAAAGGCCGGCAGTCCTCCCTGGCCCGAGCGCCCACGGCCCCCGTCTTCCGCTCGTGCGCGTCAATCCTCCAGCACGTTGCCGAGCTCTTCCATGTGTTCGAGGATCCATTTGACCTTGCGGCTGACCATTTGCAGGAAGCCGAAGCCGTCGAGCCGGCCGAAGCTGCCCGTGGCGGCGATGGGCAGGACGGCCTCGGCGGTCATGGCCTCACACATGAGGAACGGCACGGCCTTCAGCTCGGCCACGGAGACCACGTTGACCGAGTCGTAGCCACGCATGAAGCGTTTGAACCGCGTTCGGTCGAGGTAGGCCGGCCACTTCGCCGGGTCGTCCGCGCCGCCGAGGATGGAGAATTGCAGCGCCCCGTTGGCCAGGTCGATCACCCGCTGCTGGAGGCGGGCGGCGTCGTAGTCGATGACGCCCACTATGTTCTGCTCCCTGAACAGCATGTTGCCCGGATGCCAGTCGCCGTGGACGATCTGGGCCTGCCAGTTCTTCAGCCCGAGCTTGTTGACCTCGTCGGCGCAGGACTGGTACGACCCCTTGAGGTGCTCGACCGTCTCGGTCAGCACTTCCACCGACGGCCGCGAGTCCATCGGCAGCGAGCTGATCGTGTTCTGGATGGCCTGCTGGATGGCGGGTGCGTCGTGATAGCTGCCGGTAGGGGGCTTGTAGTCGCTGCTGAAGTCGACGAGCAGCTTGTGGTAGAGCCCCAGGATCCTGCCGGAATGGAAAGTCGCGTCGAGCGAGCCATCGTATCCGGACCCGGTGATGTATTCGAACATCTCGTAGATGCTCGACTCCCACACCAGCATGGAGTCGTTCTCGTCGCGGGTGCCCAGCAGGTGGGGCAGGGGGAAGTTCTGGCCGGCGAGGGTCAACTGGATCTGATGCGTGAACGCGACCTTTGCCAGGTCGTCCTTGCCCTTCGCGCGGCGCTTGAAGAGGAACCTGCCCCGCTGGCAGTCGATGACCACCTTCGGAGCACGCCGGGAGCCCCGCGCGAACTCCTCGATGCTCGAGATGATCCCGAGGTCGTAATGGCTCAGACAGATCGCCAGCTCCCTGGCGCCGAATGTCTGGCGTACCTTGTTGTCAGTCATGATCTGAGGCCGCCCGAAACGCCTACTTTGCTCCGACAGCCCGCCCTCTGCCGAACAGGCGGTTGGAACGCTTATTATAATCGATAATGCCCGAAGACCTGCATCTCTTATGGAAAAGGTTTTGGCGCCTGGGCCGGCCGCGGGCGTCCGTCCGGCCGTCGCTTCGCCGACGGTTGGCCGCCGCGGGCCGGAAGAGTATAATCTCGTGCCGGGTGCCGAAGCGCCCCGCGAGACAGGTTGTTCGCCGCTACGATACGCATGGTCGGAAGGATTTCGGGGTCTTTGCCATGGGAAAACTCTGGAGCTTGATTCTGGCCGGGAGTTGTGCGGCTGCGCTGCCGGCGGGCCCGGCCGTCGCGCAGAACGTCTCCCGCGTCACGCCGGTCGTCCTGGCCTGCCGCAAGGCCCGCCCCGCCGTGGTCAACATCTCCACGGAGAAGATCGTCACCACGCGATGGGGCATGTTCGGCAGGGACATCTTTGAGGACATCTTTCCCAGCCCGTTCCGGCGCCACGTGCCCGTCCAGAGCCTCGGCAGCGGCTTCGTGGTGCACCCGGCCGGGTACATCGTCACCAACGCGCACGTGGTCCGTCGGGCCCGGAAGGTCACCGTCACGCTGGCCGACAAGTCCAAACACCCCGCCAGGATCATCAGTTCCGACGAGGCGCACGACCTGGCCGTGCTGAAGATCGGGCCCCCCGGCGGCAAGGGCCTGGCTTACCTGCCGCTGGGGCGCTCCGACGACTGCATGGTCGGCGAGACCGTCGTCGCCATCGGCAACCCGCTGGGCTACTCCCACACGGTCACCCGCGGCATCGTCAGCGCGCTGAACCGCAAGCTGGAGTTTCGCCAGGGCGTCAGCTATGAGGGCCTCATCCAGACGGACGCTCCGATCAACTCCGGCTCCAGCGGCGGGCCGCTCCTGAACATCCACGGCGACCTGATAGGCATCAACACCGCCATCCGCGCCGACGCCCAGAACATCGGCTTCGCCATTCCCGTCGATTCCCTCATGGAGGAGTTTCCCACGCTGCTGGACTTCGAGCGGATCCACCGGGCGGTGTTCGGGGCGAAGGTGCTCCAGCGTCACGCAGCCGGCGGCGACGAGCTGTACGTCGCGGAGGTTCGCCCCGGCACCCCGGCCGAGGGGAAGCTGCGGGCGGGGGACCGGCTGATCTCCCTCAACGGGAAGCCCCTTCGCCAGATCCCCGAGTTCACCTGCGCGATGCTCGTCGCCGGGGCGCCCGCCAAGGCTCGCCTGAAGCTCCGCCGCGGCGAGAGGACGGTCACGGCCGTCGTGCCGGTGGAGGTCAAGCCGCGCCCCGACGGCAAGCTCCTCGCACAGAAGCTCTTCGGCATGACGCTGCGGGAGATCACGCCGCGGCTGGCCCGCGACCTTCGCCTGCCGCTGGACAGCGGGCTGCTCGTCGTCGGCATCGACGCGGACGGCCCGGCCGATCGCATCGGGCTTCAACTGAAGGACGTCATCTTCCAGGTGGGCAAGTTCTACGTATCCGACCTGGAGGCGCTGGGCATCCTCCTGGAGGACTTCCCTTCGCACCAGGCGGTCAGGATCGGCGTAGCCCGCGGCAGCGTGGCGGTGTGGGTCCAGGTCCGCGCCCGGGGCAAGCCGGTGCGGCCCGGGACCGGCTCGCGCAGCGGCCCGGCCGGCGGGCGCGCGGATGCTTGACGGACCGGCCGGCAATCCACACGGGCTCTGCGGCGAGGCGGAGGCGCAGACGTGAAGGTGGTCATCGCACCGGATTCGTTCAAGGAGTCGCTGACGGCGGCCGAGGTCACCGAGGCCATTGCCGACGGCGTGAGAGCTGCCTGCCCGCAGGCGACGCTCGACCCGTGCCCCATGGCCGACGGCGGAGAGGGCACCGTGGCGGCCATGGTCGCGGCGACCTGCGGGGAGGTTCGAACGGCCGGGGTCGCCGGACCGCTCGGCGAGCCCCTTCAGGCGGAGTTCGGCCTGCTCGGCGCCGCGGCGGGCTCCGCCGGTCGGACAACCGCGGTGATAGAGATGGCCGCCGCGTCGGGCCTGGACCTGGTGCCGCCCGAGCGCCGAGACCCGATGCGGACGACCACCTACGGCACGGGGGAGCTGATCGCAGCGGCCCTGGAGGCCGGCGCGACGGGCGTCCTCATCGGCATCGGCGGCTCGGCCACCGTGGACGGCGGCTGCGGCTGCGCCCAGGCGGTGGGCGTGGTCTTCGCCGACGCCGCGGGCGATCCGTGCGTCCGCGGCCTGGCCGGCGGGGGACTGCCCACCGTTGACCGGATCGACATGAGTCGGCGCGACCCGCGAATCGCCGGCGCCCGCATCCGTGTGGCCTGCGACGTGACGAACCCCCTGACCGGCCCTCGCGGCGCCGCGGCCGTCTACGGGCCCCAGAAGGGGGCCTCTCCCGAGATGGTCCGGCAGCTCGAGGCGGGCCTGGTGCACCTTGCCGAGGTGATCCGCCGAGAGCTCGCCGTCGACGTGGAGCATCTGCCCGGCGCCGGGGCGGCCGGGGGGCTTGGGGCCGGGCTGGTCGCCTTCCTCGGCGCCGAGCTCCAGCGCGGCGTCGAGATCGTCGCCGACGCCGTCGCCCTTCGCGATCGCCTCGCCGGGGCCGACCTGTGCATTACCGGCGAGGGCCGCTTCGACGCCCAAAGCCTTTCGGGCAAGACGGCCGTCGGCGTCGCCCGCGTCGCCGGCGAGCTGTCCGTGCCGGCGATCTGCATCCCCGGCCAGGCCGAGCCGGGCCTCGACGACGAGGGGCTCTTCGCCGCGGTCCGGCCGCTGGCCGCCGGCGACGTGACCATCGACCACGCCATGCGGCGGCCGAAGGAGCTCCTGGCGGCACGGGCGGCCGAGGCGGTGGAGGCGTTTCTCCGGGGCTCCTGAGGCGGCTCCCGGGGGCTTCACTTCCGGCCTTTCAGTATCTCTTGTGTCCGGAACCTGCTTGCGTTACGGTATTGGGCCTCGATCTGCGCCTGACGGACAGACAAGAGGGCGGTCATGGACTTCTTCGACTACAGGGACGGCTCGCTGTGCTGTGAGGACGTGCCCGTTGCGGACATCGCCGCCGCGGTCGGCACGCCGGTCTACATCTACTCCGCCGCGACGCTGCTGCTGCACTATCGCCGTCTGGCCGAGGCGTTCGCCGAGCTGAAGCCCACGATCTGCTTCTCCGTCAAGTCGCTGGCGAACCTCCAGACCCTCAAGCTCCTGGCCGGGGCCGGCAGCGGGTTCGACGTGGTCTCCGGCGGCGAGCTGGCCCGCGTGCAGGCCGTCGGGGCCGACTGCCGAAGGATCGTCTTCGCGGGCGTCGGCAAGACCGATCGGGAGATCGACGAGGCGATCGAGGCCGGCATCGGGCTGTTCAACGTGGAGTCGCAGGAGGAGTTCGAGAACATCTCCCGCCTGGCCGCCGCCGCGGGCAGGCAGGTCCGCGCCGCCCTGCGGCTCAACCCCGACGTCTACGACCCCAAGACGCACAGGTACACCGCGACCGGCAAGAAGGAGACGAAGTTCGGCGTGGACATCGACCGCGCCGTCGAGTTCTTCCGGGCGTACGGCCGCGACGAGCACGCACGGCTGGACGCCATCCACCTGCACATCGGCTCGCCGATCTACTCGGCCGAGCCGTACGTCAAGGCCATCACCAGGACGCTCGAGCTGATGGACCGGCTGAAGGGCGAGGGGTTCGAGGTCCGCACGCTGGACATCGGCGGCGGGTTTGCCGCCGACTACGAAGAGGGCGCTTCGCCCCTCGCGACGGACTACGCCAGGGAGATCGTCCCTCTGCTGGCCGGCAGGGGCCTGGAGGTGATCCTCGAGCCCGGCCGGCAGATCGCCTGCAACGCCGGCCTGCTGCTGACGAAGGTCCTTTACGTCAAGAAGGGCGGCGAGCGGAGCTTCGTCATCGTGGATGGCGCGATGACGGACCTGGTTCGTCCGGTCATGTATGGCTCGGAGCATTTCGTCTGGCCAGCCCGGCTGGCGGAAGGAGCGCCCGCGCCCCAGCGCCGGAGCGGCTTCGCCGCCGAGGGCGGCCGGAAGGTGGACGTCGTCGGCGGCGTGTGCGAATCGAGCGATTTCCTGGCCAAGGATCGCGTTCTGCCCGTCATGCAGCGGGGCGACCTGCTGGCGGTGTTCTCCGCCGGGGCGTACGGTTTCGTGATGTCGAGCCAGTACAACTCCCGCCCTCGGGCGGCGGAGGTCCTCGTCGAGGGCGGCGCGTGGCGGATCATCCGCCCGCGGGAGACTTACGAAGACCTCTTCGCGACCGAGAAGTAGCCCACCGCGGGTCCCGTCCGTCTCATGTCCTCCAACGCACGACCACGGCTTGCCGGTTGGCGGAACCCCCGAGAGCCCCTGTTTCCCGACAACGGCAATCGGATCACGACTCGCTGCCGGCGAAGCCGAGGTACTCGTCGAGCCAGTCGTCGGTCCGCAGAACGCCCTTCCGCTGCCGCAGCGCCAGCCGCTCGGCCTTGCCCTGGGAGACGTCAAACAACTTGCGGAGAACGCGGGAGGAGATCTCCCGCTCGGTCTTGCCGTGCCGCTTCTTCAGCGGGGCCGTCAGGTGGGGGGAGTACCGCTTCACGAGCTCGTCTTCCAGGCACACGATCGCGCCGGCCGTGCCCGGGTCGCCCTGCCTGGCCGAGCGGCCGTAAAGCTGGCGGTCGATCCGGCCCGATTCGTGCCGTTCGGTGGCCAGCACGTGCAGGCCGCCCCGTTCCGCCACGCCCCGCCCGAGCTTGATGTCCGTGCCGCGCCCGGCCATGTTCGTCGCCACCGTGATGCGCCCGGGCTGGCCGGCCTGCGCGACGATCTGCGCCTCCTCCTTGTGGCGAACGGCGTTGAGGACCTGGTGCTCGAGGTCCTCTGTCTCGAGCATGCGGCTGAGAAGCTCGCTCGCCCGGACGCTGCGTGTGCCGACGAGAACGGGCCGGCCGGTCTCGTGGACCCGGCGGATCTCGCCAACGATCGCCTTCCACTTGGCCTGCTGCGTGGCGTAGACGCGGTCGGCGGCGTACTTTCGGATGCACGGCCGGTTGGTCGGGATGATCACCGTGGGGCGGTGGTAGATCTGCCAGAACTCCCGCCAGGCCTCGACCGCCGTACCCGTCATGCCCGCGAGCTTGCGGTACAGGCGGAAGAACCGCTGAAAGCTGATTCGGGCGTACGTGTCCTTCGGCGGGTTGACCTCGAGGGTCTCCTTGGCCTCGATGGCCTGGTGCAGCCCGTCGCGCCAGGTGCGGTCGGGCATGAGGCGCCCGGTGAACTCGTCCACGATGACGACCTTGCCCTCGTCGATGATGTACTGCTTGTCGAGGACGAACAGCTCGCGGGCGCTGAGGGCCTGGATGACCAGCTCCTCTCGCCGCCGCTTGCCGGACCAGATCCCTCCAAAGGATGCGGCGAGCCGCTCGAGCTTCCTCTTGCCGGCGGGCGTCAGGTCCACCTCCCGGTAGCGATGGTTGACCCGGTAGTCCGTGCCGCGGAGGAACTGGGAGGCGATCTCGGCGGCCTGGTTGAAGGCCTCGACCTGCTCGGCGTTGGGCGCGTCGCCGGAGATGATCAGCGGCGTGACCGCCTCGTCGATGAGGACCGAGTCGGCCTCGTCCACGATCGCGTAGTTCACCCCGCGCATGACGAGCCGGTCCGTGCCCGTCCCGGCGCCCTGGGCGATCTTGGTCAGCAGGGCCATCGGAAGCCCCCGCAGCGACCCCAGCGCGAGGCGGTCGCGGAGGAAATCGGCGGTGACCTCCTTGTTCGTGCAGTAGGTGATGTCGGCCCGGTAAGCACGGCGGCGGTCCACAGGGGACATCTTCTGCTCGATGTGCGCGGCGGAGAGCCCGCAGAAGGCGTAGATCTTCCCCATCCATTCCGCGTCGCGCTTTGCGAGGTAGTCGTTGACGGTGATGATGTGGCAGCCCCGGCCGCGCCAGCCGGCGATGGTGGCCGGCAGCGTCGCCGTCAACGTCTTGCCCTCGCCGGTGGCCATCTCGGTGATGCAGCCGGCGTCCAGCGCCAGCGCGCCGGCAATCTGGACGGGAAAGTGCTTCTCCCCGATCTGCCGGCTGGCGACCTCGCGGACCAGGGCGAACGCGCGGTGAAGCTGCTGGCGCGTCTCCCTGCCGCGAAGGAACAGCTCGCGGAACGCGCCGGCTTGCTCCTTGAGCTTCGCGTCGCTCATCTCGGCGTAGAGCTTCTCGTGCCTCAGCACGTGCTTGGCCATCGAGAGGAACCGCTGGCGGCGCGGGGCGAGCTTCCCGGCGATCCCCGCGGCGGCGTCCCACACGGCGTCGAGCCCCTTGGGCAACTCGTCGCTGCGGGAGCGGTTGGCGAGCATCCGCCAGGTTGTGCTGGGGATCTGCGTCACGTCAGATCTGGAACCTCCGTTGGACAAGCTGGAGGATGGAGCGGTACCACTGGCCGGCCAGCGGGCGGCTCGGCATCTCGACGCGGACGACGACCCGCTGACCGCTGAGAAGCGGGCATCTGCCCCGCCAGGCGCTGTCCGGGTCGGCCACCGGATCGGACACGATGCGGATCTCGAAGAACCGCTCGGTGGCCTTCTTGCCGCGCGGGTCTTTCGGGTCGGTCTGGATGGACCCCCCCGCGGCGTAGCCCAGCGCGGCGGAGGGGAGCTGCTCCCTTCCGGCCTCTATGATCTGGCGGATTCGGCCGGTCATGGGCGGATCGGGCAGGCCCTTGATGCGGATCTCGATCCCGCGCCAGGGCACCTTTCGGCGGGCGAGCACCTGGGCGTACTCCCGCCCGTTGATGCGGACGATGGCCAGGTCCTCGATGGCCTGGTGGTCACGGGGGACCTCCCCGAGGCGGATGTGGACGGTGTGGAGCTTCTCTCCTGCGGCGGGCTCGGCGGACTGGCCGGCGTTCGAGTCCGCGGCCGGGCGAGGGGTGAGTGAGGCGTTGGGATCGGCGTTGGCGTCGACGGCCTTGGCGCCGAGACCGGCGTCTTCCGGCTCGATCCGCTGCACGACGAAGCCGACAGGCTCGTCGGGGCGGCCGGCCAGGATGAGTTGGCCGGTCAACTCCTCCTGCTTCGCGGCGGCTGTCCGCAGCGCCGCCCGGATGTCGGCGGCGGCCTCGGCGGGGAGGTGAAGCTCATAGAGGTCGGTAGGCCGGCCAAGCAGCATGTCGGCCACCTCTTGCCTCGCCGTGGCGCGGATGATGACCTCCCGGCTTGCGACGAGCCCGATCTGGTCGCCCCGGCGGAGGTACGCCCCGCGGGCGCGGTCGATCTTCGGGGCGATCCATTCGCCGTCCAGCCCGGCGCGGATGACCAGGTCCTCGCGCTTCTCCTCGACGCGGTGGATCCGCTCGTCGAGCGCGGCGATCCGCTCGGCGAGGATCTGGGCGGCCGCGACGTCCTGAGTCTGGGCGAGCAGGCGCTGGGCCACGAGCTGGCGCCGCTCGGCCAGGAACTGCTCGTGCTGGGCAAGGAGCTCGGGGCTTTCCCCCGTCAGCAGCGGCTCGCCGTCGCGCTTGACCGGCCGGCCGGAACCCAACGTGCCCGTCACGAAGCCGTCGGTGGCGGCGTGGACGATCTGGAGGCGCTGCGGCTCGACCACGCCGTCGAGGCGGAACCGGTCCGGCGCGGGGACGAAGCCGATGCCGCCGACGATCAGTCCCAGGACCAGGAAGGTGGTGGCCATCGCGCGGGCCCGGACGCGGGTCAGCTCGCCGCTCGTGGCCAGGTACCGGAAGAACTTGCCCAGCGGTACGAGCACCCAGGTCACCGCCGCGGCCGTCGCCAGGATCACACCCAACATGAACAGCTTGCTCGCGACGAACAGGAGAATCCGCACGCAGATGAACACGCGGTAGAGGGTCGAGGCGATGCCGTAGAAGACGAACCATGCCTTCTCGCCGCGGGTGTGGGCGGGGTTGCGCGCCTGGCGAACGTTCCAGACGTACTTCTTGACCAGGTAGTAGATGTACTGCTTGGATCGCTGGGCAAGGTTGGGGATCTCCAGGATGTCCGAGAGGATGTAGTACCCGTCGTATCGCAGCAGCGGGTTGGCGTTGAAGAGGATCGTCGAGACGCTGGCGATGAACATCGCGTTGTAGCAGATGGTTCGCAGCGTGCCCTTGCCGACGTGGGCCCACACGATCGCCGCGACGGCCGCCAGCGCCAGCTCGATGATCATGCCCCCGCAACTGACGGTGATCCGCTGGCGCCGCGACCGGAACGCCCACGCGCTGGAGGCGTCCATGTACGGCATCGGCGTGAACACCAGGAACATGATGCCCATCACGTGGACTTCTCCCCCCGTGCCCGTCCGCCGGCCGAACGTCTTGCACATGAACGCGTGGCCAAATTCGTGGCAGACCTTGATCAGCACGAAGCTCAGGTACAGGAACGGCAGGTTCTCGACGTCCAGCACGTTCTCGGCCCGGCTGGACAGGTCGGACCAGTTCTCGATGACGAAGTACAGGCCCGTGCCGATCAGCCCCAGCCAGAGCAGAAAGCCGAACCACGTGAACAGCCAGGATATCGCGCCGACCCAGGCGTTCAGGAAGTTGTCCGGGTCGATCAGGGGGATGCGGATGAACAGGAGGTTCATCAGGTAGCCCTGGACCTCCCGGCGGACGCGTTTCTGGTAGCGTTTGAACAGCCCCTCCGCGTCGGGCGGCAGCTCGGCGTGCAGCAGGTTGGACGTGTAGAGCTGCCCGAGCAGTTGGATGGCCTCGCCCTGGGTGGGGGCGCCGTCGCCCAACTGGTCGGAGCAGATCCGCCAGACCTGCGCGACGGTCCTCCGCCCGTCCAGGAGGGACACGAAGCGATACGCCGCCTCGTTCAACCGGAAGTACTGGTTGCTGGAGGGGTCCTGGAGGACGTGCCACATCCGCCCCCGGTAGTGCTGGCGGTGGACCTGAACGGTGGTCCTCAGCCGCGGAGACAGCTCCGCGACACGGTACCACGATTCGCTGAATGTGGGGCGGTCAACAGGCACGATCAGCCCTCATTTCACCGGCCGTCGCGTATCTACAGCCACAGCTTCATCCGGACCCAGTTGACCAGCCGGCGAGTCCAGATGTACCCGTAGCTCCGCCAATCGATGTCGATCTTGCCGACCCCCTCCATGCCCGGGCGGAGGATCTGGCGCGTCGCCGCCAGCCGGACCCGGACCTTGAAGACGTTCTCCTGCTCGACCACCTCGGCCACCGGATTAATCCGCTCGACGGTGAAGGCGATGCGTTCCTCCGGCAGGGCCGTGGTGGCCAGCTTGCCGGTGAGCTCCCTGTTCTCCCGCCGGGCCCTCTCCAGGGCGAGCTGGACGTCGCCGATGAGGTCCTCCCGCACGGACAGCTCGCCTCGAAGGTCGGCGAGCGAGGCGATCTCAAACAGGACGTCGCCGGTCTTGACCGGCGCGCCGAGCTGGCGCTGGAGGTCGCCGGAGACGACATACCCGTCGATGGGCGAGACGAGCACGGCCTGGGCGATCCGGTGTTCGAGCAGCTTGATTCGCGCGGCGACCTGTTCGGCCTGGGCGCGGGCGATCTGGCTCTCGGCCCGCTTGTCTTCCCGCATGGCGGCGTCCGCCTGCTTGAGGTATGCCAGCTTCTCGGCCTCGGCCGACATCAACTGGAGCCTGAGGTCCGCCGTCTCGAGCGTCCCCAGGACGGTCGGGCCCGGCGAGATCCTGCCGCGGAAGGCCGCGGCCAGGAGCGAGCGGTTCAGCTCCACCAGCCGGACGCCGCGCAGCGTGCCGGCCTCCAGCGCCGCCAGGAGGTCCTTGCGGCGCTCGGTCAGCTTGACATGCCGCCACGCGTCGGCGCTGTAGAACGTTCGCGTCGCCAGCAGCGCGTTCAGGTCGGCGAGCACGGCGGCGCGGGTGGCCTCGTCGATGCCCGCGATGGCGAGCTTGACCGCCTCGTTCGGGTCGACGGGCGCCGCCGATTCCACGGCCCGGCGAGTCTCTTCGCTCAGCAGCGACCAGACGTGCTTGCCGACGGAAGGCGCCTCGGCCGCCGCCCGGGCGCGGATCCCGGTCAGCAGGCCGGGCCAGTCCGAAACGTGGTGGTCCTCCAGAAGCCAGGACGGCTCGTCCGTCTTCGCGCCGCTGACCATGTCGCCCGGGAGGACGTACGCCCGCTTGAGGTAACCCTCGAACGGGGTGGGCACGACCTGCTGCGTGGTGGCCTCGAGCACGAAAGACGCCTCGGCGCGGTACTTCCCCTTGGCCAGGATGAGGAACAGGATCAGCGCGCAGATGGCGATGCCGGCGACCTTGATCCAGGTGTGTTTGGGTCCCAGTATGGTGGCGAGGCCGCTTCTTGCGGCCGCGGCGGCGCGGGCGCCGAACCAGCGGTCCTGTTTGTGGAGGCCCGCCAGCCGGGGGGTGCACAGGTCGCAGGCCAGCCGAAGCGACTCCACCTCATCGAACGCGAACGGCTCCTCGGCGAGACGTTCAAGCGTCAGCACGGCGGCGACGTCCTGGTCCCGCCGCAGCGGGAGGCCCAGAATCGCCGTCGGGCCGTGCTTCTTGGAAAGCTCTCTCGTGGCGCGGTTGACGAACGTTGTGCCCTGCGGAGCCGGACACAAGACCTCCACGTCCTGGTCCAGGGTCTCTTCCATCGCCGCCTCGATGTCCTGAACGAGCTGCATCTTGCGGCTGAACTTCTCGGTGTGGCTCATGGCCTTCAGATGGACGTACCGCCCCTTGAGGAAGCCCAGCGAGACCCGGTCGCAGTGCCAGCGGCTGGAGACCTCGTTGCACATGGCCATGGCCGCCCCCTTGAACCGGTCCTGCTCGTTGACGGCGGCGGTCGTCTCCATGGCCAGCCGCAGGCGCATGAGGTCTCCCTGGCGCTGCTGAAGCGTCAGCCGCATCTCGTAAAGGCTCAGGAGGCTGACGGTCAGTTCCAGCCGCTGCTGCGTGGCGGCGAGCACGGCCGAGTCACTGCTGGCGACGACAAAGGTCGCCAGCCCCAGCACGCCGCTGCCGCCTCGCAGCGGGACCATGACCAGGTGCCTGCTGGCGGGCTGGCCGTACAGGTCGTCCGGCCCGTGGACGGGCTTGATGGTGGTCTTGCTCCCCGCGACGACGGCCGGTGCGGATTCAGCCGACTGGGCCAGCCAGACCGGCGCGGTCGAGCCGGGGGCCGGCTGGGGGTACACCGCCAGGATCTCCACTTGCTGATCGGCGCCGATCCGGAGAATCGCGCCGCCGTTGGCGGCGGCCAGGTGGCACTGAACGGCCAGCAGATTGACGAGGAACTGCTCCGGCGGGCCGTCGAATCGGCTAAGCCTCTCGATCATCTCGACCATCGTGGGCCGCTGCTGATCGGAGGATTCGTCGGAAACTCGAGCGGGATTGATGGTCATCTGCTGCTATCTCATCTTGTCGGCCGCGCCGCGACCTCCCCGGCCTTCGAGCCGCCGGGCGAAGCCGTCCTCTTCCCGCCGGGAAAGCTGACGTACACGCGCTCGCCCGCCGGCCTGCCGGTGGAATTCGGCGCCTCGACCCGGACCGTCAGGGTGCCGCTGGCAGCGTCGGCGACGGCGACAATGTGGGCGATCCTCGCATCCACCAGCAGCGGACGGCTGACGTCATCCGTCTCAAACTCCACGACGGCCTTGCCGCCCTTCTTCAGACGGCGGGCCCGGCCGAGCGGAACGGGAACGTCGACCCAGAGCGGATCGATCTTGACCACGCGAATGACCCGCTCCAGTGCATCGACCGACTCGCCTTCCTCCACCAGCCCCTGCGCCAGCGGCTTGCCCGGCCCGGGGAGGGGACGCTCCACCACCCCGTCGATGGGGCTCTTGAGCCGCATGCGGGCATGCTGGATGCACGCCTCGCGGTACTTCCGCTGGTCCTGCTTGCGCTGAAACTTGGCCAGGTCCAGCGAGAGCTCGGAGATCTTCACCTCGAGGACGGCGTGATCGACCTCCATCTTGGTGGCCGCTCCGTTATCGAACGCCCATTCTTTCTGTTTGAGGTCGACTCTTTTCTGGGCGAGTTGGGCTTCGGCGGCCTTGACGCGGGTCTCGTCTTCGGCCTGGGCCTTTAGCTGTTCGAGCTGCGCCAACTCGGCTTCGTCGTCGAGCCGGATGAGCTCCTGGCCGGCTTTGACCTCGTCGCCCTCTTTGACGAGCACCTTGGCGACGCGGCCGGGGCGAATGAACGATAGGGTCGCGTCGCTGCTGGGCTTGGTGAAGGCCTCAATCCGGTCCTGCCCCCAGAGGCTCGGGCAGGCGCCCAGCGCCACAAGCACAAGACTCAACACGGGGTTCCTTCTCGCTGTCATGGCGTTTTCATCCTGAAATCATCAGGGATCGACCGTCCAGATCAGCCCAATACCAGTATCGCCATATCCAAGTGGCAACACAAGGAAAAACATGCCTAAGCCCTGCGTGTGACTGCCGATTGTCTCTTGGCGGCCGGCGGCGGAAGCGGCCGCGGCCGCTCGCGCAGGCACACCGCCGGTCAGGCGGGAGGGAATCTCCTTGACGTCTTTCCGCACCGCACGGCATACTGACCTGCCGCACGCCGCAAACTCCGCTGCTTCCAGGAATGGCGAGATGATGGTGTCGATCAAACACTTGCCGCCGGAGGCGCTGTCGGCCCTGGTGGACGCTTCGGCGGCGATCAACTCCGCCCTGGGTCTCGACGAGACGCTGGCGGCGATTGCGCGCGCGGCCGCGTCGGTGATGCGGGCCGAGGCTTCCAGCGTTATTGTCCTGGACGAGACCCGCGGCAAGCAGGTGTTCCGGGCGGCCGTCGGTGACCGCGCCGATCAGCTCCAGGGCCTGGCCTACGATCGGGCTCTGGGCATCTCCGGCAAGGTGCTGGTGAGCGGGGAGGCCGAGATCGTTAACGACGTCTCCAAGGAGCGGTCCCATTACCACGAGATCGACGCGCTGGTGGCGTTCGAGACCCGCAGCCTCATTGCCGCCCCCCTGATCAACAAGGGCCGGACCCTCGGCGTCGTCGAGGTGCTGAACCCGGTGCAGTCCGAGCTGTTCGCCGAAGAGGACAGGCAGTTGTGCAAGGTCTTTGCCAACCTCGCGGCCATCGCGATGGCCAACGCACAGCTCTACGACCGCATCCAGCGCGAGAACGACCAACTGAAGCAGACCTACCAGCCGGCCGAGGAGATCGTCGGCATCTCCGCGGGAATGGAGAACGTCAGGAACCTGATCCGCCGGGTCTCGCGCTCGTCGGCCACCGTCCTGCTGCTGGGCGAGACGGGCACCGGCAAGGAGATCGCCGCCAGGACGGTCCACGCCGAGTCCGACCGGGGGGGCAAGCCCTTCGTGGCCATCAACTGCGCGGCCCTGCCGGAGACGCTCCTGGAAAGCGAGCTCTTCGGACACGAGGCGGGGGCGTTCACCGGAGCGGTGGAACGAAAGCTCGGCCGCTTCGAGCTGGCCGAGGGAGGCACGCTGTTCCTCGACGAGATCGCCGAGGTGGCCCCGAGCATCCAGGTGACGTTGCTTCGGGCCCTCCAGGAGAAGGAGATTGTCCGGGTCGGCGGCACGGAGACGATCGGGTGCGACGTGCGGATCGTCGCGGCGACCAACCGCGACCTCGCCGAGGAGATGAGGGCCCACAGGTTCCGAGAGGACTTGTACTACCGGCTGAACGTCTTTCCGATCGAGATCCCCCCCCTCCGGGAACGGAGAGAGGACATCCCGCTGCTGGTGGACCACTTCATCCGTCACGTGGCGTCCGAGATGAAGATGCCCGTGCCGATTCTCTCCCCCGAGGCCATGACGGCACTGACGCAGTACGATTATCCCGGGAACATCCGGGAGTTGCAGAACATCCTGGAGCGGGCGTGCCTGCTGTGCTGCCGGATGGACGGCGCCTGGCCGCGGCCCCAGCCGATCGGGCCGGAGCACCTCCCGAGGGAGTTGGCCGGCGAGATCCAGCCGGGTGCCCCCGGCGAGTCGGCCCTGGCGGCCTCCGAGAAGGGCATGATCGTAAAGGCCCTCCGCGAGAACGCCTGGAACCAGACCAAGGCGGCCAGGGCCCTCGGCATTACCCGCGACAACATCCGCTACCGGATCCGCAAGTACAAGATACAGCTCCCCCAAAAGGGCTGAGCGCGTCCTGCCTGCGGGCACGTCTGCCACGATGGCCCCCGACGACAGATCGTAAAGTCTTTGCTGTAAGTAGCCTGACCTGATTCCTGTCCCGGGCGCCCGGCCCCCTTGCGATTCGCTCGTCGCTCCCTATCTCCTTGCCCGCGGCTGATTTGAATCGTACTGTTGCTTGTGGCAGCAAGCCGGGCTCCGCGTTACGAAGGCCGGGGTCCTCCGGAGCTTCTCTCTGAGGCGCCTCAAGAAGCGCCCCCATTGCACCTGCGTGGCGGATCCAGTGTGGATTCCCCGTATTTCGTGCTTTCATCAAGACTTGGCGTTTGGTGCACGCATACGCCCCAGGAGTGACCAAGTGAGCAATCTGAACTGGCAGCCGCCGCTGTTCGAGCAAATGGAGCCCCGTTTGCTGCTCAGCGCTTCACCGGTGCCGGAGGAGATCGACCTTCCGGCCTTCAGTGAGCAGTGCGTCACGGGCGGCCTCGACGTCGGCGAATCGCAGATGTACGTCTTCACCGCGGCGGCCAGCGGGTACGTCTACATGAACATGGGGGCCGCCGAAGGCAGCGGGGTCGATTCCTACCTGGAGGCCTTCAACTCCGGCCTGCGCAGGATCGCCCGGAACAACAACGCCAGCAGGTACACTCAGGACAGCCGGATCCGCCTGCGCGTTAGCACGGGGCGCACGTACTACGTCCGCGCGAGGGGCGCCGCAGGAACCGATGGCGACTACGAGCTGACGCTCACCAGCCGGCCGTACGACGACTACGGCAACACCGCCGAGGCGGCCAGGGCCCTGCGGGTCCGCCGGAGCGGCTCGACGTCGGCTCGCGGCAGGATCAACTGCGTCGGCGACACGGACTGGCTGTCGTACACGGCCCGCGACGACGGCCTGGTGCGTGTACGGATGCTCGCCTACGGCCGAGGTAACAAGCTGGTCGGCTCGCTCGGCGTCTACGACGCCGCCGGCAACCTCATCACCAGCCAGGTCGCAGAGGAGAGCCACTGGTTCGAGCTGAGCTTCTCGGCGCTCAAGGGGCAGACGTATTACCTGGAGGCCTCCGGCGGGGAGAACACCACGGGCAGATACCTGGTCAAGGTGCTGCCGATGATCCTTCAGGAGTTCATCGACGCAGAGGAGGTGGACCTTCCTGCCTTCAGCGAGCAGTCCGTCACGGGCGGCCTCGACGTCGGCGGGACCCAGATGTACAAGTTCACCGCGACGGCCAGCGGGTACGTCTACCTGAACATGAAGGCCGCCGAAGGCAGCGAGATCGACTCCTATCTGGAGGTCTTCAACCCCGGCCAGCGGAGGATCGCCCGGAACAGCAACGCCAACAGGTACACTCAGGACAGCCGTATCCGCCTCCGCGTTCGCGCGGGGCGCACGTACTACGTCCGCGCGAGGGCCGCCGGAGGGACCGAGGGCGACTACGAGCTGACGCTCACCAGCCGGCCGTACGACGACTACGGCAACACCGCCGAGGCGGCCAGGGCCCTGCGGGTCCGCCGGAACGGCTCGACGGCGGCGCGGGGCAGGATCAACTGCATCGGCGACACGGACTACTTCTCGTACACCGCGCGGGGCAGCGGCCTGGTGCAGGTGCAGATGATCGCCTACGGCCGATGGAACAAGCTGTCCGGCATGCTCAACGTCTACGACGCCGCCGGCGACATGATCGCCAGCGATCACGGCGGCGTGGGCGGCACGTCCGCCCTGAGCTTTTCGGCGGTTAAGGGACAGACGTACTACATGGCGGCCTCCAGCGACGACAACAGCACGGGCAGATACCTGATGAAGGTGCTGCCGATAATCCCGCAGGAGTTCATCGACGCGGAGGAGGTGGACGTCCCGGCCTATGGCGAGGAAACCGCCGCCGGCGCCCTCGACGTCGGCGGGACCAAGATGTACAAGTTCACCGCGGCGACCAGCGCGTATCTCTATCTGGACATGGCCGCCGCCGACGGAAGCGCGATCGACTCCTACCTGGAGGTCTTCAACTCCGCCCGGCGCAGGATCGCCCGGAACAACAACGCCAGCAGGTACAATCGGGACAGCCGGGTCCGCATCCGCGTTCGGGCCGGCCAGACCTACTACGTCCGCGCCAGGGCCGCCCGGGGAACCGAGGGCGACTACGAGCTGACCTTCACGAGCCGGCCCAACGACGACGCGGGCAACGACATCGATCACGCCGCGTACCTTCAGCTCGAAAGCGACGGCTCCCGCCAGGCCCACGGGAAGGTCAACTATGCCGGCGACATCGACGTGCTGGAGATCGTCGCCCCCGTGACCGGCGAGATGACCGTGACGGCTGCGGCGCCCGGCGGGGACGGCAGCATCACGCCGAGGCTCCGGGCCGATGACTCCACTGGCGAGCAACTGGTGATCGACGAAGACGGCGACGCCGCCTGCACCGTCACGTTCGGCGTGGTCGAGGGCGAGACGTACTACCTGAGGATCGCCAGCCTGGACGACAACACGGGCCGGTACGAGCTGATGGTGTCGACCGACACGGACGTCGATCCGGACCCGGCCCCCGACCCCGACCCCGACCCGGACCCGGTTCCGCCCGACGATCCCACGCCGGGCGAGCTCGTCACGGGATGGATCAGCGAGGAGCCGGGCGGCTACCGGCTGATCGTCGCCGGGACCGACAGCAGCGACATCATCACGCTGAGCGTCAGCGGCTCGGTGACGACGCTCACCTACGCCAGCGGCTCACTCGACTTCGCCGGCGTCTTCGACGACATCTCGATCTACGGCTTCGGCGGCGACGACGTGATCCGCATGGACTACTCGATCGCCGGCTCGGGCATCGTCTACGCCGGCGAGGGCAACGACACGGTATACGACAACAGCCTCGGCGCCGCAGGCGTGTACGGCGGGGCGGGCGACGACCTGCTGATCAGCCTCGGCGGCGGCGTGGACAGCCTCTGGGGCCAGGCGGGCTGCGACAGCTTCTGGGTGGACATGGGCGACTCGCTCGGCGACGCCGACTCCGCCGAGTACGACGCGACGGCCGTCCACCGAATCACTCAGTTCTATCAGCCCTACTCCGCGGTCCCCGGCTCTGCGGATTACGTCTCGATGGAGATCGCCGGGCAGAACTTCCGCGACCCCACACCCACCAGCTACGGGCGAGCGTGGGTGAACTTCGCGAGCAACCCGCTCTTTGCCGACGGGCCGGAACACAACGACATCCGCCAGGGCTCGGTAGGCGACTGCTACTTCCTGGCGTGCCTGGCCAGCATGTCCGACAGCGACCCGAACGTGATCCGCCAGATGGTGACGGCCCTGGGTGACGGGACGTACGCGGTGCGGTTCTTCCGCGGCGGTCAAGCCTCCTACCTCCGACTCGACGCCGACCTGCCCGTCTACTCCGGCAGCAGCCTCAGCTACGCCAAGCTGACGCCGGACGGCGAGACCTGGGTGGCGATCGTCGAGAAGGCCTACTGCCATTTCCGGTACGGCCAGAACTCCTACGCCTCCATCAGCGGCGGGTGGATGAGCACCGTCTTCCAGGAGATGACCAACCGGCCCACCACCACCATGTGGACGGGCGGGTCGCAGGCGTCCCTGGCGAGCTTCATCATCTCCGCCCTCGACAGCGGGCACGCGGCCACCCTCGGAAGCTACGGTAACGCCCCCTCGCCGATCGTCGGATCGCACGCGTACATGCTCAAGTCGATCGAGTTCGTCGAGGGCGAGGCGATCGTGACGGTCTACAATCCCTGGGGAGTGGACGGAAAGACCTACGACAGCAACTACAGCGACGGCCTGTTGAGGCTCGACCTGTCGCAGGTGCAGGCTTGCTTCTCGGCCATCGTCATCAGCCTGGCATAGCGCTCGATTTCGCTACGACACATCCGTGGCAGCAGTTGGCCGGCCCCGTGCCCCTGGCATCGGGGCCGGTTGCTACCGGGGTTTTTCTCACCTTTCCGGGAACCTTTCTGCGCGAAAACGTCAAATAGGAATAGAGATCGTGCGGATGAAGTCGTGATTTGCGCGCTCTTGCACAGGTGTAAATGGAAACGTGCGACGGATTGCTGTGATCTGCGCGGGGGCCATGCTGGGCTCGTGGGCCCTGGCGTCGGCCGCTGAAAGGCCCGGACGCGACGACGTGGTCCGCGCGCTGCTCAAGCGCTCCCGGCTGCTCGAGGATGTCCGCTTCACCGTCCCCGGGAGTCTGTATCGGGAGTACCTCCGCATAGCGTCGGTCGGCGAGGCGATGTTCCCGGCGCCCGTGGCGAGCATCGCCGGGAACGGGCGATACCACCTGGCGCTCGATGCAGCCGGCAGGCCCGCGCTCGTTGCGACGGTGGCCCTTCGGGTCTTCAAGCCGCGGCGATGCCGGAACCTCCCCGTTCTCACGGCCGAGTGGGCGTGGGAGAAGGTCGCGGTGAACGGCGCCCCGGCCTCTCTTGCCGCGAGAAAGGGGTGGCTGCGCTTCACCCCGAGGAAGGCGGGCCGGTACGTCGTCTCCGGACAGATCGGACTCAGCAAGGGCCGCGCCGACGGCGGCAAGGTGTCCTTCGGCATTCCCAGAACGGTCCGGACGTCTTTGCGGTTCGACTCGCCCGGCCGATGGCGGGTGGCCGTGTCCGGCTCGCCGCACAGGCTCCTGGGGCAGGCGCCCGGCGGCACGCACGGCGAGCTGGCCGTCACGCCGCGAGAGCGCATCGAGGTGGAGTACACCCGTCCGGTCGAGCTGCCCCCCCGGCCGCCGCGGTACGAGCTGCGCGGCGCGACGGCGTGGAACCTGGACGCCGGGCGCCAGCAGATCGCCGCGAGATTGCGCGTCCGCATCCTCGGCGGGCGGACGGATCGGCTCATCCTGCAACTGCCCGCCTCCGCCCGACGCGTCACGATCACCGGCCCGGACGTTCGCGAGGCACAGGTTTCGCCCGCCGGTGCGGCGATCTTCCTGCGAGGGACCATCGCCGGGCAGACGCGTCTGACAGTGGGCTACGAACTGCCCCTCGGCGCGGGCAGCATCCAGCGCCTCGGGCGCCCGGAGCTGGCGGACGGCCGCTGGTCCGGAGGGACGCTGGCCGTCACCAACACCGCCGGGGCCAGCGAAATCCTGCCCCATGCCGTCCGCGGGCTGCGGGAGATACACCCGGAGGACCTGCCCGCCGAGGCGAGGGGCATGCTCGCCGGCAAGTGCGTGCTGGCCTACCAGATCACCTCCCGCTTCTTCTCCGCCGCCGTGGACGTCGTGGACCTGGGGGAGTTCGCCCTTCGCGAGTCCATCGCCGACCTCGCGCATTACCGGCTCCTGCTTCGCCCCGACGGGTCCGTTCTGTGCAAGGTGGACTACGAGATCCGCAACCGCAGCCGGCAGTTCCTGAGGCTCCACCTGCCTCGCGGCGCCCGCGTGCTGGTGGCCCGCGTGAACGACAAGCCCAGGCCCCTGACGCCCCTGCTGGACGAGCCGGGCGCCCACCTCCTGCCGCTGGTTCGCTCGCAGGCCTCGGTCAAGGGGCTGGTGAGCTTCCCGGTTCAGATCGTCGTATTGATGCGCGGCAAGGCGCTGCGGCGAGAGGGCCTGGCGGCCGTGCCGCTGCCGCGAATCGACCTGCCGATCGCCTACGGCTGGTGCGAGCTGCACGTCCCGCGCGACATGGCGGTTGACCGGTGGGCCGGGCCGATGCAGCACGTCGAGCGATACTCCAGCGAGACGGCCGTCGCCAGCCTCACCTACGGCCGCGCCGAACTGGCCGAGGGATACAAACTGGAGGACCGCCCGACTGTCGAGGCGGTCCCCGAAGGCCAGCCGCAGCGCAGACCGAAGCGCCCCCCCCCGCCCATAGCGCTGGCCAAGCCGCCGGAACTGAAGCCGACGAGGCCCACAGAAGAACCGGCCAGACCGTTCGGACCCGCCACGCAGCCGGCGGCCACGGAGATCCTTGCCACGAAGGTGACGGTCCCCGAAGGCGGCACGCTTATCCTCGGCGGGCAGGTGATGCTGTCACGCAACTACTACCGGGCCGGCAGGGACTACTACGAGCGAGGCGACTACGACAAGGCCGCAATCTCCCTGGAGAACACCCTTCGCATGGCCCCGAAGAGTGCCGAGGCCGCCAATGCCGCCCGACTGCTGGCCAACATCAAGGCGGTCCGGGGCAAGCTGGCCGCGAAGAGCCGCCAGGAGAAGGCCCTCACGCGGCAGGTGAAGAAGGAGATCTCCGGCCTGAACGTCAAGCTGGAGCAGCAGCAGCGTGAGCTGATCGAGCAGGCCGGCGAGGCGGTCCGTGGCGGCCGGCGCGATGAGGCGGCCGCCGGCTATCAGGCCGCCGTCTCGCTCGGCGAGCAGCTCATCGCTCGCGGCGCCGACGAGAGGGAGCAGTCCGTTCGTCTCCGCGACGCCAAGGAAGAGCTCGACAGGCTCCAGAAGCAGAAGCAGGCAAGAGCGACCCAACTGCGGACACGATACGAGGTCCTCAAGACGGCGGGGCAGTACGGAGAGGCGCTGAAGATCGGCAAGGCGCTCCAGGAGGTCTACGAGGACAAAGGGGAACAGCAGCGCCTTCGTGGCGAGCTCGAGGAGCTGGCCGCCACGACGGTGCGGGACAAGGCGCGGCATGGGGCCACCATGGCCGTCCAGGCGGCGACCGAGGTGTTCACACTCGAACATGCCGAGGCTCGATCAGTCGCCCGCGTGCTGAGCGAGATGTTTGCCGGACGAGGGCAAAGGGGATCAGCAGCGCGTTCGTCGCGCGGGCCGAGCACTGGGCGCGATCAGAGGGTGACCATCACCGCGGATGAGACGGCCAACGCGTTGGTTCTCACCGCCCCACCGGGTCAGCGGGACAAGATCGTGGAGCTGCTCCAGCAGTTGGACGCCGCCGACTCCGACGCCAACACCGAGCGGATCACGGCCGAAGGCACATCGGGCTTCCTCCCGGCCGCCCCTCGGAACATCCCGGCCCTCAAGCTTCACGCGAGCGAGCTGCGCGAGCAGAAGAAGCACGCCGATGCCCTTGCCGTGGCCGGGCACGTTCTCCGGATGGCCCCGGCCGACGACTGGGCCAAGGGAGAAGTCAAGGAGCTTCAGCGAATCCTGCGATCGAAAGACGGGAGGCTAGCGCAACTCGGCTTGTTAGACTCGGCCTCCTTGCGCACTCCCGCACGCCGGCCGGACCTCAGGGCCGTCACGAAGACGTACGACGTTCGCGACTTGGTCTTCGGCGGGGGCGAAGCCGGCCGGCCGAGCGCGGGGGCAGGTGACGACAAGCCCCGGGAGAAGGTGGCCGAGGACCTGGTCAGGACGATCCGCGGGGCCCTGGGCAGGGAAGTCGTCCTCGGCGACGCTGGTATCCAGATCTCCAACGGCAGGCTTGTCGTGAGCGCGACCGGCGGTGGCCAGAAGCTCGCGGCCGACCTGTTCACGAGGCTTCGGGACATCCGCGGGCCGCAGGTCGAGGTGGGCGGCAACATCGCCCAGCAGAGGGCGGCCGGACTCGTCCGGGCCCAACGCGACGTCAACGGCGACGGTATCGACGCGCCGGTGGCGGCCGCGTACCGCCCGAAGCAGCTCGCCGAGCAGCGGGAGTTCCAGGAGTTCCTGAGGCGAAACTACGATTGGGAGGTCGAGGCCCGACGGGCGGACGGCGGCTGGAAGTATGGCCGGTCCATGTCGAGCTATCTGCCGGCCCTGGACAGCTCGGGGCAGGCCCGGCGGTCGAGGGATCCGGCCAAGGTCACGCACGAGATAGCGGGCAAGTTGCTGATGAATGTGGGCCAGAAAGTGGCGGTCAACAGCACGAACATCTCTCTGGGTTCCGCGGCCGCCAACGCGTTGGGCATCCACTTTGCCGAGGGCCGCAACGACATCCGCTACGCCGTCGTGGACGAGGCCCAGTTGCGGACGCTGCGCGAGATGGAGGCCCGGCGGCCGGGCGAGGGCAGGCCGGTCGCCGCCAACCCGCGGTTCCAGGAGACCATCGTCGGCACCGACGCGCTGCTGGCCAGCGGGCAGGTCGCCAACGTCACCTTCGCCGGCGACCGCGGCAACACGATCGACATCTACAGCAACCCGATCGCCCTGACGCACGAGAAGTACGTTCTGATCGACAACCACGACTACCTCACGGCCGTGCAGACCGGCCAGATGCAGCACTGGACCCAGCGGGCCAAGCCCCTCCGGTTCGCGGAGGTCCCTCAGGACATCGAGGTGCCCCGCGTGGGACGGCTGGTGAAGCTCGAGAAGACACTGATCAAACCGGCGGACGCACTGACGATCCGCGCCGAGTACACCTGGACTGGAAAGGAGTAGAACGATGAAACGAACGGTAGTGGCGGTAGCGGCTGTCCTGATCGCCGCGGGGGCCTGCGGGCCCGCGCTCGCCGAGGCGCCGAAGCTCGGCGAGGGCAAGGGGCAGGTCACGTTGAGCTGGGACGAGTTCGTGAGGATCACCGGCTACGACCCCGCGAAGAAGGGCTCACAGGTGCTCACCATCCCCTGGGCGCAGGTGGAGGACCTCACCGGGCTGAAGGTGGACGGCGCCATGAAGGGCGCCACCGTGGACCTCAAATGGGGCGAGTTCCGCGCCCTGCTCGAGTGGTCGATCAAGCGGAAGGACGAAGTGCCTCCGCCGGCCGACTACATCGTCACCTCCAGCCGGTACACCGGCAGCCTCTCCGATGACGGCGCCGCCTTCAAGCTCGCCGCGAAGATCAACATCCTCCGCAAGAAGGGCTGGAAGAAGGTCCCCATCCTCCCGGTCACCGTCGCCCTGACCAAGACCGAGCTTCCCCAGGGGGTCTTCCTCAACGCCACGGGGACGAACTACGAGCTGCTCACCGACCAGTCGGGACCCATCGACGTGAGCATCGAGTTCTCCGTGGCCGTCAACAAGAGCGCCGGCATCAACCAGGTTGGCTTCAAGCGAGTATTGGCCGGCTCCAGCGTGCTGGACCTGACCATCGCGCGCGAAGAGGTGGACGTGAAGGTGGCCGACTCGCAGTCGCTGGTGAGCAAGACCGTGAACAAGCAGACGCAGGTGATCGCGGCGGTGCCGTCGAATGCGGCCGTCGCCATCTCGTGGGAACGCGCGCTGCCCAAGGTGGCGGCCGCGCCGACGAAGCTCTACGCCGAGGTCGGCACGCTCGTGGCCGTGGCCGAGGGAATGCTCCTCTGCCAGGAGGTGGTCAACTACAACATCCTTCACACGGCGGTGCGCGAGTTGAACCTCCAGGTGCCCGCGGGCGCCAGCGTCCTGACGGCAAGCGGCTCGAACTTGCAGGACTGGCGCGTGGACAATGACGGCAAGCTCCAGGTGGTGCTCAAGGCCGAGGTCATCGGCAGCTACACGCTGCGGATCACCTACGAGCAGGCGAGCAAGGCGGGGGCCGAGACGCCCGTGATCCACCCGGTCGGCGTCGAGAGGCAGCGCGGGTACGTCGGCGTGGTGGCCGTCGCCAACGTGGAGATCGCCGCCGGAAAGGTGGACGCCGCCACCGCCATCGACGTGCGCCAACTGCCCGCCGACATCGTCTCCATGACCAATCAGCCGATCCTGCTGGCCTTCCGCTACCTGGGCGAGCAGTTCAAGATCCCGCTGACCATCAAGAAGCACGCGGAGGTCGGCGTCCTCGTGACGATCGTCGACAGCGGCGTCTTCACGGCCATGCAGCTCGCCGACGGGCGGAGGATCACCAAGGTCATCTACTCCGTCCGCAACAACCGGAACCAGTTCCTTCGGCTGAAGATGCCCGAGGCCTCGGAGATCTGGTCGGTCTCGGTCAGCGGCAACACGGTCTCCCCGGCCAAGGACGAGGCCGGCAACGTCCTGGTGCCCCTGGTGCGGAGCTCGGGCGGCGCCCAGGAGCTGGCGGCCTTCCCCGTCGAGATCGTCTACGTGGAGACGCCCAAGGCCCAGGTGCCCGAGCGAGGCCAGATCCACGTCGAGCTGCCCGCCTGTAGCGTTCCCGTCGTGCACGTGATGTACAGCTACTACGCGCCGGCGGAGGGCAAGTACACGGTCGGCTGGGGCGCGAGCGGCTTCTCCGGGCCGCTTCAGGTGGTCGAGGAGTTCACATCGCTGGCAACCGGCGCCGGCCGGCAGATCGTCCGCCTCGACGCCACCAAGCAGGCCAAGCAGATGCAGAAGGCCTTCGACGCCCGCGTGGACGCCAAGGCGAAGGCCGCAGGGGCCACGCCTATCCGCGTCCGCCTGCCCATCAACGGCAAGCTGTTCAAGCTGGAGAAGATCCTCGTCCTGCCGAACGACAGGCTGTACTTCGACCTCCAGTACAGGGACTGGAAGGTCCCGAAATAGGGCATGGTTCAAACATGCGCAGCCGGTAGCCGAAGCGGCCAGGGCCTTGGCACATTTGTGAGCCCAAGATCCGAAGGTCGTTGCCGGCTGCCGGCTGCCGGCTGCGCTGGTCTCGTGGCGACCGGTCCGTTACCGCCGAGCCGACTGCAACCAAACACTGACCCCTGCTGAACCAACCCCGAATCACCCCCGGCAAAATCTTGCGCCCGCCCTCGTAAATGCCTATTTCACAGGTGTTTATAGACGCAATCGCCCAAAATGGCTTTGTTTCGTAAAAAGACTTATGCCGGACCATTCGCAGCCACAAAGGTCACAAAGGTCACAAAGGTCACAGAGGTCACGGGGTAGATAACTCAAAGTGACCGATTCGCCAGCTTCCCGGGAGGTGCTCGTTGACTCGTGAATTCGTTAACTCGTTGATTCGTCAAGAACTCCGCCCTGGCCACTCGGCGGATTCGTTGCACGACCCATGGCAGCCGGCACAGCTTCTCAGTTGCCGAGCCAGCAAAGCAAAGCCCAACATCTCTTCGGGCAATATCTTTCCAGTTAACGAGTTAACGAATTAACGGATCAACGGGCAACCCGTAAGCCAATCAGGATCGGTCAGTTTGAGTAGATAAGATATCGAAATGGCGTGCTTTTGCAAACGCGCAACGGACAGAGTGTTCTCTCACGGCCCCGAGCGTTTCTGTCGTAACCGCCTGCAAAATCATAACCTTTGTGTTCTTTGTGCCCTCTGTGGCGAACAATCCGCGTTTGGCTTCGTTTCGCGTTTTTCTTCTGATCCGCCGCCTTCCTTTTCCTTGTGATCACGATCCCCCCGTAGCAGGCATATACATCTCGCAGCCCTTTTTGCACAACGAAAATCGCCAGATTGCAGAAAAACTTCCGGCCGCGCCCGCCGGCAAGGGCGGGCGTAGGCTGAAGGTCGTAGGTCATAGGTCGTAGGTCGTAGGGCAGACCGTGGGACCGGATACCGTGGGGCCGTGGGACCGGATACCGTCGGACCGCAAGACCGTGCCACCGGATACCGTCAGACCGGCAATCGTCCTCGTCGTCGTCCTCGTCCTCGTCCTCGGCCGTCTCTTCTCGGGGTTCCGAGTTCCGGCCTCCTCGGGGGCAGGCGGCCGTGCCGGCCGCCGTTAAACGCTCCGCGCCTCCCTGCCCGGTAGGCAGCCTCCGGGTTCCGAGTTCCGAGTTCCGACCTCTTCGGGGCCAGGCGGCCGTGCCGGCCGCCGTTAAACGCTCCGCGCTCCGGGCTCCGGGTTCCGAGTTCCGCCTTCCCGGTTCCCGCTTGCGACTTCGTCATTCGTCATTCGTCATTCATCATTGATCATTCGGCATTGCTTCTCCCTTGCTTCCCCCGCCCCGCGCGGTATCCTGAATGAGACAAAAGGGCCTGCCGCTCACCGGGCGGCCGTCCGGGCAAAGCGGCAGGAACCAACGGGGCGGTGAGTGTGTCCCGCTCGCCATCATGAAAGCGTTATCTCGTTCATCCGTTCACTCGTTCACTCGCGGTCGCGGAGACGCCCGCGCAGGGCCGACGCGCTGATTCCGGGCACTCCTCGACCGTCGCCCCCGACTGCTAGGTGCTGATCTCGGTGACTAGGCCGACTTGCTGGGCAATGGGCGTATACAGATCCACCTCGGTTGCCGGGGTGCTGATGGTGATGATCAGCGCGTATCGCGTCTGCTTCTCGACGAAGCCCAAATGCTTGCGCTCGCGCCACCAACCGGTGACGGGGGACACGGCTACCTGCCCGCACTGCGCAACGTAGCTGGCAGGCGCTGTCCACCAGTCCGAATGAATCGAGCCACGTGTCTGGAGCTTCGCACCGATCGTCCAGTCGATCGGATCGCTTGTAGACGGTCGGGCTTGCTCTTCTTCCCATTCCTGGCTGCTGATTCGCTGACGGAATTGCCTCTCCGTTTCGATCGGCCCTCGGAGTTTGAATCGCAGCCCATGAGAGGCATAACGGAACTTCCTGCGCCATCCCCGACGGCCGGGACTCGGCTCGACGAAATAGGAAAGCGTAATCCGAACAGTCACGTCTTGCTGGTGAAGGGCCTCCAGGGCAGCCCTCGGCCACGGCAACGAGTGGAGGACAAAGTGATTCGTCTTTGCCTTGGTGCCATCCAGCTTGAATGGCTGAATCGCCCCCTGATGGATAAGCGACACGCAGTTCTCGACGGTATACCTGGCGCGCTCAAGGTTCGGTACGCCGTATCCGAAACAACGCAGGCGAGCATGACGTTCGTCCTGCCGGTTGCCGCGAACCTGACGCAGCATCTCGCCGGTCCACTCAGCCGAGTGGACGAGGAGGCCCCGAACCGTTTCCGGCCAGAGCTCGGGATAGTCGGCCATCAGGATGGCCGCAAGCCGGGCGGCCTGGGCAGTCGCGGCGCTCGTGTCGCCAGTCCATGTCAGCAGCCGACCCGTCGGGTCGAGTGAAGTGGTGAGCAGTGATAGATCATCGCAGCCGTCGATCTGACCCCCTGGTGATTGGGCGTAGTTGCCGCCTTCCATAACGATGTCCGGCTTCAGTGGCCATCTTCGGTCGTCCCAAGCGCGAGACGTGCGACTGGTCGGACAGAGGCCGCCTAGCGGCGCCACCGCCTGGTAGCCGTCGAAACCTATTGAGCTTATCCGCACACGCTCCGTGAAGGCACCTACCGTCAAGGCATTCCAGCTCTGGCCGGGGTCCTCGATGCCGTTGGATGAGAGGTTGGTCTCGGGGTACGTATACGAGGGATCCGTTGTGACATCACGGATGTTCCCGGCGGCGACCACGTACAGCCGCTGATGGCCGTCACGCTGACCCGCTGCGTGCTGGTCAATGGCCCCGGACCAGGAAGTCGGGCAACCGTGATCTCTACCCATATCAGCGGCTGTGATCGGAAGGCAGGCGACACGGCTGCGCTTGGGAGCTTGGGTCTCGGCCATGGCCAAGCTGGCTTGAGTGACGTAGCCCCATGAGTCCTCGGGGTGTGGCCGGGCGCTGTGGAGCATCCGAACGGACTCCAGGCGGTGCAGGAGTGCATGTGCCTCGGTGTTCCTAAGCAGGTCGGCAAGATGGTCGCCGAAGATGGCCAGGCCAGCGATCTCCGTACCATGGGCCTCGGCATGGTCGACCACCGGCCACGTCGGGTCCAAAGCCTGCGCGTCCTCGTCCGCAATCAACGGGCGCAATAGCGGGTGGGACGTATGCACGCCATGGTCGAGCAAACACACAGCCGGTGCGTCGGCGTGCGGCAAGACCAATCGGCCGACCAAGTCCTGGACGAACTCCCGCTGTTCCCGGGCTTGCAGGCGAAGGAACTCCGTGGGCACTTCCTTCGCCCGTCGTAATTCTGCGAGTCGATCAAGTAGCGGAACGAAGACTCGCGTCCATTGCGCGGGTGTTCCGAAGGCAAGGAAAACAAGGCGTTCAGGGAACGGAATGACGTGCTGACTCAGTTGCAGCTGAGTGTCCGCCGTTGCAGCTACAAACTCGGCGAAAGCCGAATCTGGGTCTTCATCTGCCGCAACGCGAATCCAGACCTCCCACCAGATGGCTTGGTTCTCAGTAGCTGGGTATAGGCTCTCGTCGTCGGTCCAGAATGATGCGAGAACTGGGAAACGAATGCCGCTGATACCGGTGACCAGGTCTTCGTTCTTTGGGCGGCCGGATGGATAGCCTTCCGTTGGTGCCGTATTCTCGGTTTCGTACCGCTCGATCTTGCGAACGTACTTCTCGAGTTGCCCGTCGGGGACGTAGACCGTCGCGTGCAGACGGCCGTCATGGACTCGTGTGGAAAGCACTTCCACTTCAGGGCGGAGCTTTCTGTTCTCAAGGCTTTCGATCTTGAGGTCATACTTCCGCACGTCTTCGCCAACGACCTCAAGACACAGATCGCGTATGACATGGCCCGACTCACCGGCAAGGGATTTCGCATCTTCCACGGCCTTCTCTACGTCACCGATCAACTTCCGAGCATGGGCGCGTCGGTCACGCGGAGGCATTCTGAATTCACCTCCGCCCCCGGGCGGCCTGGTGTAGTTACGGGCCTGTCCGGGCTTCGTGATGAGAACATGTCGATGTCGCGCCATGGGAACTCCCCGATCGGTTCACCTTGGTTTCCCACCGGAACGCCCACGTTGGGATAGAGCACGCTTCAGTTCGCTGGTCAGTATCTTCCGGCGTCCGTCGAGAACCGCATCTTTTGCCGCCTCTTCGCATGCCTTCACGATATCGGCGTGGGGCATGCCTTTCGCCGTGTCCAGGATCGACCGCCAGCCAAGACGCCGAATGTCGAAGCTGCTGAGTCGGTTCTCGACGAGCCTCCGGGCCATGGTCGCAGTGGGCAATCCGTAGCGCACCGTGTCATCGAAGCGCCGGAACAGCGCCGAGTCGAGCGAGCCCTCGAGGTTGCTGGCCGCGATGATGAGCCCCATCGAGTCATCTTGTTCGAGGAAGATGAGGAATGAGTTGAGGACACGCCGGATCTCCCCGACATCATGTCCGCCATGACGATGAGCCCCGATAGCGTCGAACTCGTCGAACAGATACACGGCGCGAGACTGCTTCATGGCGTCGAAGACAAGGCGGAGTTTGGCCGCTGTTTCGCCCATGAACTTCGTGATGAGTGTATGAAACTGAACCGTCAGGAGCGGCAAGCGCAGCTCACCGGCCAACGCGGCAGCCGTCATGGACTTCCCGCAGCCAGGCGCCCCAAGCAACAACAGCTTCCGGCGGGGAACAAGGCCGTGCGTGTGCAGACGGTCGACTTGGCGGTACTCGACCAGGACACGGTCGAGGCGCCGCTTCAGTTCGACCGTCAGAACCATGTCTGCCAGATGCGTATTCGGGAATGTGGCGGCGAAGAGACCGCTTAGCTCCCCCGTCGGCTGAGCAATTGGAACGGATTTCAATGGCGCTGGCTGCGCGGCTTGCATGCGACGAGCTTCGTCCACAAGGTGCCGAAGCTCTTCGGCGAGCTTCTTCTTCCCAGTTCTGGCCGCGTGTGCGGCGATCTGAGAGGCAACGGACAAGAACCGCTCCGGATCTCGCTCCGTGTAGCTCTCGATCAGTGCTTTAACTTGTTGGGCTGTGGCCATGTGGGCGCCTCAATCGACACGGCCGACCTATGCTCAGTCCTGGCGTAGCCATTGGCTTCGCCAAACTAGACGACCAGAGCAACTGCTCGCCCTTCGACCGGCCATCCGCTTTCCTTGTTGTTGCTTCGGCCTGACGGACCCGCTCATTCGCTTCGCGGCCTCGGCAGGAAACTGCCTTAGCCAGGTTTCCCGGATGAAGTTCCGCCGCAATCATCGGGAACCTCTTTGATGATTGTATCTTGTCCCCAAGCCCTGGCAAGGCTGTTTCCGGTTCTCGTAAGCCCTCATTAGCGTCCCGTTGGGCCGCCATTCCGTTGGGAACGACCTTCGGCAGGCCCTTTGGGCCAGGTGGGGAGCTTCCTGGACCTGGCCACATGCGAGGGCCTCGATTCCGCAATCTTCTCGGATCCCGCCTTCCTGCCGACCTACCTGGCCCGCGCCTTCGAGTACGCCCACGACCCCGGGACGGAAGACGCCCAGCGATGGCCCCACTTCGTCGAGACGGTATTAGCTCGGATCAAGGCGCTCCGCAGTCTGTACGCCGACGTCGAGCCGCCGCCGCGGCTCGTCGAGGCCGTCGAGGCGATCACCGCCGAGCTCATCGAGTACTTGGCCCGGCACCCGCGGGCCCTCTACCGGATCAGGCCCCGCCAGTTCGAGGAGCTGATCGCCGAAATCCTCGCAAGCTACGGCTGGCAGGTGCAGCTCACACCTGCCAGCAAGGACGGCGGCTACGATCTTCTTGCCATCTCGAAGGACGCCTCCGATCTGGAGACCTCCTGGATCGTCGAGTGCAAGAAGTATGGGCCCGAGAACAAGGTCGGCGTGGAGATTGCCCGGGCGCTATACGGCGTCAAGACGGATCTCCGCGTCGCCAGTGCCCTCCTCGCGACGACGTCGCACTTCACCAGAGGCGTGAAGGCCTACAAGGCCTCGCATTACGATCTGGAGCTTCGTGATTACGAGGGCATCCTGGAGTGGATCAACACCTACCGTCCCAACCCCGACGGCAGGCTCTACATCAAGGACAACCGCCTGATCCTCCCGGGCGACGAACGCCCGGCGTAGCGCGGTCGGGCTTGGTGACAGAAAGAACAACGATCCGCACAAGAGGTTAATGGAACGCGGGGGGGCGTGGGGTATTTGTTTAGCGGGCCGGCTTGCCGGCCACTCCTCGGCCGGCAGGGCCGAGGCCCTTGCGTCGTCCGGCGGAAGACACGGCCGGCAACCTGTCTGCCGACAGGCAGAGCCGGGCCGCTAAACCATTGAACGATGCGCTCAGTTTAGCTCGCATGCGGATCGTTGATAACATTGCCCTGCTCCCGGAACCGGGCTTCGGATGAGACGTTCCTACTATGTGCTGTTCTTGAGGTGAGCTCCTTCGTTACAATCCCGGGCAGATGAGGCGGCCGGGATCAGGGAGGACCGCAGTATGCGGGAACGGAAATGGCAGTTGAGGACGGTTTGGGCCGCGTTGCTGGTGTTGCTGGCTGCCGCGGCGCCGGTGACGGTCGCGCAGGAGGGCGAGCCGCCCGCGGCGCCGACGAAGAGGGCGGCCGAAGGCGCAGCCGACGAGGAGGTCGAAGGCCTCGCCATGGACGCCCCGCAGACGCTCTGGGAGTCGCTGGAGGCGCAGTGGAGCACCCTCTACAAGCTCGGCGGGCGGACGATGATCGCCCTGGCGGCCGCCTCGATCATCGGCTTTGCGTCCCTGCTGGAGCGGGCGATCAGCCTGCTGCTGGCCTCCTTCAGCATAAGGGGCCCCGTCAGGACCGCCGGGGCCATGTGGAAACAGGAGAGGTTTGGTGACCTCGAGAGGCTGGTCGGGAGCAAGTCGGGCATTACGGCCCGTCTGATCGACTTCATCGTGCGGCACCGCGAGTATCACATTGCGGACGTCTCGGCCGCCGTGGGCGATCTCGCCAGCCGGTATATCAAGCGGCACATTCGCCGGAACTACTGGCTGCTCGTCGTGGCGGGGATCAGCCCGATGCTGGGTCTGCTCGGCACGGTCCTCGGGATGATCGAGGCCTTCGAGAAGGTCAACATCGCCGGGTCGATGGGCAGCGCGAAGTATCTCTCGGGCGCGATCTCCAAGGCGCTGATCACGACGGCCACCGGACTGGTCATCGGGATCCCCGCGCTGTTTTTCTATCACGTTTACAAGTTCCTGACCGGCGTGCTGGCCGACACGCTGGAGGGCAGGGCCAATGAAATGGTCACCGGCTGGCTCATGAGGAAGGAGGCCGCCTGATGAGAATCCGACTGACCGGCGAGGAGGCCGAAGGCGAAGCCAGGATCCAGATGGCCCCGCTGATCGACTGCGTCTTCCTGCTTCTGAGCTTCTTCCTGGTCACTGCGGCCCTGCGGGAGATCCACGTGGAGCTGCCGCTGGATCTGCCCGATGCGGGTGCCTACGTGAAGGCCAAGGCGGTGGACAACACCATCGTCATCTCCGTGACGAAGGACGGGACGATCCACCTGGCCGACACGCCCGTGAACACGCGAACGCTCCTGTCGAGGCTGCGGGCCCACGCCAAGACGCCCAACGCCCGCGTCCGCGTGGACGGCGACCGGGCCTGCGCGTTCAAGCACATCGCCTACGTGCTGGACCTGTGCCAGTTCGAGGGCCTCAACAACGTGGGGGTCCGCACGAAGGCCCCCCCCCGGCCGGGGAGGTGACAGAGACCCATGCCCGAACGGCGAAGACAACTCGAGGGCTGGCGCTGGTGGGCGGTCGCGGCCATGGTGGCGATCGCCGTCTCCCTCGTGCTTCACGCGGTCATAGTCGTTGCGATCAACCGCATTCCCTGGCTGCACGATATGATCTTCCCGGAAGAGGTCGCCGTCCAGCGGACGTACTCCCCGGAGCAGATCCAGGAGACGGCCGACGACATCCGCAGGGACATCAGCAGGAAGCTGCGGGAGAAGACCGGCGAGGTGCAGGAGATCCTCGCGACGGTGGCGGACATCCGCGACCGGAAGGTGAAGGAGCACGCCGAGGGGGGCTCGGCCTCGCTGGTGACCGACACGGAGAAAGAGGCCCTGGAGCTGGCCGTACCGAGACAGGAGACGCTCTACGAGGTCTTCCGGGCGTCTCAGTTCCTCGAGCGCGGGTGCCACGACGCCTACGAGGGCTGGCGTGCCATCACGCTGACCGTGCAGCAGAAGATCCCCCTGGAGCGCGCCAGGGAAGTCACCAAGGTCTCCCGCGTCACACGGCGGGCCGGAAAGCAGGAGCTCCTCGAGGGCCCGATCCGCAGCATGGGGGAGTTCAGGAAGTTCCGCAGCGAGGTCATCTACGTGATGACCGAGGTCGATGCCATCCTCGTCGGCGCCAAGCGAATACGCGACCTCGTGCTGGATATCGACGCGCCGGAGCTCGGCAGCGGCCAGACCATCGCCATCCAGAACTCCGGCACGCTCTACCAGGGCAGCGGAGGCGGGTTGGAATGGGGCGCAACCGTCGGCCCGCCGCTGCTGGCCGATGAGATCTTCGCCAGCCGGGCCAGCAGCCTCTCCAGAGCGAACTTCCAACCCAAGCCCGGCCGGAAGGTCACCTCCAAGGGCAGCCCGATGGACTGGATGTACATCGACCGATGGTACTGCATCGGGCCGTTCCCCAACCCCGGCCGGAAGAACCTCGACGAGAAGTTCCCGCCCGAGTCCGTGGTGGACCTCGACATGAGATACGAGGGCAAATACGGCGTCCTGCGCTGGAGGCCCCTTCGGGCGCCCAGTCTCTGTGTGAACCCTTACGACGTGGACAAGTACGCGATCTACTACCTGTGGACCGAGATCTGGTCCGAGGAGGAGAAGGACTACTGGTTCGCCCTGGGCAGCGACGACTACGGCAAGCTTTGGGTCAACGGAGAGCTCATCTGGGCCAGCGGCAAGACGCCGCACCACTGGATCCCCGACCGCGGCTACCGCAAGGTGAAGCTGAGAAAAGGCCCGAACCAGATCCTGTTCAAGATAGAGAACGCCGGCGGCACGATGGGCTTCTCCGTGGTCCTCCGCGTCGCGCCCATAGGCACGTGAGACTGTCCGATGAGCGATCTGACACGAACAGCACTGGCGATCGACGTTGAGCTCCTGAAGAAGTTCGATCGGTGGATGGCCGCCCACGGGTACACCAATCGCTCGGAGGCCGTCCGCGACCTGATCCGTGCTGCGCTGGTCGAGGCCCAGTGGCGAAATCCCAGGGCCAAGGTCGTGGCCGTGTTGAGCGTGATCTACGACCATGCCTCCCATGCGCTCGCCCAGGAGCTGACGACGATCCAGCACAGGGACCATCACGCCGTGCTGTGCAGCCAGCACGTGCATCTGGACGACCACCTGTGCCTTGAGGCCATCGTGATGCAGGGGACGGCGCGTCAGCTTCGCCGGCTGGCCGATACGATCATCGCGACCCGCGGGGTCATGGCAGGCAAGCTCACGCTGCTCAGCCGGAACGTCTGATGGGCCCCGGCGCCGGGCGTGTGAGGCGCGGCGGCGACCTATGGCTCGCGGATGCGCTGGATCTTGAACAGCGCCGGCCAGACGCCCGTGAGCTGCTGCCGCGGATACGTTTGGGCGGGGTAATTCCTGTTGAGCGGCTGTAGACGGGTCGTCTGCTCTTCGTCCTGGTAGACCCGCTTGAAGGTCGTGCCCTCGTCCCCTTCGAGGCGGACAAAGCAGTCGTCGCCGCTGCGCGCCACGGCGTTGGGGGAGAAGACCACGATGTCGCCCTCGCGGTATTCCGGCTCCATGGAGTCGCCCACGACGCGGGCGGCGAACGCCTGCGGATCGTGCATGTCCGGGCAGCGGATGTACTCGTCCGCCATGCCGGGAGGGTAGTCCAGATCGGTGAAGTGGTGGGGGTAGCCGGCCGCTACGCTGTTGATCACGGGAACGACCACGCCGGCCCAGAGATCATCGCGGCTCTCGGGGACAAAGTCGGTATCGGGCGTCGCCCCCTCCTCGTCCGCCTTGCCGCCGCGGAGCTCCCTGATGACCGCGCGAAGCCTGTCCATTTCCGCCCTGAATCTCTCGTATCGTTCTCGGACGTCCGTCGGGGTCCGCGCCAGATGGGCGATCCTGACCAACTCGCCCGGACGAAAGGTCAGGGCCCTTTCCAGCGATCGGAGAATGCCGTCGGAAGGGGGGTTCTTCGCCTTGCCCGTCTCGATGTTCGACAGATACGGCTTGGATATCCCAACCTGCGACGCGACCACCTCCTGTGTCATACCCAGTTCTTCGCGGCGAGCTCGCACAATAGAACCCAGACTCATGGCCGATCTCCTGAATCCGTCAAAATCTACGCTTCTGTACCATTATCCACTGTTTTCGGCACAAAGGCAAGGCTTTCTGAATAAACAGGGAAAAATATTTTTCTGAAAAAACATTGACATTGCAGGTTTCGTGGCTAAAATACATATTGAGGCGGGGTGCGTCTCCAGCGGCGGCGTTGCTCAAATCATTGTGTTTCTCGCACGGCTTCCGTGCGCGAGGGTCAGGCCTGTTCGTCAGGAACCGGATTCATCGGGCATGTAGGTGAAGCGTATGCGGAACAGCCGTCGTCCCTCGCGCTTCTCCGGAGGGTAGAGCTCGTTGAGGGCGCAAGCAAGGCCCGCCAGGCTCTCGAAGCCGTCCGCGCGGGCGTCCTCATCGTTCAGTTCGCCGACCTCCACGGGCTGGGCGGCGTCAATGCGGACCTTTCCCAGCCCGGGAATGGTGTGCACGGTGCCGGCCCGGAGGTGACACCATCGCCAGAACCGCAGCGTGGTGGTCTTGACTCCAGAGCGTATGCCCTTGAAGAACCTTTTTTTCATCAGGAGCATTGAGATGGCCTCTGCTTCCAGACTTTACAAGTGGTCCGTTCGTGTCAACTCCAAAATCCGTCGGCCGATCCCGCAACTGCCCGATGCCGGGCGCGTAGCGGCCATGTTCGGCCTCTGCGAGGAAGGAACGGAGACGCTGTACGAGCGGTTCTCCCTGGACGTCACGCCGGGTCAGATCGTTGCGGTGACGGGGCCCTCCGGAGCGGGCAAGAGCGTGCTGCTTCGAGAGGTGGCCCGGCAGGTCCCGCGGGCCCGGTGGCTTGGGACGGACGCGCTGGCCCGAAGCGACACGCCGGCCATCTCCGTGCTGTCCGGCGGAGACCTGGCAGAGCGGCTCAGCGTCTTGGCGCGGTGCGGACTGGCCGAAGCGTCCGCCCTGGTCACCCCCGCAAGATGCCTTTCCGGCGGGCAGCTCGTCCGTCTGGCGCTGGCCGAGGCCCTCCACGCCGCACTGCGTGCCGGGCGGCCGGAGCTCATCATCACCGACGAGTTCGCATCCTCCCTGGATCCGATCACGGCGAGAATCCTGTGCCGCCAGATACGCAAGCTCATTGTCGGCTCGCCGGTGGCGATGCTGCTGGCCACGCCCCACCCGGAGCTGATCCCTCACCTGAGGCCCGATCAGGTCATCGTCAAGCCGCTTCGGCGACCGCCGCGGTTCGTGCCGAGCCCCGCCCGGGCGGGCAGCGGGCACCTGCCGCATCGCTGGCGCATAGAGCGGGGGGCCATTCGTGATTACCACAAGCTTTGTTGCTTCCACTATTTGTCGGGGCCGCCGGCGTGCCACAAGCGGGTGTACGTCATCCGCCCGCCGCGGACCGCCACCCGGCGGAGATGGCGCGACCTGACGGCGGCGGAAGTTGCCGGCGTGCTGGTCGTCTCGCCGCCGCTGGCGAACGTACGTGGCCGGAACGTCGCCACCGGCGCGCGATACGCCGGGCCGGACCGGGCGGCGGCCCTGGAACTGCTGAACGCCGAGATAGAGTCCATCTCGCGCGTTATCGTTCACCCGACATATCGCGGCTGTGGGCTGGCGGTGCGCCTGGTGCGCCATGTCCTGGCCACGGCACAGACGCCTCTGGTGGAGGCCCTGGCGGCGATGGGACGCGTCCACCCCTTCTTCGAGCGGGCGGGCATGACGGCGTTCCATCTCCCGCTGGACGAGCCCGTCAGCAGGCTGCTCAGCGCGGCCGAGGCCGTCGGGCTCTCGGCGAACGACCTGGCGGCGGTCCGGCCGGTGAGAAAGCTGCTTTCCGAACGCAGGTCGCCGCAAGCGGCCTTCTTCCGGCGCGAACTGGACCGCTGCCGCAGGAACACGTTCCCTCGGCGCCGGCTCAGGCGTCTGGCGGATCCCGTCGCCGAAGTGTGTCGCCGAACCGCGCGGCGATACGTCTATTACCTTGCCGGGAAGACAGAGGACCGACACGATGTCACCACGAAGACACCCTCAAGCTGTCAGTAGAAGGCTGGCCCTTGCCGACCTGATCGGGCGCAAAGGCCGCGCAACCGTTCTGCCGGCCCGCGCCAGAAAGGCGCTGGCCGAGCACATCTCTCGCCACGGCTGCTACCCCCCCGTGATCGTCCGCCCGCATCCTCGTCGCGCGGGCAAGTTCGAGATACTCGACGGCCACCATCGCGCGGAGATCCTGCGAGGTCTTGGCGAGAAGACGGCTCGCTGTGAGGTCTGGCCGGTGGATTCGGCCGAGGCGGGGGTCGTGGCCGCGACGCTGAACCGCCTCCGGGGCCGCCAGGACGTCAAACGGCGTGCCGGCCAGGTCGGGCGCCTCGTGCGCCGGTTTGGCCCAGAGGGCGCGGCGGCCAGGCTCGGCATCACGCCCACGGCCCTGCGCCAGCAGCTCGCCCCCGCCGACACGCCTGGGCACCATGAGCCTCCGGCGGCCCTGGACCTCCAGGCCGTCGTGTTCCACCTGTCCGCCGAGGAAGTACGGCACCTGCGACAGGCGCTGGACAATGCCGGCCGCCGCACGCTCGGCCGCGCCAAGGCGCTCATGAAGGTGATCGGGCCGGGCCCGATGCAGGCCGGCGACCTCTCCAGTGCCCGACGGGAAGACGCCGCAGAGTGACGGGATCGGCGGTTCGGCGTTTTGGGCGGATTTGGGATTTCGAAACCGGGGGCGCCTGGGGTAGACTGCGCCGCGTGAGCGGCCAGAACGTCTACCTCAACGGGCGGATCATCCCGGCGGCCGAGGCGACCGTGAGCGTCTCGGACTCGGGTCTTCTGCACGGTGCCTCGGCGTTCACGACGATGTTGGCGCACAACGGCGTCGTGTTTCGGCTGGACCGACACCTCTCGCGGCTGTTCGAGACGATCCGGCTGCTGGGGTTTCGCGCCGACGCGGACCCCGAGTGTTTGGCCGCGGCGACGAAGGACCTGCTGGCTGCCAACGAGCTGCCCGAGGCCCGCGTGCGGATCACGCTTACTCCCGGGTCTGTTCGCGGCGTCGGGACGACCACGCTGATCACGGCCGATCCGCTGCCGGACTACCCCGCCGAGTGGTACGAGAAAGGAATCGCCGTCGTCGTCTCATCGTTCAGGCAAGGCTCGGGCTTGAGTCTTGCCGGTCACAAGACGGGCTGTTATCTTCCCCGTGTGCTGGCCCGTCAGGAAGCGGCCGCCAAGGGCGCCGAGGAAGCGATCTGGTTCACGGCGGACAACCGCCTGGCGGAGGCGTGCTTCTGCAACGTGTTCCTTGTCCTCGGCGGCGAGGCGTATACGCCGCCGAGGGACACGCCGGTGCTGCCGGGGATCGTCCGCCAAGCGGTCCTGGAGCTGTGCGAGCAGATCCACCTGGCCTGTCACGACGACAAACCGCTTACAATTCGCGAGATGCTGACCGCCGACGAGATGTTCCTGACGGCCTCGTGCAGCGGCGTTCGCCCGGTCGTGTGCATCGAGCGTCACGGGGTGGGAGACGAGAGCCCCGGGCCCGTGACCCGGAAGATCATGGACGCATATCGCGAGCTTCTGGATCGGCAGTGCGCGTCGTGATCGCAATAAGGAGCGACGAATGAAAGTGGCGGACATTGTCAGGGTCATCGAGTCGCTGGCGCCCCCCGAGCTTGCCGAAGAGGGGGACAATGTGGGTCTGCTGGTGGGCGACCTGGCCGGCAGCGTCAGGAAAGTGATGGTCTGCATGGACCTGACGGAGGCCGTCCTGGCCGAGGCCATTCGTCTCCGCGCCCAGATGGTGATCGCCCATCACCCGCCCATCTTCAGATCGATCTCTCGGGTGACGGCCGACGAGGCCCCCGTGACGTATGAGGCGGTCCGGCGCGGGTTGGCGATCTACGCAGCCCACACGAATCTCGACGCCGCCCCGGGCGGCGTGAGCGACGTGCTGGCGGACGTTCTGCAACTGGTGGACCGCCGCCCATTGGAGCCCATCGTGCGGCAGGAACGCTGCAAGGTCGTGGTCTTCGTGCCGCCGGACGAGCTGCCCCGGGTGGCCAACGCCGCCTTTGCCGCAGGGGCCGGGCGCATCGGAAACTACCACGACTGCGCCTTCTTCTGCCACGGCATCGGATCGTTCTACGGCGACAGCTCCGCGCGCCCGGCCATCGGCGACGCCGCCCGTCACGAGGTCACCGAGGAACTGCGCCTGGAGGTGATCTGTCCGCGGTCCGGCGCCGCGGCCGTCTGCCAGGCCATCCGCGCCGCCCACAGCTACGAGGAGCCCGCAATCGATACGTACGTGCTCGAGGACTCCCCCGTCGGCTGCGGCCTGGGACGCATCGGCAGGCTGAAACGACCCGTGACCGTCCAGACACTCGTCAATCGCCTCAAGAAGGCGACGGGCCTGAAAAGGGTCCTTCTGGCCGCCGCGTCAGGCGAGAAGAACGGGGATCGCAAGGGCATGCTGGTGACGACGGCCGCCTGCTTCGGCGGCTCAGGAGGCCCGGTCTTCAGAAAGGCCGTCTCCCAGGGCGCCACGTTCTACGTCACCGGCGAGTTGAGCCACCACGACGCGATCGATGCCGTGGCCGCCGGGACCACGGTCGTCTGCCTGGGCCACGGCCACTCCGAACGGCTCGCAATGACACGCCTGGCGGAGCGACTGGCCGAGCAGCTCCCAAAGCTCGGGACCGTGGTCTCCCAGCGAGACAAGGACCCGTATGTTATCGTGTAGTGTCGAGCAGTACCCACGTCACCGGCGGGTCCGGTCGTCTGGTTTCTCCTGCTCTTCGTCCAGTTGGAAGAGGTCGCGCAGCGCGGCGACGTGCGCGCGAGCGGTGTCGGAGCCCGCGGCGCTCCGTAGGCGCTGCGTGCAAGTGTGCAGCATCCTGCGAATGGTTCGGTGAAGGGCCCGCTGGAGGATCTCGATGTCCTCGTCGGCGTCCTCGTGCCCGCTGAGTTTGTTTCGGGCGTCAGCCAGCTCTTCAGCGGCGATCTCCTCCATGGAGCGATACAACGCTTCGATCGTCGGCGTGACGTTCCGGACGTTGAGGGCGGAGAGGAACTCGTTGACGTGCTCGGCAATGATGCCGTCCGCGGCGCCGCGCTGGCCTTGCCGCAACTTCAGGTTGCCCTGAACGATCCGGTCCAGGTCGTCGATGTTGTAGAGGAAGACGTTCTCGACCTGCCCGGCGCCCGGCTCAACGTCCCGCGGGACGGCGATGTCCACGATCAGCAGGGGACGGTAAAGGCGACGGTCCTGCACCAGGCGGATCATCTCCGCCGTGAGGACGGGCTCCGTGGCGCCGGTGGAGGTGAGCACGACATCGGCCTCGGCGAGGTGATCGCCCAACTGCTCGAAGTGGCCCGCGCAGCCGCCGCAGGCTTCGGCAAGGCGCTCGGCGCGGTCTCGGCTGCGGTTGACCACGACGATGCGTCCGGCCCCGAGCCGCCGGAGCTGCTGGAGCATCAGCTCGTTCATCTTCCCCGCCCCCACGTTCAGCACGCATTTGCCCTCCAGCGTTTCGAACAGTTGCCGGACGAACTCGATGGCCACCGACGCGACCGAGACTTTTCCCACTGCGATGTCCGTCTCGGTGCGGATGTGCTTGGCCACGTGAAATGCGCCCTGGAACAACTCGTTCATCACGGCGCGGGCACAGTCGGCCTGAACGGCCTCGGCGTAGGCGCCCTTGATCTGGGAGACGATCTGGGCCTCGCCGGGCACGAGGCTGTCGAGCCCGGCGGCCACGGCGAAGAGGTGCCCGATGGCTTCGCCGTCGGCCAACGTGTAGAGGGCTTCGTCGAACCCGCCCGGCGCGAGCGAATGGAACTCGCAGAGCCAGTTGCGAAGCTCCTCCGCCCGTGGATGGCCGTGGACTGGCCTGGTGGTGTATACCTCCGTCCGGTTGCACGTGGAGAGAATCGCGAACTCCGCGTCGGCCCAACGCTCGCGCAGGTCGCGGAGCGCCTCACGCCGCTGGGACGCGCCCAGCGCCAGCTTCTCTCTTACGGCCACGTGGGCCGATCTGTGGCTTGCGCCAATGCAGAGGATTCGCATTCTTACGTCTTCGGTATAAGCATGCTGGCCACGAGCACGACGACGAGCAGGCCGAACCCGACGATTGAGAGGATCGCCACGGCCCGGCCGCGAAATCGCCTGGCGTAGGCCGCGTGCAGGGCAAACGTGTATAACAGCCACGTCACCGACGCCATCAGCACCTTCGGGTGGGTCGGCCAGTTCCGGAAGTACCCCTCGCGTTCGGGCTGGAATGCGCCCGCCAGTCCGGCGACGATGGTTGCGGTCACCAGGGCAAAGGCCGCCGGCAGCGCGTGGCGGACGAATCGATCCAGCCGCTCCAAAGGCGGCAGGGGCCACTTGAAAAGCGCCGGGTCCTTGCCGCGAAGCTGCTTGTGCTTCCTCAGGTATAGCCATCCCCCTGCGGCTGCGGCGGCAAAGCTGATCGCCGCCGCCACGGCGAACGTCACGTGGGCCACGTTCCAGAAGTCGCGCGTGAAGTCGCGATAGGCAGCCCCGCCCAGGGCAACGGCCAGCACGGACCACGCGGCCGCCAGCGGCAGCAGGACAAGCCCGGCCCCCGGCAGGGCGTCCACGGCCTTGAAGTACGTCACCACGGCGCCGGTCAGCAGGGCCAGCAGCGTGAAGGCGTCGATCCCGCTGGACGTGGGAGAATGCCCGCGGGCGAGGCGCAGCACCAGCGTGGCCAGACTTAGGCTGATCCCCGCGGCCAGAGGGATCGACCCCCACCGCCCGACCCCTTCGCGTCCCGATCGCCGGCCAATCAGCGCCAGCAGCGCCGCCATCGCGTAGGCCGCCAGGGCCATGAGGCTCAGCAGTCTGGCTTCCAGAGAAGGCATAGGTCTTGCCCCTTACCGCTCGATCAGTTCCGAGAGTTTCGCGCGGAGCCCGCCGGGTCCGCCCCGGAGGAACTCGCGATGGGTCTCATCGCTGACCAACTGCTTCATGATTCTCATGCGGCGCTGCGGATCGTCGACGGTGGCCCTGATCTCCGTGCGGATCTCGTCGAGGGCGGCGGCGAACGGGCCTACACGTTCGGGCAATTCGCCGGCGATGCGTTCCTTCAGCCAGGCCGACACCCCCGGGGCGGCCCCGCCCGTCCCGACGGCTATGACCACGTCCTCCTCGTGCACCGTCGCCGGAAGGTAGAAGTCGCACTCCTCCGGCGTGTCGGCGGTATTCACAAGGGCCCCGATCCGGCGGGCGTCCCGTGCGATCCGGGCGTTCAGGTCCCGATCGTCCGTGCAGGCGAACGCCAGAAAGGCGCCTCCCAGCAGGTCCGCATGATACGGGCGGCGGACGACCTCCAGGTCGCCGAGATCCGCATCGGCGTCGATCTGCCGGGCTACAAGCCTCACGAGTGCCTCAGCCCGGCGGAGGGACCTGGCCCTTCGCAGCCCCACCGGGCCGCCGCCCACGACGACGGCCAACCGGCCGTGAAGGTCCAACATGATCGGATACGTTCTCATCCGGACTTCCCTCGGCCACATCATAGCACGAAATGGCCGTGACGGTCAGCGGGGAACCGGCTGGCCGCTCCTCGCCTCGGCAATGGCCTCGAGCATGGCCCGGGCCTTGTGGAGGGTCTCGTGATACTCGTCCAGGGGGTCCGAATCGGCCACGATGCCGCCACCGACTTGCAGGAGGACCCGCCCGCCGTCGCAGAGGATGGTTCGGATGGCGATGTTCCATTCACACGAACCGTTCACGCCGACGATGCCGATGCAGCCGGTATAGACGCAGCGTGCCAAGCCCTCCAGTTCGTCGATGATCTCCATGGCTCGGATCTTCGGCGCGCCGGTGATGGACCCGCCGGGGAAGGTCGCTTTCAGCAGGTCGGCCGGTCCGACGCCTGACCGCAGCAGGCCCTCGACCGTGCCGACCAGATGGAATACGGTGGGGTGGGTCTCCAGGGCTCGGGGCTCGGTGACGCGGATCGTGCCGTACTCGCAGACGCGCCCGAGGTCGTTCCTCAGCAGATCGACGATCATGGCCAGCTCGGCGTTGTCCTTCGCGCTTGCGACCAGGTCGGCCTTGGCGGCCGCGTCCACCTCCGGGGAACCGACGCGGGGGCGGGTGCCCTTGATCGGTCGGGTCGTCACGCGACGCCCGCGAACGCGCAGGAACAGCTCCGGCGAGCTGGACAGAACGGCGCATCGGGTGCCGGCCTCCTCGAAGTCGAGATAGCACGCATACCACGCGGGGTTCCGGCGGCGGAGCGTGCGGTAGATCCGCAGCGGGTCGAGCGCGGTCTCGACCTCGAAACGCTGGGAGAGGTTCACCTGAAAGATGTCTCCGGCGGCGATGTAGTCGATGCACCGCCGGACGGCCCGGCGGTACTCACTCGGGGTGAAGTTCGGTCTCGCGTCGTCGACGGAGGGGCGTGCGGCGGCGCTGGCGCGCTCGGTGGGTTCAGGGGGCGGTTCGGGGGGAATGCTGCTTGCGCGACGGATGACGTCGCGGAGGATCGCCCCCCCCCGGCCCGCGCCGCGGGGTGGGCGGGCGAATTTCAGTTCCACCAGCGACGCCCGGCCGTCCGTGGAATCGTATATCAGCAGCGCGTCATAGAACGCCAGCCGCAGATCGGGCAGGCGGGTGTCCCGAACCGCGGCGCCGGGCAGCCGCTCTATGTGGCGCCCGACTTCATATCCGACGTAGCCGATCCATCCGGGCACGTAGCCGCCCGTCCCCGGCTGGGACAGCCGAACCAGTGACAGGGCCTTGCCGAGGGCGGACCAGATCGCCTCGTCACTCCCCGCGCCGAGCACGTTTCCCGCACGGTCGCTCAGGACGCCGTCACGCAGGGTCAGCACTTCCGTCGGCGAGCAGGCCAGAATGCTGGACCGCCCGTACTCGGGGTGAAAGGCCGAGGAATCCAGCAGGACCGGGTCTTCCGCGTCGCCCATAAGCTCCAGGAGCGCCGCCGGCGGGTTCCGGAGATCCGCCGCCTCGCCGACCACCTCGGCCTCAAGTGTCGTGTTGCCCAGGAGCATGATTCACCTCGGCCGGCAGGTCGCCGGACGGGTTCAGTAATCCTGCTCTCCGTCGAAGTCGGTGCCGCTGCGGAGGAACTGATCCTCCGTCAGTTCGTCGACAGCCTTGGCCGAGGCCGCCACGATGGGATCATCGCTGAGCAGGAATCGCTCGATCAGCCTCCTTGCCTTCTTGAGGTCGCCGCGCCCGGTCACCCGGTACTTGACGGCGCCCAGGGCGATAATGGCTTGTGCTTTCCAGGCGCGGTCCTTCTCGTTCTCGGCCATGTTGAACACGTCCCCGGGCGAGAGGCGCGGCTCGAACGTAATGGGATCGTTGGCCGGAATGTTGTCCCAGACGATTCGCTTCTTCTTCCGGTAGTTCGCGCTGACCAGACGGAGGGAGCTCTCGTATTGGCGGATCGATTCAAGCCGGTGCCTCGGCGCCCCGGCCCAGAGCTTGTACAGTTCCTGGAGCCTCTGTAGGGCCGTGGTCTGTATCTCGATGCCCTGCCAGCCGACGTGGGGGAAGGCGCGCTCGCTCAGCACGTGAACGCCGTAGATCAACAGGTCCTTGAGGTGCTTTTCGGCCTGGGCGTATTCCTTGCGGTCCCTGTGGATCTGGTAGCACTGGTGCACGCCCACGGCCACCTTGAAGAGGTGCTCCGCGTGAGCGTGGTGGTATCCGAACTTGAGGTGCTTGGGGCTGTAGAGGAAGCTGTATCGCATATTCTTCTTCTTGGCCCCGTCCGCCACGTGGGCGGCGATCTGCTTGCATGCCTTCAGACCGGGGTCGGTCCACGGGTTCTCGGAGGCCACGAGGCCGTCGAAATGGGGGGCGTCGCCGGTGGCCTCGATGTCGTCGGCGCTGGATATGTATACCTGGACCGCCTTCTGGTAGTCCTCCGCTGCGTTGCCGGGCGCCGTCGGCTCGACCCCGATAACTTCCCTCAACGGCACGTCCACCACCTTCAGGTCGAGGAAGCCCGCGACGTTGGTGTCTATCGGCAGGGAGGTCGGCGGGTCGACGATCACGAAGTACGCCACGCCGATCACGACGATGATCAGCGCCACTGCCAGTATCCAGCCTGTCTTGCTTCCCACGTGACGGCTCCCTCAAACGCGCTGGGTCATTCCTCGTTCATCGCGGCCGGGCTGATGAACATGGTACCAAGGTTCCGCGGATCATAGAAGTAACGAGGCGCGCCGGACCAGCTCGACGCCTCGGCGCCCTGGGTGGCATAGCGGGTGAAGTTGACTCGCCAGAAGGCCTCCTTTGCGCCCTCGCCGAAAGCGGCAAGGGGAACGGCCAGTTCAACGGTCCAGGCGCCCGGGCGCTCGCCAATGGCAACAGCCGCGAAGCTGGCCCAGGGCCTTGCGCGGCCGAGCGGAGGATCGCAGCCGACGCCTCGCTCACTGATCAGCACGCCGTTGGGCTTGACGATCAGGTGGTACAGGTCTTCCGGACCGCCCGCCCTGGCGCCCGGATCAAGGAGGACCTCCACCAGGTCTTCCCCGGCGGCCATCAACTGCTCGTAGTGGACACGGTTGTTGGGTTTCTTCACCACGCCGGAGAGGTTCGGCTCTTCGCAGCGAAAGGCGATGTAGAGGTTTGTCTCGTCGCGAAGGACAAAGGCCATGGTCCGGCGTTTGGCGAGGCCGTCGTCCTTGCGCCCCCGCCGGCCAATCAGCCTGAAATCCTTCGCCGTGTTGCCCGCGCGCGGGGGCCAGTCGTCCAGGAGCCCGTCGATCTTCGGCGGCTCCTTCATTCGCCCGGCGAGGAGGAAGCCGACAGAGGCGACAACGGGGCGGTCCTTTTCCACGTTGCTGGTCAGGCGGATGGGCACGGGCATTCTGGCGTTGCCCCTCGTCGGCAGCGGGCCCGGCCCCACGGCCTCCAGGCGAACGACCCTGCGCGAAGCGGGCGGGATTCTCGTCGTCAGGCCGGTGGCGGCCAGGGCCTTCCATCCCCGGGGCAGCTCGCCGAGGCCCGCCCGAAGCTCCACCTCACGGCCGTACTGGTTGAACAGGTCCAACAGAATGGTCACGTGGAGTTTCTCGGGCGGGACCGTCTCGCTTCCGGGCGCCGGGCGGACCAGAGAGCGGGTCTGCTCGACTTTCAGTGTGCGGGTCTGCTCTCCGAGGCGCTGCCAGGAGAGTCGATGGGCCAGCGTTCGTGTGCGGGGGGCATGTTCCAGGCTGACCACGGCCTGGACCTCCTCCGCGAGGATGCGTCTGGCGAGCACCCACGTCTGCCCGTCGCCGGCCCATCCGTCGAGGCGGGGATCGAGGTAATTGTCGCCGATGCCCGCCAGCCCGGCATATCTCACCAGCGAGTTCGTCATGGCGCGGGCCACACCGGCCCGCTGACGCTTCTGAAGGATCCAGAGATAGGCGATGTCCTGAAGCCCGCGTCTCATACGCTTCAGCCGGACGGACGGCAGCGGCTCTTCGATGCCCGCGATGGTGCCGGGATAGAACAGGCGGGTCTCGCTCCCGGCGATGGGCGCGAAGGGGTCCGTCGACCAGTGCAGGACATCGGGCAGGAAGAGGCCGGTGCACCGGTACTTCATGCCGAACCAGACCATGGCGCGGACGTCGGCGGGCCTGGCGATCACGCCCAGGCTGGGCATGTAGGGCGGCGTCGCCGGCGCCAGCCAGACGCCTGCCAGCGGATGTTCCGCTCCGGCGGCCGAGGCGGCGATGGTCGGGTCCAGCATGTCGCCCGGCGGCGCGATGATATCCGTGAGGCCCCGCAGATTGCTCGGCGCCCGCCAGGGCGCCCCCGGGGGCGCGCTTGGCGGCAGTTGGCAGAGAATTGGCGTGTTCGGATCGACCTTTCTCGCGATGGCCGCCAGCCGGGCGTACGTCTTGTACGCCTCCGGGCCGGTCCGCCTGCGGCAGGGCCAGAAAAACATCCGCTCACCGGCCTGGGTGTGCTTGGCGAAGTGGTCACGACAGGCGGCCAGAAGAGCCGCCACGGTCTCTTCGTACGCTGCGGCCGACAGACCGGCGTAGTACTCGGGCTTCGGCCAGTCCCCGCTCAGCGGCAGCGGCCAGGCGGCGCAGCCGATCCGGTCGTCGAAGGCCGTACCGTCCAGGTACGGCATCACGACAGCATCGTAGTCCTGCCACTGGAGCTTCACTTCGCCGTCGGCCGTGCGCTTCATGATGGGACGGACCTGCGTATCGAACAAGTCCAGGCGGTGATCGTGGGCCAGTCGCATCAGCCGTCGGATCAGGACGAGCCCCCGCCGCACGAGCGGGTTCCTGCGATCCAGGTAGACGGGGTCGAACGGCCGGTCGTCTCTGGTCAGGAACGCGCCGAGCAGTTCTCGGTGGTCGAAGCCTCCCAAGGCCGGCACCGGCCGTGCGTCGGGCAGCACGAAGGAGTACACCTCCAACCTCAGCGCCGCGGTCCAGTGCTCCCGGCCGGCGGCCGATACGGTGAGCGTGCCGTTGTAGTCGCCCGCCGCGGCGCCGCGCGGCACGGCCAGGTCGATCCACAAGGCCAATCGGCCGTTGGGGTCAATGTCGAAGGAATGTCCGTCGTCGGACGCGTTGATCGGCACGAGGGGATCATACGCTCCGGCCGGGGCGGGGACCTCCTCCACCAGACGAAGGTACCACGGCGGATACTCGCTGACCCGCAGCGGCAACATGCGGAAGGCCCGAATGCTCGCCCCCGGGATCGCCGCGCGGCCGGGGCCGGACAGGGCGGTCCACGCGAGCCTCACGTCTTTCGCGCCGCCGGGCCCCCCATCGACGACGATCTGAAAGCTGACGGTCTCGTTGGCGGCGGCGAAGAGTGAAATCGTCTTTCGACTGCTGTCGAACAGCCCTTCATCCTCGACCCTTTTCGTCCGGTCCGTCAGGCCGACCATGTCACTGGCTGCCCAGACCCGAAGCGGCCGACCGCTGATGCCGCCGCTGCCCTGGACGCGCATCTGGATCTGCTCGCACCCGACGGCAAGACAAGCCGTTGAAACGAGGAGCAAAAGAAACGTCTCTCTGAGAAACGTGCGCTCTTTCATCGCAGAGGGATTGTAGCGTCTGGATGGCGACGAACCAAGTTAGGCGTGGGTCGCGTCGAAGAGGGCGCGCGGGCCCCTGCCGTGATTCCGAGCGAAAACCCGTGCAAAGACCGGCGATTTCGGCGTTAATGGAAGCATGGCAAGACGGCGACGGGATGACCTCTTTGACGAGGAGTTTCTGGCCCGGCTCCAGCGGCTGCATCTGACCGCCAAGCGCCTGACGGCGCGGGGCGCGAGCGGCTCGCGGCGCAGCCGGCGGCTTGGCGACGGACTGGAGTTCGCCGATCATCGGTTCTACGCACCGGGAGACGACATCCGCTTCATCGACTGGCCATACTACGCCCGGATGGAGAGGCTCCTGCTTCGGCTGTTCCACGAACGGAGCGAGGCCGACGTGGCGATCCTGCTGGACGTTTCCGCGTCGATGGCGCCGCCGCGAGCGACGGACAAGTTCGACTACGCCCGCCGGGCCGCGGCGGCATTGGCGTTTGTGGCCATGGGCGGACTGGAGCGCGTGATCGTCCAGCCGTTCGCGGCCGAACTGGCTCAGCCGCTTCGCACCGGTCGCAACCGCGGGCAGATCCTCGAGGTGCTGGACTTCCTGGTGGCCCTCCGGCCGGGCGGGAGAACACACCTGCGGCGGTGTGTACAGGCGTTCGCCGGCCAGATGGACGGGCCGGCGACCGTGCTGCTGCTCAGTGACCTGCTGGACTGCGGGGAGGAGCTTTCCGACACATTGGCCGAGCTGCGCGGCCGGGGCTGCGACGTGACGGTCCTGCATGTGTATTCGCCGCTCGATGCATCGCCTGAGCTGAGCGGGCCGATCCGCCTGCAACAGGCGGAGACCGACGAAACGATGGTCCTTCACGTGACGGACGAGATCAGGGCCAGCTACCGCCGGCGGTGGGAGAAGTTCGGTGCGGGCCTGGCGCGGACGGCGGCCTCGCGCGGTGCGACGTACGTGGCCGCGGCCTCCAACGTGCCGTTTGAACAGCTCGTGCTTCAAACGCTCCGGCAGGCGGGTGTGCTGGCGGGTTGAGTGGCTCGATGAAAGCTCTGCGGGCAGCGCTTCCGATGGTTCTGATCGTGCTGGGGCCCATGGTCATGCTTCACACGCTGTGGGGCAATCCCACATCGGCGGGCGAGGACGACGTGATCTACTACTACCCGCTGCGGAAGATGGTCGGCCGGGCCTTGCGCGAAGGCCGCTGGCCGCTGCACAATCCCCATGAAGCGACAGGGATGCCGCTGATGGGCGATCCGCAGTCGGCGGTGATGTATCCTCCCACGTGGCTGTTCGCGCTGATGGCCCCGAAGTCTGCGTACGCCGTGACGCTTTTCCTGGCCTTTTCGCTGGCCGGCGGCGGGGCGTACGTGTACCTGCGCCGTATCGGGCTGATCCGCCCCGCCGCGTGCTTCGGCGCGGCGGCGTTCATGTTCTGCGGCTTCCTGGTGGGTCACCGCGTGCACTGGTCCATCCTCCATGCGGGGGCGTACTTGCCGTGGGGACTGTGGTGCATTGAGCACCTCCGCCGCCGGCCGGCGGGGGCGTTTGCCTGGATGGTGCCGACGGCCTTCCTCACGATCGCGGCCGGTCACTGGCCCACCGTCATCCACATGGGGCTGATCTTGTCGGCATATCTCCTGCTTCGGGGCCGGCCGCTGGTGCGGTCGATTGCCGTCGCCACGGCGGCACTGATTATGGCGGCCGCGCTGGCCGGGCCGCAAATCGAAGCCACCGGCCGCGTGCTCGCGCAGGTCACGCGAAACCGCATCGGCTACGCCACCGCGGGCGAGAACAGCTTCTTTCCGGCCTCGGGGATCCTGGCGCTGTTTCCCATGGTGCTCGGCTGCCGCACGCCGAACTTCTTCCCGACGAATTGGTGGGGCCCGTGGCATCTGTGCGAGACCCTGGGATACGTCGGACTGGTGACGCTGGTCCTGGCGGCGGGAGCGGTGTGGAAGGTGTATCGCAAGGGAAACCGTGACCAGGCGCCCGAGGATGCCGCGTTTGGCCCAGCGAGGGATAACCCCGAAAGCCTCCTTCCGGCAAGGGCCGGTGAGACAGGGATACAGACCCTTCAACCGCTCGTGAGAGCCTGGACGTGGATCGCCATCGGCACCGGGATCTGGATGTTGGGGTATTACCTGCCGACCTATCGCCTGATTCACGTGCTGCCGATCCTGGGGGTGATCCGCTGCCCTGCCCGGATGGTCCTTGGGCTGGACATGGCGCTGGCGACGCTGGCGGCCGTGGCGATTCACCTGGTCGCCGTCGGCAAGAGCTGCGACCGTGTCGGACCGCTCCGCCGGTGCGTTGCGTGGGGCGCCTCAAGAGGTCTGCCGGCCGCCATGGTTGCGACTCTGATTCTCCTTGCCGCCGTTGGAGTGATCTCCGTGGCCTTCTTTGGCGGGGAGATCATCTTCTTTGACAGCGGCGAGGCGGGATGGCAGGCCCTGAAGGCGGTCATTCCGACGAATCCGGCGGTGTGGGTGCAGTTCGCCTTGGCCGCCGCGACTTTCGTGGTCGTGCGCCTGTGGCTGGCGGCACCGCGCCGCCGGGCGGCGGCCCTCGTGGTGCTGGTGCTGGTCGATCTGTTCTTCATCACGCGCTTTGTGGACGTGCCGGGGGGCGACGCCGTCCCGCCGGACCCGGAGGTCTCGCCGGCGGCCGAATGGCTTCGAGCCCGTAGTGGCCAAGACCACTCCTACTGCGTGTGGGGCATCGGCGAGACGTACAATGACCGGGCGGGGGAACTGCTTCGCCCCAAGACGGCCCACGCACTGGGCATATCGACGATCAACACCTACGGCCCGTTCCAGCGGCCGGCCCATGCCCAACTCCTGGGGTTTCGGATTTTCGGGACCAATCGCAACTGGGCCAGCCTCATCCGACGCAATCGCCTGTTGAGCCTCTATGGCGTGCGGTACATCCTGACGGCCAGAGAGCCCGTCCGCAAAGTGATCGAATCGGTGAGGATCCCGCACGGCCCCCGCCCGCCTGACGGGCCGAACCTGCTCTCGGACGACTGGTGGCTGGACTTGGCCGAACGCGCCGGAGGGACGCTGCACCTGCAAACGCCGGTCCTTTGGCGGTGGTCGATCGCCAAGCAGCCGCTGAAGCTGACCGCGGGAGAGGTCTACCGCGTCTCGCTGGACGCTCGTGGGCCGGACGACGGAGGAGCGAACTCCCTGCGGGCCGAGATCTACCAGCACGGCTGGGGACTCTCGTGGGCCGAGTCGGAGCCGCTCGGCTTGACTGTCCACGCCGAGCAGATCGGCGCGGACTGGCGTCACTTTGAGTGGACGTTCAGGGCACCGGCGGGCCTGACGGGCGACGTGCTGTTCCGCGTCTTCACGATGAGCGAGCGCCCGATCGAGGTGCGGAACGTCGTCCTGCGTGCCAGCGCCTGGGACCGGCCGGTGGCTGCCGAAGGTCGCCTGCGAGCAGGCGAGCCAGTGTATCGACTGGTGCCGATAGAACTTCGCGTCCTGGCCCCCGGCGAGAGGCCTGTGGCGATCTACGAGAATCGTCTGTTTCTGCCGCCCGGGCGCCGTCCGCCGCGCGGGTCCGCGACGCCTCGGCGGATCGAGGATGTCAAGTGGCAGCGCCAGGCGGCCCCGACGGCCGCGGATCGGGGTCTCCTGCCCGAGATCGGCCTCCTGGTCGATCTTCAGCCACAGCGGGCGCTTCTGGCGACGACGTTGCCCGCCGGGCTGTTGTACCTGCTGGTCACGGCGGCCCTGATCGCGCGGCGTCTACGGCGGCCAGAGAGGTAAAGCTCCAGTCGCCGGCGAACCACCGAGCTGGTCCATTGCTCCGGGGCCGCCAACATGCCGAACTTCGGGCGCGCAAAGGGAATTCGCTTTCTGGCCCTTGCGCGGTAGAATCATAGGGAACACATCCTCTCGAGCGTGGGCAGGATCCGGTCTGGACGGCTCGCACGACGGGCGATCGTCCCCCGCGACCGGCCGCCGGACGCGTCAGGAAAGGGCACATACCATGGTCAATGTGCTACGTATGGCGGAGAAGGACAGGTTCACTTCCATGGGCAGAGGGATGGGCAAGTGGATGGACCAGGTGCTCGGGTCGAGCTTCCAGCATTACCGTCAAGCGGACAGTTGGAGGCCCGCCATCAACCTCTGCGAGCACGATACGTACTACTGTGTGGTTGTGGACTTGGCGGGCGTCAAGGCTTCCGAGATCGATCTGCGTGCCGAGGAGGGCGTGCTGATCCTCACGGGCGACCGCGCGATGCCTTCAGAGCCCGACTCGCAGGGCGATGTCCGCCTGCACCTGATGGAGATCGACCACGGGCCGTTCAACCGGGAGATTCAACTGCCGGAAGGAGTGGACGTGGATGCGACCGAGGCCTTCTATCGCAACGGGTATCTCTGGGTCCGAATCCCCAAGACCAGGTGAGGGTGGCATGGCACGGGAGAATTCCAGGAAAACGCCCGTCGTCGGCGAAGAAGACACCGAGATCGTCATACGCCCCGGGGCGCCCGAGGATAAGCTCAAACCCGCGCGGGAGATCAAGATCCCCGCCGAGGCGGCCGTTCTCTGCGTCCGGAACATGGTGCTCTTTCCCGGCACCATCGTCCCGATAGCCATCGGACGGGAGAAATCGAAACTCCTGCTCGAGGACGTCCTGCCGGACCAGAAAGTCATCGTGATCGTCTGTCAGAAGGACCCGGGCAACGACGATCCGGGGCCGGACGACCTGTATGACATCGGGACGGCTGCGGTCGTGCTCAAGTTGCTGCGGCTGGAGCACGGCAGTCAGAGCGTCATCGCCAGCGGGGTGAAGCGCGTGAGGATCGAGCGGTGGATTCAGTCCGAGCCGTACTTCCGCGCGCAGACCCGCGAACTGTCGGACATTCTCACCCACAGCACGGAAACGGACGCGCTGATGATCAACGCCCGGAACGCGGCCGGGCGCATCATCCAACTGTCCCCCAACGTGCCCCAAGAGGCCATGGTCGTCCTTAACAACATTGACGAGCCCGGCGGGCTGGCCGACTTCCTCGCTTCCAACGTTCAGATGGAGCTGGCCACCAAGCAGCAGTTCCTGGCGGAGCTGGACGTCAACGAGCGTCTCCGGCGTGTGGGCGTCGAACTTCAGCGCCAGCTCGAGGTGCTTGAGCTGTCCGACAAGATCCAAAGCCAGGTCAAGGCCAATATCGACAAGTCTCAGCGGGAGTACTTCCTCCAGGAGCAGCTCAAGGCCATTCAGAAGGAGCTCGGCCAGGCGGATGAGAAGACAGTCGAGATTGAAGATCTCCGCGAGAAACTGGCCGCGGCGGGCATGCCCGAGACCGTCTCCACCGAGGTCTTCCGGCAGTTGGACAGACTCAGCAAGCTCCCCGTCGTCTCGCCGGAGTACCACGTCCTCCGCACGTACCTGGATTGGATGACGGAGCTGCCCTGGAGCAAGACCACCCGGGACCGACTGGACGTGAACGTCGCGGCCGAGGTGCTGGACGAAGACCACTACGATCTGGATAAGGTCAAACAACGGATCCTGGAATACCTGGCCGTCCGGAAGCTCGCACCGGATTCGCGCAGCCCGATCCTGTGCTTCGTCGGCCCGCCCGGCGTCGGCAAGACGTCGCTGGGTCAGTCTATCGCCCGCGCGCTGGAGCGAAGGTTCATCCGAATGAGCCTTGGGGGCATGCGAGACGAAGCGGAGCTCCGCGGCCATAGACGAACCTATATCGGCGCGCTGCCGGGACGGATCATCCAGGAGGTCCGAAAGGCGGGCACGAAGAACCCCGTCTTCATGCTGGACGAACTTGACAAGGTCGGCAGCGACTTCCGGGGGGACCCGACCTCCGCGCTGCTGGAGGTGCTCGACCCGGCCCAGAACAACACCTTCCAGGACCACTACCTCAATGTCCCATTTGACCTCTCCAGCGTGATGTTCATCGGCACGGCCAACTACATGGGAACGGTGCCCCCGGCGCTGCGGGACAGGATGGAGGTCATTGAGCTGCCCGGGTATACGCGGGAGGAGAAACTCCACATCGCCACGAAATACCTTCTCCCGCGGCAGTTGAAGGCCAACGGGTTGAAGGGCCCCCAGGCCCGTTGGACCCCCGAGGCCGTGACGGCGATCATCGATCGCTACACGCGCGAGGCGGGCGTCCGGGAACTGGAACGTCAGATCGGAACCGTCTGCCGGCGGATTGCGGCCCTCATCGCGGCGGGCAAGGCCAGGTCGCGGAAGGTCACGCGCAGGCTCGTGACGAATACGCTCGGCCCGGCGAAGTACGAAAGGGAGGTGGCGCTGCGAACTTCCGTGCCGGGAGTGGCGACGGGTCTGGCGTATACGCCCACCGGTGGCGAGATCATCTTCATCGAAGCCGCCGCGTATCCGGGAAAGGGAACGCTCACTCTGACCGGCCAGATCGGGGACGTGATGCGGGAGTCGGCCGTCGCGGCCTTGAGTCTCGTCAAGAGCTCCGCCAGGAGGCTCGGCGTTGACCCGGACCAGTTCGGCAAGACAGACATCCACGTCCACGTGCCGGCCGGGGCCGTGCCGAAGGACGGCCCGTCGGCCGGCGTCGCCATGGTCACGGCCCTCACCAGCCTGCTGACGGACCAGCCCGTTCGCGGCGATGTGGCCATGACCGGGGAGATCACGCTTCGCGGACTCGTCCTGCCCGTCGGCGGGATCAAGGAAAAGGTGCTGGCCGCGAAGCGGGCAGGGATCCAGACCGTCGTCTTGCCCGAGCGGAACCGCAAGGACCTCGCGGACGTGCCTGGTGAGGCCAAGAAGGAGCTCGCCTTCGAGTTCGTTAAGACGATCCGTGACGTGCTGGACGTTGCCTTGGACGGCGCTTCGCCGAAGAAGAAAAGGACCGGGGGAAAGTAAGGGCCAGACCGTCGCCGACCTGCTCGGCAGCGCGGCGGCAGACGAGTTCGACGGGCGCAAAAAAGAAACCGAGTCGATCCGGCTGGACGTGATCGACTCGGCCCTCCTTCCCTTCGGGCAAGCCTTTGCAGCCTGATCGGCCGATCCGACTGCCGAAGCCCTCGCCTTTGCACCTTCGCCCTCCGGCAAAGGGCCTCCACCTGTTTATAATACAAACGGTATGCCGTTGTGACGGCGAGCCAGCCATCTTGCCCCAACGGGGTATGCAAGTCATTGTGAACTTTTGGCATAAACCCGTCGATCTTCGCGCGCACGTTGTCCTGGCCTGCCCCATTGCGTTGCGATCCGTCAACACCCCGCGCGGCTCTATCTGGCGCAAGAGGGCTAACAGAACGAGGTTGCGTCATACGCCACGCGCGTTTACGTCGGACAACATGAGAATAGGATATTTCAAGGTATTGGAGTATTTCCCCTCCGGCTCCGCACCCGCTCCTTTCTCCCTTCACGGTTGCTGCGGTGGGCGACGGGCGGGCGGATGGGGCGCCGGCGGATTAAGCAGCAGATCGACTTTTTTTTCTCCAAGTAGAGGCCTAGAATTATAAGGAGCCGATCATAGCGGCTTGGACGTTTTGTGTGACAAAATATATGGGCGGCCCGGCATGATTCCTCGGCGCGTCCCCCCCCGCGCGCCACGTGCCGGCCGCCCACTTTATTGGGTGCCCTCTCCCAGAGCGCCCGGACCGATCACCTCTGCTTGCGATCATCAGGTTCTGGCGCGCCATGCCCTGTACGCGCGCTGTGTGAGTTGGGTACCCCGGTGGGGGAACTGCTCCTGTGTGCCGCACGCCTCTTCGTGTCATGGGCCTTTGCAGGCTCGGCGACGGCAAAGCCCGTTTGGCCAAGCGGTCTGCAAGAGCATCTGACCCGTTGGCATTCTCCGGGATGAGGTCACTTCCTGCCGGCGTGGCGGGGTGCCTCAGTCGACCTGCCGTCGGATGGCCTCTGCGGCGGCCTTGGGGTCTCGGCTTCCACAGACGGCCGAGCAGACGGCCACCAGGGACGCCCCGGCTGCCAAGGCGGAAGCGGCCGTGTCGGCCCTCATGCCGCCTATGGCGACGATGGGCAGGGTGACGGCCTCGGCGACTTCCTTGAGGACATCGAGTCCCACAGGCTCTCCGGCGTCCTTGGTCTCCGTTGGGAAGATCGGTCCGACCGAGATGTAGTCGGCGCCTTCGTTGACGGCTGCCTTTGCCTGAGCAAGGGAATGCGTGCTTCGCCCGACGACGGCCCCGGGCCTCAGCAGTCGGCGGGCCTCGGCGATAGGCAGGTCGTGCTGGCCGAGGTGGACGCCGTCGGCGCCGACGACCGCGGCGACGTCGGCGCGGTCGTTCACGATGAAGATCCGCCCGGTCTCGTCCGTGAGTCCTCGCAATTCGGCGGCCAGGGCCAGGAGTTCGTCGTCGGGGACGTTCTTGTCGCGGAGCTGCAGGATGTCCGCCCCGCCCGCGATGGCACCGCGCGCGACTTCTCGAAGGCTGCCCGTGCACAGAGACCTGCTGACGAGGACGTACAGTTTCGCCTCGGCCAGTCGGCGCCCGATCATCAGTCGCCCTACGATGCGTTTCTCCAGGGTGTAGCCGTTGTATCGCATCCTCTCGATCTGGAGGACCTTCTCGCGACAGATGAACTTGCCATACTCCTCGATCGTTCGCAGCGCCTCGGTCAGGCGCTTGCAGGCGGCGGTCACCACGTCGGCCAGATCGCCTCGCCTGGTCTCGCTTGGGCTGGAGATCTCCGTGCCGATGTCCCCGGGCGTGTCGCGGCTGACGAGAAACTCCTCGGCGGGCATGGCCTGGAGGATCTCCGCCAGATCACTGCGTAGGTTCTTTGCCATGGCAGTGATGGCCGGGTCGTTCAAGGCGAATCGGCCGCAATCCTCTGCAACGCGGAGGGCCTCCCGGGCCCGGTTGAAGTTTGCGTCCAGTATTCGGTAAACCTCTCGCATGATGTCGCCCTCTGCCTCTGCGTATCGTCTCAACCGGCGGGGTCGTTCGGGATGGGAAACTGCTTGCACAGCTCGCCCACCTTCGCGCGGATGTCCTCCAAGGGGGCTTCGCTGCCTCCCGACGTGAGGACCTTGTCAATCCAGCCGGCGATCGTCTTCATCTCGGCGGTGCCCATACCCCTCGTTGTCAGCGCGGGCGTGCCCAGCCTGATCCCGGAGGTCTCCGCCGGCTTCCTCGGGTCGAAGGGTATGACGTTCTTGTTGGTGATGATCCCGGTCCGCGCCAGCAGGTCTGAGGCCACCTGCCCCGCCAGATCCCCATCACGGCTGCGAAGGTCAACCAGAAGGAGGTGGTTGTCCGTGCCGCCGGATACCAGCCGCCAGCCTGCCGCCATCAGTCCTTCGGCAAGGGCCTTGGCATTTGCGACGATGGCGGCGGCGTATTCTCTGAATTCCGGCTTCATTGCTTCATGGAAGGCGACGGCCTTGGCAGCGATGACGTGCTCGAGCGGGCCGCCCTGCAAACCCGGAAACACCGCCGCGTCGATCCTCTCGGCCCACTGCCTCCGGCAGAGGATGATGCCCCCCCTCGGCCCACGCAGCGTCTTATGGTTTGTCGTGGTGACGAACGTGCTGTGAGCTATGGGGTCCGGATGGACCCCTGCGACGACAAGCCCTGCGATGTGGGCGATGTCCGCCAGCAGCGGGCAGCCCACCTCGCCGGCGATCTTGCCGAACGCCTCGAAATCGATGATCCGGGGATAAGCCGAAGCCCCGGCGACAAGGATGTCCGGCCGCAGCTCCAACGCCCTGCGGCGGACGTCGTCCATGTTGATCCTCTCGGTATCGGGGTCAACACCGTAGCCGAATGTCTTGTAGAACTTGCCGGAAACGTTGATCTTCATTCCGTGGGAGAGGTGTCCGCCGTGGGCGAGTTCCATGCCCAGGATCTTTGCGCCCGGCTGAAGGGCGGCCAGGTAGACGGCCAGGTTCGCGCTGGTCCCGCAGTGGGGCTGGACGTTGGCGTGCTCTGCGCCGAAGAGCTCCTTCGCTCGCTTGATGGCGAGCCGCTCGACGTTGTCTATGTTCTGGTTGCCGCAGTAGTATCGCTCCCCGGGATACCCCTCGGCATACTTGTCGGTCAGTACGGAACCCAGGGCGACCAGGACCGGCGGCGAGACGTGATTCTCCGAGGCTATCATCTCCAGAGTTTCGGCCTGGCGGCGCTGCTCGGCCTGGATGATACGGGCCACCTCCGGGTCCGCCTTTTCCAGTCGGTTCATCGACGTCTCCTGTTCCTGCTTGGACCGGACAGACGGCATACTGTAGCGATTGGCTGGGCCGGAGGCAAGCCCGACAAGCGGGAGGCAGCCTACAGGCGGTTTCTCTTCACACCTTCGGCGCCCGTGATGTATACCACGAAGAACCGTCCCTCCGCGGGTTTGGGAACGATCTTGCGTTTCACGCGGCTGTACCCCCCGAAGGAGCTCCTGGTCCTGCCGGCCTGCTTGACGAGATTGGCGACTTCTGCAACGGGGATGAAGCGGTCCGGGCCGCCGCCGTCGACCATCGCGTTCGTCTTGCCGTCCAGGAAGCCAACCAACTGCCCGTCTTTCGTGACGGCGGGCCCGACGGTTTCGCCGGGCGCCAACTTCGGGGAAAGGCTCAGCGTCCCGTCGGGGCCAACATCCTCGACGAAGGCGGAAATCTGCCGGACCTCGCTTCCCATTTCCTCGTACACGCCAAGCCCGTAGACCGTGAGCATCTGTTTCTTGGAGACCTGTGCCGCTGCGTCCGCCTTCAGCGGCGTGAACTCGAAGTCCTCCACGATCACCAGCACCAGCGGTGCCGGTTCCTTCTTCACCCCCCACGTGCTGGTCCGTTGGACCTTCGCCGGCACCACGACACCGGGCTTGATCGCCACGAACGTCTCCAGGGCGTCCGCCAGCGCGCCCTTGTCAACCAGCAGCGCGTTCTTGCCGACGGGGACCCCGACGGCCTGCCGGAAGACCAGTCGGTCGTACGGCGGCGTGGGAAGCGTGAACTCCCGGGCCTTCCACGCCCGGCCGGGCATCAGCCAGCTCGTTCCCCCGTAACTGTAGGTCTTGCTGCGGGGCTCTTCGTAGAGCCCCATGATCTCCTTCGCCAGGACGTAGGTGGGGTCGGTCATCAACTCGCCCGGGGTGTCCGTCATGGCCTGTTTAACCATGTCGTAGGCGTCGCGGGAATTCGGCTGGAGATGGAGCACCTCCAGGCACGCCGCGAGGGCTTCGATCTTCCGGTTCTTGCCGGCCAGGGCCAACGCCTTGCCTTGACGAAAGGCCGCCACGCGGGGCGCCGCGGCGATGCACCCGTTGAACGTCTGGAGCGCGCCGTTGTAATTCAGGCCCTCCAGATGCGAGACGGCCATCAGGAAGTCCCGCATGAGCAGGTCGGGCCAGACCTGGGCGGCCTCGCGAAACAGGACCGCCAGGCTGCGACGGTACCTCCCCTGCGCGGCTCGCCCCCCGGCCGTGGCGGAACCCGCGCGGCGAATCTTGCTCAGAAGCTCCCTTGTCTTGCCGAGCCTGACGGAGAACTCCTCCCTGGCCCGTTCCATGTCCCGCGGTGAGACCCACCGATTCATGAACTTCCGCTCGCGGTCGTGCACCCTGATCTGCCACTTCTTGATCTGCTGGCGAAGCTCATAGGCACTCGTCCCGCTGGGCGAGCCGGCGAGCTGGCGCATGGCCAGGAACACGTGGGGCCCCGGGCGCGTGTAACGGTCCGGGCCGGTCGGGGGGGTCCGAAGCGTTAACGTTGCCCCGATCGGGCGGTCGACGTGGCTGTCGGCGGGCTTATCCGACTTGATGATCTTATGCACATCCTTGATGTCGACCGCTATGGTGGCCAGGGCCTTCTTGATCAGCACCCTGTCCCCGTCGCGGGTGACCTCGCCGCGATGGGCCTTGCCGTTGTTCATGTAGACGATGTCGCCGGCGCAGGGCACGGCCAACGCGGCACAGACGTACAAAACGAGGGCGGTTTTTCGCATCGTGACCGTCTCTCCCTTCCCAATCAGTGTAACGCATGGCCGGGGAAAGCGGCACGGTGATTTCTCCGGGGGCGGCGGCCGGGAGCGTTCCGCCCACCATGGGCTTCAGTTTGTTTGACCCACGCATCCGCGCGCGGTGTAATAATGGCATGCTCGGACGAATGCGACGTACATCCCGGACCGACGTGGGATTGGCCCTGTCCTTTGCCGGGGCGGCGTATCTCGTGTGGGCCGTGGTTGCGGGCGTCAGCCGCGACGTGGTCCAGGAGCTGCTCAAGTCCTCGGTCGTTCGGGATTTCGCCCTGAGAGACAGCGCGCACGTGCTGAAGACGGTCTTCGTGGAGGCGGGGATCGTCATCGACCTGGTGGGCATGGCGTGGCTTGCCGCGTCGTTGTTTCTGGTGATGTGGAGCTCGCGGCAGCGGTGCAGCATCTCGTGGTCTTGGGTATCGGCCATCTGCCAGGCGATCGTGGCCGCCCTGGGGGCGGTGCTGGTGGGCTGGGCGGCCTACCAGCCCCACGTCGTGCCGCCGGATGCGCCCGTGCCGGGGTCCGCCGCTTGGGCCAAGGTCAGTGCGATCTCCCTTCCCATAGTGGTGGTCATCGCAGTCGTGATGTGGGTAGTTGTGCTCGTCTGGCTGCTGGTGGAACGCGCCAGGCTGGATCGCCGCGGGCCCACATTGCGGGACGGACTGCGGACCCACGTCTTTCGGTGAGCTGCGGGAAGACTAGACCAGCCCCTTTCGTTTCCGGAAGGCCCATTCCGCGCACATCAGCAGTATGATCGCGGCGATGATCGGCCAGCGGAGGCTTTGGGAGAGCTTCACGTGGGTCACCGTGTCGCGCTTTTCCGGCCTGGTGGTTACGCGGAGTTGCCTCAGCAGATCGCCGAACCGCTCGAGGGGGACGAACTTCCCGCCGCTGAGGGCCGCGATGCGGCGCATAAGATCATGATTGGCAAGCACTTCCAGCGATTCCAGGTCGCGGTGCAAGACCTCGAAGCGGTGTTCGGCGGCGAGCGCCTTGCCGCCCACGTGCGTGTCGATCTTCAGCGTGTACACACCCGGCTTGGTGGGTGGCAGCAGTTGTCCCCGGCGGATCTTTCCGGCCTTGTGAAGCACGATCGGCATCTCCTTGCCGTCCGGGTCCGCCAGCCTGACCCGGGCGGGCGCGTCCAGCAGGGGGCGCCCTCGCGAGTCCTCCACGCCTGCGCTGATCCGTATCACCTCCGTTCCGCGCCGCAGCCGCCGCAGGTCGTAGTTCGTCTTGTCCGTGACGACCCACACGGTGCCCTTCGGTGCGGCCAGAAACAGCGCCACCTGCCGCCAGAACCTCCGTTGCAGGTCGGCGGTGTCCTTCTTCGTCAGGACCCACCGCCACGTGGTGTCGAACGCGATGGCCGCCGCCCGCCCCTTGCCGTAGGGCTGCGTGACGATCAAGGGGATGCCCTGCGGGGTCTCGGCCAGGACGGTGGCAGCGGGCTTCAGGCCGCCCAACCTGTTCGCGCCGGGCAGGAGGTCGAGCTTGTCCCACTCCGCCGCCACGTTCCCGCCCGTCTCCCCGAGGCGCATCATGTCGCTTTCCCGCCCGTCCCGCGTGGGCACAACCTTGATCGGAGTGTCGATCTGGAGCTTCGATGTCTCCAGGTCGATCGGCAGCACGTCCGCAATCGGCGTATCGGCCCAGCCGCCGCGGCCGAAACTGTTCGACCCCCCGAGCATGCAGAATCCCTTGCCGTACTTGCCGACCAGGTCGCGGATGATCTCGAGCTGCCTGCCCGTGAAGTGCGCCGCGCCCACGTCGCCGAAGATGATGGCGTGGTAGGCCAGCCAGTCGTCCAGCCTCTCGCTCAGCGGGGTCGGGCGCCTGTCGATCAGCGGCTGAAGCAGGACCCGCCGGTCCGTCGTGAACCGCCGGGCGGCGATCAACGCCCGCGCGATGTACTTCGCCTCGTACCGGAACTTGCCCTCCACGTACAGAACGCGCATCTCCCGGTCCACGACGTGGACCAGCTTGCTTGCGTCGGGCCGGCCGGCAATGTTCTTCGGTGCCTCGCCGACGACCTCGGCCGCAACCGTCACTCGGTGGAATCCGGGCGACAGGGGAACGTGAACGAACCGGACCGGCTGGGTGGACCGCAATCGGCCGACGGCGAACGTTTCCGAGCCGATCTCCTCGTCGCCGAATCTGCACGTGACCTTCACTCGCTTGGACTGCAAGCCCATCGCTTCGACAACGGCCGTGATGGGCAGGCGGTTGAACGCCTCCACCTCGTCCGGTGCGGCCAGGTCCCGGACGGTGAGCGTCCTGGTGGCGCCGGTGATGCGCTCGGAACCGACGCCGACCGTGTGAATGGGTACGTTCCGGGAGCCCATCAGGGCGGCGAGTTTGCCGGGCTCCATCACGTCGGCGGTGTTGTTGCAGCCATCGGAGATCAGGATGATGGCCGCGACCTTTCTCTGCTGGGCGACATAAAGCTCGAAGGCTTCAGACAGGGCGTCGCCCAGGGCCGTGGCCGGCCCGTCGGCGCTGCGGAGGGAAAAGAGGCTCCAACCGAGGCCGCTTACGAAGCTCTCCGGGGCCGCGGCGCCGGCGGAAAAGGAGATCAGCTCGCAGTCGGCCTTGTCCGCCAGGTCTGCCAGGTCGTCCTCGCGCGACTTGAGCGCCTGCCGTACGGCCCGAATTCGGGATACCGGCTCGGCGCCCTTTGCGGGTGGCCCGGAGGCGGCCGGATCAACCGCGTCGGACCGCTGCATCGATGAGGATGTGTCCGCACAGACCAGCAGGGCCGTCTTGACGTCCTCCTTGTGGCGGTATTCCAGCGCCGGGCGGATCGCCCAGATCGTCAACAGCACCACCACCAGGATCCGCAGGCCCAGCAGGAAGGCCTTGGTCCTCCGTCGAACGGGAGAGGTCGTCCTTCGGTAGGAGCGCACGGCCCAGATGATGGTGCAGACGCCGATCGCGACGACCGCGCCGGGGGGCACCCAGAACGCCGTCGCGCCCGCCAGGGCCGTCAGGCCCATCCCTCGCAGCAGGGCGCCGAGGAAGCCGGCGATGCTCCGGGCCCCGGCCAATGCGGAGGCAAGGCGGTGTATGACCGCGACGGCCAGCAGCACGCACGTCGTCGTCAGGGCGGGCATGGCCATCAGGATCGCGGCCCGCGAGGCCGTCGGCAGCGGCCCGAACAGGGGCTTGGCCAGCGGAGTGACCTCGCCCGCCCAGTTGCCCCACACCCAGGCCAGGAGCATGCCCGCCCCCGCCGAGGCGGCCAGGACGATCCAGAACGCCCATTTGCCGCCCCTGCGAATGGGCGCCGACATGGCGACCGCCTCCGCCAGGAGCACTCCCGCGGCCACGGCCGACAGCCCGATCGCCCACGTCAGCGGCTCGAACACCAGAGCTATGCCCAGTGAGTCCATGCCGCAGATAAGGTAGTGCGCACAGGCGGGATTCGCAACGCCGGACGCAGCCTGAACTCCAGGGATCGGCTGCGAGCGGTCCCCCCGGGCGTCCGGATCCGCAAGGCGTGCCCGCCGCAGCTCCGCCCGGCAATCCCAGAGCCTGGTAGTGTCCTAATCTGAGAAGGGCTGGCAAGGGCCACGATCACGAATCCTCTTGACTCGATACCCAAGCAATCATTGCCTTGATGTCCTCGTTTGCCCGAAGCAGCAGTATGCTAATATCGGGATGCTGGGTCGCGTAGACTCGAAAAATCTCGTCGGCGAACGCCTGCCCAATGTGGCTTACGCCATCGAAGTCTAGCATGACTTCCCTGAACTTGGCGAACCTTGCGAGTAGTCGCTTGGCCTGAGAACGCGACACAAGATTTTCATCTCCCACAAGAAGCAACCTTACTGGCACATGCGTCTTGTCGAAGGACGCAACCTCGCCATTGGTTGTATACTTGCTAAACACCTCCAATGGTGTTCGTGCCGTCGCCGAAGCTATGTTCATCAAAACCGCTGTGCCTTCTGTTGATTCTGATCGACTCTCAATGAGCCAATCCTCTTCCGATACTTCATGAGAAAAGAACAGCTGGTTGGCTAAGAGACTGAACGAGTCACACATCCGAGTGGTGAAGAAAATCCCCTCGCCAGTGTGGCCCGCTGGGTCAGTCGTTACCTTCCCCTTCGTAAGCTCTAGAATGGCGTCCCGTTCCTCGGCCAGTTCCAGACCCTCCTTGATCTTCTTGAAGATACCGATCCCGTCATCTCGCACGCTCAATGTGCATCGCACATGCGTTCGATTCAGACTCGCCACTATCTCAGCGCCAGAAGAATGCTCCACTGCATTGTTGAACATCTCCGTGAAGCCGTAATTACAGAGAGCACGGACGTTTTCCGGCAGTTCCGACAGCAAGCCAGCAAAGCACTCTCGCCACACCCTGTCCTCGGCCAGGTTCTCGCTGATCTGAAACTTCTGGGAATGGCTGGCCAGCACCCTCAGACGGTACGTGCGCCCACTGGTCCGCCCCCTCGCCGCCAAGATACCTTCGGAAACCATCGCTGCGAGGTGCTTGTGGATTGTCTGCCGCGAGACTCCGAAGTGCTCTGCGGCCCTGCTACTCACGTCCTTGCTCTCCTGGTCTATTGCCTCTGCCAGGAATGTCCTGATGGTGCCTATCTCAGCCCGCGGCATCGCATCACCTCCAGCCCTGATTGTAAACGGACAGTTGTACGATTGTCAACCTGCGAGTGTGGGCTTGTAAAGGGCCCGCTGATGATATTTTTTTAAAATTCATGCTTGACGGCGATTGTGTTGGACGATAGCATTGCTATGCAAGGAACATAGGGAGCATAATCATGATAGGCGACGATAAACGCAAGGCCGCCCTGGACGCCTTAAGGACCTACGCCGATGAATTGCGAACAGAAATAGAACATCAGGCCGCGAAGCTGAAGCGAAGGTTGGCGGCCGTAGAGCAATCCATCAGCGCCCTGGCAGGAGACGAAGCAGAGGCTGTCGGGCAACAAGGGACTAGGCCAACCACAGGCATACGTGCCAAGTACGCTGGCGTGGGGCCGCAGGCCGCTGTTGAGCGGTTCCTGAAAGAACACCCTGGGCACTTCTTTCTGCCATCGGAGATGTCGGCGCAGTTGAAAGCCCAGGGCTTTTCCGTGACGAACCCCAAGCTGGCAACCCAGCAGGTGTCGATAGCGCTCAGCCGTGCCGCTGGCAAGGGCGTTGCCGTGATCGACAGGCGACACGGTAAGAAAGTGTACACGTTCAAGGCAGAAGGACAGCAGGATGAGGACGACAAGTAGGCGCGCAACCGGGATGGACCGCCCCGGACAGCGCTAGGCATAAAAGACACCGCCCTGCGTGCGTTCTTCTGTGAGTCCGCACACAGGGCGGCAGGTCCAACTATTCGGGCCGTCCCCTGGTGGGGCGCCGTGGCCTTAGCATCCCTGGCGCCCGGTTCAATTCCGGGACGGTCCACCGTCTGGAAGGCATCCCGTGTACTGGGTACTTACAGGACCTTACATCCCTAGGGCTCGCCGTTAGCGCGGCGGTGGGGTTCGATTCCCGTGCCTTCCGGTACTTATTGTATTGCGCTGGCCGCTACTGTCAACGTTTTTCTGACCCACTCGGAGCGGTTCATGCCGTTAGCGCTGGCAGCGGCGTCGATACGCTTTATTTTATCGGCAGTTAGGCGCACCGAGATCAGGCAATCTTTTTGCTCTCCCTTTGCCTTCGGTGGTCTGCCCATCTTGCCCATAGGAGTAGTCTACTGCGCGGAACGACTTTTTGCAATACAAAAAGGCGACTTTTTGTAAGACATTTTCCTTGACAGGCCTGATTTATTGTCATACAATAAGTGTGTCGAGTCAAGGAGAACGCCATGGCCTACATGCTAGGAAAAGAGAAACAGGTTGCCATCATCGCGGCTCTGGCAGAAGGGAGTAGCATCTGATCCGTCGAACGCATGACTCGCGTTCACCGCGACACGATCATGCGGCTCGGCGTCCGCGTTGGAGAGGGCTGTGCGAAGATCCTGGATGAGCCGATGCGCGACGTTGATTGTCGGCATGTCGAGATCGATGAGATTTGGGGCTTTATTGGCAAGAACGCGAAGAACGTCAACCCGATCGCCCACGTCAGCGGCTCGAACACCAGAGCTATGCCCAGTGAGTCCATGCCGCAGATAAGGTAGTGCGCACAGGCGGGATTGGCAACGCCGGACGCAGCGGCTGCTCCGGATCGGGTGGCGGTGCCGCGTGCGAGTCTGGCATCACCGTCGGGCTTTGTCCCGGCGGGATGATGACTGGCATCCAGCAGGGATTGCCGGCCACCCACGCCTCCGTCGGGCTTGGCCCGGCGGGGCGACGACTCGCCCACGGGCGGTTGTGCTCGGCTGACAAGTCATGGCCCCGCCGGGGCGTGCCCGACGGTGGCCCGATCGAGCAGAAGGCTGGGTCCTGGAGGTCACTCACGGCCCGGCCGGGATAAACCCGGCGGGGGCCAAGCCACCGCACATTGCCCTGGTTCCTATGCCGACTGGGCTTCGTCGTCGCAGCCTTTCCTCTGAACGTACGGACTTTCCACCCCGAGCCCGATGAGCGAACGAACTCCCCCTGATCCTCACTTCAAGGCGTGCTACTTGCTGCGGCGCCGCATCAACGTCAGACCGCCCAATGCCAGCCCCGACGTGGGTCGGGACCTCCGCTTCGGCTCACTCCCTTCGCCTTCGCTTCAGCAGGACCGGTACGGCTGCGCCGCATATGAGAAGCAGCGTGGCGGGTTCGGGGATGGTGTAGATATCCACCACGCTGCTGTAGCCGCGGCCGCCTGCAAACATCGCCATGTCGCCCAGCGTGGTTGCCGCAAGTCTCCCACGGGCTGTTGAGAGTGTCAGCACAGACCACTCATTGGTTGCGCTGTCGTAGACATCGACGACGTTGCTCTGCGGAAAGTTCCAGGTCCCCCCACCGGCAAAGAAGGCAAAGCGCCCGGCGGCCGTCGCGGCCAAGTAGGGCCGAGCCGTCGAGAGGTGGGCCGTAGTCCACTGACCTGTGTCGGCATCGTAGATATCCACGATGTCGGTGGCGCCGTACCGGCTGTCGTACCCTCCGGCGAAGAATGCCTTGCTCCCGACCGCGGTGGCGGCGAGCCCATAGCGCGCCCGGGACAGCGTCGCGGTCGTCCATTGGCCCGTGTTGGCATCGAAGATGTCGACCACGTCGCTGAGCGTTATGTTGCCATGGTTGTCGTGGTCACTGTAGCCCCCGGCGAACATCGCTTTGCTGCCGACCGCCGTCCCTGTGAGCCCGGCCCGTGCGACCGACAGTCTGGCGGTCGTCCAGTGGCCTGTATCGCCATGGTAGACATCCACGACCATGCTCTCGTGTCCCCTTGCGGAGCCTCCCGCGAACAGGGCCAAGTTGTTCACCGTCGCCGCGACGGGGTGCTGTCGTGCCTGCGAAAGCGAATCCGTCGTCCACTCTCCCGTCTGATCATCGAAGATATCCACGTCGCCGTGGTCGGAGCCGCCCGCCCACCCGCCGGCAAAGATGGCTTTGCTGCCGACCGTGGTCGCGCCCATCGAACTTCGTGCCTTGGACAGGTCCGCGATCGACCATCCGCCCGTGGCGAGGTCGTACAGGTCCACCACGGCCGTGGTCGGCGCGATTCCTCCGGCATAGACTCCCCCGGCGAACATCGCCTTGGTTCCCACGGTTGTCGCCGAAATGCTGCTTCGCCCTAGGGACAGTGAGTCGGTTGTGTGGACGATGTACTCGCTGCCAAGACCGGCTCCTGTCAGTGCGCCCACCGAGAGCAATACCGTTACCGCCCAGCGCTGGGCTCTGCCCGATCCTGATTCCATGTCCTTTCTCCGTTCTTGCGAGAAGAGAAGAAACCAACGACCGTGCTGCCCACGAGGGAGACACAGTCACCGGATAGGGGCTCGGCCGGGCGGCCTGGGCAGTGAGGGGCGACTGAGCGAGGTCCGCTTTCATCGCTGGGGGCAACAGCCCCGCCGTTCCCGAAGCAGGCTCCTCTGCCGAACATGCTCATCGCTTCGCCCTCACGAGTGCACAGACTCTCCACCGCGAGCCCGATTGAGCGGAACGAATCCTCCGAAGGCGGGAACGTAGAGCGAACTCAACCCGCGTGTATCATACCACGGCGGGGCAGTTTGTCAAGCCGGGAATCACCCTATGCGGATATTCGGCGGAGGGGTTGACGGTGCTTGATCGGCAGCGTGTAATGCATGGAGGCGCGGCCCGTCGATTCGCTGCGTCATGGGAGACCGTGGCCGATGACCCGTCGCCGAAAGATCACGCTGATTGCCGTCGCAGCGGTGCTGCTGCTTACAGGCGGCTTCGCGTGGTACCGGCACGCGACGGCCGTGGAGCGACGGCTCAACAACCTGCTCGACGAACTCCGCTACAAGGAGCCCCGCATGACGAGGAGTTGGCTCATCCAGCTTGGGCTGGTGGCGAGGCCAAAGTCGCGCAATTCGGATGAGATTCTGGCGGATGTGCTCGCCCTTGGCCCACCTGCTGTTCCCGCGCTCATCGCGGCGCTGGAAGACAAGGATCCATGGACGCGACATAATGTTGCCACGGTATTGGGCAAGATCGGGGACAGGCGAGCCGTCGAGCCGCTGATGGCGGCACTGAAGCGTGAAGACGAGGACCTGATGTTGCCACTATGTGCGGCCGGCGCACTGGGCATGCTCGACGACAGCCGGGCCGTCGAGGCGCTGATTGGGGCACTGAAGGATGAAAATGGTGATGTGCGAGAGGCGTCGGCCCAGGCCTTGGGCCTGACCGGCGACAGGCGAGCCGTTGAGCCGCTGATGAAGATACTGTCCGATGAGGACTGGGATGTGCGAGCGTATGCAGCCTTGGCCTTGGGCGAACTCGGCGACAGGCGGGCCGTTGAGCCGCTGATGAAGATGCTGTCCGATGAGGACTGGGATGTGCGAGCGTATGCGGCCCGCGCCTTGGGCAGCCTCGGCGACAGGCGGGCCGTTGAGCCGCTGATGAAGATGCTGTCCGGCGAGCACGGGAACGCGCGAGAGACTGCGGCCGTGCGACGGGCTGCGGCTTGGGCCTTGGGCAGCCTCGGCGACAGTCGGGCCGTTGAGCCGCTGGAAGGCCTGCTGTCTGGTGAGTCGCCAACGGTCCGCGAGCGGGCCAAGGAAGCGTTGGCGAAGCTTCGAAAGGGACAGGCGGAGCAATGACCACCCACCTATCGCCACAAGACGGCGAGCCCTTCCCGGCCAAGCTGGAGCAGGCCATCGAGGAAGGCGACGCGGACTTCATCGAGGCGTACATCCCGGGGTCTCTCACGACACCATCGCCAAAGCCGAGAATCGCCTCTGAGAGCCCGTTTCTCCTCAAAACCTCACGCCGACGTGAGGGGAGACAGGACGAATTCTGGCATGGTTCAGATGCGGGTAACATTCCGCCGCCGCTTCGCCCGCAACCGGCGGCGCTGCCCGGGGGAGGCCCAACTCGTGCTTCGCAGCGAAGTACTGCTTCGCAGAGTAGC
>CAYRVX010000004.1:0-116320 GCA_964427875.1 uncultured Planctomycetaceae bacterium
ACGCGATCCAGGTCCAGCGAGACGTTCGAACGGTCCAGCACGCGCAGCACGACGCTCTCGCCGAACATCGTCGGCAGCACCGAGACGCGCAGGTCCACCGGGCTGCCGTCCACGACCAGCTCGATCCGCCCGTCCTGCGGCATCCGCCGCTCGGCGATGTCCAGGTTGCTCATGACCTTGATTCGCGAGGCGATCGCCACGGCGATCCGCTTCGGCGGCGGCAGCATCTCGTACAGCACGCCGTCGATCCGATAGCGCATCTTGAACTCGTCCTCGAACGGCTCGAAGTGGACGTCGCTGGCGCGGTTGCGGATCGCCTCCAGGAGCACCATGTTGACCAGGCGCTTGACCGGGTTGGCCTCCGCCATCTCGCGAATGGTGTCCAGGTCGATGCTCTCCCCGCGATCCTCGAACTGGGCCAGGTGCTCGTCCCCGGCGATCTCGTTGATGATCTCGCCGATCGACTCCGGCTCCACGTCGTAGTACTTCATCAGCGCCATGTCCAGTTGGTCGGGATCGGCGATCTTCGCCGTGACGCTGAAGCCCATCAGGGTGTGAAGGTCGTCCGTCGCGTGGAAATTGTCCGCCGAGCCGATGGCCACCAGCAGATGGTTCGTCACCGGATCGTATTCCAGCGGGACCACCTTGTAGGCGTTCGCCATCTGCGAGGGGATCTGGTCGATCACGTCCTCGGGGATGTCCAGCGAGGTCAGCTCGACGTATTCCATGCCCGCCTGGTAGGCCAACGCCAGCGTGCGGTCCTTGTCCTCAATGTGCCCCAGGTCGATCAGGATCTGGCCGAGGGGCCCGCCGTTCTGCCTCTGCAAGTCCAGGGCCTCGTGCACCTGCTCGCGGGTGACCTTGCCCATCTTCACAAGCACCCGGCCGAGGCGGTGGCGCTTAAGCCCGGCTACGTCGATCTCCTCTGGCATCAGTTCAGCCATGGCTTATTTCCTCAACTCCGCGACGGCTTCGTCCGCCGTGTCCTTCGTTGCGATGGTCAGGCGCCCGCTGCGAATGGCCTCCACCTTGTCCCGCATGTCGGCGGGGTTCTGGCTGTTGTCCACCGCGTCCTCCTCGGCGATCTTTCCTTCGGAGTACAGCCGCAGGAGATGGTCGTCCAGCAGTCGCATGCCGAATTTCTTGCCGGTCTGAATCGCCGAGGGGATCCGGAACTCCTTGTGCTCGCGGACGAGATTGGCGACCGCGTTGGTGACGACCAGGAACTCGAAGGCCGCGATGCGGCCGCGAATGTCCAGCCTGGGAATGAGCGTCTGGCACAAGACGGCGACCAGGGTGGAAGCCAACTGCACGCGGATTTGTGACTGCTGGTTGGCGGGGAACTGGTCGACGATACGCGTGACGGTGCCCTGGGCATTCGTCGTGTGCAGCGTGCCGAAGACGAGGTGTCCGGTCTCCGCGGCCCGCAGGGCGGACTCGATGGTCTCCAGGTCCCGAAGCTCGCCCACGAGAATGACGTCCGGATCCATGCGGAGCACGCGCCGCAGCGCCTCGGCGAAACTCGGGACGTCCACGCCCACCTCGCGCTGGTTCACCATCGACTTCTTATGCGTATGGTAGTACTCCACCGGGTCCTCGATGGTGATGATGTGCTTATCGAAGTGGCTGTTGACGTAGTCGATCATCGTCGCCAGCGTGGTCGTCTTGCCGCAGCCCGTCGGCCCGGTCACCAGAAACATCCCTCGCGGGCGGCGGCAGAGGCTCTGCACAATCGCCGGAAGGCCGATCTCCTCAAAGGTCAGCAATTGACTCGGGATAAGACGGAGGCTCATCGAGATGTTCCCGCGCTGCTGGAAGACGGAGGTTCGGAACCGGCCCTGATCGCGAAACTCGAAGCCGAAGTCCGTTCCGCCCTGCTCCTGGAGCTCCTGCTGGGCCCGCTCGGGCGTGATCGCCTTCATCAGCGCGAGCGTATCGGCCGGCTCGAGGACCTTCGTCTCCAGCGGGCGAAGGCGGCCATGCAGCCGCAAGGTCGGGGGCCGACCCACATGGAGATGTAAGTCACTTGCCCCACGCTTGATACATGTCTCAAGCAGTCTCTCGATGCTAAGCGTAGCCATTCGTCCTTCCTCTACATATTATTCGGTGTGCCCCGTGGCAGGGACAAGCCCGGCGGGCCACGCCGAGCCACACATTCTCGTAAGTCTCAAGAACCAAAGGATTAACACCCGTTGTGGCGCCGGGCTACTCGCCGATGAGCTCAGCGGTCTGGGTGATCCGAACCAGCTCCTCGGGGGTGGTCAGTCCATTGAGGATCTTCAGGCGTCCGTCTTGCAGGAGGCTGCGCATGCCCGAAGCCCGTGAGGCCCTGCGGATCTCGCTCAGCGGCTCACGATTAAAAGCCATCTCGCGCATGGCGCTATCCATTTCCATCAGCTCGAAGATCCCCTGGCGGCCATGGTAGCCGGTGCCGCCGCACGCGTTGCAACCTCTTCCCCGGTAGAAGGTTCGGCCCTCCATCTCGTCCGGATGAAAGCCCAGGAGGCGCAGGACCCGCGGATCGGGGTCGGGGTACTCCTCCTTGCATTCCTCGCAGATCAGGCGGATCAGCCTCTGTCCCATGACGGCCTGGATGCTGCTGGCAACGAGGAAGGGCTTCACGCCCATGTCGATCAGGCGGGTGATTGCCGACGGCGCATCATTCGTGTGGAGTGTACTGAAAACCAAGTGTCCAGTCAGTGCCGCCTGCACGGCGACCTCTGCGACCTCCACGTCGCGAATCTCGCCCACCAGGATGATGTTTGGGGCCTGACGCAGCATCGCACGAAGAATCGTGGCGAAGGTCAGGCCGATCTGCTCGTGGACCTGGACCTGGTTGATGCCGGTGAAGTTGTACTCGACAGGGTCCTCGGCGGTGATGATCTTGCGGTCCGGGCGGTTCAGCTCGTTGATGGCGGCGTAGAGGGTGGTCGTCTTGCCCGAGCCGGTCGGGCCGGTCACGAGGAAGACACCGTTGGGGCGACGGATGATCCGCTGGAAGCGGGCATAATCGTCCGCCTCGAAGCCGAGGCTGGGAATTCCGAGTTTTGCCGATTCCGGGCGAAGGATACGCAGGACGACGCTCTCCCCGTAATAGGATGGGAGCGAGGAAACACGGAAGTCAATGTCGCTGCCGGCGACGGCCATTTTGATGCGGCCGTCGCCCGGGAGGCGGCGTTCCGCCAGGTCGATGCCGGACATGATCTTGAGGCGGTTGAGCACCGGCCCCTGCATGCGCTTCGGTATGTTGTCGCGTTCGCGGCAGACGCCGTCCACCCGATAGCGGACCCTGACGCGATTGGACATGGGCTCGACGTGGATGTCGGATGCCCGCATGCGGACGGCCTCGTTGATGATCATCGTGACCAGGCGGATGATCGGGGCGGAATCCTCATCGAGGTCCTCGTCCTCCTCCTCGGCGCCGCGCTCGCCTTCCTGGAGTTGGTGGACGTGCTCGTCGAGGCTCATGTCGGAACGGATGAACTGCTCGACGTAGTTGCGCATCTTGCTCTTGGAGGCAAGGCAGGGGGCCAGCTCGAAGTTGAGCCGGAACCGCAGCATATCCAGTGTCTCCAGGTCCAGCGGATCCGTGATGATCACCTTGAGGCGCTCGTTCTCCTTGCCCAGCGGCAGGACCAGATGGCGCCGGATGATGTCCTCGGGAATCAGGTGAAGCTCGGTGGGGACAATCACGTTGCGGTCGAGGTCGATGTACTCCATGTCGTACTGGGTGGCCAGGGCCTTCGTGACGTCCTCCTCGTCGGCGAGGCCCAGCGCGATGAGGGCCTCCCCGATGCGCAGGCCCTCGCTGCGCGCGTGCTCGAGGGCCTCTTCCACTCCGGAGGGCGTCACCACGCCCCACTCGGCCAGGATTTCCCCGAGACGTTGTCGCTGTTTTCGTGGCATGATCCGCTCGCAAATAAAGTACGAGTAGTCTCTGTTGCGATAGCCCCGAACCGTTGCGGCCACAGGAACCGGTACGGTCCTCCGGGTCGGCGCCGACGGGCGCGACGGTCGGTCAGCGCCGTTGGCCGGCGCCGACGAGACGCCGCGCGGGACGGATCGGCATTCGCCCGGTCTTTTTCGCAGGCGGGATGACAAGTATGATCTGGATGAGGGCAATCGCCGCCGCCCGCTCGGCCGTGCACCGGGGCCCAGCCTGCCGAAATCCGATATCTACATCATTGAGATTAACATTATCAAACGACCTCTGCAAGGGTCAAGTGTTTCTGCGGGACGGGGTATTTTCCTCTTGTCAATTCCGGCTAAGGGCGGGTAAAAGTTCAGGGTTATGAGGTACCTACCGACAGCAATCGCGTGTCTCGCCGCGGCGCTGCTCAGCGGCTGCGTCGAGCGGGAGTTGACGATCACCTCCGAGCCGGCAGGGGCACTGGTGTTTGTCTCCGACCGCGAGATGGGGCGGACGCCCGTGACGTTCTCGTTCACGTGGTACGGGGACTATGACGTCATCCTCCGGGACAAGAAGGGGTACAAGACGCTCAACACCCACGCGGCCATCAACCCGCCGTGGTACGAGGTCCCGCCGCTGGATCTCCTGAGCCACATTGCCCCGTGGACGTACCACGACAAGCGGTTCCTTCATTACAAGCTGGAGAAGCTCGAGCCGCCCTCCGACGAGGAGCTGATCAAGCAGGCCGACGAGATGAGGCGGCGGACGAGCGAGCAGCCCGGCCGATAGGGCGGCGGCCGGCGGCTCAGGGCTCACCGGCCGCGCCGGAGGTCGCCGGCGAGCGTCGCGGCCCGCCCGCGGCGAACAGATCCACTTCGGGGAAGATCCTGCGGACGTCCTGGAAGTTGACTCGTTCGAAGTAGGTTCCCGTATCGGGACTTTGGCTGCGGAGGACCCGCCCGTCTTGATCGAACTGGAGGACCTGCTCGCCCTGGCGGCCCGGCCCGGCGGGACCCACGCGAACCGCCGAGGGCCCTCGGGGGGTCACGTGCACCGGTGAGAAGCGGACCTGGCCGGCGGCGACGGCCTGATCGTTGAGGACGGTGACGAAGTTGGCCCTTCGCTGCCCGGCGGCCGCCCGGTAGTAGGCCAGCATCGAGAGCCCCTTGGGGATGTAGTTCTCCGGCGCCTCGGCCGTCGCGGCCGCCACGCCGCCGGCGTCCTCTCGGCGAACTTGCACGCGCCCGCTGCGCAGCTCGATCGAGGTCGAGCTGGCCCGGCGAAGGAGAGGAGTCCGCCTTCCCGGCCGGGGGGTCAGGACGGAGGAGTCGGCGGAATAGCTGCACGTTCGGGCGGCCGCGTCGATGCTCCATGTCTCGCGGTCGAGGGTCGCGCCCCGCCGACGGATGCGCCTGCCGCTGTATCCGTCGCCCGTCGGCGTGCGCTGGACCGTGGACCAGCCCACGGGGCCGCCGTCGGAGTCGCGGTGGACGTACCAGTCGGCGACGGCGTCCCGGCCCCAGAAGGCGGGCAGTTTGCGGAGTCGAATCTCTTCGAGCACCTCGACGCCCTCGCGGATGGCGGCGCTGCGCCGTCGCGCAAGCCAGGCCGCCACCGCCACGCTCGCCAGGAGAATCACGACCATGATCCCACCGAGCACGGTGGTGCGGTGACGCGCAGCGGTCTGTTCCCACGGGGGCATCGCTTCTCATGGTACGCCGCCGGCAGGCCGCATGCAAAGCCTGCGCTCGACTCGCCGGCGGGAAAGATCGCCGCCTTGACTGCTTGGCACCTGCGCTAGAGAATACGCCACGATGTCCGCCGGGCGCCCCGCAGGAGCTCACTACGAACAGGCGAAACGCATGGGCAAGACGCGTCACATGCTGAATCCCGCCAAGGTCAAACGGGACGCGGAGGCCCTCGAGGGCGCGCCGCCGCCCAAGCCCGCCGCCTTTGGCTTGCGGCTTCGCAGGCGCCTGACGAGCGTGCTGCTCGCGGCGTTGACCGTCACGCTGCTGAGCGTCTCGTTCGCGCCGGCCGACGCCTGGCCGCTGGCCTACGTGGCGCTGGTCCCGTGGTTGTTGGGACTGACGCTTGCCCCAACCAGGCGATGGTCGCTGCTGGCCGGCTGGCTGGCGGGACTGGCGTTCTGGGCCGTGAGCCTCTACTGGCTGACCTGGATCACGCTGCTGGGGTACGCGGCAGGGGTCCTCTATCTATCCATGTACTGGCTGCTGGCGGCGGCGATCTTCCGTGCGGCCATGCTGCGACGATGGCCGATGTGGATCGTCCTGCCCGTCATCTGGGTCGCCTTGGAGTACGCGCGGGCACACATGGTTCCGGCGTTTCCGTGGTTCTTCCTGGCCCACACGCAGTACACCCTGGCGCGGGTGATTCAGATTGCCGACGTCACCGGGCAGTACGGCGTGTCGTTCTTCGTGGCGATGGTGAACGGCGCGGTCCTGGACGTCGCGGCGGGGCTGCTGGCGACGACGCGAGCCGGCGCCCCGGGGCTTCGACGGCGCCTGACCCGGGCCGCGACGGCCGCGGTCGCTGCGGCCACAGCCGTCCTGCTCTATGGCACGTGGCAGCTCAACCGGGACACGCAATCGGACGGCCCGGCCGTCGGCATCGTGCAGCGAGCGTTTCCGATCTCCCTTCGCGGCCGCGCCGCCGACGCCGACGAAATGCTCGACAGCCACCTCGCCGGCGCCGCGGAGTTCGTCGCCGGGAAGCTGGCCCTCGACCTGGTGATCTGGCCCGAAACGATGCTGCCCAGGGGGCTGAACGCCGAGGTGCTCGACGCGAACGTCGCCGCGCTCGGCGGCGAGCGGCTGCGGGCCCTGGCGGCGAGGTTCTTCGGGCCCGACGTCTGGCGGGAGGGTCTCTTGGACGAGCGTATCCGGGCCTATCTCGAGCCCTACATCGAGGGGGGCACAATGCCCGACGGCGATGAGATTCTCGGCGTGCGTCACCTGGCCGGGAGGGTCACGAACATGGCCCGGCGGCTGGGCTGTCCCATCCTGGCCGGCGGCGCGGCGATTCACGCCAACGACGACCCGGTGTCTCGCGACGACTGGTGGGTCGTGCGAAACGGGGCCCTCTGGTTCGACCCGAACGAGACGTATGCCCCGATCTACGCCAAGAGGCATCTCGTGCCTTTCAGTGAGTACGTGCCGTTCAAGCGCTCCTGGAGAGGCCTGCACAAGCTGCTGCGGAAGCTCGTGCCGTCGGTGATGGAGCAGTTGGACCCCGGGCCGCAGTACACGCGCTTCGAGTTGGCCCGTCCGCGCGGCACGTGGAGGCTCGTCAGCCCCATCTGTTACGAGGGCACGTTCGCCCGCGTCTGCCGGGAGATGGTCTACGACGGCGGCGAGAAAAAGGCCGACATCATCGCCAATCTCTCCAATGACGGATGGTTCGTCTATCGATGGGGCGACGGGCCGTACCGCGGCAGCACGGAGCAGGCCCAGCACCTGAGCCACTATTGCTTCCGGGCCGTGGAGAACCGCGTGCCCGTCCTGCGGGCAGTGAACACCGGGATCAGCGCGTCGATCGATTCGAACGGCCGCATTGTCGCCGAGGTCAGACACCGTTCGATCCGGACGATGATTCCCGGCACGCTGGCGTTGGACGGCGCCCGTCGCAACGATGTAGAATATCTGCCCGGACACGGGCCTAAAGTGCTTGTGGACAGCCGGATGAGTTGGTACAGTCGGCTTGGCGATGTGTTCGCGTTGGCCGTCAGCGTGGTGGCGGCGATCCTGGTGGTGGTCCTGGCATGGAAGCGGCTGAGCAACAGGGAAGGGGCAGAGAATTGAGACTGGAGCGGCTGGCGGGTTTGGTAAGGGCGTTCGTCGCGGTCGTCGGCGCGGTCTTGCTGGTCGGCTGTGAGTTCGCGCAGCAGGAGCCGGCGATCCGTCCGGCCGAAGCCTACATCGACGCGAAGACGACACTGCTGCAATCGGCGGATGACAGGGCCCCGGCGACGCGGTCGTATGCGATAGAGGCCCTCGCGCGCGTGGTCGGTGCGGAGGCCGGCGCGACCTTCGCCCAGGCCCTGCAAGACGAAAGCCCCGTGGTCCGGTTCGCAGCCGCGCTGGCCATCGGTGACGTGGAGTACAAGCCCGCGCTGCCGGCCCTGCGGAAGATGGCCCGGAAGAACACGGGCGAGCGGGACAAGCGCGTCTTCTGCGGGATCATCTACGCCCTGTATCGTCTGGGCAACGACGAGCACGCCGGCGAGCTGGGGAGGCTGCTGTTCGACGACGAGCGCGAGGTCCGGATGGACGCGGCCCTGGCGATGGGCAAGATGGGCGAGCCGTCGGCCAAGGGGCCGCTCAAGACCATCCTGGCCAACGAACAGGACGACGGGGTCAGGCTCCAGCTTACCGAGTCGCTGGCGATGCTGGGCGACAGCCGCAGTGCCGAGGTGATCGAGGCCTACACGAAGGGCCCCTTCCTGGACCTTCGTCTCGCGGCCATCCCCGCGCTGGGGAGGGCCGGCGGGACGCGCGCCCCGCGGGCGCTGAAGCAGCTCACCCACCAGCGGCACCCCGCCCGCGTGCGGGTCTCGGCGGCGGGGGAGCTGGCCCGGCTGGGCCACTTCGAGCGGGAGGGCTACGACCTGTGCGTCGCCTCCGTCAAGGACCCACAGAAGGTCCTCGAGGACGCCGCCAAGCGATCCAAGAAGGCCGCCGACAAGGACGCCGCGTCCCTCAAGCGGCTGGCGATCCTCTCGTTGGGGTGGATGAACCGCCAGGGCGCGGTCAACCTGCTGCACCCGCTGCTGGACAGCGAAGACGGCGGCGTGCGGGTGGCCGCCGCGCTGACCGTGCTCCGCCTGCTGGAGGCCTATCGGCCCGTGGCCGTGCGCCCCGAGGCGCCGGCGACCCGCCCGGTGGCGAAGTCCCCGCAGACCCGGCCGGCGCAAAAGAGACCGAAGCTCCAGAGGGCCCCGGGGAAAGACTGACCTGCCCCGGGAAGAGGAAGGAAATTTGCTTGACTTGCCGGTCCGGCCAAATACAATCGCCGGCGGCACTGCGCTGGTACGGTTTCCAGCGATGGATAGGCCTTGGACAAAAGAGAGTCTGCCCGGAAGTAGTGTGCACATGGATGTGATCCGATACGAAGGAGGCATCGCTTGAACATCCTAACGAAGATCTGCGTCGTCGTTCTGCTGGTGCTTGTCCTGTTCGCCAGCGTCACGTTCATCACCATGGCGACGGTCCCCCAGAACTGGCGGCATCGCTACGATCTGGAGCTCCAGCGGCGGCTGCTGAGCGACCAGGACGCCCGGTTCGCCAAGCTGGTCAATTTCCGGGCCCTGGAGGAGCGCAAGGACGTCGAGAAGCGCGCCAACGACCTCGCCACGGAGCTGGCCGAGGCCAGGAAGGACAAGGTCGCCGACCCGGTCGCGCTGCGGACCGCCGCGATCCAGGCCTCCATCGACGCCGCCAATACCCGCTTGGCCGAGCTCCAGTTGAACGTCGAGGCGATGAGCAAGCGGAACGAGGCGCTGGCCGCAAACCTCGACAAGAGCCGCGAGGCGATCGGCGGCCTCCAGAAGGAGAACCGCCGGGCGGCGGGCGAGATCACCCAGCTTCGAGGCAAGCTGGAACGCGCCGAGAGGGTCGTCGCCGCGCTCCAGCGCCAACTGATGGAGCGTGACGAGCTCATCGCGGAGCTGGAGAAGCAGACGGTTCGCGGCGTCGCGTCCGAGAAGGGGGCCCCGCCCGTGGTGGGCAAGATCGCCGGCACGGTCACGGCCGTCCAGGGCGAATTGGCCAGCGTCAATATCGGTTCGGCCCACGGCGTGGTCCGAGGGCTGAAGCTGTATATCTATCGCGACGACCGCTTCGTCGGATATCTTCGGGTGGACGAGGTGGACGAAGGCGAGTCGGCCGGCACCATCGTCGACAAGCAACTGGATCCGCTGGAAGGCGACAAGGTCACCAACGACCTGCTGAAGTAGCCGGGAGGTCCACATGACAGAAACGCCGTCTCAAGGTCCGGTGATCGAGGTCAGGCCCCAGCCGAACATCTACACCGTCCTGCTGCTGGTGGCCATTATGGCATTGGTCATCGCGATCGCCGTGGTGGTCTGGAAGCTGACGTCTTCTCCGCCCGCGGGCTACGGGTTGGGGCTGGGCGAACTCCTCGATCCGATCAAATAGGCTGCTCGGCATGATCTTCGATCCCATCCTGGGACTGTTCTCGATGGATATGGGGATTGACCTCGGCACCTGCAACACACTTGTCTGCGTGCGGGGCCAGGGAATCGTTCTCAATGAGCCCTCCGTGGTCGCCGTCAAGCGGGGCACCAACCGCGTGCTCCAGAACGGCAACGCCGTCGGCCTGGTCGCCAAGGAGATGCTCGGAAAGACGCCGGGCTCCATCAGCGCGATCCGCCCGATGAAGGACGGCGTCATCGCCGACTTCGACATCACCGAGGCGATGCTCAGCTACTTCATCCGAAAGGTCCACCGCCGCCGGTCCCTCGTCAAGCCGCGGGTCGTGATCTCCGTGCCTTCCGGGATCACCGCGGTCGAGAAGCGGGCCGTTCTGAACTCCGCCGAGCGCGCCGGCGCCAGGCGGGTCTACCTCGTCGACGAGCCGATGGCCTGCGGGATCGGCGCCGGGCTGCCCATCACCGAGCCCACCGCCTCGCTCATCGTCGACATCGGCGGCGGCACCACCGAGGTGGCCATCCTGTCGCTGGCCGACATCTCCGTCTGCGAGTCCATCCGCGTCGCCGGCGACGACATGGACGAGGCCATCGCCAACCACATGAAACGCACCTACAACCTCATGATCGGCGAGCAGACGTCCGAGAAGGTCAAGATCGAGATCGGCTCGGCCGCCCCGCTCGACGGCGAGATGACCATGGAGGTCCGGGGGCGGGACATGATCTCAGGCCTGCCCCGCAAGACGATCATCTCCTCCGAGGAGGTCCGCGAGGCCCTGAAGGAGCCCGTCGGCGCGATCATCGACTGCGTCACGCGGACGCTGGAGAAGGCCGAGCCCGAGCTCGCCGCCGACCTCGTGGACAACGGGATCGTCCTTGCCGGCGGGGGCGCGCTGCTCCGCGGCTGCGACACGGTCCTGGCCAACGCCACTGGCCTGGACGTCCGCGTCGCCGACGACGCCCTGACCTGCGTCGCCCGCGGCACGGCCGTGTACCTCGAGAACCTCGAGGTCTGGAAGGACACCATGGAGTCCGACGAGGACGAGTTCTGATCGCCCCGCGAGAGGGGCAGTCCCGCTGGTTCTCCCCTTCGATGCCCCCTGCCGGCGCTATATTGCCCGATCACCCATAGCGTGTACCCGCAGGAGGGGGGACACAATCGCGGACGCCTTAAACTCTTGTGTATAAAGGTGTTGGAATCCGCGAATGTGTACTTTATGCACTTTTTCGCCGGATTCGGCGCCCGTCCAGGCGGGCTGCACGTCTAAGCAGCTTGCCTTCAGGGACATACGGAGCGCTGTCCGCCGCGGTGCCTTGGGCGGGGTACGCAATGGCCCCTCGGCACGACCGCGCAAAACCCTTCGATGGCTCGACTAATGGCTTCTGCGGGCCCCGCGCGGATTGTGTACCTTCAGAGAGAATCATGATCAGCGGGGAATAAGCAAGCTGGTAGTGTTCCCATCAACCAAATTATAGCATGTCCTTTCCGGATGTCAACCGAAAATTAGAAAAAAAAAAAAGCGCGTTCGTCGATCGTAGCGGGGAGCCGGGCGCACGCGTGGATTCCGAGCGACGTTCCATGGCGTTAGTCGAATCCTTGATGGCCAGCTCGTGGGTGTGGTCGGATGGCGGTGGCGGGTGTGACCTTGGGATCACCGTCGGGCTTGGCCCGGCGGGATGATGACTGCCGTCCAGAAGGGATTGCCGGCCATCCACGCCGCCGTCGGGCTCGCCCCGGCGGGGCGACGACTGCGCCACGGTCGGTTGTGGTCGGCTGACAAGTCATGGCCCCGCCGGGGCGAGCCCGGCGGTGGCCAAGCCAGCGGATATTGCCACCGAAAGCCGACCACACCCCAGGTCGTGGTTGCCCCTCACAACACCGTGCGCGATCCCCCCGATTCAAGCCTGCGTGTCGCACCCGGCGTTTCGCAGGGCCAGCCTGAGGTGGTTCAGCGCCGCGGTGGCCGAGCGGCGGCGGACGGTCCGGCGGTCGCCGGGGAAGACGTGGCGGTGGACGGCCACGCCGTCGGGGCAGGCCAGGGCGATGTAGACCAGGCCGGCCGGCTTGGCCTCGCTGCCGCCTGCCGGGCCGGCGATGCCCGTCACGGCGACGCCGTAGTCGCTCTTCATTTGCCGGCGGACACCCGCGGCCATGGCCTTCGCCACCGGCTCGCTCACGGCGCCGTGGGCATTCAGCATCTCCTCCGGCACGCCCAGGGCGTCTCGCTTGACCTCGTTGGCGTAGCTGACGACCCCGCCGGCGTAGTAGTCGCTGGCGCCGGGGACGTCGGTGATCATCTGCCCGAGGAGGCCGCCGGTGCAGCTCTCGGCGGTGGAGAGGGTCCGTCCGGCCTGGCGGAGCAGGTCGCCCACGACGGAGGCAATGGTGGCCTCGCCCTCGCCGACGACCCACTGGCCGAGGCGGCTCTTCACTTCGGCGACGCTGCGTTCGGCGAGCGTGTCGGCCTGGTCGGCGGTTTCGGCCTGGGCGGAGACGCGGACGGAGATCAACCCGGCGGACACGGTCGTGCCGACCGTGGGATTCGCGCCGCGCCGCATGAGGTCGACGATCTTCGCGGCCATGTCCGATTCGCCCGTGCCGAAGGCATGCACGACGCGCTCGACGATGGCGTTCGGCGCCGAGGGCAGTTCGCCGGCGATGCGGTTCTCGAAGATCCACCGCATCTCGTGGGGCACGCCGGGCATGACGTAGACGTCGGCGCCGCCGAGCCTGGCGGCGATGCCCTGCGCGGTGCCGGCCTGGTTCTCGATGGCCCTGCTGCCCGCGGGGAACATGGCCTGGACGCGGTTGGTGGGCACCATCCTGCGCCCGCGGCGGCGGAAGAAGGCCTCCAGCGTCGCCAGGGCCTTCTCGTCCAGGACCAGCTCGGCGGCCATCGCGTCGGCGAGGCCGTGGCGGGTGAGGTCGTCCGCGGTGGGCCCCAGACCGCCGGTAACGAGCACGAGGTCGGCTGCGCCCGCGGCGCCGGCGAGGGCGCTGGCGATGGCCTCCCGGTCGTCCGGGACGGTATGGTGCCCGACCGTCTCGATGCCCCTGGCCAGCAGTTGCCGCGCGAGGTACGCGCTGTTGGTGTCCACGGTCTGCCCGCTGGTCAGTTCGTTGCCGACGGCGAGGATAATCGCTTTCATGCCAGGTCCGTCTCATCCACCGGCAGGCCGCAGTGCGGACAGACGGCCACGCCGCCGGAACGGTCCACGTCGGCCGCGCGCATCGGCTTGCCGCATCGGCCACAGCGGACTTGCCCGCCCTCGGGCGGTCTGCTCGCGCGCCTAGGCCGTCGTCGCTGGGGCGTGCTGCGGATCTGCTCCCGCATCAGCACGAACGTGCCCGGGATGCTCGTGAGGAACACGGAGATGACCAGCCACAGCCAGAAGTTCCGCCCGGCCTTGGCCATTCGAAACGCCGTCCGGGCGCAGATCCCCAGATAGCACACGACCAGCAGGGCGGCCCACGCCCAGTGATACAGGCTTCGCGCGATCATGCAGGTATCTTACAGGTCGCCCGGCGAAAGGGAACACCAAAGCCGAGGGGCGAGTTACCGGTAGCCTTTCGGCACCAGTCTTGCCGAGAGTGCGTAGCGTTCCCAACTGTGGCCGCCGCACTTGGGACACACGCCTTTGGGGGGCACGGTCGGCGTGTCGTAGCCGCAGTAGTGACAGGTGAGGAAGACGCGTTTTGGGCCGGCCAGGCTGGGCGGAACTCGGAAGTGAAGCGTTTCACGCACCGCGCTCCGCCCTCGGCGCGAGACGTTGGGATGCATCTTCTTTGCTGCTGCCCGGACACGACGTGATCGACGGGAAGTCGCCATAACGCACCGCCATTTCTACAACTTTAATCGACAAAAACATTTGGGCATCTATACCTATTATTCGGACAAATCTCCCTCCGCTCCATCGAACTTCGTAAACCCTTATTAATAAAGCAGTTACAGAAGCAATATCGCCCGGACACCTGGTACGCCGAGGGCGCCGGCGTTTTGAAGGCTTGGCGGCAGGCCCCGAGATTGTATAATGTCGGCTCGGATGCCCATCCATGACAACAGGTTTACGCCCGCCCTGAAGCGGCGACCGACGAAAGGAACAGCACGGCGTTGAAGGCCTTGCTTGCGACGGTCTGCTTTTGGCTCTTGGTGGTCGTTCCCGTCGGGTGCGACCCGGGGCCGGTCTACACGGGCGGCAATCACAAGGTGGCGAGCGGCTCGGTTCCGGACCGCGGCCTCTGGGAGGCCTACGGGACGGTCGCGAACCCCGGCCATGCGATCGACGGCAACATCTACACGGTCGCGACAGGGGCCGGGCGGGACCGCACCGCCAGCCTGGTGGTCGATCTCGGCAAGCCGGGCCTCTTCAACATGGTCGCCATCGACCACGGGCGCAACGTGTTCGGCTTCGCCAGGCAGGTGGAGGTGCACACGTCTCTGGACGGCAAGCGTTTCACCCGTCGTTACGTGGCCCTGGGGACGCGGCGGGTGAGCACGTTCTGCCTGATCCGCCCCGTGCTGGCCCGGTACGTTCGCCTCGACGCGGTCGTGGCCGGTGACGAGCCGTGGTCGCTGGCGGAGATCCATCTGCAATAGGGCCCCGGGCCACCTCCCGGCTGCCGCAGCGTCCTGGCGATCCGGCAAGGAACCAGCGGGTAGTGAGATGATCCGCTCATCGCAGTCCATCTCGAGGCGGCGCAGGCTCCGGCTGATCAACCCGCGAAGCGCCCTGACGACGATCGCCATGCCGGAGATCATCCGGAAGATGACCTTTTCCCGGCGCGCCCTGTTCATGCCGCTGAACCTGGCGATCTGCGCGGCCGTCGTGCCGGAAGGCTGGGACGTGGAGATCATCGACGAGAACGTGCTCGCCCGCGAGGGCGCCGGGCACGAGGCCTGCGCCGAGGGCATCGACGCGGTTGGGATCGGCGCGATGACGACGCAGGCCCGGCGGGCGTACGAGCTGGCCGACGCTTACCGCGCGCTCGGCGTCGATGTGATCCTCGGGGGCATTCATCCCTCGGCGATGCCCGCCGAGGCCCTTCGTCACGGCACGATCGTCTGCAAGGGCGACGCCGAGGGCACGCTGCCGCACGCGCTTCGCGACCTTGTCGCCGGGCGGGCCAAGAGCGTCTACGACTGGCGGGATCACCCCGACGCGCCCATCGCCACGCCGCGGAAGGACCTCCTGGACCCCGGGGACTACCTCGTCTTCAACCCGATCCAGACGACTCGCGGCTGCCCGCACGGCTGCACCTTCTGCACGACGCCGGCGATCTTCGGGCGGAAGTTCCGCCAGCGCGACGTCGGCGACATCATCGAGGAGGTCCGCCAGGCCAAGGAGCGCTTCCACTCGCGGGTGTTCATCTTCTCGGATGACGACGTGGGCGGGAATCACCAGTGGGCGATGGAGCTCTTCGAGGCCATGCGCCCGCTGGGGGTCAAGTGGGCCTCGCAGTGCGACATCCTGATCTCGCGGAACGACCGCCTGCTGGCGGCGATGCGCGACAGCGGGTGCATCGGGCTGATCCTCGGGCTGGAGAGCCCCAAGACCGGCACGCTGAGACTGGCCGGCAAGCGCTACGTCCGCGCCGAGGAGTACCTTGAGCGGATCGCGAAGATCCGGTCGTACGGCATCAGCATCTGGGGCAGCTTCATCTTCGGGTTCGATACGGACGACTGGCGCGACTGCATGAACGCCGTGCGGTTTGCCCAGCGCGCCAGGCTGTGCATGAGCTGCTATCCGATCCTCACGCCGTATCCCGGCACGGTCCTCTTCGAGCAGTTCCGCGACCAGGGGCGCCTGCTGACGAGAGACTGGGACAAGTACAACGGCGCGACGGTGGTCTACGAGCCGCGGCGAATGACCGTTAACGAGCTTCGCCACGCGCAGATGGCCGCCTTCCACGAGTTCTACACGCCCGCCAGCTCGCTTCGGCGACTGCGGATCTGGCCGTTCAAGAAGAACAGTTGGCTGGCGAATCTGGCCATCCATCGGGGCCTGACGTACTACTACGCCAGGCGGGGCCGGCCGCTGCCGAGGTTCCACGACTACATCGCGCCCGGCCGGGCGGAGCGAATCGCCCGCAGCCTGGCCGAGCCGCCGCCCAGGAGGTGATCGCGCCCATGGAAGAACCGAGAGACCCGAGCGCCCCGGGCACCGCGGAGACCAAGTACTTCATCATGGTGGGGGGGCTGCTCGTGCTGATCATCGTGTTGCTCGCGGCCCTGTGGCTACGTGAGCGCCGCATCTCGATCGCCGCTCGGCGGGAGGTGGTCGCCCTGCGCCGCAACGCCGGCGCCGGAGGCCGGCTCCAGGCCGCGCTCGGCAGGATGCTCGCCGGCGGGCGGCCGACTTCGCGGCCGCTCCAGCGGGCCGAGATGACCACCGAGACGGTCACCTGGAACGGGCGCCCCAGGGAAGTCTTCCGGATGACCGCGGCCGCCGGGAAGCAAGTCGGTCTTCAACCGGGCGACGTGGTGGTGGTTTCCGGCGGCCCGACGACGGCGCCGACCGAGTGAGCCGCCGGCGGGGGCCTGCGCCGCCTTGGGCGGGGTTTGCCCCCCGGCAGCGGGGACGGTATCATGTAGGTTCCAGTGGCGCGTTCAGGGCAAGGCAATGAAGCTTCAGGTCAGATTCTCCAGGAAGCACCTGTTGGCGATTCTCCTGGCGCTGTCTGCGATCGGGTCGGTGATGGGCCCGCAAGTTGCGCGGCCTCTGCGGCAGGCGGCCGGTTCGTTTCTGTCGCCGCTCAGCGACGTGCCGATGTGGGCGGTGACGCGGATCGGCTCGCACGTTTCGGCTCCCGGGCAGGAGAGGATCACGGCCAAGGAGGCGGCCAGGCTTCGCAGGCGGATCGACGAGCTCCAACGCACCGTGGCGTCCTTGAGGTATCTGGCGGAGGTCCACCGGGCGCGCGGGGAGGAGCTGGCGAACTTTCAGCGGATGTACGGCCCGACGCAGGACCTGGCGTGTGAGCTGATCCCGGCGCGGGTGGTGGCCGCCGGGTCGCTTCCGTACGACGGCACGCGCATGCTCGCCCGCGGCTCGCGGCGCAAGATCCGCGAGGGCGCCGCGGTCACGACGCGGCAGTTGATCACGAATCGGTCCAAGGCGCTGCCGCCGCTGCTGAGCGTCGTCAACGCCAGTTTCCTCGTGGGCAGGGTCACCGTCTCGGGCGCCTTCACCGCGCGGCTCCAGTTGCTGACCGACCGCGACTTCGAGATCTACGGCCGGATCCGCAGGGTCATCTCCTCGCGGCCGCGAGAAATGGTCACCGTCACGGAGGGCGAGCTGCCCCGCACGGCCCCGCTGACGCCGGCGAGCAACTATCCCATCGAGGTGATCGCCCGCGGGGACGGGGCCGGGCACATGGTCGTCCGGAACGTCGAGGAGCAGCACAAGGTCCAGGAGGGCGACCTGCTGGTCACCACCACCGAGCACGGGTACGTTCCCACGGAGATCCACATCGGCGAGGTCATCCAGGTCCGGACCGACGCCAAGGACGCTCGTCGGGTGACGCTGATCGTCAAACCGCACGCCGACCTGGAAAACATACGGGACGTGTACATCGTCAGCCCCGTCGAGCCCCCGACGGGCAGCCTCTAGACACCAGCGAGACGCGGATGCGTTGGGTACTGTTCTTCATTCTGGCCTACCTGGTTGTGCTGTTCCAGACCACGGCCGGGCGGCTGCTGATGGTTCGCACGTCGAGTCTCGGGACGATCGGCCCGGACGTGACGGCGCTGGTGGCGGTGTTCGTGGCCTTTCACGCACACAACTGGGCGGACGTGATGCTGGCGGCGTGGTCGCTCGGGCTGGTGGTGGACCTGACGACGGCGGCCGGCCCCGGCGGGCCGACCGTCGTGGGACCGATGGCCGTCGCCTACGCGCTGACGGCCGGTCTCCTGTTCCACGTGCGAGAGGCCTTCTTCCGCGAGCGGGCGCTGACGCAGGCCCTGCTCGCGTGGGCCTTCTGCCTGCTGGCCCATGGAATGTGGGTGACGGCGCAGTCGCTGCTGGCCCAGGGGAGGATGACCTGGTCGGCCTACGGGCGATGGCTTGGCCAGGCGGCGGCCCTGGCCTTCTACACCGCGGCGCTGATGCCGCTGGCGCACTTCTGCCTGCGAAGGTGCCGGCGGTGGCTCCTGACGGCCCCACTCGGCCCCGGCCGGCGGGTCCGGTGACGGCAGGGCGGGCATGTACAAACTGCGAATCAAGATCTTCCTCGGCATCCTCGCAGGCGTCTGGGTGATCCTGACGGCCAAGCTGGTCCACTTGCAGGTGATCCAGGGCCAAAGCTATCGCCGCCAGGCCGAAGACGCCATGCGGCGGGTCGACGTCCTGCCCGTGATGCGGGGCAAGATCACCGACCGCAAGGGGCGAATCCTCGCACTGGACGATCCGTGCTTCGACCTCTGCCTGCACTACCGCTTCCTGACGGCCGATGCGGCGTGGGTCCGCCGGCAGAAACGGCTGGCCGCCCGCAAAGAGAAGATCACCGCCGCGGAGGCGGAGGAGCTCTACCAACGCCGCAGCGAGCTCACGTGGGCCGTCGCCCGCCGGCAGGCCGAACGCAAGGGCGTCGATCTCGACCAGGTGGTCCAGAGGATCATCAAGCGCGTCCAGGCCGTCCGCCGCATCGTCAATCTCAAGAGCGCCGCCGAGATCACCGTTCGCGACGAGGAGCAGTATCACCCCGTGGTCACCGGCCTCGAGGAGCTCGAAGCATTGAAGCTCAGGAGGCAGGCCGAGCGGATGGTCGGCGCGGCGGTCCGCTCCAGCCACAGACGCTGGTATCCCTACGGGCATGACGCCTGCCACGTGATCGGCATGACGTCAGAGGTCTGGCCGGAGGAAATGGAAAGGCTGAACCTCAAGGAACACCAGGCGGACTGGCTTGCGCGGATGAGGAGCAACTATCTCCCGGGCGACACGATCGGCAGGGCGGGCATCGAGAAGATGTGCGAGCGGACCCTCCGCGGGCGGCGGGGGTATCGGCGGTACCGCCTGTCCGGCGAGACGCTCCACGAGGAGCCGACCGTCCAGGGCGCCGACGTGCACCTGACGCTCGACATCGCCCTTCAGAGGAAGCTCACCGAGCTGATCGAGACCAAGGCCCACACCGCGACAGGCCATACCGGTTCGGCCGTCGTCGTCTCCATCGGCACCCATGAGACGCCGCAGTGCGAAGTGCTTGCGCTGGTGTCGGCCCCGACGTACGATCTCAACCGGTACGCCCAGGAGTTTCCCGAGCACGCCGCCGCGGTCGTCAGGCTGCCCCTGAGGCACCGGGCCGTCACGCAGCGTTACCAGCCCGGCTCGACGATCAAGCCCGTGGTTGTCCTGGCCGGGCTCGGCACCGGCGCGGTCACCCTGCGGGACACCATCACCTGCCGCCGCGACCCGGCGGCAAGGAGCTTCCGCTGCTGGTCGTGGAGCAGCGGCTTCGAGCACGGGCCTCAGGATGTGGTGGACGCCCTCAAGCACAGTTGCAACCCGTACTTCTGCGAAGTCGGGCGCAGGTTGGGCGTCCAGCGGCTCTGCGACTGGCTCATCATGTTCGGCTTCGCCGACAAGCCCGGCATGGGCCTGCCCGTCGAATGCGCCGGGACCGTCCCCACGAAGCAGTGGATGCTCCGGAAGGGCGAGCCGTGGCTTCGCAGGCGCCAGCGCTGGCCGCAGCTCTACTTCCCCGGCGACGTCAAGAACATGAGCATCGGACAGGGCCTGCTGACGGCCACGCCCGTTCACGTGGCCAACGCGATGGCCACCATCGCGCGGGACGGCGTGTTCCTCACGCCGATGCTCGTGCTGGAAGGCGGGCCGAGGCAGGTCCGGCGCGACCTGCCCCTTTCCCCGGCGCACCTGCACGCCGTCCGAGAGGGCATGTACAAGGTCGTCAACCAGCAGGGGGGCACGGCGTGGAAGTACTTCCACGGACCCGGCGTGACCCCGCTGGATGGGATCGAGCTGTGCGGCAAGACCGGCACGGCCACGACCGCGCCCCAGCGGATCGACTCGAACAACAACGGGCGGATCGACCGCGACGATCAGATCGTCCGTGAAGGCGACACGGCGTGGTTCGTCGGCTTCGCCCCGCACGGCCGGCCGCAGGTCGCCTTCGCCGTCGCCATCGAGTACGTCGAGGGCGGAGGCGGACGCAACGCCGCTCCCGTCGCCAAGGAGCTCGTACGCATCTGCCAGCAAATGGGATACGTCAAATAGCCCGCAGGACCGCAGCCCCGGGATGCTCCAGACCGTCAAAACCTATCTCCGCTACACCAGTTGGCCCGTCATTGCGGCCATGATCGCCTTGATGACGATCGGCGTGATGGCCATCAGCGTCTCGGAGCATGCCGACACGCACATGAAGGGCTTCGCCCGCAAGCAGGTGATCTTTGCCTGTGTCGGCCTGGCGGCGTTTGTCGCGGCCACCGTCGTGCCGTACCAGGTCTTCGGCCGCCTGGCCTACCCGCTGTTCGCCCTGACGCTGGGGCTGCTCGTCGTGGTGCTCTTCCTGCCGGCGATCCGGCATTCCCACCGCTGGATCGACCTGGGGTTCATGCTGGTCCAGCCGTCCGAGATCGCCAAGGTCTCCTTCATCATCCTGCTGGCGTGGTACCTCCGCAGGGGCGAGCATTACCGCAAGCTCGCCGGCCTGGCCGTGCCGTTCGTGCTCACGTTCGTGCCGATGGGGCTGATCCTCATCGAGCCGGACCTGGGCACGGCCCTGCTGTTCCTGCCGACGCTGTATATCATGCTGTTCATGGCCGGGGCGAAGCTGCGGCACCTGTTGGGCATCGTCGCCGTCGCCACCGTCCTGATCTTCCTGCCCGTCCCGCACGGGATCCCGCCCGGCATGAAGCCCGCCGAGGCCCTCGATCGCAGGGCCCTGGCCTACTGGTCCGGCCCCGACGGGCACCGGCTGGTCTCGGCGGCCCCGCTGGTCAAGATGAAAGGCCACCAGGTCAGCCGCATCCTCGGCTGGCTCAAGCAGGCCCCGCAGGAGGAGGACGAGCGGGACCGGCGACGCATCCTCCTGGGGGCGGGCTTCCAGTTGCGCCAGGCGAAGATGGTCATGGGCGCGGGGTGCCTGACCGGCCAGCACCAGCAGAGCCGGGCCTACGAGTACTTCCGCATGCTCCCCGACGACCACACGGACTTCATCTTCTCCGTGGTGGGCGGCCGCTGGGGGCTGCTCGGCTGCCTGGGCGTGCTGTTCTGCTACGCCGTCGTCTTCATCTTCGGCGTCGAGATCGCCGTGATCACCTACGACCCGTTCGCCCGCCTGCTGGCCGTGGGCGTCCTGGCGCTGCTGTTCTCGCAGATCTTCATCAACGTCGGGATGACGATGGGCCTGATGCCCATCACCGGCATGACGCTGCCGCTGGTCAGCTACGGCGGCTCATCTCTCGTGGTGAACTGCGTCGCGCTGGGCCTGCTCGTCAACGTCGGCCAGCGCCGCCCCATCCTCCTGGGCAAGCGGCCCTTCGAGTTCGGCGAGAAGAAGGAAAAACCCCCCGCCCCCTACGGCCCCCTCGCCGACGACGCCTGGCGCCCCGGCAACGGCGTCCCCGGCGACCAGCAGCCGCGGTAGGAAAAGGGGACAGGCTACTTTTCCGCATGGCGTCTCCGATGCCGGTCTTCTCGCGGGTGCATGGCCGGCAGGATTCGCGCCCCGCCTCGTGGATGCCAAAAAGGCCTGTCCCCTTTTCTTGTGGAGCAGGGGCGGGGCCTTGACGAAGCACGGAAACAGCGGAAGATGGTGGATGTTGGCGGTGACACGCCACTGGTAGGCGGTCATCTGGCGAATGTCGGATGACCTGTTGAAACAAGAGCCAGTGGGGGATATCGTCTCGCCGTCTTGGGGCTTGCGGAAGTAGACTCTTTGTCTGTAAGAGCGACGTTTCTCGCGCAAATCTCTCTCGTGGTCAAGACGCGTGCTTGTGAATGAGCTCGGGCAGGGTCTCTTCTCCAAGCTGAATCGCTGCGCTCATCAACGCCAGGCCTCTTCTGGTAGCTCGGTATCTTTGGGAACGAGGGATCTTCGCGGCCAGGCCGTGGGCGCCAAGCAGTTGGATCCGCCGCGTGATGCGGGCACTCTGCCGGCGCCTCTCAGACCGATCGGCACTGAGGCCAGGCAAGACGTGTTTGGCGATGTCCCGGTTGCCGAAGCCATCCACGGCATGTTCTCCCCGAAGGACGGCCTTGAACAAGGCCTGATCGTCCCTTCCTAGAGCAACGGATACATCCAGGGCGAGATCGCCCCCCCCAGGACCACGAGCAGGCCGAACAGGAGAAGGATGATCAGGATGGGCAGCAGCCACCATTTCTTGTTGTGCTTGAGGAACTCCCAGAACTCGCGCAGCAGCGAGCCTCTGGCCTCGGCGGCGGCGCTTCGGAACTCGTCGGCTTGGCTCGGTTTCTTCGGCATGGAACGATCCTGCCACGATGATACACCACTCGGCGGCGCCGCGTCGTCCCTGATTTTGGGGAATCTCATCCCGGCGGCGAGTCCGTCACCTTCAGAACTGCCGGAAGTAGCGTCTGAGGTCGTCCGTCGCCCGGCGCGGCGTCCAGTACGTCCCGGCGCGGCGGTCGAGCTTCCTGCACAGCGCATCTCGCCCGATGAGGCGGAAGATCAGCGCGATCGGCGTGAAGAGGCCGAAGTACACCACGCCGAGGATCACGTACGACATGACGAAGCCGATCGGCAGGCCCAAGGCGGTCAGTGCGACGTACAGCGGCCGCAGCGCTCGCGGGGCCGCGGCGGTCAGCGTCGCCAGCAGCGCCGCGGCACCCGCCAGCGAGCAGCCCAGGACCCCGGCCGTTCGCGCGTCCAGCGACACGCCAGGCAGCGTGCCCCGGAGAAGCACCCACGCCGCCAGCGCTCCGAGCACGCCCGTTCCGACGACGCCGAAGAGTTGAAGCTGCTTGCGGTTCGGCTTCCAGTTGACTTCCACAAGGGCCATGCGAGTCAGTCCGGGTCGAACCTCGCGAGGTATTCGTCGATCTCGTGCTGCTTGGCGCCGGGCTGCTCGTCCTTGTGGACGAGGCAGTTCTCCAGCACGAGCAGGTCCATGTTCGTGGCCAGGAAGCACTGCCACGCGTCGGCGGGTGTGCAGACGATGGGCTCGCCGCGCACGTTGAAGCTGGTGTTGATGATCAGGGGGCAGCCGGTCCTGCGGCGGAACCGCTCGATCAGCCGGTAGTATCGCCCGTGCCGCTCGGGATCGACCGTCTGCACGCGGGCGGAGCAATCCACGTGCGTGACGGCGGGGATCTCGGAGCGGACAACGCCGAGCAGTCGGTTGACGGCGTTGGGGCCGTCGGCGGGCGTGTCGGGGGCATGGGGCGGTTCGCGGGCTTCCGGCCGATTCCCCGCGACTTCGTCGCGGCTCATCAGCCGGCGTTCCGGGGCCTGGGTGCGGCGCTCGGTTCGGACGGGGGCGACCAGGAGCATGTAGGGGCTGTCGTGCCCGTCGGGCAGGTCGAACCACTCGCCGGCGTCCTCGGCCAGCACGCTGGGCGCGAACGGGCGGAACGACTCGCGGAACTTGATCTTGCGGTTCAGCAGCGACTGCATCTTCTGCGAGCGCGCATCGCCGAGGATGGAGCGGCTGCCGAGCGCCCGCGGGCCGAACTCCATTCGGCCGTGGAAGTGCCCCACGACCTCGCCCGCCTCGATGGCATCGACGATCGCATCGAGCAGGGCGTCCTCGCTGTCGCAGGCGTGGAACATCGCGCCGACGCCCGTGAGGAACTGGCTCGCCTCGGTGTCGGAGAAGGCCGGGCCCAGCAGCGAGCCCCGCTGGCGGTCGTGAACGTTGTCCGCCCGGCGGGGATTGTCCAGCAGTTGATGCCACACGAACAGCGCCGCGCCGATGGCCCCGCCGGCGTCGCCGGCGGCCGGCTGGATCCAGAGGTCCTCGAAGATCCCCTCCCGGAGGATTCGCCCGTTGGCCACGCAGTTCAGCGCCACCCCGCCGGCCAGGACCAGGTGCCGCTGGTGCGTCTGGGCGGCCACGTGGCGGGCGCAGCGGAGCATGATCTCCTCCGTCACGGCCTGGATGGACGCGGCGAGGTCCATCTCGCGCTGGGTGAGCGGGCTTTCGGGCTTTCGGGGCGGGCCCCCGAAGAGCCGCTCGAGCTTCCGCGAGGTCATCGTCAGACCGGCGCAGTAGTTGAAGTAGCTCATGTCCATGCGGAAGCTGCCGTCGGCCTTCAGGTCGATCAGCTTCTCAAGGATGACCTCCTTGAACCTCGGCCGGCCGTACGGCGCCAGGCCCATCATCTTGTACTCGCCCGAGTTGACCTTGAAGCCCGTGAAGTACGTGAAGGCCGAGTAGAGCAGCCCCAGCGAGTGGGGGAAGCGCAGCTCGTGGGTCAGCTCGATGCGGTTGCCCCGCCCGGTGCCGCATGCGGCGGTGGCCCACTCGCCGACGCCGTCGACGGTGAGGATGGCCGCCTGGTCAAACGGCGACGGGAAGAACGCCGACGCGGCGTGCGACTCGTGGTGCTCCGGGAAGACGTATCGCCCTTGATACAGCTCGCCGAGCCGGCGGTCGATCTCTCGCGGCAGGTGCAGCTTTCGCCGAAGCCACAGCGGCAGGCCGGCCAGGAAGGCACGGAAGCCTCTGGGCGCCACGGCGAGCCAGGTCTCCAGCAGCCGCTCGAACTTCAGCAGCGGCTTGTCGTAAAAGGCGACGAAGTCCAGCTCGGACTCCGAGATGTCGCCGGCCTGAAGGCAGTATTCGATCGCGGCGGCGGGGAAATCCGGATCGTGTTTCTTGCGCGTGAAGCGTTCCTCCTGGGCGGCGGCGAGTATCTCCCCGTCGCGCAGGAGGCACGCGGCGGAGTCGTGATAGAAGGCGGAGATGCCGAGGATGTCCATGGATTCACTGTACGTTGCGGCCGGCGGAAAAGCAACGTCCCCCGGCGCCCCGGCGGGGGGTGGCATCCGGCGCCGGGGTTTTCGATGTTTCATGTTCACAAGCGGCGGCCGCCGCCGTAGGATATGGGCCGTTGCCAATCACATCACAGGGCCCTTTCGGGAGGTGGTAGCATGGCCATGACCGTGAAGCGTATGGACGTATGGGCGGCGAGCATCAAGGACCGCCCCGGCTCGCTGGCGGGGAAACTCGCCGCGCTGGCCGAAGCCGGAGCGAACCTGTCGTTCGTCATCGCGCGGCGGACGCCGGAGAAGCGCGGCGGCGGAGTGGTGTTCGTCACGCCGCTGAAAGGCGCGAAGCAGCTCGCCGCCGCCAGGAAGGCGAAGTTCCGCAAGAGCAGGAGCCTCCACGGGCTCCGGATCGATGCGCCCGACCGGCCGGGGCTCGGCGCGAGGATCACGCAGGCCCTGGCCGACGCGGACATCAACCTTCGCGGGCTTTCGGCGGCGGCCATCGGCCGGCGGTGCATCGTCTACATCGCCGTGGACAAGAGCGCCGATCTCGCCAAGGCGATGCGCGTGCTCAAGAAGCTCTAGCGCAGCCGGCGGCGCCGTTGGGCGCCCCAGGAGCGCCCGCGCCACCGGCGTTTTTGCCGAAAACGCCCCGCTGACGTCGGATCGTGTCGTATAATGCCTATATGTCACGGGAGGTGGATCACTACAAGGTGCTGGGCGTCTCGCGCGAGGCCGACATCGAGGAGGTCAAGTTCGCCTATCGCAGCGCCGCCCTGAATCTCCACCCCGACAACTACAAGGGCGACCCCGCCGAGGCCGAACGAAAGCTGCGGGCGCTGATCCAGGCCTACAAGGCCGTCGCCAGGGAGCTGGAGCCGAGCGCCTGGAGCACGGCCTCCTCGGAGGGACGGACGTTCACCCCGCAGGACTTCGCTCGCGAGGGATACGCGGCGTTCTGGCAGCCGACGCTGGAGGCCCGCAAGAGCTCAGCCCGCCCCTCCGCCACGCCGGCCCTGAGCCTGTCACAAGCCGGGTCGCACTCCACCCGCGATGAGACCCGGATGTTCGTGGCCTTCTGGGTCGCCGCGATTCTTCTCGGCATCGTCGTCGGCGGCGCGGCGGCGTGCTACCGGGCCTGGAGTCTGGGGCCGGAGCACATCGGCTTCGGCGACATCACGCTCAGCGTGCTCATCGGCGAGCTGATCTACGTGGCCCTGGCCGGGGCCGCCTACGCCCTGATCGTCCTGACCCGCCGGGTGGTCCGCTTCACGCTGCACCTGGCCCACCAGGGGTGGCGCTTCCTGCCCGGCCGTACGAAGGACCGCGAGCTGCCCAAATCCTCCTCCGGAGGCGAGCTGCCGGCGGACAAAGACGAGGGCGAAAGGGCGCGCACGTAGGGCGATGCGCCTCAGATCCACCGCTTGAGCCAGGAGCGGATTCCCCGGGAAGCCTTGACCATCACGAGCGGCTTGTCGCAGAGGCGGGCCACCGTCTCGGGAACGGGGTTCCGGCCCATCTGGCGGATGAGCGGCTGGCTGGTGCAGCCGAGGACGACGAGATCGTGGTCGCCGGCCTCAGCGAGGATGGCCTCGACGACGTCGCCGGCCGGGACGGTCTTGGCCGAGACGCGCCCGCCAAGCGACGGGCGCCGCTTCAACTGCCCGGCCAGAAAGGCGTCCAGGTCGAACCCCTTGCTTTTCCGGCCCCCGACTGTCAGGAGGGTGATTCGCCCCTCGTCCCTGTCGGCCAGGATGTCGGCGGTCTCGAGGGCGAGCTCGCTGTTCGGCCCGCCCGCGACAGGCACCAGCACGCGCCTGAACCGGCGGTTGCCGCCGCAGTCCTTCAGCACGACCACGTTGCACGGCGACCGCTCGATGACGGGGTCCACCGTGGAGCCGATGCGGAACAGGCGCGAGCGGTGCCGGCCGTGCCAGCCGAGGATCAGCATGTCCGACCGCTTCTGGCGGACCGCCGAGACGATCCCGCGGGCGACGTTGCGGCAGTAGCGGATCGTCGAGCTGATCGGGAACATCGGCGCCAGGTAGAGCATCGTCTCAAGGATGCCCTCCTTGCCGTCGAGCATGTACCGTTCGGCGTCGGTGAGGGGAACCTGGTCCGGCACGGGCACCATGTGCACGAGCTCGACGCGGGCATCCTTGGCGCCGCAGAGCTTGTAGGTGTTGCGGACCAGCTCGAGGGCGCCGTCGGGGTCGGCCACGGCGACCATGATCCGATAGCCCTCGCGGCGGGGGGCGGGACTCTCCTGCAAAACGTGGATCTCGTCGGCTGTGCCGATCGCGCGGCTGCGGGAGTAGGCGAAGTACATGACCACGCCGCCCGGCACCCAGACCAGTGCGACGGCCCAGGCGATCCAGCTCTCCTGAAGGATGCCCCCGGCCAGAACCGCCTGGCAGACGATCGCCAGGATCGGGAAGACCGGGAACAGCGGCATGAGGTAGCCGTAGTGCAGCTCGTCGCCCATGTTCCGGCGGATCTTGATCACGCAGAGGTTCACCAGGAAGAACAGGAACAGGAACATGATGCTCGCCGTGGCGGCGGCGTCCTTCGGGCTCAGCGCGACGGCCACCACCAGGACAAGCACCGCCGTCAACGTCAGTGCCCTGTGGGGCGTTCTTCGCGTCCTGGAGATGTCGGCGACGCAGGCCGGGAGCATGCGATCCCGGCCGAGGGCGTACGAGGCCCGCGTGGCCGAGTAGATCGTCGCATTCAGCGCCGACGTCGCCGAGAAGATCACCGCCAGCGTCACCAGCAGGTTGCCGAGGAACCTGCTGGGCATCAACTGCTCGACGGCCCTCTGGAAGCCGATCTCGGGATCTCTGCCGATGTACCGCCAGGGCTCCTGGCCGGAGATGTTCGCGGCCTTGACCGCCACCACCGAGGCGAACGCCACCGCCACGTACGTCAGCGTGACGATCAGCACGGAGTAGAGCATCGCCTTGGGGATGTTCCGCTTGGGGTCAATGGCCTCGTCGCCGGCCTGGGCGATCACCTCGAAGCCCTCGAAGGCCACGTAGATGACGCCCATTACGCCCACGAGCCGCCACCAGCCGTCTGGGTGGATGAAAGGCTTGAAGTTCGCCACTCGCTGGGGGTCGCCCAAGGCGACGGCGATCCCGACGGCGCCGATCGACAGGACGAAGAGCATCTGGCCGACGGTGAACAGCGCGCCGACCCTGCCCGTTTCGCTGCTGCCTCGGTAGTTGATGTAGATGAACAAGCCGGCGGCCGACAGGGCGACGATCTTCTCGAGGACGCCCACCGGGAACGGAAGCCATGTCAGGCAGCCGAGACCGCCGAAGAAGCCCACGGTGTATTTCGCGAAAGTCACGGCGTAGAACCCCCCGGCCGCACTGGAGGCCAGCCATTCCATCCACCCGGCGATGAAGCTCACGCCGCGTCCGAAGCCGATCCGGGCGAAGTTATACGCCCCTCCCGCGCGAGGAATGGCCGAGCTGAGCTCGGCGAAGGACATCGCGCTGAACAGGGCGATGAGCCCGTTCAGGGCGAATGCCATGAGCATCCCGCCGGGGCCGGCGCCGTCGATGCAGATCCCGATGCCCACGAACACGCCCGCCCCGATCATCATCCCCAGGCCCATCATGGTGATGTGAAAGAGGCTCAGGTCGCGGGAGAGCTCGCCTGAAATGCCCGGTTTATCTGTCACGGCGCAGCTCCCTGCTGATCTCGCGAGCGCTGCGCCCGCTGCCCCGGGCGATGTGCTCGATCGTCCGCCGGCTCCAGAAGACCAGGTACACCAGCACCCCCAGCGAGGCGGCAACGACAAGACATCCGATTACGGCGTTCGTCTCCATCTTCGGAACGTATAGCAGATGGCGAATCGCGAAGCAACACCGCAGGGCGCGCGGCGTGGGCGGGGCCTTTCCGCCCCAGCCGGCGGGCGGTATAATGGCCCGGTCACAGCCTTCGGCGCCGGCCGACAAGCTCGCCAGGGAGCAAGTTGATGAACGAGCATGAGACCACCCTTGCCGTGTTCCCGGGCACCTTCGACCCGATCACCAACGGCCACCTCGATCTGATCGAGCGGGGCGCCGCGGTGTTCGACGAGTTGATCGTGGCCGTGGGGAGCAACCCGGACAAGACGCCGCTGCTGCCGGCCTCTATGCGGGCGGAGATCGTCCAGAAGGTGGTGGCCGGCCTGGACCTGGACAACGTCCGGGTGGAGCCCTACGCGGGCCTGACGGTGGACTTCGCCCGCCGCGTTGGGGCGAAGGTCCTCCTTCGCGGCGTCCGGGACGGCTGGGACCTCCGCTTCGAGGCCCGGGTCGCACTGACCAACCGCCACATGACGGGAGTGGAGACGGTTTTCGTCCTTCCATCCCCGGAGTACGCCTTCATTTCGTCCGGCCTGATCCGCCAGATCGTCCGCGAGGGGGGCGACATCTCCTCGCTCGTGCCGCCGGAGGTGATCGAGCATTTCTACGGGCAGTCCGGCCAAGACGAATAGCCCGCCCGGCCGCTCGGACCGCCGCCAACGGGATCAGCACAAAAAAAGCGACGCCAGGGGAGGGGAGCCTGACATCGCTTCACAGAACTCGGTCAAAGGAGGGAGTATGACCGAGGAGCCTCAATTGAGAACGCCAGCAATCCTAATATTACACGGATTCCGGTCTTTGTCAAGTGCTAACGTGAGTTTTTCCGTGGATTTCGGCCTTTTTTCCTCAGACGGCGAAGTCCACATAATCACCCTACTTGTCGCCAGTTACGCGCTCATGAGCCCCGTACAAGCCGTGCCGCTCGATGTACTGCCGCACGCGCTCGGGGACCAGGAACCTGATCGAGAGCCCCCCGGCGACTCGTTGGCGAATGGCCGTGGAGGATATGTCGATCAGCGGCGTCGGCGCCAGCGACTCCGCCAGCCGCTCGACGGCCTCAGGCCGGAAACACCTCCGCAAGGCGGCCAGCAGCTCGTTCATCCGTCGCTGCCACGGCCGGCGGGGGACCACCACGATCCGGGCCAGCTCCACCAGTTCCTGCGAGCGATGCCAGTTTGGCAGGTCGGCCAGCATGTCCGCCCCGATGACGAGGTGCACTTCGCCGGCGGGCCCGAGTCGCTCGCGGAGCGCCGTCAGCGTGTCGAACGTGTAGCTGGTCCCTCCTCGCCGCAGCTCGATGTCGCAGATGTCGAACAGCTCCTCGCCTTCCACGGCCAGGCGGAGCATGGCCAGGCGATCGGCCGGCGGCGCCCGGGCCGGGTCCTTGTGAGGCGGCCCGGCCGACGGCACCAGGGTGATCCGATCGTATCCGCAGTGCTCGGCCACCGCCCGCGCGACCACCAGGTGCCCGTGATGGACCGGGTCGAACGCGCCGCCGAACAGGACCATGCGGGCCGCCATATGTGCAATCCTCTCGAAAGACCAAGGGGGCCTGTCTGTGTATGTTAGGCAACCGCGGGAGGTTTTCAAGGCCGCGCCCGGCCGCCGCAAGGGCCGGCGGATGCGGCATTGCGGAACGGACCGCCCGGCGTGTACAATGCCCGCCTGGACCCCGAGAGCAAAGAGCATGCTGGCTAAGAGAATCATCCCATGCCTCGACGTTGACAAGGGCCGCGTTGTCAAGGGAGTGAACTTCGTGAACCTCCGCGACGCCGGCGACCCGGTGGAGGTCGCCTGCCGCTACGACGCCGAGGGCGCCGACGAACTGGTCTTCCTGGACATCACGGCCAGCCACGAGGTGCGGGATATCCTCCTCGACGTGGTCCGCCGGACGGCGGAGGAGATCTTCATGCCCCTGACCGTCGGCGGCGGTGTCCGCAGCCTCGACGACATTCGCAACCTGCTGAACGCCGGGGCCGACAAGGTGTCGATCAACTCGGCCGCCGTCCGCGACCCGGGGCTGATCACGGCCGCGTCGCAGCGCTTCGGCGCCCAGTGCATCGTGGTGGCCATTGATCCGAAGCGCCTGGTGACCGGCGGGCGGGAGGTCTGGGAGGTCCACATCAACGGCGGGCGCGTGCCGACCGGCCTGGAGGCCGTGCCGTGGGCCCAGGAGGTCCGGCAGCGCGGGGCGGGGGAGATCCTCCTGACCGTCATGGACGCCGACGGCACGCTCGACGGCTATGACATCGAGATCACCCGGGCGGTCGCCGAGGCGGTGGGCATACCGGTGATTGCCTCCGGCGGGGCCGGCTGCCCCGAGCACGTGTATCAGGTCCTGACCGCCGGCCGGGCGGACGCCGCGCTGGCCGCCAGCATCTTCCACTTCTCCACGTACTCCATCGCCGAGACCAAGCAGTATCTCGCGGATCGCAACGTGCCCGTTCGCAGGCTGCAGGCCCAACCGCGCATCAGGGAAAACCAGACGACCTGACAAGCGCTTCTCATTGCCGAGGAGCAGGTTATGGCAGAGATCATCGCGACCGTGCCTCAGTTCGGCGGACTTCTGGCGGCGGTGAAGGTCGTCTTCATGCTGGCCTTTATCGCGCCCTGGCTGCACTTCGCGACCTGGGCGAGCAAGGACGCAACCAAGCTCTTCGGCTCGGCCACCGCGTGGAGTGCCGTCGTCCTGGGCGCCGGCCTGCTCGGCGTGATGAGCTGGCTGGTCATGCCCTTCTACATCCTGGGGCTGCTGTTCTACGTGGTGCTGGCCGCCGCCGGGCTGGTGGCGTACGTCGTCTACCGCAACGGGCGCGTCGGCGAGAAGGACAAGGTCCTCACGAAGGCCCACCTGACGGCGTCATTGAGCCGCAGAGACAAGTTCCAGGTCGAGATCCTAACGAAGGTCACGATCTACGACGCGAACGAAAAGGTCGTCTTCCCGCCCGACATGACGAAGGCCGAGATCGACGAGATGGAGACGTACAACCTCGCTCAGGAGTTGCTGCACGACATGGTCTGGCGGCGAGCCAGCGAGGTGGCGCTCGCCCCGGCCGGGGAGAAGGCCCGTCTGCTTTACGTCATCGACGGCGTCACCACCGAGCGCCCGGCCATGGACCTCGCCGACAGCGAACGGGCCATCCATTTCCTCAAGGGCGTTGCCGGCATGGACGTCGAGGACCGCCGCCAGCCGCAGAAGGGCTCGATCTCGATCGATCTCAACGGGGCGCGCTCGGACATGGAGGTCGGCTCGGCTGGCACGACGAAGGGCCAGCGCATGATGTTCCGCGTCATCCAGGAGGCGGTGCGAACGGAGCTGCCCCTGCTGGGCATGCCGGAGGACCTGCTGGCGGAGGTGGAAAAGCTGGCGAAGACGAAGAACGGCCTGTTCATCGTCTCCGGGCGGCGGGCAAGCGGCGTGACGAGCACGCTCTACTCCATCCTGCGACAGCGCGACGCGTTCATCCAGAACGTGGTGGCCGTCGAGGCGACCGGCGCGCTGGACCTGGAGAACATCACGCAGCATCCGTACCACGACGACGCCAAGCTCCCCCAGGTGTTGACGGCCGTCCTCCAGCGCGGTGCGGACGTCCTGATGGTGGACAACTGCCCCGACGGCGAGACGGCCAGGCTCATCGTCAAGGCGTCCGCCAAGAGGCCGGTCCTGCTGGGCATGCAGGCGGGCGACTCGTTTGTGGCCCTGGCCAAGTGGGTGCAGCTCTGCGGCAACGCGGAGGCGGCCGTTGCGATCCTCCGCGCCGTGATGTGCCAACTGCTGCTGAGGCGGCTTTGCGTCGAGTGCCGCGAGCCGTACCGCCCCGACCCGCAGCGTCTGGCGAAGCTGAACCTCTCGGCCGAGAAGATCGAGCAGTTCTATCGGCCGGGCGAGCCCGGCGAGGGCAAGAAGGGCTCGCCCGTGTGCCCCGCCTGCCAGGGCAGCGGATACCGCGGGAGGACCGCCGCCTTCGAGCTGCTCATGCTGAGCAAGGACATCCGCCAACTGATCACCCAAAGCGCCACCGTGGCGCAGATCCGCGCCGCCTGCCGGAAGAACCGGATGCTCTATCTCCAGGAACAGGCGCTGCGAAAGGTCATCGACGGAACCACCAGCGTCCAGGAAGTCATCCGCGTCACCCGGCAGGACAAGAAGACCTGAACCTCCAGAGGTAGGCAAGATGATCCTAATCCTCCTCGCGACGGTGCTCATCCTGGCCATCGCGTACTTCCAGGTCGTCCAGGGCCTGTTCAGCGCGCTGATCATGACGATCCTATCGGTCCTCTGCGCCGCGCTGGCGCTGAACACCTACGAGGCCCTGGCCGGGGCGTTCCTCCACGCCCGCCAGGGGCCATACGCCGACGCCATCGCGCTGACCGCGCTGTTCGTCCTGCCGCTGCTGGGCCTGCGCATACTCCTGGACCGGATCGTCGGCGGCAACGTCGCCTTCGGCGCCTGGGCCGACCGGATCGGCGGCGGGCTGCTCGGGATCGTCACCGGCATGGTCCTGGTCGGCATGCTCCTGATCGTCATGCAGATGCTGCCCTTCGGCGAGACGGTGTTCGGCTACCGACCCTACGACGATACCCTCCGGCGAGACCAGCGCGTCTGGCCGTTCTATCCCGACGAGTTCACCGTCGCCCTCACCCGGGCGGTCTCCGGGGGGGCGCTGGGCGCCGAGGCCAGCTTCGAGAAGCTCCACGACGACCTGCTGCTGGAGGCCTTCTGCGCCCGCAATACCGGCGGCCGCAACGGCGGCGTCCACGCCGCCCCCGACTCCGCCAGGGCTTACCGCGCCTACGAGCCGCCGCCGGAGAAGGCCGACTGGCTGGCCGACGTGCCCGAAGATCCCCGCATGGAGGACGGCGGGATCACGAAGGTCGTCGTCCTCAACGTGTCGGTGGGCGACAGCGCCGCCGACGCCGACGGGTGGTTCCGGCTGCCCGGAACGCACTTTAGGCTCGTCGCCAAGAGGCCGCAAACGCCCGAGCAGAAGCCCACCGAAGACCCCGAGGGCGACGAGGAATTGATCGACGAGGAACCCGCCGCCGAGGCGCCGCCCGGCGGCAGAAGCTACTACCCGCTGGGCCTGCTCGAGCCGAACGAGGAAGGCACGGGGTGGGCGCTCCTCGCGGCGCCCGCGAGCGACTCCCAACCCCGGATCGCCCAGCTCGTCGTCGAGCGGAAGCTGCCCAAGTCCAAGACCACGTCGATTCATTGGGTCTACCGGATCGGCGCGGAGGAGCGCCCGGAGTACCTGGTGTTTCGCCGGGTCTCGCGCTGCGAGGTCCCACGGCCCAGGAAGGCCGTCCCCAAGGTGCCGACGCCGACCACCAAGGAGGCACCGACAAAGAAGCCCCGCACGAAGGGCCGTTCGGCGAAGAAGGCCCGCTGATCCCCAGAGGCTACCTGACTCAGACTGACCGACGGGCATCGGCTTACGGCGTGTCGCTTGCCCCGTTGATTCGTTAACTCGTTAACTCGGAAGAGCTTCTACAGATTGCCGGAGCTTCTTGTTCCCTGGCTGTCTGTCGAACAGGTTCTGCCGGCCGCAGTGTTTCATGCGACGAACGCACGGGTGACCTTACAGCGGAGCTCTTTTCGAATTAACGAGTTAACCAGTTCACGAGTCAACGAAGACCGCTCAGTAAGGGACGAAATCGGTCACTTTGAGTCCCTGCGATACTTCCTGGGGAGTCGCTGCGACCAGAGCTGCCAGGCGATGTCCGGCCGCCGGAGGTGCCCGCCGCGGATCTGCTTTCTCGTCGTGTTCTCGCAGCCGTGCTCCCGGAGATACCTGAACGCGTCCCAGGACTGCTCCTGAATCGCCGGCAGATCGTCCTTGCCCCAGAAGACGGCGATCGGCAGCTTCCTCGCCTCCCCGGTGAGCTTGATCTTCTCGAACAGGCCCAGCGTGCTGTTGCAGTCCCGGGCGATCAGCATGTCGAAGCGTTCCGGGTTCCGCAGCCCGACGTAGTACAGCGGAAAGCCGCCCGACGAGAAGCCCGTCAGCAGGATCGACCCCTCGTCGATCCGGTGGGTCCGAACGACGTGGTCGATCACGGCCAGGATCATGCACTCATCGTGGCGCAGGTCGCTCTCCTTGGCGTACCACACGCTCGGGATGACCGGCACCGGGCCTTGCGTGCTCGCCAACTGCGGGGCCACCACGATCAGCCCGCGCTGTTCGGCCGTGTCCTTCCATTCCAGGATCTGCCTCGTACGCCCGTCCCACGGGTTCGTGCCGTGCAGCGTCACCACCAGAGGCCAGTCGCGGTCCTCGCTGTAGTAGCTCGGCGCATAGCACCAATAGCGTGTCTTGGTGATCGGCTCGGTGACGTTGACGTGCGGGTGTCGCGTCTCCGGCGGGACGTAGGGGCACCCGGCCGTCACGGCCGACAGCGCCGCGAGTAGAATGGCGCGCTTCATTCGTTCCTTCCGCCTCTGATCCGGCAATTGCCGCCGAATCGCTCTTTGCATGCCGATCACGCCCTGATGTATCCTACTCTTCGGCTTTCCGGTGTGTTCGACGCCAGCGAACAATGCCGACAGTAACGACAGTGCCGACGGAAGCACAATGACAAACCGAATGAAAACGCGGGCTTCAGCCGTCACGGCCGCCTTGGTGCTCATCGCCGCCCGGGCCTGCGCGCTGGCCCCCGACGAGGTGCTCGTGGTGGCGAACGCCACCCATGCCGATTCCACCGCGCTTGCCAGGTTCTACGCCGCCAAGCGGGGCATCGACGCGCGGAACGTCGTCCTGATCAAGACGACCGGGGCCACCGAGGTCTCCCGGGCCAAGTACGACGCCGAGATCCGCGATCCCATCCGCCGGGCCATCATCGACCGGAAGCTCAAAGACAAGATCCGCTGCCTCTGCCTCCTGTGGGGCGTGCCGGTTCGCGTCAAGGCCCCGGAGGATTCCGCCGACCGGAAGGCCCAGGCCGCCGTGCGAATCGCGGCGACGAGAATGCACTACCGCCTCGCCGTTGACTACAAGATGCTGGGCACCGTCGGCAGGACGTTCCCCAAGCCGCGCACGACCGGCCTGAAGCCCGCCGCCGCCCTGTTCGCCGCTTCCATGCCCGCCCCGACCAAGCCGCTCATGTCCGTCAAGAAGCTCGCCGAGGATATTCACCGTCTCCTGGCCCTCAAGCAGATCGATCTGGAGAAGACCCGAGACCCCGCCCGGCGGGCCATCGCCTCCCGCCAACTGATGGCGATGCAACTGGAGCTGCGCGGCCTTCACGGCCTGATCGATCACATCCGAGACAGCCGTCCTGCCGCCGCGCCCGAGGTCAAGGACCTCCGGAAGCAGCTTGCCGACGCCGAACGCCGACTGGCGGAGATCCGCTCCGCGAGGTCCGGCACGGCCTCGCTCAAGGAGATGCTCGACCTGATGGCGCAGACCGACGGGCTCCTGGCGGCCGCGGCCTATGCCGAGAAGCTCACGGCGCGGGTCAAGAAGATCGCCCACATCGTCAAGTCCGAGGCCGCCGTGGACAGCGAGCTGGCGCTGCTCTGGCGGGAGGGCCATTCGCTTCGCGGCCCGGCGCCGAACCCGCTGCACTGGCGCAGCCGCCCGCCCGCGGGCGCGGCAAAGGCTCCCGCGCTGATGGCCGCCCGGATCGACGGCCCGACCCGGGCCGACGCCATGCGGATCATCAAGGCCTCCCTCGCCGTCGAGGCCACCGGCCTGACCGGCGTGTTCTACATAGACGCCGGCGGGCCCAGCCGCCTGCCTGCCAAGGTCCGGATGCAGTACGACGAACGCCTCAGGAGCCTCCACCGCTTCCTCGGGGCCCGCACGAAGCTCAAGACCGTCCTCGACGAGAAGCCCACCGTCTTCCGCCCGGACACCTGCCCGTATGCCGCCTTGTACGTCGGCTGGTACAGCCTCAAGAAGTACGTCCCCGCCTTCATGTGGAAGCCCGGCTCGGTCGGCTGGCACGTCGCCAGTTGGGAGGCGGTGCACCTGCGCGACCCGGCCAGCAACGAATGGTGCGTGAAGATGATACAGAACGGCGTGGCCGCCACGCTCGGCGCCGTCAGCGAGCCGCTGCTGGTCCATTTCCCCCCTCCGGAGGAGTTCTTCCCTCTGCTGCTGACCGGGAGGTACACGGTGGCTGAATGCTACTGGCGGACGGTCCCCGCCGCCAGTTGGCAGATGACGCTCATCGCCGATCCGCTCTACAACCCCTTCAAGGCCAACCCCCAGGTCGATCCCGCCGCCCTCCCGCCGAAGCTGGCGCCGCGGCTGGTGCCGTGAGAACGCCGGTAAGCAATCGCGCAGGAATAACTCAAGCAGTCGATCCCGGGAATGCCGAATGCCGAATGACGAATGCCGAATGGAAAAGGGCGAATTGAGACGCAATGCGCGGGTGTTTCCGGGCGTTCGTCATTCGTCATTCGTCATTGCAGGCCCGTTCAGGTTATTCCTGCGCGATTCCTAACACCCGCAATGGCCTATCACGACAGCGCCACTTAGCCATGGATCACCGGGTACGCAGGACTTCAACCGCCCGACTTCGATGCCGAGTTTCCGAAGGCGTCGAAAGGTCGTTTTCGTATGAGATTCTCGCGCTTGTCGATTGCGACGTTGGCGATAGGCAACGCGGGCGGCTGCAACCTCACGTACGAGTCCGCCAAGGGCTGCCTTCAGCGCGCCAAGTCCCACGGGCTGAAGTTCACCGTCGAGAACCACACGCACACCATGGTCCCCGATCCCACCGCGTTCCTGCGCCTGTGGGACGCAATCCGCGCCCCGGCCCTGGGCATGAACCTCGACGTCCGGTGGGTCGCCCTTCAGCGCGAGTACCCCCCGGTGGCCGTCCGTTTCCAGGGCTTCCTCAACATCGAGCAGGACCCCCTGCCCGGCGACATGAAGGCCACGTGCGCCCGCTACCTGGCCATGATGAAGGAGCTCCTGGCGTGAAGGCCCTAGCCGCTGGAGCCGCCTGTCGCCGCGACTTCCCGAATGCCGTGCGGTTTCGCCGCCGTCAGCGCGGGCCGGCGGGGTCCACCTGCGCCGTGGCGTTCCGGGCGTACTCCAGCCGGCAGCGGACAATCCGGTGGGCGTACATGTCGGAGATGAACAGCCGGTCCCGCCAGACCGCCAGGCCGGCCGGCCGGGCCAGCGGCACCTCGGGGCCGCGGACGACCTTCGTGCCCGGGATGACGCGGTCCCCCCCGCCGCCCTTACAGTCTTCGTTGCCGTAGCGGCCGACGCGGGCGATGAGGTTGCCCGCGCCGTCCACCGCCTGGACGCAGTACATGAACGTGTCGGGCGTCCAGACGCGTTCGTCGGCGTCCAGGCATATCTGCCCGCCGAAGCACTCGGCCCCGCAGTTCCAGGGCGAGAGGCCCGAGACGCCGGCGCGGCTCCAGAGCTGGGCGGGCAGGCCGTCATGGCCGTCCATCACGCCGCCCGTCGGCGGGAACTTCAGCAGGCGGCCCATCAAGCTGAACCGCTTGTTGTGCTGGCGCACGGGGTCGAGCTTGGCCTGTTCGGCCGGCAGGTACGACATCGGCCAGGGCCGCCCGCGGCCCGTGCGGCCCAGGGCGATGGCGCTCATCTGCGCCCCGTGCCACATGGTCGATTCGATGACGTAGACGTTGCCCGCCCGATCGACGGCGACGTCGTTGAGCCCCTGGCTGCGGACCAGGCCCGCATGCTTCAGCCGGCCGTCGGCTGCATACACGTCCACGCGCGTCAGGTTGAACCTGTCGCCCCTCAGCGTGAAGTCGCCGAACCTCGCCTCCGGCGGCGGCTTCTTCCACTTGCTGTGGGCCACGGTAATGTAGATGTCCCCCGAGGTCGTGACGAACAGCCCTTTGATCTCCTCGAAGCCCTCCTCGATGACGATCTCGTCCTTGCGGCCGAACTTCAGCCGGGAACCGTCCGGCGCGAACTTCCAGATAAAGTCCCGCTGCGACTCCCGCCCCTTGTGCAGCGAGACATACCAGTTGCCCTCGCCGTCGAAGCAGTGATAGCCCTGCTGCGTCGCCACGCCCCAGGGGAAAGTGACGACCTTGGGCTTCGCCCCCTCGGCGGTGGTGTCCAGGAAGGAGCGGGCCCGATTACCTTGGCGGACGATGAGCCGGCCCTGGGCGGTCATCCGCAGGATGTGGGGGAAGGCCAGCACGCCCTGCCGCCCGCCGGCCGCCCGCAGGGCCTTGGGGACCTCCGGCCGCGCGGGAAAGGCCGACTTGCCGCGGCGCCGGAGGAACTTGCCGGACGCGGCGTAGACCTTGACCGACCCGCCGTCGAGCACGAGCAGATTGCCCCGCTCGTCGATGGCGATGTCGTTCGGGCCGGCGAAGCGCTCCACGTCGTCCGTCGCGGGCGTGGAGGTCTTCGGCGCGGCCGGCGGCGGCGGCGCGACGCCGAGCGTCGCGACCGGCCGGGGCAGCTTGCGACGCCCCGCGAACGCGAACGAGCGGATCGGCGCGAAGTTAGACGCGCGGAAATGCCCGACGACGTGCTGTGTCCCGTCGGCGAGGTAGAAGTCGCCGTTCGGCCCGGCCGCCAGCCGCCACCGCCGTTTGAAGCCCGTCTGCCGAAGCGTGGCGTACCAGGGGGGAAACCAGCTCCACGCGCCGGGAAGCCCGTCTGCGTCAAGCCGCCAGAGGGCGGTGTAGTCCGACGTGATGCCGTGGATCCCGATCGTCCGCCCGTCGGAAGTGACGATGATCTGCGGCGAGTGCGTGCCGAACCAGTACCGCGCGTTGTGGTTGATGCACGCCGGCACGAGGTGGCCGTCCCAGTCCTCGGCGCCGCCCTGCACGCGCCGGCTCGGCGCGGGGCTGGCCAGGAACCTCACCACAACGTCCTTCGGCTTGTCCAGGCCGTACGGCCACAGGCAACGCAGGTAACGCCCGTCGGCCGAAAACACCCGCAGCGTGTCGAAGTGCACCGGCGCATACTGCGAGACGAGCCACTCGCCGCGGCGCCCGGGGAAGATGCCCGCCCGCGCCGGGCCGAACGCGTCCGGCTGGTACAGCAGGAAGCCGTCGAAGGCCGCCCGCATGCCGACCAGCACGCGGACGGCGCAGCCGGCGGTCGCGACCGGCTTGCCGGCATCGTCCCTGCCGTCCCACGAGAGGCTCTGGCGGAGGCTCCGCGGCGACAATGGCTTGGCCGCCCGTTCCAGGCCCACCATGCCGCTGGCGAGGTGACGGACGGCGCGGCCGTCGCGATCGACCATGCGGACCGTCACGTCGATGGGGCGGGTGACGGTGAAGCGGATCCGCCAGCCGCCGGCGTCTCGGACGACCTTCGGCGGGGCGTCGAGGATCCGCTCGTCCGTGCGTCTCGCCGGCGACCCGGCGGGCGGCTCGGCAGCGCCCGACATCGCCGCGGCGGCCAGCGCCGGCCACACAAGGCCCATCACCAGGTGAGCACGCCGGGACATACTCCTCTCCGAGTTGTGCTGATCCTTGAGCTCCGAGAGTAACGGCTCAGCCGTCTACAGGCAATGCACATCAACAGAGGGGCTCGCGCTGTTTCCGGCCAGGGCCCGGCGGATCGCGCCTATCGCTTCGACTTCTCGATGGCCGCGCGGTAGTAGCTGTCGTCGTGCTTGTGCTTCCAGCCGTCGGTCGGCGGCATGCCCGCGCCGGCGCGGTGCTTCGCCCACATCTCCTTCACGAATGCCTCTTTCTCCTGCCAGGCCCAGCCGTGTCGTGACCACTCGTGGTCGTAGTCCTTGCCGGTCGCCTCCTTGATGGTCTTGATGAATGCCGTGTCGTCCTCGTGCATCCAGCGGTCCACGTAGTCGAAGAAGGCGTCGTGGCGCCATGCCTTCTCGGCGTGCAGGAGCCTCAGGGCCAGGGCCTCGGCGACCCAGCCGCCGCTCGTGCAGGTCCGGCGGTACGCCTCGCTGGTGTTGTTGCCCGCCTGCCACTGCGAAGGGGGCATGTGCTCGTAGGGCCCCCAACTGCTGTTGCGGTTCCGCCCCGCGCCGCTGGCCGCGTCGATCCCCGAGTGCCCGGCGAAGACGACCTTGGCCCCCGTCCAGCAATCTCCATACGCCGTCTGCTCATCTTCGCCGAAGCTCACCTTCGGGAAGGATTTCCCCACGTTGGCCAGTTGCTCGTCGCCCAGAAGCAGTCCGGCAAAGACGATGGGGAGCTTCCGCCCGCTGCCGTGCCCGCCCCAGCCCGTCCAGCCGGGATGGCCCGCGCGGACCATGCCGCCCAGGTCAATGCCGATCTGGACGTAGTTGGCCAGGAGCGGCTCCTTCTGCTCGGGCCTGAAATCGGTGCAGAGCAGCAGCGCGCAGACGCCGGAGACGCGGCCGTACTCCATCCCGTATTGCGGCATGTTCTCCACAGGCTCCTCGAAGCCGAAGAAGCACGTGCCCACCCAGGGCCGCTGCGTGAAGCGGATGAACAGGTCGAGCTTCTTCGGCACGCTCCGGCTCGCCGCGGCGTTGGGCAGGAGTTCGCGTTTGAGGTTGCGGGCCAGGTAGATCCTCGCCTTGCGGTCGCAGAAGGCCGGCCGGAAGGCATCCGCCGGCTGCGGCGCGCCCACGCAGGTCAGGACCGCGGCCGTGCGGATCGGGCTGCTGTCGTCCACGCCGCGCTCGATCTTGTTCCGCAACTGGGCGTGGAGCACCAGGTTCTTCGGCATGCTGATCGTGGAGACGAGCGAATCGCCGGGCTTCATCGCCACGGGCGGCTTCTGGATCAGTGACGGGTCGAACCAGTTCCGCACGCCGCTGTCGTAGGCGACCTTCATCCGGGCCGGCGGGTTGAGCATGAAGCCGTTGCGGACGCGCTGCTCGACCTTGCGCTCCTTGTCCATGCGGTCCAGCTCGCGTCTGGGGATATCGCTGCCGTAGAGCGGCTTCGGGTCGATCGCCTTGACGGTCGCCGGCCCCACGACGTACCAGTCGCCGTTGACGAACCGCCCGACGCGGGCCGGCTCCTGGAAGGTCCAGGTGATGCCGTACTGCGACACGCTCTCCTTCACCGGCAGGTCCTCGAGCTTGGGTGTCGAGGGGGCGTTCGCCCGGGTGCAGAGGATGGGCGGTCGGCTCGCCGTCATCTGCGCGGCCACGGTCTTCTCATCGTACGGGTCGGCCTCGATGACGGGGGGAACCCTCACCGGGCCGCCCAGGGCGATGGACAGGTCGGCCAGCCAGACCGTCTGCCCCTTGCCCTTGCCGGCGTCGCCCCAGACGGCGAAGGCGCTGAAGCCCTCGAGGCCCACCTTGCGGGCATCGACGGCGGTGACCTCCTTGCCGTCGTGGAAGACCTGGAGGCCCACCTCGGGATCGAAGTCGAAGGTCCACTTGCGCCAGCCGGCCGGCGCGCGGCGGACGCCCAGCCAGAACAACTTTTTGAACCAGTTCCTGCCGTCGCAGGCGCTGGCCGTGTAGCCCTCGCTGCCGCCGAGATAGTTGGCGTAGAGGATGCCGGCGGCCAGCACCTTCCCGTCGCGCTGCACCAGTCCCCATCGCGGACCCACCCGATGGGCCTTGACATCCTCGGGCGTGGTGCCGTCGTCGTAGACCCACACCTCGATCTTGCCCGACTCGTCCCTGTCTCGCAGCTTCAGCAGGGCCTTGCCGCCGGGGCCGACTTTCAGCGCGCCGCCCTTGCCCCCGCGACCCTTGGCCAGGTCGATGGTCACGTCGCCCGTGATCGTCCAGCCGGCCAAGGCATCCTTGGCGTCGAAAGCGATCCTCTTGGCGTCGCTGCCGGCCGGCTGTGCCAGCAGGGGCGCCGGCCACATGGGCAGCAACCACGCGGAGACAATCGCCCGGCAAAGTGCCGGACCCGATGCGGAGACTCGCTTGGTCATTACTCTCTCCTTGCCGCTGTCGGTTTGACCGGCGCCGGCGGACCGGCACGGGCCGGCTCGCGCCGGTCGATCGCCCCCGCTGTCTTACCACGGCGTCTTCATCGCCGCCAGGCCGCTTTACCCGGCGGCACCAGCGGAACGGCGCCCACCGGGACGCCCTCCGTGGCGCGTGCCACAATCCCGACCGAAACCTGCCTGGCCGCCGCGCCGGGGCCCCTGAACCACCTCTTCGCGTTGGGGTCGTTCTTGCAGAGACCCAGCAGGAGCCGGGCGACCTTGTCGCGGCCGGAGCGGCTCGGATGCGTCCCGTCGCCGCCGTTGTAGCCGTTGAGCGTGTAGGCGCCGGTCTCGGTGGTCCCGGCGGCCTCCCCGCCGGTCGGCCGGCCGTTGTGCAGCCAGTTCGCGAACCGGCACGTGTCCCAGAAGGTCACGTAGTTCACCGGGCGATTGACCTGGTTGGCGTCGGAGATGCTGTACGTGTGACTCCCCGGGGTGCCCGACCGGTAGATGCCGCAGCTTCCGGGCATGGAGAAGCTGTACAGCCCGTAGGTGTCCGTCCTCGCCACGGCGTTGAGGAACCCGCAGTACTGCCCGGCCGTCACCTCGAACTTGCCGATTCGGTAGATGTAACCCACCCCGCCGACAGGTTCCTGGATCAGTGGCTCACCCGCGCCGCGTCGTCAGGAATCCCGCTGCTCCAGAAGGTCGCCCGCCGGCTGCGGGTCTTCCGCTTGGCCCTGCTGGCCTGGTACGACCATCCCATCTCCACCGGGCCGCTGGAGGCGTGCAACAACAAGATCAAGACCCTCCAACGACGCGCCTACGGGTTCCGAGACCGAGAGTACTTCATCCTCCAGATCCACAGCCAACACCTCAAGAGATACGCTTTAGTCGGATGAGCCAGTTTTTCTGTCTCGGCAGTCGCCCGGGACCGCACACTTCGGGCAGTGCCAGGCTGGTGATTGAAGTTTGGTGGGCGCCTGGGGATAATGCAGGCGCTCGTTCGATAGGCGCATCCTGCCGGGACGGGAGAAGACCATCGCAGGGCGAATTGCCATTTGGGCTTTCGCGCTGGCGGCTGCCGCGGGGGCGGGCGGCTGTGTCGCCGGCGGCGAGAGGCCCCCGGAGGTCTCGGGCGATCGCGTGAGGCTGCATCGGGCCTGGCGCGCGATTCCGCGAACGCCCGTTACGCCCTATACGGGGCCGTTCGGGGGCGAGGCGCGGGCCCTGGCGCCGGTCAAGGCCGCCCAGGCGAGGCTGAGCGCCATGGACCTCTCCGTGCCGAAGTATTTCCTCGATCGCCCGGAACTGAGCACGCCGGAGTACAACACCCCCGTCCCGCCGGTTGGGAGATGACAGAAGGAGCCATCGCATGGGCATCGCGTTCGGCAGCAAGCTCTCGGTTTCATGTTTGATCGCTGCGTGTCTGCTGCTGTGGGCGGCGCATCCGGGGCGGGCGGCGCGGAAGGAGGTCGCTTCGGTGAAGGCCAGGCTGGATGTGCCCCCGGCGACGCGGCAGAAGCCGTACTCGCCCGCGTATCGCCAGCGGGCGGGGGTCAACCCGCCGCCGTTCATCTGGGTGCCGGCCGCCAGGGGAGCGACATACGCGCTTCAGGTCTCGACGTCCAAGGACTTCGCCGGGTCCGACACTCGCACGTTCGGCGAGATCGACACGTCGGTGTTCGTGCCGCGAGAGCCGCTGAAGCCGGGGCGGTGGTACTGGCGGTACGGCGTGAAGGCCGCCGGCGCGGTGGCGTGGGGCAAGGCCCGGCCGTTCACGATTCCCCCCAGCGCCACGCAGTTCCCGTTCCCGGATTTCGACGACGTGATGAAGCGGATCCCGAGGAAGCGTCCGCGGCTGTTCTTTCCCGGCGGGCGGCTGGCGGAGGTCCGCGGGTACGCCGCGGGCGAATTGAAGTCGCGGGTGGCCTCGCTGCTGCGCTCCTGCGGGCGGGCGATCGGCAAGGACATCGTGGCCGAGCCGCCCCGGCCGCGAACGGGCCCCGAGCGCGTCCACGTCATGCGGACGACCCGCCCGCCGATGGACGAGATGGAGCGCTGCGCGCTGGCGTACCTGCTGACCGGCGAGAAGCGGTTCGGCATGGAGGCCAAGCGCCGGCTGATGCACTTCTTCTCGTGGGACCCGAACGGCTCGACGGGCCTGTGGGGTTACGACGAGCCCGCCATGTGGATGATGATGCGCGGCACGCGGGCCTACGACTGGACGTGCGAGCTTTTCACGCCGGCCGAGCGGAAGAAGATCGAGCCCGTCATGAAGGTCCGCGCGGAGCAGTTCTACCGGCACCTCAAGCGTCGCCCGTTCGAGTCGAACCCGTACGAGAGCCACGCCGGGCGGATGCCGGGCTTCCTGGGCGAGGCGGCGATCTGCTTCGCCCACGAGTGGCCGGCCGACGCGAGGCGATGGATGGAGTACGCCACGCTGCTGTACTACACTTCGTACCCGGCCTGGGGCGGCGACGAGGGCGGCTGGCAGGAGGGGCCGGGCTACTGGAGCGCCTACATGAGCTTCGCCCTGCATTACGTTGCGGCCCTGCGGCACGCGACGGGCGTCGACCTGATGGGCAAGCCGTTCTTCCGCAACACGCCGCATTACGCGTTGTACACGGCCACGCCGTACCACGAGCACCGGCCGTTCGGCGACGGCCAGCACGGCGGCCCGCGGGGGCTGGGCGGCGTGATGTACGCCTTCTCCACGCTGGCGCAGGACGGGCACTTCCGGTGGTACCAGCGGGAGTCGGGGCGCGGCGTCGGCGGGGACCTGCTCACGCTGGCCACGTACGACCCGAAGCTCCGGGCGCGCGACCCCAGGGACCTTCCGCACGGGCGCCTGTTCGCCGCGAACGGCCTGGCGGCCATCCACACGGCGCTGGGCCGGAAGGACAGCGACGTCACGTTCCTGATGCGGTCGAGCCCGTTCGGCAGCGTCAGTCACGGGCACGCCGACCAGAACACGTTCGTGATCGAGGCGTTCGGCAAGGCCGTGGCGCCGGCGACGGGATACTACCCCTGGTACAGCTCGCCGCACCACCACAACTGGACCCGCGCGACGCGGGCGAAGAACGGCATTCTCGTGGACGGCGAGGGGCAGGTCCGCCGCAGTTGGAGCGCCACGGGCAGGATCACGGCGTTCCGGCTCGGCGAGGGGTACGACTACGTCGAGGGCGAGGCGGCGGCCGCGTACGGCGGCAGGCTCAAACGCTTCCGCCGCCACGTCGTGCACGTCCAGGCGGGTGTCTTCGTGATCTTCGACGATCTTGCCGCAGTGAAGCCGTCCACGTTTCAATGGCTGCTCCACGCGCATGACAGGATCGAGATCGACGGGCGGGTCCTTCGCGTCCGCCGCGACCCGGCGGGCATGGACGTGCACCTGCTGCTGCCGAAGGCGGTCAGGTTCTCGCAGACCGACAAGTACGACCCCCAGCCGGAGTACGACAAGGTCACCAAGGGCTCGAAGTGGAAGAACACGTGGCACCTGACGGCCGGGACGGTCGAGCGCGCGCCGACGGGACGGTTTCTCAGCGTGTTCCTGGTGCATAAGAAGGGCGCGGCTGCGAAGCTGCCGAAAGTGGGCCTCCTTGGCGGCGAAGGCGCGGTGGGCGTGCGACTGACGATGCCCGGGGGCGTCGAGGACGTCGTCGCGTTCCGAACCGACGCGAGGGCGGGGCGAGTCTCCTGCGGGAGGCTCAGCAGCGATGGGCGCGTCTTCGCGGAGGGAAGGGACAGGACCGGAAAGACCACGCGAACGTTACGGATCGACGATGAAGCGCGGTGACTAAGCCCAGGCACTGCGGTGCCTGGGCTTCTGGTGAAACGTACCGGAGACAGATCATGAACATCGAGTGTCATATGAGCTTCACGGGACTCCTCATCGGCCTGAGCGCGTGCGCATTCTGCACGGCCGCCGGCGCCGCATCGATGGAAGAGGGTCGCATTCGTCCGTACCCCAAGAACCCGTACTACTGGCAGTACAAGGGCAGGGCCGTGCTGCTGCTTGGCGGGTCGGTCGAGGACAACCTGTTCCAGATCCCCAAGCTCGCCGAGCACCTCGACACGCTCGTCGCCTGCGGGGGCAACTACGTCCGCTGCGTCATGAGCTGGCGCGACGAGGGCAACGTCCCGCCCTTCGGCAGCCGCAAGGACGGCAAGTACGACCTGGAGAAGTGGAACGACGAGTTCTGGCGGCGGTTCGAGACGTTCCTGGCCGAGACGGCCAGGCGCGACGTCATCGTCCAGATCGAGGTCTGGGCCACGTTCGACTACTACCGCGACAACTGGGACCTCAACCCGTTCAACCCGAAGAACAACGTGAACTACACGGCGAAGGACTCTCGCCTGCCCGTCCGCGTCACGACGCACCCGGTCCGCACGGGCAACGACTTCTTCCGCTCCGTGCCGGGCGAGAAGGGGCTCGCCGTCGTCCTGAAGCACCAGGAGCGCTTCGTGGAGAGAATCCTCTCCTTCTCCCTGAAGCACGGCCACGTGCTGTACACGATGGACAACGAGACGTCCGTGACGCCGAAGTGGGGGGCGTACTGGGCCGGCTTCATCCGCAAGAAGGCCGCCAAGGCGGGCAGGAAGGTCGAGACGACCGAGATGTGGGACAAGTGGGACGTCAACCACAAGATGCACGACGCGACGTTCGACCACCCGGAGCTGTACACGTTCGTGGACATCTCCCAGAACAACCACAACAAGGGCCAGGTGCACTACGACAACGCCCGCAAGCGCCGGAAGGGCATTGCCCGCCGGCCGCGACCGATGAACAGCGTGAAGATCTACGGCGCCGACGGGGGCAGGTACGGCTCGAGCCGCGACGGCATCGAGCGGTTCTGGCGCAACATCTTCGGCGGCTTCGCCTCGGCGCGTTTTCACCGGCCGGCGTCGGGCATCGGGCTCAGCAAGCCGGCCCAGCGGATGATCCGCAGCGCCCGCGAGGTCACCGGCGCGTTCGACGTGTTCACCAGCGAGCCCCGCGGCGACCTGCTGGCGGACCGCGAGGCCAACGAGGCCTACTGCCTCGCCCAGCCGCCCCGGCAGTACGCGGTGTACTTCCCCGCCGGCGGCGAGGTGACGCTGAATGCGAAGAAGGCACCCGACGCGCTGTCCCTGCGCTGGTACGACATCGACGCGGGCAGGTGGCGCCCGCGGCGGGAGGTCGGCCCCGGCGCCGTGGGGCTCAAGGCGCCCGGCAAGGGCCAGTGGGCGGCCGTGCTGCTGGCCGGCCGGCGGCCGGGCGCCCGCTGAAGATCCAGCGAAAGGCGGAAGACATGGACAACTTCACGTTCCACAACCCGGTCCGGATCGTCTTCGGGAAGGGCGCGATCTGCCAGCTTCCCGACCTGCTGCCGGCCGAGGCGAAGGTGCTGATGATCTACGGCGGCGGGTCGATCAAGGCCAACGGCGTGTACGACCAGGTCGCCGCGGCGCTGGCGGGCAGGGACTGGCGCGAGTTCGGCGGCATCGAGCCCAACCCGCGCTACGCCACGTGCATGAAGGCCGTCGAGCTCGTCCGGCGAGAGGGCGCCGAGTTCCTGCTGGCCGTCGGCGGCGGTTCGGTGCTCGACGCGACCAAGTTCGTCGCCGTCGCGTCGGTCTATCCCGAAGGCCGCGACCCGTGGGAGATCATGCTCACCGTCAACGCCGTCGAGGCGGCCATGCCGCTCGGCTGCGTGATGACCCTCCCGGCCACGGGGTCGGAGATGAACGGCAACGCCGTCATCACCCGCGACTCGACGCAGGAGAAGCTGTTCTTCAAGAGCACGAAGGTCCTGCCTCTCTTCTCGATTCTGGACCCGGCCACGACGTTCAGCCTGCCGGCGCGGCAGACGGCCAACGGCGTTATCGACGCGTTCGTGCACGTCCTGGAGCAGTACCTGACGTACCCGGCCGGCGCCCCGCTCCAGGACCGCCAGGCCGAGGCGATCCTCAAGACGCTCTTCGAGGAGGGCCCCAAGGCCCTGGCCGATCCGGAGGACTACGACGCCCGCGCCAACGTCATGTGGTGCGCCACGAACGCGCTGAACGGCCTCATCGGCTGCGGCGTGCCGAAGGACTTCGCCAGCCACCGGATCGGCCACGAGCTGACGGCCCTGTACGGCGTGGACCACGGGCGAACGCTGGCGATCATGCTGCCGGCCGTGCTGAAGCACTTTGGCCGCCAGAAACGCGCCAAGCTGATCCAGTACGCCGAGCGCGTCTGGGGCGCCACCGAGGCCGACGAGGACGCCAGGGCCGATCTGGCCGTCGCCAGGACGGAGGACTTTTTCCGCTCCCTCGGCGTGGGCACGCGGCTGGGGGACCACGGCATCGGCGGAGAGGCGATCGCGCGCGTAGCCGACCGCCTGGAGCATCGCGACATGAAGCTGAGCGAGCAGTTCGAGCTTTCCCGCGCGGACATCGAGGCCATTCTCGCGCTGGCCTCGCAGTGAGCACTAACCCATGGACCTATCCGGATTTGACATCGCAGCGTTTGCGGGCTTCATCGCCGTCGTCATCGGCGTCTCGCTGTACGCCTCGCGGAAGGAGGAGAGCACGGAGGACTATTTCCTGGCCGGGCGAAAGCTGACGTGGTGGCTGATCGGCTTCTCGCTGATCGCGTCGAATATCTCCTCGGAGCACTTCGTGGGGATGGCGGGGTCGGGCTTCGGCAACATGGGCCTGGCCGTGGCCCACTACGAGTGGATTGCGGCCGTCTCGCTGGTGATAGTGGGGCTGGTGCTTCTGCCGCGGTTCCTGAAGGCGGGCATCTACACGATTCCGCAGTACCTCGAGCACCGCTACAGCTCCGGCGCCCGCGCCCTGATGGCGACCTACATGATGGCCATGTACGTCGCGGTGGCGTTCGCCTCCGTGCTCTACGCCGGTGCGGTGGGCCTGCGGAGCATCTTCGGCACCAACATGACGCTGGGCGTGTGGCTCATCGGCATCCTCGCCGCCGCGTACACCATCTACGGTGGTTTGAAGGCCGTCGTCTGGTCCGACCTGCTTCAGGGCGCGGCGCTGCTGATAGGCGGGGGCATCGTCATGGTCCTCGGCTTCCGGGCCGTCGGGGGCGTCGGCAGCTTCATGGCGGTCAACGCCGACAAGCTGCACCTGATCCTGCCCGCCGACCACCCGGAGATCCCGTGGACGGCGCTGATCGCCGGCATCTGGATCCCCAACCTGTTCTACTGGGGCCTGAACCAGTTCATCACGCAGCGCACGCTGGCGGCCAGGAGCGTCTCGCAGGGCCAGAAGGGCATCATGTTCGCCGCGGCGCTCAAGCTGATCATCCCGTTCATCATCGTCTTCCCGGGAATCATGGCTTTCCAGCTCTACGCCGACGAGATCCCCAAGATGGACATGGCCTACCCGACGCTCATCAAGCACATCCTGCCCACGGGGCTTCGCGGCGTGATGTTCGCGGCCCTGTTCGGAGCGGTCATGAGCTCGCTGGACTCCATGCTCAACTCCGCCTCGACGATCTTCACCATGGACCTGTATAAGCGCCACTTCCGCCCGAACGCCTCGCCGAAGCACCTTGTGACCGTCGGCCGGATGATGACCGCCGTGTTCGTGGTCGTCGGGTGCCTCATCGCCCCGAGCCTGGACAACCCGCGGTTCGGCGGGATCTTCAAGTACATCCAGATGTTCCAGGGCTTCATCTCGCCGGGGATCCTCACGGTGTTCGTCGTGGGGCTGATCTTCCGCAAGGCCCCGCCCCTGGCGGCCGTCGTCGGCCTGCTGCTGAATATCCCCGTGTACGGGCTGCTGCTGTGGCTGCTGCCGGACGTGGCGTTCCTGAACCACATGGCCATTACCTTCGGCGTGATCTTCGCCGTGATGATCACCATTACGCTCGTCAGCCCGCTGAGAGAGCCGAAGAAGATGCCCGTCAACGAGGACATCGACCTGAGGACCAGCCCCCTGGCGATGGCCATGGGCGCCGTCGTCGTAGTCTTGACGGTCGTGCTGTACGTCATCTTCTGGTAGGGGGCTGTGCTTACTTCACGGCCTCGGCCGCGGTGACGGCCAGCAGTGCGGGCGTGCCCCACCTGCTGCCGTCAGGGCCGTACGTCAGGTCGATGCAGCGGACCTCAACGCCGGGCCGAGGGTTGTCCCACTGCATGGAGTACACGACGGCCTTGTCGCCGGACGTGTCGCCCTCGAACGGCGCCGCCCACGCGACGGCGGCGTTCATGAGGGCCCTGGGCCTGGCGTCCAGCCAGTGGGCGGCGCCTCGCTGCCAGACGACGGGCACGGGTGTGCTGCGGCCGTCGGCGTAGTGCACGACGTACTGGAAGACCGTCGGCGGCGTCTTCTCGCCGCGGCGAGGCGGCTTCCAGTTCCGCAGGCGGTTGTTGGCGTTCAGTGCGTGCAGGAAGAACAGCGCGTCGCACTTCCGGCCGACCTTGATTGCCTTGATCTCGCTGCCCTTGGCCCGGCTGCCGTGGCCCTTGAGCATGAAGCACGACGGCACGGGCGAGGTGCGGAAGTCCGCCAGGGCGAACGTCACGCCGGCGAAGGTGTTCTCGCCGACGGGGATGTGGCCGAGGTCGTAGCGGTGCGAGAACCACGGCGTCCTGGCCTTGCGCGTCAGGTACGCGTTGGGCCGGCCGTCCTCGAAGGCGATCGGCGTGTACTTCAGCCCCGCGCCGACCACCACCGTCTTGCCGCCGGCGAACACCGCGCCGAGGTTCCGCAGCAGCACCTTGGCGATGTTGGCCTTCTTCTCGGCGTTGACGGGCAGCTTCTCGCGCTCGGGGATACTGAGCTGGTTCAGCACGACGCCGCCGGCGCCCATGTTGTAGCGCATCAGCGAGCCGATGTTCAGCAGGCACTTGACGTTCTTCAGGAACTTCTCCGGGCGCCGGACGCCGATCCACATGTTGTCGATGCCGATGACGTTCTGCCGGCCGGATTTCTCCCACTCGGCCAGCTCGATGGTGATGCGCCCGGCCTTCCTGCCGTCCACGGCGAAGTCCTGACGGTCGTGCGTGGGCCGCGTGAGGATGGTGAACGGAGTCGGGTCGTCGTCGAAGTACAGGTTGATCTTCGTTACCTTGTGGTAGATCACGTTCAGCACGATGGAGAAGTTGACGATCTCCTCCAGGCGGGGCAGCACCATCGTCCACTTCGTCTTGTCGCCGCGGTCGAGGATGATCGAGAAGCAGTACCGCCAGTAGTCGTCGGCGGTGAAGCCGTTGAACATGTTGGGCGGCCAGTGGTCGCGCTTGGGCTGGGCGACGTCGTCGGGCTTGCCCAGCTCCGCCGGCGTCGGCAGCTTGAGGAACGGTCCGACGTCGTCGTAGTCGAGCACGTAGGTGAACGCGTCGTCGGCCGCCCAGCGGACGGCCATCCAGCGGGCGATCCGCTCGCTGGACTCCATCACGACGTCGCGCAGCGTCAGGCCGCTCGTCAAAGGGTCACGCGGCGCCGAGAACACCACGCGCTCCATCCGGAACGGGCGAATGACGTGCTCGTGGCCGACGATGCGGTTGTAGTCGCCCAGCCCCTCCGGCGTGACGCCCCAGAGCATGATCCAACCGCCCTTGTTCGTGAAGGCCCGGACCTTGTCGCCCGCGGCTGCGAGCTTCCTCAGGTTGACCGGCGTGGCGTCGATGACGGCGATGCCGTGCCTCCCCGAGATCGCCGCGACGGGGTCGCCCGCGTCGTCGTGCTTCAGGCCGATCGATCGCAGCAGCTTGCCCTTCGGCGTGCTTGCGTCCACGACGACGGCCGTGTCCTTCCGCACCGGGGCGTACGCGGCGAGATAGTTCACCATGTTGTCGAAGAGCCGCCGGGCGACGGGGTTGCTGGCGAGCTTGCGCCCCACGGCCAACTGGCACAGCAGCATCAGGCCGTCGCGGACCTGGCACTGCGACAGGGCCGTGTAGTTCAGCTCCCGGTCGCACTGCACCAGCGAACGGGCGCCCCTGGAGGCCTTCTTGTAGGCGTTGCGGTAGACGACGTGGTCCTGGCTCCACGTGAAGAAGTCCGCCTGGGCGAGCCCTTCGAAGACGGGGTGACTGAGGTCCTCGGAGAAGGCGATCCGGCCGGTGTGGCTGGTGACGTCGAAGTCGGCGGGGACGGCCTGGTAGCGCAGGGCGTGGGCCTGGTCGAGCACGAGCATCTTCGTGCCGCCGGCGGCCAGCGCGTGCCACATGGGGTCGGCCGCCCTGTCCTCGGGCACCGCGTCGGCGCCGAGGATCAGGAGCTTGCTTGACTGCTTGATCTCGTCGACCGAGCCGATCTCTGCGAACGGGATGCCTCTTCCGGTGAGGCGCGCCTTGACCGTGCCGTGCGGGTCGAGGACCGCCAGGTCGCCGGGGGCGATCCTGGGCTTGGGCGCCGCGTCGGGATCGATGATCCAGAGAGGCTTGACCTCGCGGAAGACCTCCTTCCCGCCGCGCGAGCAGGTGAGGACGAGCTCTCCGGCCGTCCGCTCCTTGACGGCCGGTGCGCGCAGCGAGACGTCGACGACCTCCGTCTCGCCCGGCGGGATGCGAAGCGTCTTCTTCTGTTCGGCGACGGTTTTGCCCGCCGCCGTGAGCCGCCAGCCCAGCTCGATGGGCCCGGCGTGGCGCGTGGAATTGAAGACCTTCAGCGTCCGCGGCACGTTCGAGCCGCCGGCGAACGTCCAGTTCCACTGCCGGCAGAAGACGCACACGGGCTGCCACGCGTTGTAGTACTGGCGATCGGCGCTGCCGAACCACATGTGCCACGCCGCCACCTCGCACCATCGCCAGCCCTCCGAGAGCATCCTGGCGTAGAGCCCGCGGGCGGCGTGCGTCTCGCTCATGCCGATGAAGCACCGGTCCCCGCCGAGCCCGGCGAACTCCCCGGGCGTGTAGCCGTTCGCGAAGAAGCACTCGCCGTGGAAGATCGGGCGGTTGGGGACCATCTCCCAGGCGCCTCGGTGCTTGACGCGGTACCAGTGCTCGCGCGTGTAGGCCGCGTCGGGATAGTCACGCTGCGCGACGCCCGACGTGTCGTTGTAGTGCGCGCCGTTGACCGGCAGCGACCCGTCCAGCAGGCATCGCCCGCCGTCGACCATCAACGGGCGCGTGGGGTCGAGCTCCGTCACGGCCTCGGCCCCGCGGCGGACCTCCGGCTCGGCCCACCGCGCCCTGCCCAGGTTCCACGAGTTGATGTAGACGATCTCGTTCTCGATGCTCCAGATGAAGACCGACGGGTGGTTCCGCTCGGCGCGGACCCAGGCGGCCATCTGGTGGATCCAGTTGTCGAACAGGGCCTTCTTTGCGCGGGTGTTCTCCCGCCCGCCCTCGGTCAGGCCGTACAGGGCGTGCTCGCCGTCGAAGATGCCCGAGTCGCGGACCGGGATGCCCTGCTCGTCCATGTAGTCCAGCACCTGGCGGCGCGTCATATCTCCCCAGCCGTCGCGGCGCCAGTAGCGGATCATGTTCATGCCGCTCTTGCGGGCCTTGGCCACCCACGCCTTGGGGTCGGGGCCGTAGTCGCAGTCGGCCCAGAGCTGCCACTTGACGCCGTTGAGCCGGAACAGGTGGCTGTCCCACGTCCACTCGCGAAAGCCGAACCGCGTCCGCTCGACGTCCACCACCTTGCCGCCGGCGGAGAGCTTCGTCACGACCCAGTAGAGCTGGGGATCGTCCGGCCACCACAGCTTCGGGTCCTTCCAGTCCGCCGTCATCTCGATGGTCTTCTCGGCCCCGGCGGGCACGGTGAGCCGCCTGTCGGGGAAGGTCCTTTCGGCCGGGCCGCCCTTGCCGCCGTTCCACGGGACCACCTCGTTCTGCACCTTCACGGCCAGGTCGGCGGCGCCGGGGTTCTTGACCGTCACCTCCAGGGCGAGCTGCTTCTTCCGGACCGACGGCTTGGCGAAGACGTCGCAGGTGTAGGCCCTGCCGGCCACCACGAGCGAAACGGGCTCCAGGATGCCCGTGCGCGTGTCCCAGCCGATCGGCATGTCGAACCGGTGCCCGACGCCCTGGTTGCTCAGCCAGGCGGCCGGCAGGTTCCAGTAACGCCGCGTCCCCTTCTCGGTGTCCTTGATCGCGTAGTAGCAGTCCTTGAACACGACGGCCAGGTCGTTGACCGCCCCGGGCCTGACGCCGGCCGTCACGTCGCACTTCCACTCCGTGCTGCACGCCTTGCTCCACCCGCAACGGACGCCGTTGACGAACACCGTCGCGATCATGTTGAAGTTCTCGAAGTGCAGGAAGAAGCCCCTGCCCTTCATCCCGGCGGGGACCTTCACCTTCGTGCGGTAGACGTAGCGATGCCAGAAGGCCATCTCCGGGCGGAGCCGGTCCCGGTCGCCCGGCAGCCGCAGGCCGTACCAGAAGAGCTTGTCGAGATCGGGCAGGGCGGCGGCGCCCTCGAGGCGCTCGTCCTCCTTCACCACGTGCTCCTCCCACCGTGCGATCTGCCACGGGCCGGTAAGCTGCACGTCCGCCCGTTCGGCCGCGTTTGGGGCGCTCTTCAGCTCGTAGACGGTCGCGGCGGCCGCCTTGTCCTCGGCGGTCTGGTACTCCGCGTCCGGCCTGTGCTTGCCGTTCGGGCGGAAGTCGCCCTTGTGGATGCAGAAGCAGTCGGACAGGTGCAGCGTGCGGGCCGGCACCTCGGTGGCCACCTGCTTCCGCTTCCCGTCGACCGTCTTCCACTCCGTCCTCGTCTTCGTCTGCGGCAGATGGCGAATCTGGAGCGTATGTTTGCCGGCGGCCAGCTCCCGCTCGGCCAGCATGATCCACGCCAGCTCGTTCCACGTCTGGATCGGCTGGACGTCCCGCGTCTGCTGCGTGGCCGCCAGCGTCCGCCAGGCGCCGCCGTCGATGCGCCAGTCGAAGTCGGACCGGACCCACTCGAACCCGATGCGGGCCCACACCTGCCACTTGCCCGGGGACGTGATCCGGAAGTCGTAACCGAAGACGGCCCCGTCCCTGCCCAGCCTCGCCGGCGCCTCGCGGTCGCTCAGGTTCAGGCTCAGCAGCTTGCCCTCGGATATGATCGACGTGTCGCCCCAGCCCGTGAAGGCATAGCCCTTCTCGTCCGGCTTGCCTCCCGGCGGCTTGATCGTGGGAACCGAGGTGGGCCTCTCCGCCTCGATCCAGACATACTCTCCCCCCGCGGGCGGCGCCGCAAACGTCGCGAGCAGCATCGCCAAAGTAACACATCGCACCATACTGCGCATCGGTTCCACTCCTTGCATTACCACATCGAGGGACGTTGCAGATCGCCGCTTCGCGTGGGGCCGCGCCTCTCGGACGCGTCACGGTCCCTATGGTCCATACTGCACGCGCACGGCCATTGCAAGAGGGCATCCGCCTCGCAGTTGTGCCCGTGGGGGCCATGAGGTATAATGCCGGCAGGACCGCGTCATATAGGGAGTGCGCACATGGAGCCGCTGCTGCCCCTGGACAAGATGACCACGTCGGACAAGCTCTCAGCGATGGAACAGCTTTGGGATGAGCTCTGTCGCACCCCCGAGGAGGTCCCCTCGCCGGCCTGGCACGAGAAGGTGCTGTCGGGCCGGGAGAGACGAGCTCGGCAGGGGAAGGCCGGCTTCTCTGATCTGGCCGATGCGAAGGACCGGATCCGGAAGGCCACCCAATGAGGATCGAGCTGCTTGACGAGGCCGAGCAGGACCTCGTCGACGGGTTCGCGTTCTACGAGGGGAAGTCCCAAGGGCTGGGCGGTGCGCAAACGGTCGGAGAGGCAGGAGACGGGCACGGAAGGAGCAGCTTGTCTGATTCCTGCCTGACTGCCTGACAGGGAAGCGGTGCCGGCTGCGATGTCGTCGCAGGGAATCGGGCGGGGCCCCGATCGCCTGCCGATGCGGCGGGGGGAATGCAGTGACACCGTATCTTCTCTTCCGCCTCTACTCCCACGGATGCAGGATCACCTTCCCGCACTCGCCGGTGATTTGCAGCTCCCAGGCGTCCTGCACGGCCGTCAGCGGGAAGGTGTGCGTGATGTGCTTGTCGAGCAGCTCGCGCGAGCCGCGGATCGTCTGCATCATCCGCGGCGTGTCGGCGAGGTTCCAGTGCCAGACTCCGTGGAGGGCCAGGCCCTTGCGGATCGTGTCTCGGCTGACACGGATCGTCAGGTCGCCCGCCTCGCCGACGAACGCCACTTGCCCGCGGCGCCTGGCGGCGTCGATCATCAATCGCTGTGCCTCCGGCGCGCCGCTGCAATCGATCGCCTTGTCCGCGCCGACGCCGTCCGTCAGGTCCATGATCTGGTCCAGCGCGTCGTCGTCGCCGGGGTCGATGGCCGCCGCGGCCCCGAGCTGGCGCGCGAGCTCCGCCCGATAGGGATGGCCCTCCACCGCGATCACGCGCGCGCCGCGGAAGACGCCGTTGACGACCCCGCCGAGCCCCACCGGGCCCATGCCGGTAATGAGCACCGTGTCGAGCGCGTCGACGGCCATCCGCTGCATCGCCCCGAACGTCGGCCCAAGCCCGCAGCACGCCATCGACGCGTGCTCTATCGAGACGTCCTCCGGGACCGGCAGCAGCAGCCAGTCCTGCTTCAGCACGTATTGGGCGTACGTGGCCTTGCCCGCCTCGCAGCCGCAGATCTCCAGCGGATCGACGTTGGCCCGGCAGTGGATGTAGTCGCCCGCCAGGCACAGCGGGCACTTGCCGCACGGGTACTGCGGCATGACCACCACGCGGTCGCCCACCTTCACCTTGCCCGGCTGCGCCACCTCGACCACCTCCCCGGCCGCCTCATGCCCGAGGCGATTCGTCTCCCGCCCGGCCTTGTACCCCTTGTACTCCGTGCACATCGGCGCCGCGAGCACCTTGACCACGGCGAAGTCCTCGGCCGCCTTGGGGTCCGGCACGTCCACAAGCCCTGCCTGACGCTCTCCCGTTATCGCTGCAACCTTCATCTCTTCTCCCATCAGATGGAACTTCGGTTGACGGAGATTCAGATTTTGGCTGATCGGCGGCTGCCAGGCAACCACCGATTCGCTTGTTTCTGTGTTTGGCGTATGATGTGCGGGGCGGCACCGGCCCCGACGGGCACGGCGGCATCGTGCCTCTTGAAGGAAGGCCTCATCCTGTGTAGGATATCGGGATGCCAGTGGTAAGCAGGTTCTTCGGGATCGTCATCGCGTTCTATTGGGAGGATCACCTTCCGCCGCACTTCCACGCGAAGTACAGCGGGGATGAGGCGATGATCGACATTCGCACAGGGCAGGCGCTGCGCGGGTCCCTGGTGAGGCGGGCGCTGGCGCTGGTGAATGAGTGGCGCATGCTCCACGTCGAGGAGCTCCTGGACGATTGGGAGCGCGCCCGCCAACGCAAACCGCTGGCCTATATCGATCCGCTGGAGTAGGGCCATGATTCTGCATGTCGTCGAGGCGAGGTACGAGCGGGATTACATCATCCGCCTCAAGTTCAACGACGGGGCGGAGGGCTTCGTCGATCTTGCGGATCAGCTCTATGGTGAGATGTTCGCCCCCCTGAAGGACGTCGAGAAGTTCAAGGCGTTCACCGTCGATCCGGAGCTAGGCACGATCGTGTGGGACAACGGGGCGGACCTTGCTCCGGAGTTCCTGCATCACCGCCTGCTCGTGGCGGCCCAGCCGGAGGATCGGCCTGACCAGCCATAGCTGCGGGCTCCCGGCCGCCGAGCACTGAAGCGGCCAGCCCTCGGGTGGGCACGCGGGGGCGAGATGACGGGGTAGCGACTCATGGGATTCGTGGGGTTCAGCCTTCCCGTGCTGCAGAGACCGGATAGAGCCGAAGGCCGGCATGTTCTCCCTGTCCGGTTCGCAGGCCTGATCTCAGGGCAAGCAGCGCGGGGGGCGGCTCAGTACAGGTCGAAGAAGCTCTCCTGTCCAAGGTGCGGGAGGTAGCTTTCCACGGCCTCGGTCAGCGGCAGACGGTCGAGCGTCCACCAGCCGCCATCGCCAAGGTAGGTCATCCGCTCGACCTCGAATACGCGACGGCTTTCGTCGCACAATCGAAACCGAAGCACAGGGGAGTACGTCATCCTCTGCTGGATCCATCGGCGCGTTTCGTCTTTCTTGCTTTGCACGTACCCATCGACGGCCGCGTCCCCAAGCTCCTTCCGCATCTCGGACTGAAGCGCCGCGCCAAGGGCGCCCCACATGGCGAAGGGATCCGCGAGCTTGGCCATCTCGTCGGCGTCCCGGTCGGGCTCGAAGACCGTGATGAAGTTCGCCTTGACCTCGACGCGGTAGTCGTTCAGGCCGTGACTCTCCAGGGCGCCCTGCACGAGCTTTTCCTCCAACGACGTGATGCGTCTCGGCCGGACCTTGCGCACCGAGGCCTTGCCGTTGACGTTCTCGACCACTTCGTAACCTGGGGGACGCTTGGCTGCCGCCCCCTCGGCGGAGCGCTTGAGGGTGTACCGAACCTTGCCGGTCTTCGTCCGGGACTCGTGCAGGTAGTACGTGACGTCCTTCCGGTTGGTGTATGAGAACATGATTGTCTGCCCTTGCGCCCTTCGGGCCTTCTGCGACGCCCAGGAGAGCCTACTCCACGAACCGGATGGGGCCGAAGGCCATCGTGTTGTGGCTGCCCGGCTCGTAGGTGGTGTTGAGGCGATGATACTCGCGAGGGTCCCTGCCCGCCACGCGATGCCGCGTGAAGTTGCCGTACCATACGGCGCCGGTGCCGGGCTTCCTCGCGTCGGGGAAGGCGGCGTGGGGCACGTAGACCTCCAGGCTCCAGAAGTGCTTGCCGACGTGGGCGGCGGTCAACAGCAGTCGATTCGCCTGGCGGATCGCGGTCATGCCCGTGGGGCCTCTCCGTCGGCGATCAGGGCTTCTCGCCGGCGAGGCATACGACCTCGCCGCCCGTGTCGGCGATGTACAGCCGTCCGTTGGCGGCCGCCATGCCGTCGAATACCGGCGGGTGGGCCAGTGGGTGCTCCGCGAGCTTCTTCCCGTCCGCCGTGGCGACGGCCCACAGCACGCCGCCCTTTCTGCCGTCGATGGCCGCCCAGGGATCGTCCGGGTCGACGACGTCGGGAGAGCCGGCCGCGAAGAGCGTTGGCCCCGCCAGAACCATCGCCACGACGCGCACGGGCACGCTGACGGCCCACCGCTTCGTATGCTTCGGGCGCCGGGTAGCGACCAGGGAGTAGCCCTTCTCGCCCGGCCGGAAGATCGCCCGGGAATGCCGCGCGCCGCCCGCAAACGGCTTGATGCCATAGGCCGACTCCCGGTCAAACACCAGCAGCTTGCTCTGCGCCTTCCCGTCGATCGTCCAGTAGGTCTGGTTGAACCACGAATCGTCGAGCAGGCCGGCGCCGGACATCAGATGCCTGCCCACGGCGGGGGTAAAACGCCTGCTCTTCTTCGCCGCCGGCTCCGCGGCGCTGCGGTAGGTCAAGTCGGCCGGGTCGAACTTCAGGTGCCGCATGAAGACGTTCCCGCCGTCGCCCACGAGGACGTCGGGCAAGGCGCCAAGCGCGTCGGGCGGCATGTCGTAGCGCAACCGGCAGACGACCATGTCGCCCGTGTTCGGGTCGATGCTGTAGATGCGGTTCTCCCGCAACAGCCTGCCCGTCCGGGGCTCGACGGCGCAGACGGTGATGCCGCCGTCGAGGAACGAGGACCGGCCGGCGGCGAAGTAGGCGACGCGGTCCTGGACCAGCAGGCTTCCGTGCACCGGCCAGGGCGATTCCAGCCGCCCCCGGCAGACGTGGCGCAGTTCTTCGGGCGCCGCCCGGCGCCGCCAGATGAGCCCGCCGTCGGCGACGCGCAGGCAGTACACCCACCCGTCGGCCGACCCGAACAGCGCCAGGCCCCGATGCACGGTCGGCGGCGTGTCGACCCGCCCGCCGGCGGTGTAGCTCCAGGCGACCTTGCCGTCGGCCTCGGTTAGCGCCCAGACGGTGTGGCTGTCCGTCGAAGCGACCAGGACCCTGCCTTCGGCGATCACGGGGCCGCTGAGCCGGCCGCCGATCGATGCCTTCCACGCGGTATGCACCGCCGCGCGGACCCTCGTGCCCGCACAGCCGCTTCGGGCGCCGTCGTGGCGATAGGTGCACCAGGCGTCCGGTCTCGGTTTCCCGGGCCCGTCGAAGTGCCCTCCGGCCTCTCCGTACGCCGGGCCGCGGACCAGCCGGGGCGTTGACCTCGGGGGCCTGCCGCCACGTTCGTGCGCCAGCGCCCAGAAGCCGGTGAGCTTGGCGGTGACGTAACAGATGCACGGATGCGGCGGGGCATAGAGCAGCCCGTTGCAGGGCAGGATCCCATGGCGGCACGTTCCCCGGACCCAGTGGTGCCGCAGAGTCTGACCGGACGCCACGTCGATGAACTCGACCCCTCTTCGGCCGGTGAGGACGAAACGCGTCGTGGCCTTGTTGCGATAGCAGCGGTGGTGGTGCCCCTGGTCCAGCGCCTGTTTCGTCGACAGGGTCCGCTTCAGCTCCCCTGTGCGCGGGTCCAGGCCCATCATGGAGAAGTTGCTGTCGCCGTGGACCCAAGCCGTGCCGTCGATGACGAAGATGTCGCCCGGGTTGTAATGCCCCCAGATTCCGCACGGCCGCGTCCACAGCGTCTTGCCCGTGTCCGCCTCGATCCCCAGCAGGACGGCCTTCGCCGGCGCGTTCCAGGGGACGCGCTTCGTCGTGGGTTCGGGCTCCATGAAGAGCACCACCCCGTCGTGGTAGACCGGATTGCACAGGTTGGTGAAGTAGTAGCTCCCGTACGTCACGGGCCTCGGCCGGTCCGGGCGCTCCCTGCGCCATGCCCGCCGGCCCGTCTCGAGGTCCAAGGCGAGCAGGGCGCCGTCCCCGACGCAGAAGACCTTCCCTCCGCCGAGGGCCATCATCAGATGGGTAACGCGCTCGATGGCATCGGCCTTCGATATGGCCCCCTCGATCCCTTCCGTCCTCCAGAGGGCCTGGCCCGTTCGGGCGTTCAGTGCGACGACGGCCTTCTTCACCGGCGGCTTGGCCCGGATGCGCCCCGGTCCCTGGGCGGCTGCGTTGACGGACAGGACCAGGGTCCCTTCGTGATACAGGATCTCGTCGGTGAACTCCGTCTTCGCATAGGTCCGGACGGTCCGCCCGGTCGCCGAGTCCAGCGCGGTCAGCGGCGCATTGAACCCCAAGGTCACGTAAACGCGGTCGCCCACGGCGACCAATCGTCGGGCAATGTGCGTGGGGTGGTTCCACCGGCCCTGGCCGTAGGAGTGATCGCTCCACTGCCGCCATCCCCACGCGGCGATCGGGCGCTTCCAGAGGAGCTTTCCGTTGAACGCATCGCGGGCCAGCAGCACCCAGCGGTCGGGCGGCCCGTCGATGCCCGCTGGTGCCTCGTTGACGATCGCGAACAGCCGACCGCCGGAGGAGACCATCGCGCTGAGGCTGGGCGTCAGCTCGTGGTGGCGCTGCCATCGGGGCTCGGCGACCCACTGAACGTGCCTCGGGGGGCCGACCTTCCTGTCGCGAGCCACCGCGTTGCAGCCGGCGTCGTGAAGCCAGTGCGTCCACTCGTCGATCTCGTCGAGGCGGGGCTTGACGGACTTCCGCCACGCCCCGCCGCGGCGCTCCTGCGCCACGCCGCGAGGACAAAGCACCCGCATGACCTCCGCCATCGGGACCTCGCCGAGGTCCTCAGCCACCACCAGGTTGACCGTGTTGTCGACGTACGGCAGGTGCCTGCCGTCGAAGCGGTCCACGGAGACCTTGCCGTACAGGCCGGCAGAGCGGATGTGCTCACGGGCCTTCCCGACGTTGGCCGCATCGGCGTCCAGGCCGTGTACGAGGTAGCTGTCGTTTGCCCGCAGCGCAGCCGTCAGCTTGCCGTCACCGCAGCCGACGTGAACGACCAGCCCGCCCTTCACGCCGGCCGCATCGAGGATCCTGCGGGCCTGCGCAGCCTGTTCGGCGGCGGCGCCCGCTGCGAAGCTCATCGCGAGTCCGGCGGCGAAAGGCGGAAGAAACCGGCCTCTCTTCAGTCGCTCCAACATAATCAAGCCCTTTGCGCTGTGAGCCTACCGCGTCCGGCCGGCCATGCACACGACCCGGCCGTCGGTTGTGGCGACGTAGAGGCGTCCGTACGCGACGGCGATGCCGTCCCACACGGGCGGCGCGTCCAGCTTGGATTCACCCAGCTTCTCGCCATCCGCGGCCGACACGGCCAACAGCAGCGCCCCGGCCCGGCCCGCCAGCGCCGCATCCTGCTCGGCGAGCTTGGCCTTGATCGCGGGGCCGTACGGGTCGTCGTAGACCTTCTCCTCGTCGACGACGAGCGGCGGGCCGGCCACGAACAGCGTCGCCCCGGCCAGGGCGATCGCGCGGACGTGCAGCGGGATGTCCTTCGTCCACCGGTAGTCCAGCTTGACCCTGGGCAGCCCCGAGCGGTGTCTTCGCTGCGGCTGCTTGCGGGCCGGCGGCTTGACCAGCTCTGGGACCTTCGCCATCGCGAGTAACTGGTACTTCACCGGCGTGGTCCACTTGTAGTACGCCTGCTGGCGGCCGTATCCGTAGACGAGATCGTCGTCGAAGGCGAGCAGGTGCCCGGCCGGCATGACCTTTCCGGCCAGGGGCCAGCCGCCGGCGCCTTCGGCGAACCCCTTGCCGTACACCCAGTACGAGCGGTGCCACCACGAGCCGTCCACGAACCCCGTGGGACTGAACAGGTGGAAGCCCCCCTTGGCCTTCGGGCCCAGCCCCGTCGCCGCTACGTGCGGACGATCTCCGTCCATGTCGAACTGCTGCGACCGCATGTACATCCACTTGCCGTCCGTCGAGAGGACGTCGGGCAGCCCCACGGGCATGTTGTGACCGACGATGTGGTCCTGGAGATGGCCGCCGGTCTGCGGATCGCGGTGGTCGAGGATTCTCTCGGAGAGTTTCCGGCCGGTCTTCGCGTCGAGCTTCAGCAGGCGCAGGCCGCCGTCGAGGAACATCGACCGGCCGGCCACGCATCGCGCTGTGCCGTCGATCACCAGCACGCTGCCGGGGACCGGCCAGACCGATTCGACCTGCTCGAAGGCGACGAAGCGCTGGTCCATCGGCGCGGCGCGGAATCGCCAGATCAGTTCCCCGTCGGCCGCACGCAGGCAGTAGACCCAACCGTCGTTCGAGCCGAACAGCACCCGCCCCTGCCAGACGGTGGGGGGCGAGTCGACCCGCCCGCCGACCGTGCGGCTCCAGAGCTTCGCGCCGGACTTCGCATCCAGCGCGTGGACCGTGTGCTCGTCCATTGAAGCGACGAACAGCCTGCCGCCGGCGACGACGACGCTGGACAGCCGCCCACCCAAGTCTCTCCGCCAGGCGAGCCGGGGCCTGGCGGGCACGGCCTGTCGGCTGAACCCGCTGCGGGCGGCGTCACAGCGGTACGTCGGCCAGTCCGCCTTTCCCACTGCTGCCTCGATCTCATTGCCGTAGGCCGGACCCCGCTCCAGACGCCCTTCCTCGGCGGCGGCCTTCGGGATGCGCGGGCCGGGCGGGGCCGGCGCCAGGGCATTGAAGCCGTTGAGCTTGGCCTCCATGTAACAGGCGCAGCTATGCGGCGGGGTGTACAGCAGGCCGTTGCAGGGCATCACGCCGTAGAGGCAGCCGCCTCGCACCCAGTGGTTGATGTCCCAGTGCTTCGTCTTCGGATCGATGAACTCGGTGCCCGTTCGGGACGGGATCAGGTAGCGATCCGTCGCCTTGCTGCGGTGGCAGCGATGGTGCATGAAGAACACCTTCGTGTCGATCGGGATGCGGCTGCCGACCTTGCCCGTGTGCACGTCGTAGCCGATGAACTCGCCGGAGTCCTTCCCCCAGGCGATACCGCCGGTCCAGGCCAGGCCGCCCACGACGAGCAGGTCCTCCGGGGAGTAGTGGCCGGAGGGCAGGGTCTCCGCCGTCCAGAGGACCTCGCCGGTCTTGACGGACAGCCCGGTCATCGTGCCGTCGCCGCCGGAGAACAGGACGACGTCGTCGTAGAGCACCAGGGTCGCCCCGAACGAGGCCGCCAGGGCCTTCGGCTTGACCCCGCTCTTCTGGAGCGCCGCCCGCGTGCCCGGCGAGAAGGACCGCGGCAGGCTCGACAGCTTGCTCGGCGGCTGCTCGTGCCACGCCTCCCGGCCGTCGGCGGCGTTGAGGCAGACGACGTTCTCACCGTCGTGAAACACGACACGGCCGCCCGCGATCGCCAGCGACAAGGGCACGACGACGTGATCGGCCTGCCAGATCACCCGGCCGGAGTCGGCCTCGATGGCCATGAGCCGCCGGGGCTTGCCGTTCCAGGCCCAGTCGCGCGCGACTTTGTCGCGCTCGGTGCCGATTCCCACTCGCTGCGGCTTGTAGGTGTCGTAGTTCATCGGCTCATCCGTGGCCAGCACGAACAGGACGCCTCCTGAGGCGAGCACTTCCTCCGTGGCGAAGGTGCCCTTGTAGGTGCGGACGGTCTTGCCGGTGGTTGCGTCCAGCGCCGTCAGCGGCGCGTCGAGACTGAGCGTGGCGTAGACCGTATCGCCCACCGCGACGAGGCGGCGCTGCGGCTGGGCGGGCCCGCTCTTGAGCGGCCAGAGCCGTGGATGCCACCGGTCGATCTTGCGCTTCCACAGGACCGTGCCGCTGAACGCGTCACGGGCGATCAGGCGCCACTTGCTCGGAAGCTGGATCGACGTGCGCGCCCCTTCGTCGAGGATGTAGAACAGCCGCCCGCCGGCGGAGACCAGTACGCTGAGGCTGGCCATCCGGTCGTGATGCCGTGCCCACCGCGGGCTGCCGACCCACTGGAGGCGGCGGGGCGGGCCGACCACCGTATCGTGCGCCACGGCGTTGTTGCTTGCGTCGTGCAGGTAGTGTGTCCACTCGTCGATCTCTTTCGGCCGCGGCTTGACGGTCTTTGTCCATTTGCCGCCCCGCCGGATGTATGCCACGCCGCTGGGGCACAGGACGCGCATCACCTCGCCCATGGGGACGCCGCCGAGGTCCTCCGAGACGAGCAGGTTGACCAGGTTGTCGACGTACGGCAGGTGCTTCTGCGTCCACTGCTCCGCCGTCACCTTGCCGTACAACCCCAGCGAGCGGATGTGCCGACGGGCCTTCTCGACGTTGGCCGCGCCGGCGTCCAGGCCGTGGACGAGGTAGCTGTCGTTCGCGCGCAGCGCAGCCGTCAGCTTGCCGTCACCGCAGCCGACGTGCACGACCAGCCCGCCCTTCACGCCCGTGGCGTCGAGGACGCTCCGGGCATCCGCGGCCCCGGCGACGGGCGCCGCCAGCCAGGCGATCGCCAGCCCCGCCGGGATGAGGACCTTGGTCCGGTTCATGACTTGCTTCCTACTTGCCGAAGCAGACAACCGATCCGTCCTTCAGGCTGAGGTAGACCTGCCCGTCGGCGGTGGCGAGCCCGTCGAAGACGGGCATGTGGCTCAGCCGGCATTGCGAGACCTTCTTGCCGTCGGCGGCACGGACGACCCGCAGGTAAACTCCCTTCTGTCCCTTGAAGCCCGCGAGGGCCTCCGCTTCGTTCTCGAACGCCAGCAGGGCCTGGGTCTTCTTGCCCAGGTCAAAGGGTCCCGCGACGGCCAGACGATCGCCGCCCAGTGCCATCGCCCGTACGATCAGCGACTCGGCGTCCGCCCAGATGGGCGCGGCCTTTGTCGGGCCCTTCCTGCCTCGCCTTCCCTTCCTGCGGGCCTGCGGGTCCTGCGGGGCCTTCGCCGGCTGCGGCGCGGCGGCCTTGCGGGGCGCCCTGAAGAGATGGTAGGCGTCCGCCTTGTGGCCGACCGGCCCGCTGGCCACCCTCTGCCGGCCATACCCGTAGACCGTGTCCTTGTCGAAGCACAGGATCCGGCCGGCGGGGAACCTGCTGGCCGGGCTGGCCCAACTGCCCCATCCAGCCCCGGGCATCCCTGCGCCGAGAATCCAGTACGAGCGGACGAACCACTCCTCTCCCAGCAGCCCGGCGATGGCGAACAGGTGGGGCTCGGTCGCCTGGGTCCTCTTGCCGGCCCGATCGAACCCGAAGTACTTCAGGAAGACGGACTCCCCGTCGCCGGAGAGGATGTCGGAAGTGGTGCCCTCCATGTTGAACCTGGCCTCGGGGACGAGCTGCTTGCCCGTCTTCGGGTCGAGATGGTAGAGCACCGTGTTTGACAGCTCCTTGCCGGTGACCGGATCGATGCGGTACAGCACGATGCCGCCATCCAGGTAGGAGGAGCGGCCGGCCGTCGCATAGACGGTGTCGTTCTGGACCAGGACCGCCCCGTGCACCGGCCAGATCGATTCGACCTGCCCGTACGCACAGATCCATCGCTCGCGGGGCGCGGCGCGGAACCGCCAGGCAAGGGCGCCATCCGCGGCGCCCAGGCAGTAGACCCATCCGTCGGCGGAGCCGAAGAGGACCATTTGCCTGTGCACGGTCGGCGAGCTGTCGACGCGCCCGCCCGCGGTGAACCGCCAGACCTCCCGCCCGTCATCGGCGGCGAGCGCGTGGACCGTGTGGGCGTCGATCGAGGCCACGAGGACCTTTCCGCCGGCGATGACCGGCTGGGTCAATCTTCCTCCGAGCCGCGCGGACCAGCGCTGCTTGGGGGCGTCGGGGATGGCGGCCGAGGTGGCCCCGCTGCGGGCGGCGTCGTGGCGGTACATCGGCCAGTCGCCCTCGCCGACCTGCGGCTTGCGGTTCCCGATCGAAGCATAGGCCGGGCCCTTCTCGAGGACCGGCCGGGCCGGGAACGGCATGTGGCCGGTCTTCTCCCGCTGGGGCGCCGCGGCGAAGAACCCGGGGGACTTCACCGTGAGGAAGCAGGCGCAGGCGTCGGGCGGCGCGTAGATGAAGCCGTTGGCCGGCATGATCCCGTACTGGCAGGTCCCGCGGATCCAACTGTTGTTGCTCAGCCATCCCCTGGTCAGGCTGAGCACCTCGACGCCGCTCTTGCCGGTGAGGATGAACCGCGTGGTCGCCTTGTCGCGGTAGCAGCGGTGGTGGGCCATGCCGACGCGGGGGGCCTTGGTGTTGATCTGTCCCCTCTCGGCGCCGGTCTTGAGGTCGTAGCCCTTGAAGCCCGTTCCGACCCAAACCACGTCGCCGATGACGAAGAGGTCCACCGGGGAGTTGTACCCCTCGCTACAGGGCGCCGACCACAACTCCCTGCCGTCCTTTACGGAATAGGCCCGCAGCGTGCACTGGCCCTTTCGCGCGAAGCCCTTTTCGTTCCACCCGTGGACGCCCCATTCCATCGTCCCCGCCGACGGCCTGTCCTGCTCGGTCTTCCCGGCGTTCCTGTCGGCGCAGAGCACCACGTCGTCGGTGGCCACCAGCGTGGGCGCCGAGAAGCTCATCCGTTTCGCGGGCGTCTGCCGGGCGGTCCTCCATTGCTCCTTGCCGGACCGCGCGTCGAGGCAGGCCACGCCGGATGAGCTCTGGTAGTACAGCCGGTCTCCCTTCACCGCCAGGGTCAGCGGCAGGAGGTACTCCTGCCCGGTGAAGTCCCTCTTCCACAACTGGCTGCCGGACTCGGCGCGGATCGCGGTGATGAACCTGTAATCGGTCGGCTTGGGCTCGCCGCGCCGGTGCAGTCCGCCTCCGCGACGATTCACCTCGGAAGTCCCCACGACCGCGTAAAGGACGCCGTCGTCGACGAGGATCTCTTCCGTCCGCTCGGTTCCGTCGTACTCGATCAGCGTCTTGCCGGTCGCCCCGTCCAGCGCGCCCACGCCGCGCGTGAATCCCAGCGTCACGTACACTGTGTCCCCGACCGCGGCGAGCCGGCGGGGCAGGTGCGTCGGGCCCGAGCGGAAGTGACGCAGGTGATCGTTCCAGGAGGAGATGGGCCTCTTCCAGAGGAGCGTTCCGTTGAAGGCGTCGCGGGCGACGAGCTTCCAGTTGCCCAGGTACCGGATCGAGGCGAGCGGCGCCTCGTCGACGATGTAGTAGACGCGCCCCTTCGCGGTGACCGCCGCGCTCATGCTGGCCAGCTCCTCGTGGCTCCTGCCCCACCTCGGGTCGGAGACCCACTGCATCGAGCGCGGTATGTCGGCCCGGGTGTCCGCGGCGACGGCGTTGTTGTCCGGCCCGTGGAGGTAGTGCGTCCACTCGTCGATCTCCTTCGGCCAGGGCTTGACGGTCTTCCGGCCGTCGATGAAGGCCACGCCCAACGGCGCGAGGACGCGGAGGATCTCCGCTGCGGGAACGCGCGTGGGCCCCTCGGAGACGACCAGGTTCACCAGGTTGTCCACGTAGGGCAGGCTCCTGCCGTCGAACCTGGAGACGGACACCTTGCCGTACAGCTTCTGCGAAAGGAAGCTGCGCCTCGCCTCCTGCACCTTCGCGTCGCTGACGTCCAGGCCATGGACCAGGTAGCTGTCGTTGGCGCGCAGGGCGGCCGTCAGCTTGCCGTCGCCGCAGCCGAGGTGCACCACCAGCCCGCCTTTCACGCCCGTGGCGTCGAGGATCTTGCGGGCCTGCGCGTGCTCGTCGGCGAAGATGCTCCCCGCCGCGTGAGTCAGCACCAGTCCAGCGGCGAGGACCACAACCAACCCGTTCCCGTTGAGTCTCTTCAACATAACCGTAGCTCCTTTCGGTTTGCGGACGCGTCTATGGTTTCCGACCGGCCATGCATATGATCTTGCCGTACTTCGTGGCGATATACAACCGCCCGCCTGCGGCGATGAGGCCGTCGAAGACCGGCGGCGAGTCCAGCTTGTATTTGGCGAGCGTCCTGCCGTCGGACGGCGAGATCGCCAGCAGAACGCCGCCCTTCCTGCCGCGTATCGCCCCGGACGGATCGTCCGGGTCGTAGACGTTCGGCGTACCGGCGATGAAGAGCGTGTCGGCCGTCCTGACCATGCCCCTCGCGGCGGCCTGGACGTGAACCAGCCACTTGCCGACGAAGCTGAACGACGGCTTCGCCGCGCGGGCGGATCGCTTCCCCTTGCCGGGTGCGGCCTTCCCGGCCCTCCTGCCGCTTCTTCTCGGCTTGGCGGGCTCTTGGCTTGCTGGCCGCAGGACGGGGGGCTTGTAGTCAATCGCTCCCGCAAACAGCACGTAACCCGACTTGCGCGGATCGAAGACGGAGTGCCTCCCCGTCGGATAGGCCCTCAAACCGAAGAGCTCCTTGCCGTCGAAGGCAAGAATCTCGCCTTCCGGCAGGTTGTTCCTGCCGTCGGGTGGGTAGTACTGCGGCGTACGGCCGTACGGCAGCAGCGTGCCCACCAGCCAGGTGGTCCGGTGGTTCCAGGAGTCATCCAGGAAGCCGGCCGAGGCGAACATGTGCGGTTTCTTGACGCTTCCGACCGGCCTGCACTCCAGGTCGAAGGCGTTGTTGCGCAGGTACAGGAGCTTGCCGTCGCTGGAGAGTACGTCGCAGAGCCCTCCCTCGATGTCTTTCCTGCCGGTGCTGCGGACGATCTGGTGGCGCCGCTGCTCGTCCCACGGGCCGGAGAAACGGTACTCGCGGCGCTTCTCGCCCGTCAGCGGGTCGAGTGCGTACAGGTAGATGCCGCCGTCGAGGAAGGTGCTCCTGCCGGCGGCGACATAGAGCGTGTCGTTGACGATGAGCACGCTGCCGTGGACCGGCCAGGCCGATTCGAGCTGCTCCCATGCGCCGACAAGACGCTCCTCCGGCGCCGCGCGGAAACGCCATGCCAGTTCCCCGTCGCGGGCACGCAGGCAGTGCACCCAGCCGTCCGCCGAGCCGAAGAGGGCCATCCCCCTGTAGACGGCCGGCGGGGAATCGACCCTGCCGCCCGCGGTGTAGCTCCACAGGATCTTCCCGTCCTTTGCCTCCAAGGCATACACCGTGTGCTCTTCGACTGCGGCGACGAAGGCCCTGCCGTCGGCGACGACCGGCTGGCTCAGCCTGGTGCCGATCTTGGCGCTCCAGGCCGGTTTCAGGTCGGCCGGCACGATGGATTTCGTCGTCCCGCCGCGCGCCGCGTCGTGACGAAACACGGGCCAGTCAGCGGCCGCGGAGGCGGGGGGCCTCGAGCGGGGCGCGCCTCCGTACGCCGGGCCGCGCTCGAGCCTGGCGGGGGCCACCTTCGCTGGAGGCGGTTTCCTCGCCGCGGCCAGCGCGAGATAGCTGTTGAGCTTCGCAGACCGGTTGCACTCGCAGTTGTCGGGCGTCGCGTAGAGCAGACCGTTGCAGGGAACGATCCCGTACTGGCAGGTGCCGCGGACGAAGTTGTGGGAGATGTCATCCTGTGTCCCCAACGGAAGGAACTCCACGCCGTTGGCCCCGAGAAGGAGATACTTCCGCGTCGCCTTGTCGCGGTAGCAGCGGTGATGGCTCATGGTGTCCTTGTGGGGGCGGCCCAGCGGCTTCTCGAGCTCGCCCGTCAGCGGGTCGCGCCCCCCGGTGTGGTCCAGCCAGACGCTGTCCTGCACCAGGAAGACGTTCGGTCCCGAGACGGGGTGGCCCTCCTTCGACTTCGTGCTCCACAGCTGGCTGCCGTCCTTCAGGGAGAACGCCTTGAGCGCCTTGCCGTCGGCGGAATAGATCGCCTTGGGGCCGATGACGACCGCAGGCACAGTGCCGGGGCTGGTGATCCTCGTCGTGCGTGGGGCTCGCCACAGCTCCTTGCCCGTCGCCTTCTCGAGGCAGACGAGGTGGCCGGCATTCTGGAAGACGGCGTGGGCGCCCCGCACGGCCAGAGACAGCGCGACGTACCCCTTGGTGTCTCGGCCGGACTTCCTCCAGAGGTCCCTGGCGGAGCGCGCGTCCATCGCCACGATGCGGCACTCGGGACCCTCGACAATCGACGGGTCCTTCTTCAAGTCGTGGCCGTAGCGCTTGGACCTCTGCCGAAGGTATTCCAGCCCCGTGGGGAAGGTCGGGTCGCCGATCACCATGTACAGGACGCCGTCTTCGACGAGGATCTCCTGCGTCCTTTCCGTTCCCGTGTAGGTCTTGAGCGTCTCGCCCGTGGCGGCATCGAGGGCGGTGACGGGCGCATCGAGGCCGAGCGTGACGTAGACCCGGTCGCCGGCAGCGACGAGGCGGCGCGGCTGCTGCACGGGACCGGTGCGGTGCGGCCTGGAGACCGGCTCCCATTTCGGGATCGGGAGTTTCCACAGCAGCTTGCCGTTGAACGCGTCGCGCGCCTTGACGTACCACTCACCGGGCCAGTGGGGCAGCTCAATGGGCCCGGCATCCTCGATGGAGAAGATCCGGCCGCCGGCGGAGACGACCGCACGGAAGCCGCCGATCGTGTCGTGATGGCGGTCCGACTTGGGGTCCTGCGTCCACTGCATGTGCCTCGGCGGGCCGACAACGGTGTCCTCGGCCACGGCGTTATTGTCGGGCCCGTGGAGGTAATGAGTCCATTCATCGATCTCTTCCGGCCAGGGCTTGGCGGTCTTGGTCCACTTCTCTGCGCTCTTGACGTACGCCACGCCGTTGGGAGCGAGGACACGCAGAACGTCATCCATGGGCACATCGCCGAGATCTTCTGCGACGAGCAGATTGACCAGGTTGTCCGCGTAGGGCAGACGTCCGCCGCGCATCCGGGCGACCGACACCTTGCCGTACAGGCCAAGCGCCCGGATGTGCTCGCGCGCCTTGGCGACATTGCCGGCGTCGGCGTCCAGGCCGTGGACGAGGTACCTGTCGTTGGCTCGCAGTGCCGCCGTCAGCTTGCCGTCGCCGCACCCGACGTGGACGATCAGCCCGCCCCGCACGCCCGTGGCGTCGAGAATCCGGCGGGCCTGCGCGCTCTCGTCGGCCCGGATCGCTCTCGTGGCGAACGTCAGCGCAAGTCCCGCCGTGGCCGCCGCGACGAGCCAATTCCCGTTGAGCCGTCTGAACATGATCGTCCGCGCTCTCCGTTCTCGGGCCGTGTCTACTGTTTCTGACCGGCCAGGCACACGACCCTGCCGTCCATCGTCGCGACGTACAGCCGCCCGTACGCCGCGGCCATGGCGTCCCACGCGGGAGGAGCCTTCAGCGGGTATTCCGCCAGCTTCTTCCCGTCGGAAGGGGCCAGGGCGATCAGCGTGCCTCCCTTCCTGCCCTCGAGGGCCCCGATGGGGTCGTCGCAGGCGAGGATGTCCGGCGGACCGGCCAGCAGGAGGAGCTTCGGGGTGAGGACCATCGCGCGGGCCATGATCGGCAGCTTCTGCGTCCAGCGAAATGTCCTCGCCCGGCGGGCGGGGGCTCGCCGGCGCTTCGCGCCCGGCTTGCCCGGCTGCTCGCCCGCGCCGGACGGGGCGCGGCGCTCGGCGGCGAAGGCCCGGTAGTACGTGAAACGCCGGCTGTCCTCGCGGGGCGGCCTGAAGTGGAAGATCGTCGCTCCGTCGATGCCGACGTGGGCCCCGTGATTGATGTACAGGTTCCGCCCGAACCCGTAGACCGTCGAGTCGTCAATCGCCAGTATCCGGCCGGCGGGGACCTGGTTGCCGGCGCGGGGCCAGCCCCCGTAGTTCGTGCCCATCGCCGTGCCCACCTGCCAGTACGTGCGATGCCACCACGCGCCGTCGAGGAAGCCGGCCGCGCTGAACAGGTGCGGGACCTCGCCCTTGAGCGGCTGGCCCGACAGGTCGAATCGCAGGTGCCGCAGGTATACGGACTCTCCGTCGCACGAAAGGACGTCCGGCAGGGCGCCGGGGATGTTGGTTCCGCGGGTGGCCCCCTTGAGCTGGTATCCCGTCTTCGGATCGCGATGGTCGATGCACCGTTCCGAGAGCTTCCGGCCGGTCTTGGCGTCCAGCCGGTACAGGCGAATGCCGCCGTCGAGATACGACGATCTGCCGGCGGCGCAGTAGACGATGCCGTCGCGGACGAGCACGTTGCCGGGCACCGGCCAGGCGGACTCGAGTTGCCCATACGCCACGACGCGCCGGTCCTGCGGCGCCGCGCGGAACCGCCAGATCAGCTCTCCGTCGGAGGCCCGCAGGCAGTAGACCCAGCCGTCGCTGCACCCAAACAGCACGCGGCCCTGCCAGATGCTTGGCGGGGAGTCGACCCGTCCGCCGGCCGTGTAAGCCCACAGCCGCCGACCGTCCCCGGCGTCCAGGGCGACGACGTCATGTACGTCGATCTGCGAGACGAACAGCCTGCCCTCGGCGACCACCACGCTGCTGAGCTTCCCGCCCAGGTCGGTCTCCCACGAGCGTGCGAGCTCGGCCGGAACGTTCGACGTGGTCCGACCGCTGCGGGCCGGATCGTGCCGATAGGTGGGCCACTCGTCGGTCCTCGGGGCCGGGCGTTTCCCAGGGCCCGCTTCGCCGTAGGCCCCGCCGCGCTGGAGCCGGGCCTCATCCGGTGCGGCCGCAGGCTCGGATGCGCGCTTGGGGGCAAGGCAGTTGAACCCGTTGAGCTTGGCCGTGGTGAAACAGGCGCAGGAGTGAGACGGCGCGTACAGCAGACCGTTGCACGGTATCACGCCGTACTGGCATCCGCCGCGGACCCAGTGGTTGGGGATTCCGCTGCCCGTGGCGAGGTCGATGAACTCCACGCCCGACCGGCCGAGCACGAGGTAGCGGCCGGCGCCGCGGTTGCGGTGGCAGCGGTGATGGCCCATGCCGCACGCGAAGAACGTCTGGTCCTTCGGGCGGGTGCGCTTGACCTCGCCGGTCTTCGGGTCGAGGCCCTGCGTGATGCCCGGCTCTCTGGCGCTGACGAGGTAGCCGGTCCACACCAGCCCGTCGGCGACCAGCACGTCCACCGGGGCGTTGTAGCATTCCTTGCACTTGCCGCTCCACAGGCGCTTGCCGTCCTTCGCCAAGAAGGCAATCAGCTCTCCCACGGGCGCCCGCCCGCCGGCGCTGGTGACGACCCACTCGACCTTCCTCGGATCGTTGGGGTCCTGCGTTTTCCTCTCGGCCACGGCCCGATCGCCGGAGAGGACCACGTCGCCGTAGACGACGAGCGTCGGGGCCGTCCATGAGGGCCGGCTGTGGCTCACCGGGCGCTTCGACCGCCAGAGGTCGCGGCCGGAGGCGGCGTTCAGGCACATCACCTCGTCGGGGCTCTGGAAGAACGCGCGTCCGCCGCTGACGGCCAGCGTCGTTGGCATCAGCTCGGCCGTGTCGGCGTCGGCCTTGCTCCAGAGCGTGCGGCCGGTCTCGGCGTCGATCGCCACCAGGCGCTTCAACGGCGGTTTCTCGCGGTATTCAGGCCGTTGGGGACTTGCGGCCACGAAGCCCGGCCGCTGCCCGCGGCGACCGGCCTTTGCCGCCGCCTCCCGGCCCGCCCCGCTGCCTGCCACTACAAAGAGCCTGCCTTCGTGGCAGACGAACTCCAGCGTTCCTTCCGTGCCCTTGTACGTGGCGAGTATCTTGCCCGTGGCCGCATCCAGCGCGCGGAGCGGCTCGCCGAGGCCGAGCGTGACGTATACGCGGTCCCCCACGGCAACCAGCCGCCTTGGCAGTTCGGCCGGCCCGCTGCGGAAGCCCCGCAGGTGGTACTGCCACTTCGCGATCGGCCGCTTCCAGAGAAGGACCCCGCTGAACGCGTCGCGTGCGACGAGCCGCCACTTCGGCTCCAGCGCGACCGTGGCGGGCAGCCCTTCATCCGCAATGTAGAAGATCCGCCCGCCGGCTGCGACGGCCGCACTCACGCTGGCCAGATGGTCGTGACTTCGCGCCCACGCGGGATCGCCGACCCATTGCATGTGATGCGGCGGGGCCACGACCGAGTCGCGCGAGACGGCGTTGTTCGTCGCGTCGTACAGGTAGTGCGTCCACTCGTCGATCTCCTCCGGCCGCGGCTTGACGGTCCTGGTCCACCCGTCGCCCTTCATGATGTACGCCACGCCGTTAGGGGACAGCACCCGCATGACCTCGTCCATGGGCACCTTGCCGAGGTCCTCCGAGACGACCAGGTTGACCAGGTTGTCGGTGTACGGCAGTCGCTTGCCGCCGAACCGATCCACCGACACCTTGCCGTACAGCCCGAGCGACCGGATGTGCTCGCGGGCCTTGGCCACGTCGGCGGCGCCGGCGCCCAGGCCGTGCACCAGGTAGCTGTCGCTCGCGCGCAGCGCGGCGGTCAGCTTCCCGTCGCCGCAGCCGACGTGCACGATCAGTCCGCCGCGGACACCGGCGGCCTGGAGCACCTGGCTCGCCAACGTCTTCGCCGCCGCGTCGGCCGCGCGCGCCGAGGGGCTCGCGGCGCCGAGCCACATGAAGAGCACTACCGTGCAGATGAAGCGAGGTACCCCCGCAGGAATGAGTGGCGTTCGCTCAGACATTTGACACTCCCTTCCTCTTCGTCTGAAGTGCTGGCACCGGAAAGCTCGCAGATCCATGGCGGCCGGGCCCAGAGCCGCAGCCCCGGCTATTATAGAGAACAAGGGCCGGCGACGGGAGTGGCGGGCCTGTGCTCGCAGCCGCCCCCTCACGTTCGTCATTCGAAGAGGAGCTCTCCCCACGCCTGCGGATAGAGCCACGCCTCGTGCGGCAAGTCGCTGACGAGATTCGTGTGCGGATTGGCCCAGTAGGTCCGCGCGGTGTTGACCGTGCCCTGGCTGTCGGAGGCGATGACGCCGACGTCGCCGCGCAGCTTCAGGCCGGCCTTGGCGGCGAATCCGAGTGCCTTCAGCGGGACAGCCGCCTCGAGGCGGTACCGCCCGCTTTGGACCCGCACCGCCACTTTGGCGTCCGCGAGCACCTCGACGCGGTCGAAGACCTTGTCCGCCACGGGCGAGTGATACTTGACTCGCTTGTCCTTCGGGGCGCCCGGGTCGATCGGCCTCATCAGCACGGCGGCGGGCTTGCCGTCGAGCTGGGCCAGGACGATGCGCACGTCGCCGGCGGCCGGGTCGCGGCGCTTCTCGGCGCCGCCCCTGGTCGCCAGTTGAACGTCCACCGCATCGCCCGTCTTGAACAGGCGAGTATAGTCCCTTCCCTCGTTTCGCCACGGGCTGGCATCCGCGACGTCGAACAGCACGTAGAGGTTGGCCGAATCGTAGGCGATCCTTGCCGTCGTCCTGGCGGGCTGGCGCTGCCGATCGATGCCCATGGTGGGCAGGTCGCGCCACTCGCGGGGATCGCCGTCGATCGTCGGGGGACTCGCCATGCGCCGGACGGTGTAGGTCTTCGGCTTGGCCGCGGCCAGGGCGCGGGCGCCGTTCTCGGCGTCCGCCTTGAGGATGGTCTTCTGATCGAGCACCACGTCGGGGCCCTTGAAGCGGCGGATCGTCTCCAGGCCCTTGACCTCGAGAATCATGGCCGCCTCCCGCGCGAAGCCGCACGTCATGCGGATCTTGCCGTCGCCCTGCCGCCCGAACCAGCCGTTGAAGGGCTCGGAGCCGTGGCTGAACGCCTCCATCGGCATGCCGCGCAGCGACGCCTCCTTGGCCGGCAGCGACTCGCCGGGCAGCCGCCCGTCCTGGAACATCGCGCCGACGTACAGGCCGTCCGTCGTCATGAAGAAGTCCTCCCCGAGATTGCCCCGCATCACGAACACCCGGCCGATTCCCCGGCTGACCTTCGCGACGCCGCATATCTTCAGCGGGCCGATCACCAGGCCGCACTCGGGCATCGTCGCGCGGTGCGAGCCGTGCACGCCGGGGAAGCAGTTGGGATACGACCAGAGCAGCTTGCCCGTCCGCGTGTCGATGCCCAGCACGCCGGTCGTCCGGTCGGCGTAGTTCTTGAAGCTCACGCACAGCAGCAGGTCCTCCTCGGGCACGGGCACGAGGTCGCCGCGGTCGTCGGGACCGAACCGCTCCATTCCCTTGGTCCCGTAGATCGGCGCGCCGTCGTCGGTGAAGCCCACCGGCCGGTAGCGGATCAGGCCATCAGTGTAGAAGGTCAGGTCGGTCCCGATCCGCCCGCCCCAGCCGTTATGGAGCGACAGGGCCGGCTCGCCGTGGCTGACCCGCTTCTTGCTGCCGACCAGCTCGCCGGGCCGCTCCGTGCGGACGATCTCGCACTCGCTGCGCTGAACGCGGCCGTCGGCGTTCCTGTCGCTCCAGAACACCCCGTCCTTGGCGTTGAGGTCCTTGAACTGGCCGTCGGGCTCCTCCACGATCTGACCGGAGCGGTTGAACCGCCCCGAGACGTGGCCCACGAGGCAGACGGCCGCCACCGGCTGCCAATGCCCGCCGCGCTCCATGTAGACGACCTGCCCGCCGCCGTCGCGGGGGTCGTGGGCGTAGAGATACTCGCGCCGCTTGCCGCCGGCGTCGCTGGTGAATCGCTGCGGATGCACGGCCGAGCCCGTCTGTATCCCGAAGCACTCGCCCTTCTCGCGGTCCGGCAGCCAGAGGATCCGCGAGACGTTCCACGTGCGATGGGCCCGGTCGAGCTTGATCTCGATCGGGCCGCAGTAGGCCAGTGACGGGTCCTGGTCGTGCAGGTAACAGCCCGTGCCGGCGTAGCCGGTGTTGCCGATGTAATCGCGCACGAGCTTCCCGTCCGGGCCCCAGACGCTCACGCGGCGCGGATAGTTCCAGCTCTCCACGACCCAGACGCGGCCGCCGGAATCCACGGCGACGGAGCTCATTCGCATCATGGCCTGGGGGTCGAACGCCCCGCGGACCGGCCGCCCGCCTTTCCTGCCGCACGTGTAAGCGAGCTTGCCCTCCGGCGAGTAGACCTTCACCTGGCTGTCCGCACCGACGTCGGCGACGGCTATGTTGCCGTCGTTGTCCGCGGCGATAGCCGCCGGCTCGCCGAGCGTGGGCGTTGGTATCGCCTCGGCCTTGCCGGTTTTCGTGCCGATCCGGTGCAGCCTGCCGCCCAGGAGCGCATACAGCCGGCCTTTCGCATCGTAGGCCAGGGCGGTTGGGTCGGCGGCGTCGAACGCATTGAGAAGCTTCGCGCTGGCCGCGTCGAGAATGGCGATCCTGCCCGCGCTCATGGCCAGCGCCAGGCGTCCGCCGCGGACGGCCATCGCCGTCACCGAGCCGGGCGCGGCGCCCTCGAAGACGTCGGCGACGGGCAGCTCGAACGGGCGGGGCTTGCCGTCCATCTCAAAGGCCCGATAGGCCCCGTCCTTTACGGCGAATCGGCAGAGCACCTCCTTCTTGAGGTGCCAGCTCGACGGGACGGCGTAGAGGTACTTCCCGTCGGCGGCGATCAACTGGCCCCCACGTTTCTCGCCCCATCTCTTTCGGCCGTTCGGGTCGATGCCGATGATGCCGCTGCCGCCCTCGGCGAAGGGCCAGGAGACGATCATCCAGTCGCCCGCCCGCGCCACGCGCAGGGGCGCGCCGTGGTCGGCGCCCCACGATCCGCTGCCGTTGGCGGTCCGCCACGGCGGCGTGCCCGGGTTGTAGAAGCACGTCTCGTACTCGGCGGCCAGGCCCTCGTGCGTCAGCCCGATCGTCCGGTACGCCCCGGGCGCAACCAGCCGGCCATTGTCGTCGAGACAGTCCCACTTCACCTCCACGGTCCGGCGGCCGCCTTCTTGGCTGACGAGGTAGTCCTCGGGTGTGAAGTCGCCGGCGAGGTTCCGCACGCGGCGGCCCTCGCCGTCGTTGACGGCGATCGTGAAACGCGCCGCGCCGCGGGGGATGACGGCGCGGATCGGGACCGTGCCCGGCAGCTTCGCCGCTTCGTCCACGTATCGCCGAGCCGGGATGCTGCCCCGCTCCAGCAGCTTTGCATCGCCCCAGGCCCGCTGGGCGGTCCAGTAGAACTCGCGCGACGTATGGCCGGGCTGCATGTTGTCGGCGTAGCGGTGGATCGGCCAGGTCTTGCCCGTCGGATCGCCCCAGAGGAACTCGTTGCCCAGGCGAAACACCAGCCCCGGGGCGATCGCCGGGACCTGCTTGTAGAGGATCGACCAGGGGATCCTGATCTCCTGGACGTACCCCTTGCCGCCGGCGTCGATGCGATAGGCCATCCGTGCGCCGCCGCCGAGGTCGGTGCCGCCGGGCTTGGCCCGGTAGACCGCGGCGTCCTGACCGGCGCGGGAGTCGTTGGGGTTCTTCCAGTACGCCACGTGCATCACGGGCATCTTCTTTGGCGTGAAGTGCCAGGTGGTGATCCAGAGCGGCCGGTCCGTGCGAACCCGCATCTGCCAGGAGTCGGACTTCCAACCATCGTTGACGTTGAAGTCGGGGTCCACCGTGCTGTAGGCTGGGGTCGGGTCTCTCCACTTTGCGGCGAGGTACAGGTGCGCCTTGTCCCACATGGCGGCGGCCTCGACGGAGTACCGCCCGCGGACGGCCTTGTCGGCGAAGACCCAGATTCGCCCGGAGAAGTCCCAGTCGCTCAGGTCGCCGTCGATCGTGACCTCGCCCGGCGCCGGCACGACGCTCATCCCTTCGTTCTGGCTCTGCCGGCCGATCATGTTCGTCGATCCGGCGGGCGCGGCGACGGGAATCCAGGCCGATGCGAAGAAGATCAATGCCAATGAGGGATGGAAGCAGCGTCGAAAGAGCGGCATGAACGGTCCTTTCAGAAGAGCGGCCGAGAAGCCGTTCCTGAAACGGCGAATCGGGCTCACCATCGCGCAACGATAGCATCGGTCCTGCCGCGCCGCTGTCAAGGGCGATCCCGAATGGACGGTTTGCGATGGTCCAACGGCCTTGCACGTACCGCTTGCAGGTGGGATGATGAAGTCATGACGAGCCGCGATCGGCGCGGGCGTGTGGGCCGCAAACTCTGTCGATGGGAACCCGCGGGAAATGCTGGCCTTCAACATCGGATGGCAGGAGGTGCTGATTATCATCCTCTTCCTGCTGGGGATCGTGGTGATTCCCCTTCCCGGAAGATGGATGCGCCGTGCCGCCCGCAAGCCGCTGCGCTGGTCGGCGGACTTCCTGGCTGCTCCGATTGCGACCATCCACGAGGTCACGGAGGCGTTCTTCTGCTCCTATCCGGGAGGCGAGTACACGCTGGAGGGAAAGGAGCGGTTCCGCCTGACGTTCCGCCGCGGCCCGCCGCCGCGGGAGGATGACGGCCAGATCGTCCTGTCGCTTCGCGGCGACGATCCGACCGACCAACTGCCGGTGGTGCTGCGCGTGCTTTTCCAGCCGCGGGCCGACGCGCTGTTGATCACGGTGAAGCACGAGGTCCGCGCCGCGAAGTCCGTGGGCACGGCCACGCGGAAGAAGCTGGCGGCGATCTTCCGCCACGAAGTCCGGGACTTCCGCACGTACCTGCGGGAGAACTTCGGGTCGCCCGAGTCCTTTGGGGACCCGGCCGGCCGGCCGACCAAACGCATCACCGCCAAGCGAAGGGACGACTGAGGTCATCTCTCCGGCCGGGCTAGCCGGCAGGAGTCGGCGAGCCGCGTCGCGGAGATCGATCGGGCGACGACGTAAACCGGTGAGGACGTGAGCCTCCGGACGCCGGGCTCGACTCGCCGTCCGACGATGTCGTACAGCTCGGCCGCGGCGGGGGGAGCGAGGCGGCAGTTCTCTCCCGCGAGATCGGGATCGACCCAGGCGACGACGACGGCCCGCTCGCCGCAGTCGAAGGCGCAGGCATGGACGCCCTCTGCGGGCGCCGCGAGGCGCCTGGCGAACCGGGGGCGGGGGCCCAGGATGCCGGCCATCGCCGCCTGGGCGGCGAAGACCTTTCGCGGAAGCCCCGCGCAGCCGAGAAGACAGCACTCCAACTGCGGGCGGTTGACCTCGCCGCTGGCCCCGGAGTGATAGAAGACCTTCTCGGCTCCGGAGGCGAGCATGACGGCGGCGAATCGGACACAGTAGTCCGCGCACTGGCGTTCGTCGCGCAGCAGCCGGGCCGCCGCCCAGCCGGTGGCGCCCACGAACGGCTCCCAGGGCAGCTCGTCGGCCGCGTAGTAGGAGTACTCGGTGATCCAGATGGGCCGGACCTTTCCGCGGGCGTGCATCCGGCGGCGAAGCTCGGCCATCGGCTCGATGTATGTCTCGGGCAGCGCCTTGCCGGGGTACATGTGCAGGTTCAGGACGTCGATGTGGTCGAGGCCGCCGGCGGCGAGGAACTCGCTCATCAGCAGCCGGGGCCCGCCGGCGATCCCGCCGATCACGCGGCACTTCGGGTCCGCCCGCTTCATGGCGGCGTGGGCGACCTTGAGCAGGCGGACGTAGTCGCCGACGCTGTACGCCGCGCCGGGAAGGCCCTTGCTCGCCGACGGCAGGGCGTAGTTCGTGAAGACCGGCTCGTTGAGGAACTCCCACACGCTGACCCGCCCGGCGCAGTGCCGGACGCACTTCTCGATGTACTCGCCCAGGAGCTCCGGGTCCTTCGGGGCGTAGGCCATCCGCAGCCGGTTGCCGGGATAGCCCTTCGTCGCGACGGACTTCGGGGCCGTTGAGGCCCAGTTCGACGAGGGGAACGGCGGAAGCAGGCAGGCCTGTCTCATCCCCGTCGCCAGGACGCGGTTGACTTGAGCGTCGGCGACGGCCGGGTCAAAGCGGCCTCGCCGCGGCTCGACGTGCTGCCACTTCCAGGACCAGTCTCTCGCCCACACGACGCCGGCGCTTCTCAGGAGCCGACACAGTGCCGCCGTCGGCGGCGCGTGGTTGATGCCGAACGGCGAGTCGGCGTGCTCGTATCGCTGGATGACGGCCAGACGCATGCGCCGCCTGCGCAGCACGCCGCCGCGGCAGGAGAACTTCAGCAGGTAGTATCCCGGGTCGGAGAGCTTCAGCGGCCAGGGCGTCCGCGCCGAATCGCCGGCAGCGATCGCCAGGCCCTGCGGCGCCAGAGAGGCGGTCTTGCCGAAGAAGTCCTCCGCCTCCGCCTCCAGCCGCACGGTGACGTCGCGAGTGGTCTCGTTGCGGCCGCCGACGATGAGCTTCACCGGCTCGCCGAGGAAGAAGACGTTGCCGAATCGGCCCGTCTCCAGGCCGATCTCCACCGCCTCGCGCACGGCGAAGTCGGTGGCGGCGTCGCCGGATTCCAACTGGACCGCGTCGATCCAGACGGTGGCGGCGCCGTCCTTTTCGGCCAGGTCCGGCCCGACGGCGACGAACAGGTAGTCGCGAGCGGCCGTGACTGAAAGTGAAAACCGCCGCCACTTCTCCGAGAGGACGACCTGCTTCGTTTGATGAATGGGCCATCCGCCCGGGTCGCACTGGCGGACGAACAGCTTGCCGGCCGCGCCGTTGCGGCTGGCTCGCAGGTGCACCGACAGCGTGTAGGTCTTCCCCCTCTGCACCTCGACCCAGCCGAGGTTGGCCGCCAGCGGGGCGCTCTGCACGACGCGGACCGGATCGAAGTAGTCGAAGTGGTCGATCTCCGTCTTGCCGCCGCCCAGGTCGATCCGCAGACAGTGGCTGCCGTGAACGCCCCGGGCCGCGACCACCCGGCCGAAAAGCCCCGACATGTTCCCCCAGCCGACGGGTTTGCCGAGCGAGGCCCAGCCGTCCCGCCCGCACTCAAACGAAGCGTTGGGCAGCAGGTTCTTGCCGCCGGCCGGCTCGATCCGTCGCGTGAAGGCCCTTTGCAGGTTCCGGACGGGCACGATCCGCACGTCGTCGACCCACAGCGTGCCGGTCTCCGTGAACCAGAATTGAAGGCGGCTGCTCGCGCGGACCGTACGGGAAGCGGTGAAGAAGACCTCGAACCTGCGCCACGACCGGGCGACGGCAAAGCCGGTTTGCAGGCCGCAGTTCGTCCAGTTCGACGTGTCGGATATCGCCGCGCGGACGTATCGGCTGCGCAGGCCCTCGGCGCGCAGCCAGCATGAGAAGCGATACATCTGCCCCTTCTTCAGCGCCACCTTGCCGACCTGCGCGAGCATCGCGTGGCTGGACGGGCCGCGGTGCGAGTACGACGAGCAGTGCAGCTCGGCGCAGCTTTTGCCGACTTTCCCCGCCGCGGCGGAGAGCTTCTGTTTGACGGCCTCGTCGCCGGCGGCCGCCCATTCGGCGGGGACGCCGCCGCGCAGCTCCTCGAACGAGCCGTTGGCGACGACACTGGCGCCGTTCGGCGCGCCCGCCGCCGCGCCAGCGGCCCCGAGGAACAGCACGACCGCCGGTGCCGAGGCAAGGCACCTCATCGTCCGGTACGGTTTCATTGCTCCATCTCCTCCCGGGACGATGCTACTGCCGACGGCCGGCGGGGGCAAGCGCGGGTCAATCGGCCCGGCGCATTTCCGGGGAAAGACTTGCAGACCGGGGCCCCGAGGCGATACAGTCCGCGGGGAAACGCCCGCTGCCTGGAAGGACGGCGCGGGCCGTCGAAGCGACCTTTATGCGACCACTATGCAGGAGGAGGGCGGACCGGTGTCTGCCAGTCAACTGAAAATCCACGTTCGACCGCAGTTGAAGAACACGCGCATGATCCTCGGGCTCTCCGGCTGGATGGACGGCGGGGACGTGTCCACCGGGACGGTCGAATGCCTCGTGACCAAACTCCAGGCGGAAGATCTCGCCGAGATGCAGCCGGAGGACTTCTATCTCTACAGTTTTCCCGGCTCGATGGAGGTGTCGGCGATGTTTCGGCCGTATTGCAGGATCGAGGACGGGATGGTCCGGGAGTTCCAGCCGGCGTCGAACACCTTCTACTACGACGAGGACAACCGCCTGGTCCTCTTCAAGGGCAAGGAGCCGAACTTCCGGTGGCGGGACTACGCCGATTGCGTCTTCGCCGTGGCGTCGGAATTCGACGTCAAGGAGATCTACTTCATCGGCTCCGTGGCGGGCGTCGTGCCGCACACGAGGAAGCCCCGGCTGTTCAGCTCGATCTCCCTGGAGCCCATGAAGGGCCGACTGGCGGCCTACGGGGTGCGGTTCAGCAACTACGCCGGGCCGGCCGGCATCGCCACCTTCATGACGACCGTTGCCGCCGACAGGGGGCTGCCCATGGCCACGCTGGTCGCGGAGATCCCCGCCTACATCCAGGGGCGAAACCCTCGCTGCATCGAGGCCGTCACGCGACACCTGGTCGCCGTGCTGGACCTGCAGATCCACGTGGACGATCTTCGAACCGTCAGCGATGCCTTCGAGCGTCGACTGAACGAGCTCGTCGCCAAGCGCCCGGAACTGGCCGAGCTGATCCACAAGCTCGAAAGCGACTACGACAGCGAGATCTTCGACACGCAGATGGGCGACCTGAAGGACTGGCTCCAGGAGCAGGGAATAAGACTGGACTAGGGTAGTGGATATCTCATATCCCGAGATCTTCTCGACGTTGCGGATCCGGGGCGCCCAACTCCGCAATCGCGTGGTGTCTCCGCCGATGTACCAGGTTCGCCCGACCCTCTCGCCGGAGGGGATTGCCTGGCACCGCCGCTTCGCCGCCGGCGGGGCTGGAATGGTCATCGTCGAGGGCACGAGCGTGCGGCGGCTGGCGGAGAAGCGCACGGCCGAAGACCTCCGCCCTCTGGTTGACGCGATCCGGGGGGAAGGGGCGGCCGCGGGGATCCAGTTGTTCCCGGTCATCTCCGACGAGCCGGCCGATCCGACGTCGCCCACGCGCGAGCAGATCGAGAAGCTGATCGACGATTTCGGCCGCGCCGCCGTCGTGTGCCGCGACGCGGGCTTCGACGCCGTCGAGCCGCACGGGGCCCACGGGTTCCTGCTGAATCAGTTCTTCATGCCCGACAAGAACCGCCGGAGCGACGAGTACGGCGGGTCGCTGGAGAACCGCTGTCGCCTGGCCGTGCGGATCGTCGAGCGAATCCGCCGGGCGGCGGGTGACGGGCTGGTGATCTGCTATCGCCACACGCCCGTGGGCGAGGCGTACACGATCGAGGACAGCCTCGTGCTGGCGGAGGGGCTGATCGCCGCCGGCCTGGACGTGCTGGACGTCTCCCCGGCGCGGGACGAGCAGGTAGCGGACCTTGCGGCGAGGTTCAAGCGCCGTTTCGACGTTCCCGTCATCGCCGTCGGTGGGATGGAAGCCCCCGCCGCGGCGGCCGAGGCGATCCGCCGGGGCCGCTGCGACCTGATAGCCGTCGGCCGCCAGCTCATCGCCGATGCCCAGTGGCCGAACAAGGTCCGCGAAGGGCGCCTCGACGAGATCGTCGGCTGCACGAAGTGTGACGAGGGCTGCTTCGGAAACATCCACGAGGGCAAACCCGCCGTGTGCGTGCAGTGGCCGGAGGGCGAGCTGGCGCGCTTCGTGCGGTAGGGCGGGGCCCGTTGCTTCGGCGGCGGGAGGATCGGCTCGCGCCGTAAGGAGCCGCAGCGATGAGCAAGGACCTGTTCGATCTGACCGGCCGTCTCGCCCTGGTGACGGGTTCCAGCCGGGGTCTCGGCAACGTCATCGCCGGCGGGCTTGCGGCCGCCGGGGCCACCGTCTGTCTGAACGGGCGGGACGAGGAGAAGCTGTCCCGCGCCGTGGCCGAAATGACCGGCGCCGGGCTCGACGCCCACGGGGCCGCGTTCGACGTAACCGACGCCGCGCGGATTCGCACCGCCGTCTCCGGGCTCGAAGAGGCCATCGGCCCCGTTGACGTGTTGGTGAACAACGCCGGCATCAACCTGCGCGGGGCGCTGGAGGACGTAGACGTCGATGTCTGGCGAGAGGTGCTGGACACCAACCTGACCGGCGTGCTGCTGGTCACGCAGCGGATCGTCAAGGGCATGATCGAGCGGCGGCGCGGGAAGATCATCAACGTCTGCTCGCTGATGAGCGAGCTGGGGCGCGAGACCACGGGCCCGTACGCGGCCAGCAAGGGCGGGCTGAAGATGCTCACCCGCGCGATGGCCACCGAGTGGGCCCGCCACAACATCCAGATCAACGGGATCGGCCCGGGGTACTTCGCCACGGAGATGACCCGCCCCCTCGTCCGGGACGAGCAGTTCAACGCGTGGATCACTTCGCGCACGCCGGCGGGGCGGTGGGGCGACCCGGCCGAGCTTATCGGCCCGGCCGTCTTCCTCGCCTCGGCGGCCTCGAACTTCGTCAACGGCCAGGTCCTCTACGTCGACGGGGGGATCCTGGCTGCGCTGTGAGGAGGGAGGTCGCGGCGGTGTTGCTCAGAACTCCGCCACGTCGGTCGCTTCGATGTCGTATTGGGCCTCGTCGCCTTCGAGCTTCAGCGTTATCGTATCGCCCACCGACTTGCCGAGAAGGCCCTGCGCCAGGACGGTCTTGTAGCTGAATCGGCGCCTTTCCAGGTCGGTGTCCCACGGGCCGAGAATCGTAAGCTCGAGGCGCGCATCGCTATCGGCCCGCCTGACGGTCACGCGCGAGCCGATGCCCACGGAGTGGCTCGGCACCTCGTCTGGATGGAAGACGCGGGCCCTGGCAAGCTCGTCCTGCATCTTCGCCTGGCGGGCCTGGAGCTTGTTGCGCTCCTCGATGGCGAACTTCCACTCGCTGTTCTCCCAGAGGTCGCCGTGGGCGGCCGCCTCGCCGATGGCCCGCGAGTTGGCGGGAATCTTCACCTCGACCAGCTCCTTCAGCTCGGACTCGCAGCGGTGCAGCGCCGTCTCGGTCGTCCAGATCGTGCCTTCGTCCAGCCAGGGCTCGACCTTCGCCTTTGCGAACAGGCTGTAGAAGTTCTCCCGCAGGATGTTCAGCAGGTCTTCCCGGACGCTTTCGGCCAGGCCGCCCGTCCGCTCGATGCGGCCCTTCATGATGCTCGCCATCGCCTCGTCCATCTCGGCGACCACCTCTCGAAAGCCGGCCAGGTCCCTCGCGCCCAGCGCCGAGCGGATCCGGCGCTGGATCTCCCTGCGGTCGGCGCGTCCGGCTGCCTGGACGTCGATGTCGAGCTCGTGCGAGGTCTTGAGCAGGCGGCTGAGGATTTCCAGCTTGCTGGCGACGCCGGGCACGGGCACGGCCGGGTCGCCCCACAGCCAGAGGATCAGGTCGAGATGCTTCAGCGGCTCGGCGACGGCCCTCGCGGCGGCCCTGGAGACGGCCTCTTCGCGCCCCTCCCGGCGCAGAAACTCCGCGACGCGGTCAAGCTGCTTCGCGGGCGCCTCCGGCAGGAGGGCCTCGAGCTGCTCGCCGGCGTCGTCGAGTTTCGCCAGGGCCTCCAGCGCCGCCGGCCAGATCGCCTCGCCGGCCAGCGCCGCGACGGCCTCGGCCGGGGCGTCCGCCAATGCCAGCACCTCCTGGGGCGAGGGATAGGGCCTCGCCGGCGCGGGCACGCCAAGCGCGGTGGCCTTGGCGAGGCTCAGGCTGGCGGCCAGTGCGTCGGCCGGGCGGCTCGCCAGGAAGGCATTCGCCTGCTCGGCCAGCGATTCGGTCAGCTTCGCCGAGAAGGCTGCGTCCATCTGGACCTTCCGCTGCTTCGCCTCCCGCACGTATTGGCGCAGGAGCTCCAGGTGCTCCAGCGGCGTCTTGGCCGCCTCGACCTCGCCGGCAAGCTCCTCCTCCAGCGACAGGCCTCGGGGGTGATAGACCAGGTAGATGGGATTGCGCCCGTCGAGTGAGAGCTTCGGACAGCGCTTTGCGGCGGTCCGCGCCCGACCCCACCAACTGCTCCACGTGTCCTTCTCGATGTAGCGCGGGACGAGCAGCTCCTTGAGCGAGACCGAGTCGATCCGCCCCTCCCGGCTCTGGCAGACGCCGATCAGCACGGCGGCCACGTCCGACTGGAACAGCTCCTTCAGCCTCTCCGGGTCCCGTCGGCTGAGCACGCGGAAGTCCGTCTCGTCGATCCGTTCGAACTCGTCGGCGAGTTTCCGCGGATCGAGCGTCAGCTTGCCGCCGGCGAGGTCCTCCAGCTCATATTCGCTGAGCATCGGGTCATAGCGCTTTACCTGGAGGACCTGGTTGCGGAAGCGATTGGCCACGTAGCATCCGTCGCCCGCCCGGAGGCACAGGTCGAGCGTCGCGAAGGCCCGCCGCGGCGTCGGGGCGTTCATCAGCTCCGAGGCCTTGAGAATCGCATCGAAGTGCTCGTGGCCGCCGAACAACTGGCGGTACAGGTCGCAGGCCTGTTGGCGGAGCTCGCCGCTGAGCGGGACGGCCACCGCCATCGCCTTGGCCAGCTCCAGCCGATCCGGCGGCGAGACGCGGTCCTTGATCTCCTCCAGGAGGGCCCAGCCGAACGTGTCGGCCAGGTCGTCCTGTTCGGCCCGGACGAGGGCGGTCAGGACCTCGCCGGCCTCGTCCGGCGCGGCCGGCGTGTCGGCTTCCGCGGCCGCCATCCATGCCTCTTCCAGGGCCTCCATCTCGCCCGAGGCGATCCATTCGGTCATCTGTTCGACGTCCATTCGGGTATCTTCGCATTTTCCGCGGGCCGAGTCCATATCCTTCAGCCGCCCACCATTGTGCCATTGCCTTTTTCCTTGACAGAACGTCTTTCCGTGGTATACTCATCGTCGCCTGGGCTCCGGTTCGCTTGAGGAAGCGGCGGACTGTGCTCATCCCAACCAGGGCAGGAGCGAATCTCGCTCACTCGTCCTTTCCTGCCCAAGGCCGCACCGGCCAAGTTTCCAATGCTCGGAGGAGGGCCGTTGGCTCACGGCCTGCTGGCTTAGTGTGCTGACGGAACAGGCCTCACCCCTGTTTCGTGCCGCTCAGTACCGACAGTGACGCGGCTGGTCCGTGTCAGACCTGAGGAGTGTGCAAACGGACGGTGAGTCTTCCCCCGCAGGCACGGGACCCGGGCAAGAAGAAGAGAGGAAAGGAGAACGAGAATGAAGAGGACGTGGTTGGTTCTGATGATGTTGAGCATCACGTTGGCCGGCGCGGGCAGCGCCGAGGCCACACTGATCGTCCAGGATTTCGAAGGGATCCCGGACCAGTATCTCTACTTCGGCGGCAACCAGAATCTGAATGGGTACCTGCCCGGATTGAACTTCAGTCCGCAGGTCACCGTCCTGGACAGGGTGAGGTACGGGTATAACGACACTGGCTATCCGCCTCACTCCGGAGACGCCGTCATCTTCTCGGACCCCGAAGACTACATGCGGATCGACTTCCTCGGCTTCACCAGTCCGTACGTGGAAATGTGGTATACCTGCGGGACCGGCTTCCAGTTCTACGTCGAGGGCTACAACGCCGCCGGCCAGTTGGTGGACAGTGCCGCCGGATCGGGCAATTACGGCAGCAACGCCCTCATTTCCATCTCCGGTGCGGGCATCGCATACGTCATGGTCCACGACACCGGCAACTTGTTCACCATCGATGACCTCGGCTACATCCCCGAGCCGGCGGCGCTGTCGCTGCTGGCCCTGGGCGGCTTGGCCGTGCTGAAACGTCGCAGATCGTAAGCGCGTCGAACGGAATGCGGAAGCCTTGTCGATGGATCCTGCCGGTAGGCCCTGCTGGTAGGCCCTGCCGGTAGGCCCTGAGCTTGCCGAAGGGAGCTTGCCGAAGGGAACTTGCCCAAGGGACCTGTTGAAAGGATGCGCCGAAGGCGGCGGTAGGCGTTCGGCGTCGTGCCTTTTCTTTCCAGGGGGGTTGTCTGCGGCGGCGGGTGGGTCTATGATATGAATTGCCGTGCTAGGTGGGGCGCTAGCGGTGCCCTGAAGTCCGGCTCGTCCGGGCGGACCCGCAATCCGCTATAGCGGGGCTGAATCCTCCGCCGAGGGTTCGTCCGCAGTAGGCTCCCCCGCCTGGCAGACGGTGTTGAAGGCTGGGCCCTCTGCAACGCTGCGCCGCGAACCTGGTCAGGTCCGGAAGGAAGCAGCCATAAGCGAGTCTGCGGCGGGTGCCGGAGGATCACCTGGTTGGAGCCGGTCTGCCCCGCGGGCCCTGCTGCGGCGGCTCGACGCGGAGTGCACGGCATATCTTTGCGCTGCCGGGGGGGGAGGGCTTGCCACAGAGGCTCAGAGGCTCAGAGGTTGTTTTTTTGAAGACAGTTACATCGTCTTTGGGGCCATGCCGCCAAGGGCCGCGTCCGGGCGGTGAGGCCGGCTTTTCCAGTTGCCGGTTGATTCGCCGCGCCCGGTCGGGTCCAATGGCAGTCCTGACGGCTCGCGATTGAGCATTCGTCATTAAGCATTAAGCATTCGCCACCTGCCTGCCGGCAGGCAGGTTCGTCATTCAGCGTTAGGCATGGTCATGTCCGCTTACCTGGTACTGGCCCGGAAGTATCGCAGCAGCACGTTCGACGAGGTCGTCGGCCAGGAGGTGATCTCCCAGACGCTCGTCAACGCCGTCAAGACCGGGCGGATCCACCACGCGTACCTGTTCACCGGCACGCGCGGGGTGGGCAAGACGACGATGGCGCGGATCCTGGCCAAGGCGCTGAACTGCCAGGAGTTCGACGCCCCGACGCCCGAGCCGTGCAACCGGTGCGACGCGTGCGTCTCGATCGCCCGGGGCGACGACGTGGACGTCGTGGAGATCGACGGGGCCTCCAACCGCGGGATCGACGAGATCCGCGAGCTGCGCGCCAACGCGATCTTCCGCCCGGCCCGCTGCCGGTACAAGGTCTACTACATCGACGAGGTCCACATGCTCACCATTCCGGCCTTCAACGCTCTGCTGAAGACGCTGGAGGAGCCGCCGGAGCACGTGAAGTTCATCTTCTCGACCACCGAGGCTCAGAAGGTGCCCGCGACGATCCTCTCCCGCTGCCAGCGGTTCGATTTCCGCAACATCCCCACGCGGCGGATCGCCGAGCACCTCGGGAAGATCTGCAAGGCCGAGAAGGTCCAGGCCGACGACGACGCGCTGTTCCGCATCGCCCGCGCGGCGGCGGGATCGATGCGCGACGCCCTGAGCCTGCTGGACCAGCTCCTGGTCTCCGGGACGAAGGTCACCGCCGAGGACGTCGTCCGCGTGCTGGGCACCCCGCCGGACGAGCGGATGGTGGCGATCGCCGAGGCGATTGCCAACGGCTCGCCCGCGGCTGCCCTCGGCGAGCTGGACGGCGTGCTGGCGCTGGGGGTGAGCCTGGCGAGCGCGACGGCGGCGCTGGGCGACGTCTTCCGCAACATGATGATCGCCTCCACCTGCGGGGCGGACAGCGAGCTGATCGAACTGCCCGAACAGCAGCGAAAGGCGCTGGGCGAGATCGCGCAGCGGTTCAGCATGCCGGTGCTCGTCCAGGCCGTGGGCGTCTGCCAGAGCGTCGCGCAGCGCATCCGCGGCTCCAGCGTGGCCCGCGGGCTTCTCGAGGCGGCCCTGGTCCGCCTGGCGGATGCGGAGAAGTTCGTGGACCCCGCGAGCCTGATCGACCGCCTGGAGGCCCTTTCGGGCGGCGAGGGGGCGGCGGGGCAAAAAAAAAAGCCGATAGCGCTTGGCCGGCCAGGCCGCGGTAGGGGCCAGGAGCAGAAGGGCGCAAGGGAAGATCCCCGGCACCGCCCCTCGACGGCGCTCGGGACCAAAGACAGTGCCGCGGCATCGCCCGATGGTCGCGTTGGGGCGGGCGGCCCGGGCGGCGACAATGCCGCTGCGGCCGGGGATGTATCGGGGCGGCTGGCGACGCTGAGCACGGCCGAACGCAACGAGCTCGCCAAGGACCCCTGCGTAAAGGCCGCCGCCGACCTGTTCGGCGGGGAGGTCGTGGACATCCGCATCGACCGGACGCTGTTCGAGGCGGCTTCTGGGGAGGAGGAAGAGGAAGGTGACGAGGAATAGCAGGACCGTCGTTGAAAGGAAGAAGCAAGGGAGCGGCAATGTTCGGTGATCTGGGCAAGATGATGAAGGCGGCGTCCGAGATGAAGAAGCGGATGCGGCAGGCGCAGGCGAAGCTGGAGGCCAGCGAGTTCAGCGCCGAGGCGTCCGGCGGCGAGGTGCGCGCGGCCGTCAACGGCAAGGGGAGGATCACCGACATCAGGATCGACGAGAAGCTGCTGGCCGACGACGGGCTCGACGCCGGGATGCTGGCCGATCTGGTCAAGGCGGCCGTCGCCGCCGCGCAGGACCGGGCCGCGGAGGCGGCCGCCGAGAGCCTGCGCGAACTGACCGGCGGGATGGACATCCCCGGGATGCAAGAGATGATGTGATTCGTTGGCTGGCCCTGCGGGGCGCCGGAGCGCGACGATGAGCGGCTATTCTGAGACGATCGAGAGGCTGATCGAGCTGCTGGGCAAGCTGCCGGGCATCGGCGCGCGTTCGGCGGAGCGGCTGGCGTTCCACATCCTCAAGAGCGGCCGGGACGAGGCGCTGGGGCTGGCCGAGGCGATCCGCGCGGTCAAGCTCAACGTTCACCCGTGCAAGGTCTGCTACAACCTCTGCGAGCAAGAGCTCTGTTCGATCTGCGCCGACGTGCGGCGGGACCACGCGGTCATCTGCGTCGTCGAGCAGCCGAAGGACCTGCTGGCGCTGGAGTCCGCGGGCGTCTATCGCGGCGTCTACCACGTGCTGATGGGGCGCATCGCGCCGCTGAAGGACGTGGCCGCCGACGACCTGACGATCGACGCGCTGGTCGATCGCGTGCGGGCCGGCGGCATCAGGGAGGTGATCCTGGCGACGAATCCGGACGTGGAGGGCGACGGCACGAGCCTGCACGTCAGCTCGCTGCTTGCGCCGACGGGCGTGAGGATCACGCGCCCCGCGCGGGGCCTGCCGGCGGGCAGCCAGATCGAGTACGCAAGCAAGTCCGTCCTGTCCGACGCGATCAAGGAGCGGCGCGAGTTCTGAAGGCGGCTCCTCGCGCCCTTCGCTCGTTCCTGGTGTGGAGAAGACCTGCTTCGCTGAAGCGAGCAGGCCGCCGCGCGCCGTTTCTTGGCAGAGACCGTTGCCGAATTCGCGACCTGCCGTTAAAATGGTAACGGCATGAGGCTTGAGGTATCGCAACAACTCCGGCTCGAACAGCAGATGAAGCTGGCGCCGCGGATCATCCAGGCGATGGAGATCCTCCAGCTTCCGATGATGGCGCTCCAGGAGCGGATCGACGCGGAGCTGGAGAGCAACCCGGTCCTGGAGATGCAGGACCCGGAGGTGGACGAGGAGGCCCCGCCGGCGCCGGAGGAGTATACCGACGACCGTGGCGAGCAGCCAATGGTAGTCGACGACTCCAACGGCAATCAGGAGGACTTCCAGCGGCTGGCCGAGTTCGAGGCCGAGTACGGGCCGGAGTTCGTCGAGCCGGATGCGCGCTACCGGCCGCCCCGGGCGCCCCGGGACGATCGCGACCCGAAGATGGCCGCGATGGCCAACGCGCCGGCCCCGGCCGAGTCGCTGAACGAGCATCTGCTTCACCAGTGGTCTTTCGTCGAGGCCGACGAGGACGTCAAGGCGGCCGGGCGGCTCATCATCAACTTCATCGACGACGACGGGTACCTCCGCACGCCGCTGGAGGAGCTTCGCGAGCGGAGCAAGGAGCCGCCCAGCCCCGAGGTGCTGACCGAGGCGCTGCGGCGCGTCCAGCAACTCGACCCCACGGGCGTGGGGGCCCGCGACGTCTCCGAGTGTCTGCTCCTCCAACTGGCGGTCGAAGCCGCCGCGGGAAGGGACGTGACGGTTGAAACGGAGATCGTCTCCCGCTTCCTGCGCGACGTGGAGATGAACCGGCTGCCGCAGATCGCCAAGCGGGCCGGCCGATCCGTCGAGGAGATCAAGGCCGCCATCGAGAACATCTCGCATCTGAACCCGTTTCCCGGGCACCTCGTGGGCGGCCGCACCGTGCCCGTGATCACTCCCGACGCGATCGTGGAGATGGAGGAGGACGGCGAGGTCTACGTGACCATGGCGGACGGCAACTCGCCGAGGCTGCACATCTCCGGCTCCTATCGACGCCTCGCCCGCAACCGAAAGACCGACCGCGAGGCGAAGCAGTTCCTCCGCAAGAACATCCGCTCGGCCCAGTGGCTGATCAGCGCAATCCAGCAGAGGAGGGAGACGGTCCGGCGCGTCGTGGAGGAGGTCTTCCTGGTCCAGCGGGACTTCCTGGAGCTCGGCCAGGAGGCGCTCAAGCCGCTGCCGATGATGGACGTGGCCGGCAAGGTCGGGGTGCACGTGGCCACCGTCAGCCGGGCCGTGGCGGGCAAGTACGTCCAGACGCCGAAGGGGATCTTCCCGCTGAGGATGTTCTTCTCCGGCGGGACGAAGACGGCCGACGGGCAGGACGTCTCGTGGAACGCCGTCAAGGCCAAGCTCAAGGAAGTCGTGAACAACGAGGACAAGTCCAAGCCGCTGAACGACGACCAACTGGCGGCGGAGCTGAGCAGTCACGGCATCGACATCGCCCGCCGAACGGTTGCGAAGTACCGCAGCCTGCTGAAGATCCCCCCGGCGCGGAAGCGGCGGGAGTATTGAGAGGCGCAAGATGGCCAGACTGTGCGACCTGTCCTGCAAGGCCTGTCGGGGCGACATGCCGGTGCTTCGGGGCCGGGAACTGGCCGAGTACACCAGGCAAGTGCCCGAGTGGACGGTGGTCGATGAGCATCACCTTTCTCGGACGTTCAGGTTTCCGGATTTCGCCGCGGCGCTGGAGTTCGTCAACCGCGTCGGCGCCCTGGCGGAGGCAGAGGGGCATCACCCGAGAATCCTGCTGACCTGGGGCAAGGTCACGATCGACATCTGGACGCACAAGGTGGACGGGCTCACCGAGAGCGACCTTATCCTGGCGGCCAAGATCGATCAACTGTGAGAGGGCTGACGAGAGGGCGGCCGTTCGGTTCCTTCAATGTTCTCCATCGGTGGCCTGCCGCCCGAATGTTGCGCGCCTCCCGGACCACCATGCCCGCCACTTGCGCAGATCGGCGCCGAACTTCTCACAGAGGATCTTGGTGAGGGCCAGGCCGGCCCTGCTCCTGACATCCTCGTCGGAACCGCCAAGACGGCTGATGAGCCGATCGACGGCTTCAGCGTTCCTGCCTCGCCTGATCGCAAGACACGCAGACATGCAAACGTACTCGCGGGGATCGAGAGCGGCGTTGACAAGGGCCTCAGTTACTCGTGGATCGTGAAGTTTCGCCAGCGTTTCCACGGCGACCCTGCGGACCTCCCTGTCCTGGTCAGCGGCGGCCCGCAGAAGTGCGTCGATGGCCCGCTCGTCGGCCAAGTGCGCCACGCCAGCCTCGGCCACGGGGAACCCGTCCTCGTCCCTCTCGTGCAGCGCGTGGATGAGGTGCACCGCCGCCCGGGGATCGCCGATCCTTTCCAGGGCCCGTATTGCCGACCTTCTCACGGCTGGGCTCTTGTCCCTGAGCGCCTGGATCAACGGATTGACCGCCCTGCGGTCCCGGAAGAAGCCGAGATTGACAGCAGCGGACGAGCGAACGACAGAACTCTCGTCGCTGAGCATCCGAATCAGAGGATCGATCGTGATGTTCTCTTCGAGTTCGCCCAAGGCGTCTATCGCCCTTTCCCGAGCGGCTGGATCCTCGTGGCCGAGCAATCCGACGAGATGCTCCGCCACGGCTTTAGGCTTGGCGATCCCTTCCTTTCGGAGCTCGCGCAGGCAGGTATGCGCTCGGATCCGGTTGACGTCCCAACTGTCGGCGATCCAGGCATGGCAAAGAAGGGGCACGACACGGGCGTCTCGCCGATCGCCGAGCACGGCGATGGCTTTCAGGCGGAGTCGCCTGCTCTTCTCTTCGCGAACGGCCTGACCCACCGGGCCGAGGATATCGGATGTCCTTCTGCCGCGAAGGAGCTGAAGGGCCCGAAGACGCGCCGATTCACAGTTGTCCTCGACCGCGACTCGGCCGACGGGGGCGACGTCGTTTGGGTCTCCCAGGTTCATCAGAAGGTCAATCGCCAGGCAGCGGGCATTCGGGTCGTCATCCTTCAGCAGCCCGAGCAGAGTCTCCAACGGGATGCCGCTCATACCATTGAGCTCGCTCCAGGCGGGGCCGCCGAGGACCGAGCCCTTCCGGAAGCACCTCAGCAGGGGCTCGAACGCCCGGATGCCGAAGCTACCCAGGCTCCTGACCGCACACGCGCTGAAATCGGGGTCGTCCGTGTGTAGGGCCGCCTCTGCCAGGACCGGAATCGCGCGCGGATCCCGGATCCCGGCCAATGCCAACGCCGCGTTGGCCCGACCGGGATCTCTCCACCCTTCGCGAGGGCCGTGTGCTGACGCGCCGTGCGACGCGGCCTTTCGCAGCCTCTGGAGCAAGGCGGGCACGCTCGGCCGGCCGATCTTGATCAGAGCCTTCCGCGCACGGTCACCAGGGGTTGCGCCTCCATCCCAGGTGGGCATGTAGCATTCGTATTCCTCGTATCCCAGTCCGAAAAACTCCAGGATGCGATGACGGACACCAGGCCCTTGGTACGGCTCATTAGGTGGCGTGATCTCTGTCACGTCATCGAGCAGGGCGACCAGTTCGGGAATCGCCGCCGCGGCCTTTGGCCCCATCTTCCCGAGGCGGTATGCTGCCAGCCCCCGGACGTACGCCTCCTCGTTGTCGAGTTCGGAGATGCGCATCCGGAGGGGGCTCACAAGGTAGAGAAGGTACAACGCGCCGCAGAGAATCACACCCGCCAGCCCAAAGGCCTTCAGGAGCTTTGATGCGAGTTTCCGCTTGCGGCATTTACCCATTCACTTACCCGTTGAACGTACACGAGCGGCGGCGAAGGCCATACTTGCCCGGTCCCCAGCAGGACGTCTGATGCATTGTACCTCGCGGGTCTCAGGCGTCCAACGGCCTCGGTCCCGCCAGGCCACCGCGCGGGGCTCCTGCGTGGGAAAGCCCCCAGTCAGCAATTCCTCAGCCGAGGCCCTCGATCAGTGACTCGCGGATGCGGAGGTAGCTTTCGTAGCGGCGGGGGGGCACGTTGCCGGCCTCGACGGCGGCGAGCAGCGCGCAGCCGGGCTCGTGCGTGTGGGTGCAGTTGTTGAACCGGCACTCGGCGACGAACGGCTCGAACTCGGGGAAATACCAGGGCAGCTCTTCCAGGTCTATGGCGAAGCCGAGCTCTCGCACGCCCGGGGTATCGACGAGTATGCCGCCCGGTCCGACGCCGACGGGCGGCTCGGCCGGCTCGACGGCGGCGCCGGCGTCCGCCTCGACCGCCGGCAGGTCGTAGACGGCCGCGGCGGCGGTGGTGTGCCGGCCGCGCTCGTCCTTCATCCGGATCGATCGGGTCGCTGCGTCCGCGTCGGGGACAAGAGCGTTGATCAAGGCGCTCTTGCCCACGCCCGAGGCGCCCGCCAGCACGCTGCGCCGACCCGCCAGGCGGGCGCGAAGCGCGTCCAGGCCCTCGCCCGTAAGGGCCGAGCAGGGCAGGACGTCCACGCCAAGGGCGCGGAACCCGCGGACGCTCTCCTCCGGTGGGGGGGCGAGGTCGATCTTGTTGATCGCCAGCAGCGGCTCCAGCTCGCCCCGCTCGGCCGCGATGAGGTACCGTTCGATCAGCCGCCGGCGAAGCTTCGGCTGCCGCGTCGCGGCGACGATCAGCAGCACGTCCATGTTGGCGGCGATGACCTTCTCGAACACGTCGGTCTGGTATCGGTCGGCGCGTTTGGCCGACATGGGCCGGGGGCGCGACAGGGCCGTCTCCCGCAGGCGACGGGCCAGGACCATCCCCTCGGTTCGGTCCCCGTCGATCTCGATCCGCCCATCCGTGTGATGGGCCTGGGTAAGGGCGACGGTTGCGATGTCCCCGACGGCCAGGGCGCTGGCGTTCTCCGCGGCGCGGAACGTCTTGGCGATGGCGCAGAAGATCTCTTCGGTGCCGATCCTGACCGCCGCGCCGCGCCGATAGACCGCCACGACGAGGCCCTCCGTCTTCGGCAGGTCCTCCTGGTCCTGCTCGGGGGAGGCCAGGCGGCTGGGGGGGAGCTTGACCGCTGGCCGCGTGTGCTTGCGGCCGCGATGCGCCAAAGCGCCCGCGTCCTCGCCGGCGTGGTACCGCCCGTGCCAGTCCTTGATGCGGCGCCCCGACTTGCCTTTTCCCTTGCGCCTGGCCATGTTCAGGACTCGGTGATCTTCTTGACGATGTCCGCGGCGATGAGCACGGCCGTCAGCATCACGATGGCGGCGAAGTACTGCCTCAAGCGTTTGGCGTGCAGCCTGTTGCATATCCACGCGCCAAGCTGCACCCCGGCCGTGCTCCCGGCCAGCAGCGACATGACGATCCACAGGTTCACGTGGCCCGTCAGCCCGTATCTTACCGTTCCGATGATCGAGCTGAACACCACGACGCCCAGGCTCGTGCCCACCGCCTGGTGAACGGTCAGGCCGACCGCGAGGATCAACAGCGGCACGAACAGTACCCCGCCGCCGATGCCCAGCAGCCCGGTGGTCACGCCGATGAGCAGCCCCACCGCCACGATGCCGGGCAGGGCGACGTGCTCCAGATCCGCGGCCTTGAGGTGGATGCGAGGCGGGAGCTTCACGCGTTGCAGCAGGCTCAGCCCTCCGCGCGCTCGCGCGCCGCCGCGGGCCACCAGCCACGCCGTCAACGTCAGGACCACGACGAACATCGCGTGCATGATGAGCGTGTAGTTCCTGGATCCGCCCCGGCCGTACGTCGCCTCCAGCCAACCGTGGATCGTGGCGCCGAGCAGGACCCCGATCATGGCCCCGGCCGCCAGCAGGAGCATGCTGCGCGGCTCGAAGTTCTTCAGCCGAGCGTGGCGGGACCAGCCGGATACGCTCGTGCCGATGGTGAAGCTGAGACTGCTGCCCACCGCCGTGGCGTAGGGAATGCCGAACAGGACGTTGAGCATCGGCGTTGCCAGGAAGGCCCCGCCGACCCCGAACAGGCCGGTCAGCACGCCGACGACCAGGCCCATTCCCGCCAGGGCGCAGAGAAGCACCGGACCGCTCAGGTAGGCTTCGGCCGCGATGTCGGCCAGCGCCGTCATCGGGCGTCTCGCTCCGGCGGGCCGGCTTTGCGGCGGCCGTAGTGACGGCGGAACAGCTCGAAGGCCAACTCCACGGCCAGGCCCCAAGCCAGCGGCAGCATGATGAACGAGACGATCTCGAAGAACCTGGTCATGCGCATTCTCGGTGGTATCGGCGTCCCGAACGTAGTGAATCCGCGGCGTGCTTGCAAGGGGCGCCCGGCGGATTGCCGGCTCTTCGGCGGCTGAGACCTTTCCCTTGACACGCACATCGCCTTGCCCTAGTCAAGCATGCCGCTGGCTGCGCCCCGCAAGCCCGGGCGCCCAGGACGAAAGGAACACCCCATGCTGAACGATCTTGCACGCATACGGGATCGCAAAGTCGCACGATTCTCCTCCTGGGACACGACCGGGCGGAACGCCGATTCCTGGCGGGTCCCCGCCGGCGAGTCGCGTGTGCTGGCCGACATCCCCGGCCCGGCGTGCATCCGCCACATCTGGATGACGCAGGGGAACCACTATCGCAGCGCGCTGCTCAGGATCACCTGGGACAACGCCCGCCACCCGTCCGTGCTCGTGCCGCTGGGGGACTTCTTCGGCCTGGGCCACGAGATCGTCAACTCGTACCAGTCGCTCCTGTTCACGGCCTCGACGCGAAACAACAACCGGTTCAACAGCGGCTGTGCGCTGAACTGCTACGCGCCCATGCCGTTTGCCGAGCGCGCCGTCGTGGAGCTGATCAACGAGAGCAGGGAGACCCACAACCAGTACTTCTACGTGGACTACGAGACGCTCCCGGAGCCGCCGGGCGAGACGAGCGGCTACTTCCACGCCGAGTTCCGCCGGGCCAACCCCTTCGGCGGCTGGGGCCACGAGGTCCGCGTCAACACGCCCGAGGCAAACATCGCCAACAAGCAGCGCACCGCCTGGAGCAACAACTACGTCATCCTGGAGACCACCGGCCGCGGGCACTACGTCGGCTGCAACCTCTCCGTGACCAACTTCCAGGGCACCTGGTGGGGCGAGGGGGACGACATGATCTGGGTGGACGGCTACCACTGGCCGCCCGACCTGCACGGCACGGGCAGCGAGGACTACCTCAACCAGGCCTGGGGCATGCAGGACAACGCGTTCCTGCGGAACGGCTCGAGCATCCACGAGTCCAACACGGGCGGCTACCAGACGAGCTACGTGCACCACGTCGAGAACCCCGTGCGGTTCAGACGATCGATCAAGGTGACGATCGAGCACGGCCACGGCAACCACCTGTGCAACGAGATGTCGTCGGTGGCGTACTGGTACGCCGCGAGGCCCGCGCGGATCGCCAGGCCGCCCGCCGTCGGCAAGCGAATGCCCGTCCTCCGCGACAACCAGGGCAACTGGCTGACGGACAAGAGGAGCCGGACGACGCCCTTCGTCATCAAGCCCAACGCCGAGATGAAGCGCATGAAGCGGCGTTGGGCGAAGAAGCGGAGGAAGTGAGGAACAGGCAGCGGCGCCCGCTTCAGGCGGGGGCGATCATTGACTGCCCCCGGCGCGCGGAACGGGCTTGCCTCTCGTCCTGACGACCAGGGCCGGGCCCTTGAAGCGCACCTTCTCGTCCACGGCCAGCAGCCAGGTATCCTGGTCGGGCAGCATCGAGAGGTCCCACGTGACGGCAAACGGCGGCTTGTCGGCCACGCCGATGTTGCCGACCGGCCTGCCGTCCTTCGTGAAACCGTGGGGTCCTTCGGCGATGCCGTCGCCGTTCTCGTCGTAGCCGGTGTACTGCCCCCAGTACTCGACGGAGCTGATCCTCTCTTCCACGGCCTTCGGCACCGGCAGGGCAAGGGAGACGCCTTCGCCCTCGCGGAGGAAGACCTGGCCGGACACCATCCCGCAGCACCAGAGCAGAAGACCTCCCGCCCCGCCAAGGACAAAAGCCGTGTGCTTCATCATCAGCCCTTCACGCAAGAGCCATCGTGCGGGCATCATAGTCCGGCTACCGCCGCCGGACGAGCTTCCGGAGCGTTTCCGCGTTGATCTCGTCCCAGTCACGGCCGCGATCGTCCTTGCCCTTGGGCGTCTCCAGGATCATGGGTACCTGAGCCAGCCGGGGGTCGTTGACGAGGTTGGCGAAGCCGGCCTTGCCGATGTGTCCTCGGCCGATGTGCTCGTGGCGGTCGCGCCGGCTGCCCAGCGGCCCGAGCGAGTCGTTCAGATGGACGGCCCGGAGGCGCTCCAGGCCGATCACGCGGTCGAAGCGCGCCATAGTCTTGCGGTACGCTCGGGCGGTGCGCAGGTCGTACCCGGCCGCGAAGACGTGGCAGGTGTCGAGGCAGACGCCGAGGCGTCGCGGCCGGCGGACGCGGGTCAGGACCGCCGCGATCTGCTCGAACGTGTGCCCGATGCAGTTCCCCGCCCCGGCCGTGGTCTCCAGCAGCACCTTCGGCCTGCGGTGGGGGAGACGCGCGAAGATCTGATCGAGCCCCTCGGCGATCAGGCGGACGCCCTCCTCGGCGTTCGGCCGGGAGCCAGGGTGAAGAACGAGGTACTCGATTCCCAACCGCCCGCAGGCGGCCAGGTCGGCCAGCGTGGCAGCGATCGACCTGCGGCGAACCGCGCGCTTCCCGGCGAGGTTCACGAGGTACGACCCGTGGGCCACGACGGGTGAGATGCCCAGCCGCCGGCGCGTCCGCCGAAAGACGGCCACGGCCTCCTCGCTGAGCCGCCGCGCGCGCCACTGCAACTGGTTGCGGACGAACAGCCCAACCGTCCTGAACCGGTAGCCGCCGGCCGCGGTCAGGGCATTGTGAAGCCCGCCGGCGATGCTCAAGTGCGCGCCGAGAAGCATAGCCACATCGTAGCGACGCGGGCGCCGATGGTGCATACTATTGTGAGGCGGGCGAGAGATGGCCAAGCACTGCGAGACATTCGATCACACGGCGGACGTGGGCCTCGCCGCCCGGGCCGATACGTTGGGCGAGCTGATGGAAGCGCTCGCCGAAGGCCTGACCGACGTGATCTGCGATCGCGAGAGTATCTCGCCGGCCGAACGACGAGAGATCGCCGTCGGGGCCGAGGACGTCGAGGCCCTCGCCGTGGACTTCCTCTCGGAAGTCCTGCTGGCCTTCGAGGTGGACCGCTTTCTCGTCGCGGCGGCGAAGGTCTCCGCCGCGACGCCGGCGTCAGTCACGGCCGAGCTGGTTGGCGAGCCGTACGATCCCGCCCGCCACGACCTGAAGACCGAGATCAAGGCCGTGACCTACCACCAACTGGAAGTCGCGCGGGACGGCGACGAATGGGTCGGCCGCGTGATCCTGGACCTGTGACATTCGAGGTGCATCATGGCCAGAGGCTTTGAGGGCAGGATCGAGCAGGTGGACGCGAACCGCTGGCGGATCCCGCGCGACTGCCAGCCGGGGATGCGCGTGGACGGAGTGATCTACTCGAGCTCGGCGCTGATCGGCGACGTGATCGACGGCGGCGGGCCGGCACAGGTGGCCAACGTCGCCACGCTGCCGGGCATCGTCGGCGCGTCGCTGGCCATGCCGGACATCCATTGGGGTTACGGGTTCTGCATCGGCGGCGTGGCGGCGACGGATATTGACGAAGGCGGCGTCGTCTCGCCCGGCGGCGTGGGCTACGACATCAACTGCGGCGTCCGCCTTCTGCGGAGCGACTTGGCGGCGACCGATGTCCGGAAACGGCTGAAGGCGCTGGTTGCGTGGCTGTTCCGCGACGTGCCCGCCGGCGTCGGCGTCGGCGGGCCGTTCAAGTTCGAGAAGGACCAGATGCGGCAGCTTCTGGCCGAGGGCGTGGGCTACCTGGTCCGCCGCGGCCTGGCCGGCGAGGCCGACCGCGAGACGACCGAATCGGACGGCTGTTTGGCCGGTGCCGACCCGGACGCCGTGTCCGACGAGGCGTACAGCCGCGGCAGTGACCAGTGCGGGACGCTCGGGGCGGGCAATCACTTCGTCGAGGTGCAGGTGGTCGATCGGGTGTACGACGCGGAGGCAGCCGGCGTGTTGGGTCTGGCCGAGGGCATGGTCACGGTGATGGTGCACAGCGGCTCTCGGGGCCTGGGGCACCAGGTCTGCGGAGATTACATCAAGACGCTGCGCTCGGTGCCGGCCGAATACGGCATCGAGCTGCCGGACCGCCAGCTCGTCTGTGCGCCGGCCGACAGCCCCAAGGGCAGGCAGTATCTCGGGGCGATGCGTGCGGCGGCAAACTTCGCCTGGTGCAATCGCCAGTTGCTGGTCAGCCAGGTCCGCAAGTCGCTGGCGCGGTTCTTCGGGCTCTCGCAGGCGTCGCTGGGCCTGCGGCAGATCTACGACGTGGCGCACAACATCGCGAAGATCGAGACGCACGACGTCGCAGGCAGGAGCCGCCGGCTCTGCGTGCACCGCAAGGGAGCCACGCGGGCCTTCGCGCCCGGGCACGCCGAGCTGCCCGCGCGGTACCGGTCCATCGGTCAGCCGGTCCTGATCCCCGGGGACATGGGCACGGCCAGTTACGTCCTGGTGGGCACCGAGACGGCCATGCGGGAGTCCTTCGGCAGCGCCTGCCACGGGGCGGGAAGGGTCCTGAGCCGCAAGGCGGCCATCCGTGCCGCCAAGGGCCGACGGATCGACAAGGAGCTCGCGGCCCGGGGCATCATTGCCCGGGCCCGCGGCCGCACCGGGCTCGCCGAGGAACAGCCCGCCGCCTACAAGGACGTGGACGCCGTCGTCGAGTGCGTGCACGCCGCCGGCCTGGCCGGGAAGGTCGCCCGAATGAAGCCCATGGGCGTTATCAAGGGGTAGACCGTGAGACCGTGAGACCGTGGGACCGTGAGACCGTGAGACCGGTGAGGTTGTCTTGCAAAAGGCGGGCTTTCACTTATATTTATTCGTCTGCCTGGACGAGACAGAAGTATAGGAAGGTCTTCAGAGAACAGGAGCTCCCATGGCGCTGGGATTCTTTCGTCGTCGTCAGAAGCTGGTCATCATCATCATGGTGGCCTTGATGGTGAGCTTTCTGGTCGGCTCGTACGGCTTCAACATGCTGTTTTCGACGGATCGGATGAAGGACGAGCTCGGCCGCACGCGAACCGGAGAGCTGCTCCGGAGAGACTGGTACTCCGCCCAGGCGGACCTGGAGGTGCTGGGGAGCATCGGCCTGGGCAACCCGTACCGTTACCCGCCCTGGCCGACCGAGACGGCGTACCTCCAGCTTAGGCGCGGCAACGGGGAACGGGCCGCGGACGCCTACATGCTGCTGCTGGCCGAGGCGAAGGCCGCGGGCATCCTCGTCTCCGAAGCCGACGTGGACGCCTTCTTCGCGGAGATCGGCTGCTTTGGGAACAGCTACAAGGAGCTCATCTCGGAGCTCCGGTCGAGGCGCCGATGGACGGAGAAGATGATCCGTCACGTCGTCGGGAACTGGCTGCTCATCAACAAGGGCTTCACGGAGTCCAACGTCAACTGCCCGCCCTCGGAGACGGAGGTCCGGCTGACGTACCGCGACGTGACGGAACAGATCGATCTCCGCGCGATGCGGCTGAAGGCCGAGGATTACCTCAAGGACGTCCCCGACCCGAACCAGGCGAGTATCGACGAGCACTTCAACCGCTACAGGACCCGTTTTCCCGCCCGGACGCGGAAGGTCGACGACATGGGGTTCGGCTACCGCCAGCCGGGGCGGGCCGCCGTGCAGTACCTGCTCGTTCGCGGCGACGTGCTCGAGCGGATCACCGAGCCGGCGTTCGACCTGGTCATCGATTACTACAACCGCAACAAGAGCGAGTTCGTCAAGAAGGTGCCCGTCGGGCCTCCGGCGACGAGGCCCGCCGGCGCCGCCTCCGAGCCGGCCAGCCGGCCCACCAGGGACGTCCAGATGACCTTCGCGGAGGCGAAGGAGCAGATCGTCGAGAAGCTCCGCAGCGATGCCGTCCAGGCCAGAATGGACGAGGTCGTCTCGCTCGTCGAGAACAAGGTTCGTCGCTTCCTGGAGGGCAGGGGCGATCCGAACCAGGCCTTCGCGAGCGTGCGGGAGGAGATGACACGCGGTGCCGAGAAGGCCTTGGGCGTCGTCCTTCGGGGCGTGAAGATCGACGGCACCCCGCTGGACGAGGCGGTCGCCGCGCTGGCAAGGGCTGCAAGGCTGCGGGCCATCTGCTACCCGTGGGGGACCCACGGCAGCCAGACGCTTCTGCCCTCGGTGACGGTCACACTCCAGGCGGACGGCATCACGCTCGGCGAGGCGCTGGAGAGGATCGGCGAGCAGGTCAAGTGGCCCGCCGAGGGGTCCGGCAAGCTCCACTGGGCCCTGTGCGAGGGCTTCAGGGGCGTCCTGTTCTCCGTCCGGGCGCAGGCGCGGGGCGTGGACTTCTTCCCATTGTCCGTGAACCGCACGGCGCCCAGCACCTTCCAGGAGCTGTCGGAGGACGAGGTCCTGGGCTACGCCTTTGCCAGCCCAGCCGGCGGGAGGACACTCGCGCAGATCGTCTTCTCCGCCAAGGGCCTGTCCGCCAATCCGCGGGAGACGTCCATGGCCACGGTCGGCCGGATGGGGACCCGCATGTACGTGATGGGCGACAAGACCGGGCGGCTCGTGTGGCGGCTGGTGGCCATCGAGGAGGAGCACATGCCCAAGGCGCTGACCGACCGGCCGGAGCTCCGCGGGCAGGTGGTCAAGGACCTGAAGCTCGTGGCAGCCTTCAAGAAAGCCACCGACGCCGCCGGGAAGATGGAGGACGCCGCCGGGAAGGTCGGCCTGGAAACAGTTGCCAGCGCCCAGAAGAGGGAGATCTTCACGACCGGCCTGTTTGCCCGGAAGACCTTCACCGGGGACTGGTCCGACGTGCCCAAGCTGGATCTCTCCACCCGGGAGCTGCGGGCCTACGTGATCGGCGAGGCATTCTCGCTGGTGCCCAAGAACGTCGAGCCGGGCGAGCCCAAGGGCCCGCCGGCCGTGCGCGTCGTAGCCGTCCCCGTCAAGGCCGAGGTGCTGGTGATGGAGCGGATCGGCTTTCGGCCGGTGGTCGGGCCGGAGTACGAGCAGTTCGGGCGGATCGCCATGGCCCGGTTCCTCAGCTACAGCCGCCAGCGGGCCCTCCAGACGATCTGGTTCGACCTTCGGACCATCTTGCTGCGCGTCGGCTTCACGAAGCAGTGACGGGCCCGTGCGGCAATTCCGCCGGCCAGGGGCTTGACAGCCCCGGCCGCCGTGCTAGAGTGGATACGTGTAACGGTTCACAGCGAGCCGGCCGACGGGTAGGTAGCTCAGTTGGTAGAGCACGTGACTGAAAATCACGGTGTCGGCGGTTCAATTCCGCCCCTGCCCATTTCAAGAGCCCTGTTCCGTGCAGGGCTTATCTTTCGCGCGTCCGGTAGGGCAGTATACTGCGATTCGCCTCTAGACCGCCGCGTCGCCGGCGGGCTTTCGTCACCGCTCTGCGCACTTGTTTCCGGGCATGGTTCAAACGCAGGTAACAGCGTTTGGACCATGCCTGAAGTTCCCTTGGGCTGGCGAGATTCTGAACCGACCGTGCGGGAAAACCGCGCTAAAGTGGCGGTGTGCAAGCGTTCGACTTGGCGGGAAGCCTCACGTTCTCTGCCGGGAATGGCGAATCACGACGCTGCTGCCGGCACCCAAGAGGAATGGCGTACTCGTCAAGGTGGATCTGACCTCGTGCCACGGGGCGCCCTTCGTCTGCCAGGGACGTTCGATGATGCGGCGCGACCTGCCGACCATGGCGGAGGTCTTCGCCGCGAACGGGTACCGGACGGGACACTTGGGGAAGTGGCACCTGTGCGACAGCTACCCGCATCGGCCGATGGCACGTGATCGTCGAGAAGGACGGCACGTACGAGTTCACGCTTTGCCGCTGGGCCCCGGAGCCCGACACGGCCCTGAACGCGCCGCTGGCCGGTGCGATGGGCAAGGGCAGGGCCGTGCTGGAGACGTGGTTCTACGATGAGGGTGGCAAGGCGCCGTGCAGCGCTTACTATGCGCAGGTCGGCGCGGGAAACGCGTTCATCGTCGCGGGGCCGCTCGCGAGGTCATCCCGGACCCCGGGCGGTTTCGCCAGTGGAGAGCAGGATATGTGGAGCATGAGTAGGGTCGTTCGCGGGTTGCTGTTCGCTGTGGTTGTCTTCTCTGCGTCTGCCCGGAGCAGCCATGCCGAGAGCCAAGCCGACGAGTACATCACGATCAGTGGGGTCCGGGGCGGCCTTGTCGTTCACGTGGGCTGTGGCGACGGAAAACTGACCGCGGCCCTGCGAAAGGGCGACGCCTATGTCGTGCACGGGCTGGATGTCGACGCGGCGCACGTCCAGGACGCCCGCAGGCACATTCTCGGCGGAAAGCATGCCGGGAGGGTCTCGGCTGCCGTGTTCGACGGGCGGCACCTGCCGTACGTCGACAACATGGTCAACCTGGTGGTGTGCTCACGGACCTGCGACCTGCCGGAACGGGAGATCCTCCGCGTGCTCTGTCCGGGAGGCGTAGCGCTGATCCCGGAGGCCGACAAGCTCAGGAGAATCACCAAGCCCCGGCCGGACAGTCACGACGAGTGGACCCATTACCTCCACGGCGCCGACAACAACGCCGTCAGCAAGGACACCGCTGTCGCCGCGCCCATAGAGCACCTCCAGTGGAATGGCAGCCCGCGGTACGGCGTCCACCACGACAAGTCGTCGAGCTTTCCCGCCACCGTCTCGGCCGGCGGGCGCGTCTACTACATCGCCGACGAGGGGCCTCGCGCGTCGGTCCTGTGGGGCGCGAAGTGGCGGCTCGTCGCGCGAGACGCCTTCAACGGCGTGGTTCTCTGGCGGCAGAAGATCGACCGGTGGACGAGCCGGCTCTGGCCTCTCAAGAGCGGCCCGTCCACGAGCCCCCGCCGGCTGGTGGCGGTCGGCAACAGCGTGTACGTCACGCTGGGCGTTCTCGCGCCCGTGACGAAACTCGACGGCGTCACCGGCGAGAAACTCACGGTCTACGCGGGCACGGAACGGGCGGAGGAGATCGTCTTCCGTGACGATGTCCTCTACCTGGTGATCAATCCGGGGATCGACCCGAACCAGCGCGGCGGCATCTGGGCGCGCAGGTGCAAGAAGGTGATGGCCGTCAGGGAGACCGGCGGGCAGGTCCTCTGGCAAAAGGAGTATCCCTGGATCGCGCCCTGCACTCTCGCCGTCACGGCCGGGAGGGTCTACCTCTCCGACGGGCCGCATATCCTCGCCCTCGACCCGCGAACGGGCCGGGAGATCTGGAAGTCCAGGCCCCTGCCCCAGCGCGACAAGACGCCGACGTACTTCGCGCCCACACTGGTGGCCGTCGCGGGCGGAGTCCTCTACGCCGGCGGCGAGCAGTGGCGTGAGCACGCGGGCAGCCGGGGGCTGATGACCTTCCTCGACGCCGAGACGGGCGAGGTGAAGTGGCAGAGGCCGCACCTGCCGTCCGGCTACCAGTCGCCGCAGGACATCTTCGTCATCGGCGGGAAGGCGTGGTGCGGCAGCCTGAACTCCAAGCCGGGCGAGTTCGACAGGCGATACCCGGACGTCTCGCCGAGCACGGGTGAGTTCGTCTCGTACGACATCGCGTCGGGCAAGCCGGCGGGGAGCATCCCGCGCGGCGCGGACAACTACTGGTTCCACCACCGCTGTCACCGGGCGAAGGCGACGGAGCGGTTCTTCCTGACCTCCCGCACCGGCATCGAGATGATCGACGTCCGGACCGGCAAGTGGTCCCTGCACCACTGGGTGCGCGGCGCCTGCCTCTACGGCCTCATGCCCGCCAACGGGCTCATCTACGCCCCCCCGCACCCGTGCGCCTGCTACCCGGAGGCGATCCTTACCGGCTTCAACGCGGTGTCCGGGCCCCGCCCCGTCGCGGCGGCCGAAACGCTCAAGAGCCGCCCGCGACTGCTCAAGGGCCCCGCCTTCGACGAGGCGGCCCGCTCTGGCCCGCCGAAAGCCGCGCCCGACGACTGGCCCACCTTCCGGGGGAACATGGCTCGCGACGGCTCGACGAAGCGTGCCGTCGGCACCAATCTGACGACGAAGTGGCAGGCCGGCGTCGGCGGCCGGCTGAGCCAGCCCGTCGTGGCGGGCGGGAAGGTCTTCGTCGGCGCGATCGACGACCATGCCGTCGTCGCCCTCGATCGCGCGAGCGGCAAGATCGCGTGGACCTACATCGCGGGCGGGCGGGTCGATTCGCCCCCGACGCTGCACGGGCGGCTGGCCCTGTTCGGCTGCGCCGACGGCTACGTCTACTGCCTGCGCGCCTCGGACGGCGTTCTGGCGTGGCGGTTCCGGGCGGCCCCGCTGGACCGGCGAATCATGGTGCGCGAGCAGTTGGAGTCGGTCTGGCCGGTCCACGGCAGCGTGCTGGTCCGCGAGGGCGTGGCCTACGTCGTGGCCGGGCGATCGATGTTCCTCGACGGGGGCCTCACGCTGTACCGCCTCAACGCGCGGACCGGCGAGGTGCTCTCCAGCGTCCCCATGGACGACAGCGACCCCGGCACGGGGAAGAACCTGCATTCGCATATTCGCGTGCTGAGCATGCCCGTCGCCTCGCCAGACATCCTCAGTTGCGACGGCGACACCGTCTACATGCGATCCCAGCCCATGACCCCGGACGGCAAGAGGCATCGCGTCGCGCAGCTCGAGCTGGACAAGCAACGCGGTGACGATGCGCATCTCTTCGCCCCCAAGGGCTTCCTCGACGATGAATGGTGGCACCGCTCGTTCTGGGTCTATGGCCGCGCGGTCCTGGGCGGGCCGGGCTACTCGGCCACGGGCAAGTCGGCACCGGCCGGGAAGATCATGGTCCTCGACGACAAGAAGGTCTACGTCTTCGGGCGACGGATGGAGTACTGGCGCTGGACGACGCCGATGGAGTTCCGCCTCTTCGCCGTCGATCGCGCCCTGCCCCTGCCGAAAAAGCCCGCCCCGGCCAAGGACGGCCGCCGCAAGGGCCGCCGCAGGGCAAGCGGTCAGAAGTACGCCGAGATCTGGAGCATCGAGTTGCCGATCCTCGCCCGTGCGATGGTCAAGACGGGAGACACTATCTTCGCCGCCGGCCCCGCCGATGTCGTCGACGAGCGGAAGGCCGCCGCGCTGGCCGCAAAGTCCGAGACCATCTCGCCCGAGCTCCGCCGGCAGGAGCGGCTCTTCGCGGGCGACGGCGGCAGCGTGCTCTGGGCGGTCTCCGGCAAGGACGGCGCGAAGCTCGGCGAGACCAAGCTGGACGTGGCGCCCGTCTTCGACGGCCTGACCGCCGCCGGCGGGGCACTCTACATGGCAACCGTCGACGGCAAGGTCGTCTGCCTGGGCGCCCCGGCCCGGCAACCGTGAAATCCAGATAGGAGCGGTAGCGTGATAGTCGAGGCGGACCGCGCGGTCCTCCTGATCGTGCCGGCGCTGGCGCTGGCCGTCCTGGCGACGGAATCCTTGGCCGGGCCCGGACGAGCGGACATCCTGTCGGCCGACCTCAGGAAGACTCCCCTGCCCGCGAGTGGACGAGTCGATCCAGGAGCTCGTGACTCGCATGGCGAAGGAGAATATCTCCTGGGGATATGCCCGCATCCAAGGGGCACTGGAGACGATCTTCTTCGGCCAGAGGCATCTGCGGCGTGCCATTGAGCAGGTCGTCGCGCACTACCACAGAGAACGGAATCACCAGGGCCTCGGTAACGAGGTGATCGTACCGGGTCACCCCGGCGGAGGCCGGGGCCGCGCGGAGATCAGCGGCCATCCCTCATTGCAGACCATCCGTCGCGCCGAGGGCCCGCCTGGCAAGCATGGCCCGCAGGTCCGGTCGAGTTTTGGGACCACACGCCGACCGGGACCCGCGAATCAGCAAGCCGGCTGTGTTCCGAACGGCGCAGCCGCAGCGACGCCTTGTCGCCACCTGCCACGCTGCCCGATCGTCTCCCGCCGCGGCGCAAAGAAACGCGGCGGCTCGGGAGGGCCGCCGCGCGGGATGCTGCAGGTTGTCCGGCTCAGCGGCGGCGCCGCAGCACGAACGCCAGGCCGCCCAGGCCCAGAAGGACCAGCGTCGCCGGCTCGGGGATTGTCGAGCCGGGACCGTCGTACTCCCTGCCGTAGAAGGCCTTCCACAGCAGGTAGTCGCGGAAGTCGACCACGCCGCTCAAGTCGACGTCGCCTTCAGCCCATCCGCCGGGCTGGTCGAAGTTGGCCTCCAGGATCGCCAGGTCGTCATGGTCCACGTCCTCATCGACGTCGATGTCGCCGATGATGGTTATCCGGATGAGGATCTCGTCGTCGCTGTTGAGGGTGTTGGGATCGATCGCCACCAGCGACCACTCGTCCCTGTGTCCGGCGCGGATGACCGAGGAGGTGATGCCGGCCGCGCCGTTCCAGTTGCTGCCGATCCAGTTGGAGCCGCTCCAGCCGCCGCCGCCGCGGCCGGCCAGGATGTCGTTCCTCACGTCGGCCAGCGTGGTGTTCGGGTCGTCCATGATCTCCAGCGACTGCCCGACGTCCAGCAGACCCGTCGGATCCAGCTCCAGGTCCAGGCAGGTGCTGTTGTGGCTGCCGAGCTCCAGCTTCGCGCCGGCATCGATCCTGACAATCGCGGCGTTGGTGAAGCCCTTGAGCTTCAGCACCGCGCCGCTGTCCACTGCGATGTCGCCCATCGCGCCCACCGGCGCGAAGAAGCTGATCTGCTCGAGCAGGGCCGTTTCCAGCCGGCTGTTATCGTGGGACGTGATGGCCAGGCCCACGTACAACTCGTCATCTTCCCAGTTCATCGTGACGTCGCCGCCGAGCTGCACCCAGTCGCCGGGGCCGGGCATCCCGGTGGTAGTGGCGTAGAAGCCGTTGAACACGTTGCCCGAACGGGCGAGCCTGAGCCACTTGGCGCCGAAGGCCCCGCCGCTCGTGTCGCTGGCGCAGTTGCCCGTGGCGTGTCCCGTCGTGCGACGCTGGAAGGATGCGCCGTTGGTCCAGGTATTGTACATGGAGGCGTGGGCGCTGTCGTAGTCCAGGTAGTCCCGGACCATGATGCCCGCCTTGATCCAGGCGTTGTTGCCCGCGTCCGGCTCGGGATCCGCCGGCTCGTTGTTGTAGATCGTGGGGAGCCTCGCGATCAGCTCGTTCACGTCATCCGGGAGCGTCGTGTAGACGAAGTGGAAGTGGTCGCCGCTGGCACCGGAGGTGCTGCTCCAGATGTCGGTTCCCCCGCCGACGACCATGTAATCCCCGTCGGTCTCCACGGAGTAGCCCGGGAACTGGGGATTTCCGGCCGTGCCGATGTCCATCTCCGAAATCGGCGGGGGCACCAGGCCGGCCGAGGTGATGATGGTGTCCCTGAGATCGTTGAGGCCGGCCTGGGCCCGGACCAGACCGACGTTGTCGATGCGGCTGATGTCCGTCGTGCCGCCCTTGAGGACGAGCGTCTGAGCGTCGCCGACGTTGACCAGGTCGGCCGAGACGTTGCCGGTGGGCTCGATCTTCACGCTGATCGGGCCTTCCATGCTCAGCGTGCCGATGTTGGCTCTGTGGGTGGAATCGAAGGCGAAGTTGTCCTTCTTGACGAGCATCTCGCCGGCGACCTGGAGCGGTCCGCCGTTGAGGTTGATGGCCGGGCCGGGCGCGTCCTCGACGGTCAGCCGTGTGCGGAACTTGGCCAGGGCGGTGCCGTCACCCAGCAGCGAGCCGCTCAGGCTGCCGTAGTTGGCGTCCAGCGAGGAGGCCTTCATGTCCATCACGCCGAGGTCGGGGATCGCGACCATCTCGGCCGTACTGGTCACCAGCGGCTTGTGCAGCTCCAGCAGGCCGGCCGGCGTGACCGTGCCGGCGTCGGTGAAGCCGCCGACCTTCAGCGTCGAGTTGGCGTCCACGGTGATGTCACCGACGGTGCCGCCCCAGTTGTACAGCGCCTCGATCTGTGGGGCCGTCAGGGCCACGTCCCAGATCGCCACCTCGTCCATCAGGCCCAGCCAGTGATAGGCGTTGTTCTGGTCGACCCCCATCTGCACGATCCCGGCGCCGGAGGTGTTGATGGCCTGCCCCTGGCTCGCGCTGGTGCCCTGGAGCTGGCCGTTCAGATAAAGCAGGACCTGCGTGACGTCGGTCGCGCCTTCCGGCAGAACGGCCACGGCGTGGTACCACTGGTCGTCACGGGTGTCGGTGTCTCCGACGATGTAGCCGCCGTTGACTTCCACACGGATGGCGCCCGCCTGGCCGTTACTCGTCTGCGTCCGGAAGTTCCACTTCTCACCCGCGGAGTTGATGCCCCAGTAGATGAACGACGCGTCGTCCTTCGTGCCCTTGATCCAGGCGGACATCGTCCTCGGCGTCGACCCGGTGATGCCCGTGTAGCTCGGGATCTGCACAACATCGTCGGCGCCGTCGAACGACAGGGCCTTGCCGACCTGGCCGGCGACGAAGACGGCGGCGCCGCCCTGCATCGTGCCGCCCCTGTTGTTGCCGCTGGAGTCGGTCAGATCGTCCTCGAAGCGCCAGTGGGCCTGGAGGCGGTCCGCCCGCGGAAGGGCTCCGATGACGCCGCTACAGGTGATAACCACCTCGGTGAGGTCCGCGACCGCGCCGTTCGTCACGCGGACGACACCGTCGTTGAGGATGTCCATCCCGGAGTTCAGGCCGTTGCCGTCGGTGATCTCCAGCTCGCCGCCGTCGACGGTGACGGCCATGACGCCGGTGACGTTGCCGCCGTTGAGCGACAGCTTGTTGCCTCTGCTGATGGCCGCCATGGAGCTGACGCCCAGCTCGCCGCCGGGATCGACCGAGACGTTCGCGTTGACGGCCAGCGTCTCGAACGTCGACTTGACGCCCGGGCCGAACGAGAAGTCGGTGTTGACCCTCGCGTCCGTGGCCCGCAGCAGGCCCGTGCCGAGGTCGATCACCGGGCCGGCGCCCTCGATCGTCAGGTCGTCGAAGACGGCAACGTTGGTGCCGCGCAGCGTGCCTCTGATCACGCCGATCTCGGCCTTGTTCAGCGCCGCGCTGCCGAGGTCAAGCACGCCGCCCTCGTTGATCACGACTTCGTGGGCCGAACTCTGACTCGCGCCGTTGAACACCATGTTGCCGTCCACGGTGACCACGCCCGCGTCGGTGAAGCCGCCGAGCATCATCGTGGCGTTCGCATCAACGGTGATGCTGCCGGTCAGTAGGTCGCCTATGGTGCGGAACGAGCTCACGGGGATGAGCTCCTTGGCGATGCCGGCCTCGGTGCTCTGCCAGCTTGCGGTGATCCCGGCTCCGCCGGTGTATTCGACGAAGCCGACGAGCACATCATGCCAGCCGGCCGTCAGAGCGGTGTTGCCGTCTCGCTCCGTGTAGGGCTGGCCCTCGTTGTTGTTGACGATGATGTTGGCGTCGATCGCCAGGAACGAGGCGTCGTCGCTGCCGGTGAAGAACGTGTAGTTGGCATCCGCAGGAATGAGGATCTCGCCTTCCCAGAAGGCGACGACATCATCGTTTCCGAGGTCCACGCCGATCTCGGCCAGCATATTGCCGTTGGTGGTGTTCCCAACGGACGGCAGGTCAAGCGCCTGCCTCAGGACCTTCACAACGTCCGCCGAGTGTGCCGCCCGGAACTCCGCGACGCTGTCTTCTTCCGGCGTGGGGGGACCTGGGAAGCACGGGTCGAGTATGTTGTCGAAGACGTTCCAGCCGTCGAGGTTGTTGGGGTCGCCCTGCGAGTCGGGCAGCCCGCCGCTGCCTCGGAACGGCCGCGCGTTGAAGTTGTGGTAGCTGCCCTCGAGGCCGGCGACGAGCACGTCGAACTGATTCACCGAGCTCGTGATCATGGTCGTGCCGAGGTCGGCACTGCTGTTGGGGGCCACACTGATGAGCCCCTCATTGAAGACGGTGCCGTTGTAGACCGTCGCGGCGTTGGCGTCGAATTGCAGCGTGGTGAACTCCTGGACTTGCGTGTCGGTCACCGCGGCATGCGTGTTGCGGATCACCGCCGTGCCCGCATTCATGATGGTCAGGGTCTGGATGTTGTCTGCGGGCAGCGCGTTCGGCGCGTCGCTGCTGAACTCGACCCGGCCGCCGTCGACCACCGCGTGGTACGTCGAGCCGTTGGCATTCAGCGTGTTGGCGTCGACGCCGCTGCGGAGGTTGATCTCGCCGCCCAGCCGCAGCGTCGGCAGGTTGGCGTCCGTCGACCTCAGCGTCGGGTAGCCCAGGTACGTGTCGCTGCCGTCCTGGTAGCCCAGCGTCAGGAGCCGATCGGTGTAGGCGAGGCCCTGGCGGACGCGGCCGTACAGGGCGCCGCCGTTCTCGATCATGAACTCACCGGGGTTGAAGCCGTCGCCCGGCTCGTGCAGGGTATTCCCATCCCGCCAGGCCGTGTCCGGCAGGAAGCCGACCTCGCCGTACCAGTTCAGGGCCGCGCCGCTGGAGACCTCGATCCCCTCGAGGTGCTTGCCCGCGATGAGGTCGGGCTTGCCGGCGTTGACCCAGTCGGCGGCCGTGGCGCCGAGGGCGTCGTCCTCCGTGTAGTCGGACACCACGCTCAGGCTGCCTTCCTTGATCATCCAGTACGGCTTGGCGCCGTTGTTCGCGTCGGCCGCCGAGAACATCGTCCCGCCGGTCGTCAGGTCGCCGGGGCCGGTCTTCTCGATGTACGCCACCGGGTGATGGACCAGGCCGTTGGCGTCATCCACGACGGTCGGCGTGAGGATCTGGTCCAGCCTCGGCGTTTGGCCGCTGCCCTGACGCATGCCGAAGAAGCCGTCGTTGGCGTCGCTGACGTAGATCGCGTAGGGCTTGGCGGGGCTGGAGCCGGCCAGGGCCGGGTTGGCCAGCCAGGCGTTGGGATCGACGCGCAGGTCGAACGCCTCGGCCGCGTTGCAATGGACGCCGCTGGCGCCGGCGTTGATCATGTCCACGAACCGGACGGCCCCGCCGGGGAGCATCTGCCCGACGGCGACCGAGGGGTTGCCGTCCCAGCTCAGCTCGACGGTCGCGCCGTCGGGGATGATGAACGCCCCGGAGTTGGAGGAGGCGTTGACGGACGCCTTGATCGTGCCGCCGTCGAGGATCGCGATCTTGCCGGAGCCGGTGACGACGTGGCCGCCGAGGTCGATCGTCCCGCCGCCCTGGAAGAGCGAGAACTCGGTCTCGCTCCCCGCGTCGGTGAGGGCCAGCCCGCCGTTGGCGTCGGTCAGGTCCAGCACGGAGGCGTCCTGGATCTCGAGCGTGCCGTTCAGCGAGATCGCCGCGTCCAGGGCGCCGGCCGACCTCATCGTCAATGTCGAGCGGTTCTCGACGGCCACCGATCCGCTGCCGCCGAGGCTCGTGGGGTTGTAGATCTCCAGCGTACCGCCCTGGATGGTCGTGTGGCC
>CAYRVX010000005.1:0-114449 GCA_964427875.1 uncultured Planctomycetaceae bacterium
AGCCCCTCCAGCGGCTCGTCGCAGACGATCACCCCCGCCGCGTGCACGCCCGCGTGGCGCGCCAGGCCCTCCAGCCGCCGACCGTAGTCGATCACCTCGCGCACCGCCGGCTGCGTGTCGTAGAGCTTCTTGAGCTCCGGCTCGGCCTCGAGGGCCTTCTGGAGGGTGACCTTCGGGCCCTCGGGCACCTTCTTGCAGATCGCGTCCACCTCCGGCAGGGGGATGTCCATCACGCGCCCGACGTCGCGGACGACGGCCCGGGCCTTGAGCGTGCCGTACGTGATGATCTGCGCGACGTGGCCGTACTTCTCGCGCGTGTACTGGATAGCCTTGCCGCGGCCTTCCTGGCAGATGTCGATGTCGATGTCCGGATCCTCCTCCCGGGCCGGGTCGGTGAATCGCTCAAAGAGCAGGCCGTACCGCAGCGGGTCGATGTCGGCGATGCCCAGCGAGTAGCCCAGCAGCGTGGCCACGCCGCTCCCGCGGGGCGCGGCGGGGATGTTGTTCGCCCGCGCGTAATGCACCAGGTCGTTCACGATCAGGAAGTAGCTGCTGTAGCCCTTCTGCTCGATGACCCCCAGCTCCCGCTCGAGGCGCTGGGAGTATTCGGGGGGGATCTGCTCGCCGTCCATCCGCTCTCGCAGCCCGCCCCAGGCAAGCTCGCGGAGGTGCTCCTCGGGGCTCCGCCCGCCGGGCGTCCTGAAGCTCGGCAGGTGCTTGGCGGAGAAGTCCATCTCGACGTTGCACATCTCGGCGATCTTCAGCGTGTTGTCCGCCGCCTCGGGCCAGGCCTCCAGGGCCTGGCGCATCTCGGCGGGGCTCTTGAGGTACACCTCCGGCGAGTACACCAGGGCCCCGCCCTCGCCCAGCGTCTTGCCCGTCGAGATGGCCGTGAGCACCTCGTGGGCCTTCTTGTCGTCCCGGGCCAGGAAGTGCACGTCGTTCGTGCCGACGATGCCCACGCCCAGGTCCCTCGCCAGGGCGATCAGCTCCGGGTTGACCCTGTCCTGGTCCTCCAGGTGCTGGTTCTGTACCTCGACGAACAGCCGCTCGGGCCCGAAGATGTCCAGGTACTCCCCGGCGATGCGGCGGGCCTTGTTCGGCTGGTTGGCCAGGAAGGCCGCGGGCACCTCGCCGCCGAGGCACGCGGTGGTGCAGATCAGCCCCTCGTTCAGCTCGGCCAGCAGCTCGCGGTCGATCCGCGGCCGGTAGTAGAACCCCTCCAGGTACGAGCGGCTGCTGAGGCGCATTAGGTTGTGCCAGCCGGTCCCATTCATCGCCAGCAACAGGATGTGATACGCCGCCTCGCGCTGGTTGCCCATCGTCCGGTCGAAGCGGGTCGTCGGGGAGATGTACGCCTCCAGGCCCAGGATCGGCTTGATCCCCGCCTCCCGGGCCGTCGTGTAAAAGTCGACCGCGCCGAAGAGGTTGCCGTGATCCGTAAGGGCCAGGGCCTCCATCCCGAAGCCGCGGGCCGTCTCCGTCAGGTCCTTGATCCGGTTCGCCCCGTCCAGCAGCGAGTAGTGGGAATGAACGTGAAGGTGAACGAATCCATCCATGGCCCATCAGTCCGTGGTAGAACACCGAAAGGAACAACGCGGAAGCTCCGCTTCCTGCCCCGCCACTATAGCAGCGTCTCCGGGTCAGGGCAATCCGCTGCGCCGGAAAACCGCTTCTTCTTGCGCCCCTGCCACTGCGCTGGGGATAAACCAATCCTCCCCAGGCGGCAAGAGACAGCGGTTCCCCCGGCCTGCTCGCTTCAGCGACGCAGGCTCTTCGCCCTCGGCGCGATCCTGCCTATGCGGTACCATACGGTACCGTGTTCAGACGCAGGTGACAGGGCCTGAGCCCTCCCCGTCCTCGGCGGGCCTTTGTCTCCTGCGGCCCACTCACGCCACCAGCGGCACTCCGAATACTCGGCACAATCGGAATAAGCCGCGTTTGGGTTCGTTTCGCATTTTTTTGTAATCCACCACCCTTCTTTTCCTTATGGTCCCTCCTTAGCAGGCATATACATCTCGCAGGGCGTTTTGCACAACGAAAACCGGCAGATTACAGAAAAACTTTCGACCCGGTCCCAGCCGCCTGATTTCCGGGCATGGTTCAAACGTGCGCAGGCGCGTTTGAACCATCCCGAAACCTGATTCAGATCCCTTCGATCGCCTTGGTCGCCACAAGTGAGCCGCCCACCGCCTTGGCGAGGAGCGAACCGGCGGCGTCTTCCTGCTGGCCGACGGGAAGATGATCCACTGGCACCGCGGCGTCCTCGCGGTCGCTGCCCTGTCGTCCGAAGGCTGCGAGCTGCTCGCCTCGGCACGCATCTGGCCGGAGGGCGGCCTGTCCGACTTCACCGCGCCCGTCCTCGCCGGCGGCCTGCTCTACCTCCGCGCCACGACCCTCCGCGCCTGGGACCGCCCCCCCGCCAGCACGCTCATCTGCCTCGACCTGCGGCGGAAGTAGGGGTGGGGGGGGCAGACGTTCCGTTGTGCAACCATCTGCCGAAGTTCTTCCCGGGAATTGATATTCGCCGTCTTGTATGGTGAGATGTAGGTGAGTGATTGCTCCCCAAGCCCGAGTAAGGGCGCATCGAAACGCACGGAACAGGTGCTGCCATGATACAAGCGATCCGGTTCAGAAACTTCAAGGCCCTCCGGGACAGTCTCCTGCCGCTGGGACGTTTGAGCGTACTGATCGGTCCGAATGGGAGCGGCAAGAGCACCGTTCTGGATGCCCTCCAGCTCCCCGGAGTCAAAGTGAAGGGCTGTCTAAGCGCGGGTGTTGCGCCCGAGCCGGTGCCTGAGATCAGCGTCGAAATCGTCTGGGGCGCAGACCAAGCTGGCAACGTGTCGAAGAAGCGCGGAGATAACGGCGGCACCTTCCTTAAGCTTGAGCACACGGGTAAAGACGGCCAGCAACTCGAGAACCGGTCCGCCGGGCGCCTGGCCGGTGTGTTGGACGCTATTCAGGTTTACTCGTTCCAGGCTGCTGCTCTTATAAGCCCGGTGCAACTGAGGCCGGATCTCCAGTTGTCACCTTCTGGTAGCGGGCTCGCTGGGATCCTGGACCGGCTTCGCGACGACCACCCCGAGCGTTTCGAAGCTCTAGCTGGGGATTTCTGTCGATGCCTCCCGGAGTTCGATCGGATTCTGTTCTACACGCCCCAGGCCGGACACAAGGGCCTTAAGTTGCGCGCGCGAACGAGTCAGCACGCCATCCCGGCCGCTGACGTCTCGCAAGGGACGCTGCTGGCCTTGGCGATTCTAACCCTTGCATACCTGCCCGATCCTCCGCCCATCATCGGCTTGGAAGAGCCCGGGCGAGGGATCCATCCGCGGCTGCTGCGTGATGTGCGCGACGCGATATACCGGCTGGCGTACCCAGAGAGTGCCGGAGAAAAACGCAACCCGACGCAGGTGATCGCCACGACCCACTCGCCGTACCTGCTGGACCTGTTCAAGGATCATCCCGAAGAGATCGTCATCGCGAACAAAGTCGAAGGGAACGTGGAGTTCACGCGCCTTTCCGACATGCCGAACGTGGATGAGATCTTGGCCGACGCAGCACTCGGTGAGCTCTGGTACACCGGAGTCCTGGGGGGGGTTCCGGCCGAGAGATGAAAGTCGCGATTCTCAGTGAATCCCAGGCCGATGAAGCGGCCCTTCGCATCTTAGTGGAAGCCTGTCTCGGCGAGGCGGTGGACCCGCTACCGCGCCCACAGAGGCTGCACGGATGGAATGCTATCTTCCGCGTGCTCCCGGGCCTCATCAGGGGATTGCACTTCCGCCGCAAGGCGGAGCACCTTGTCGTGGTGCTGGATTCGAACCGGTCGCCGGTCCATGGAGGCCCGGTCGACGGCCCCTGTGAGAACGTCGACGCATGTCGCCTCTGCATGGTTCGAAGGAGCATCGACCGGGTCATGAGGGAGCTGAGCCCCGTGCCCTCTGAGGAGCCCATCAGAATCGCGGTCGGTCTTGCTGTTCCCGCCATCGAGGCTTGGTATCTCTGTGGGGAGAATCCGAACGTGTCGGAGAACGCGTGGGTCCTTGGGATGCAGGAGAATCGCCCTCCGTACACGAGGCCCGACCTGAAGCAGGAGGTGTACGGGACTGACAGGCCCTCGCTCGCGCTGGAGACACAGCGGGCAACCGAGGAGATGCAACGCGTCGTGCAGGATCTGGGCCTGCTGGAACGGAAGTTCCCTCAGGGATTCGGGGCATTGCTCTCCGGTCTGCGCCTGTGGCGAGAAAGCGACTAAAGGGGGCGCGGCTTGGGTGGGTCGTCTGCGATGGGGACGTGCTGCGAGGTCATCCCGTCGGGGCGGAAATCTGCTGTCTGTTGAATCTTCCGGCGTCATGTGCAAGAATCCGCGGCTAGGGTCCGGCTGGGCGGTCTGGTCGCGAGGGCGAATCGCTCGTGTCTACTTGGGTGGACCGGGAAGGAAAAAGGAAGATAAACGCATGATGCACACCCTTCATGTTATGCACCGCGTCCGGCCGGCGTCGCTGACGGCGGCCGTGCTCGTCTGCCTCGCCGCGGGCTGCGCGTCCGAGCGCGACTGGTCCGTGGTCGGCCGGCCGGAAGACTACCCGCACGTGCAGACGTGCGAAGGGGTCTCGGTGGCCGTCGAGCCCTGGACGCGCGATGAGGACCTCCGGGCGGCGTTCAAGAAGCCGCCGGGGCGCGACGTCCTCGCGGTCCGGCTCGTCATCTTCAACAAGGGGCGCAAGTCTGTGCGCTTCTCGAGCACCCAGGCCAGGCTGCACCTGCCGGACGGGACGGAAGTATGCCCGCTGCCCGTCTCGGAGGTGTCGAAGCGGCTGGAGGCGAACGAAGGGGCCGCGGCCGCCATTATCGTCATCTGCACCATGGGCTACGGCGGGGCGATCGCCGGAGCCGTCTCGGCGGGCACGGCCGAGGAGAACTGGAAGGCCAAGCGGGCGACGAAATCCTGCTCGATGGAGTTGGCCACTCTCGATCCGAACGAGGGCCTCGCCGGGTTCCTCTGCTACCAGTGCCCGGGGCGCCGAGGCTGCTGGGTGCGCGACTATCCGCAGGTCGAGCTCCGGGTCCATCGCGTGCCCCGTTCTGAGGCGACCCCGCTGAGTTTCGCCATAGCACTTCCCCTCTCAGAGAAGGAGAACCGATGATGTGCCAGACCGACCGTCCCGCGTTTTCGTTGCTCAGGAGCCCGTGCGTTCTGGGCGCGGCGTTCGTGCTGCTCGCCGCCGCCGGCTGCTCGATGCCGATCTCGGCCAAGTACTCGCCCATTGCGGCCGCGGATTCGCTGACCGGCGGCCGCATCTTCGTGGTCCGCTATATCGACCAGCGGGAGGACAAAGAGTCCATCGGCGCGATGAAGAACGTGTACGGCACCACCGTCAAGAAGCTGGTGACCTCGGACGACCTGACCCGGATCCTTGCGGAGGCGACGACCGACGCGCTGCGGAAGGCCGGGCTCCAGGCCGACCTCAACTCCGAGCGCCTGCCCACCGAGCAGATCCCCGCCGGAGAGCTGCAAGGCTACGACTGCGTCGTGGGGGGGAGGGTGGAGGAGGTGGAAGTGGTCTCCCAGCCGGGCTGGAGCACGCTGAAGATCACCTCCAGGGTCGTCATATCCCTCTACGTCCGCAAGGGCGGGAAGGCCGAGTGGGTCGGCCCGATCGAGGGGACCGCCGAGAAGCGGGAAATGGTCTACGGGCAGTCCAGCGCGCTGACCGACGCCCTGGACATCGCCATGCAGAACTGCATGCGCAACATGGTCCGCCACCTCAAGGCCAGCGGCACGCTCCAGGCGGTGGGGGGCACGTAAAACCGCGGACCCCGGCCGGGCTTGGCCCGGAAGGGGCAAGCTCATCTGCCTCGGCCTGCGGAAGAAGTGACGGAACCCGGTGCTCCAGTGCCAGGCTGGCCCGCTTCCGGCGTGGTGTGGCGGAGGTCGATCCAGGCGAAACAGCGGGGCTTTCAAGAAGGGAGTTTTACAGCCGTTGAATAGCTGAGACTACCATGGAGTAGTGCCGCGATCGAAAGGGCGTGGGCCCACGCCCCGTTCGCTCTGACGGAGCAGTGAGACTGAGGTGGCCTTATGTCGTCCCTTATAAGCGTCGATATCTGGCTTAGATACACCTCCTCCTTGTAGGCAGCCACGTCTTCGAGCACAAGGGCCGACACCTGCGCAGCAGATGCTGTGTACTGGTCGAATTCCTCTCTCGTACAACCGATGTCACGCTTGTGTGCCGCCCAGATTTCCTCAGGTTTCCCCGCAACTACGTTGGCAATGGTTGCCTCGCCGACCAGAGCGCGCACGGGCGCAGAAGCATACAAGCTGACCCGCTTCCCAACCCACTTACGAGAGAATCTGCGCCGTACCTCGACGCGTTTGCGGCCTGTCAGGATCTCTCTGAGGTGTCGGGGACGTATGCTCATAACAAGTGTGTTGTCTAGCCGGTAGCCTCCGACGGAGAAGGCATGCATGAGCTTGGGGAGCTTCTCAAGAGCGGATCGCCACACCGTGGCGAAAGAGGCGGAGCAGCTTAGTTCTGTGTCGGAGGCCCTGTACTGTCTATCAGCCTTGCAGGCATGACCGAACCCGAACGAGCGGAAGAAGCCACCTTTTCTTGCCCATACGCTTTCTGGAAGGGTGAAATGGACTTCCCTGGCTACATGCCTGACTTCGACTGCCATTAAGGAGAAGAAAAGCTCCCCGAGGTGGCTATCCTGGAGATCTGTCGGTATTCTTAGGTGACAGAACTTGGAACGCTCGCCTCGTTTCAGGACGGCCGACACGACCGGCTTCTCATTCAGGTAACCAACGTACGCGGCTCTCTCGGGCGTCCGGAGCCCAGGGACCACTCTGTGGTCGACCCAGTGTCGGATGCCGGGGTACATCGGATCATTCTCCAACACTAGGCCCCTGAAGGAAGCCAAGTGATCACTTAGTCCCTCGGCATCAAAGCGGGTCAACCGAGCTATTCGGAAATCGTCCTTCCCATCAGTCGAAGCAGCCATCTCTCACCCTCCGATGGGGGCTTTTACCACGGTCCCATCTGGCTTCACATCAATGGCCGTAGGCCAGTCAGCGAAGATGTTCGACAGAGTTAAGTTCTGTTCGTTATATGACTCTTCGTCTTCGTCCCGGCACGGGGCCTTGGGTCTCTCGCAATCTCTTGACATGCGGTAAAAGACCAACCGGGCCATCTTCTCGCCATCTTTCAGGCTAACATCAACATCGTGCCCCCTGACCTCGAATATCAGCGGAGTCCCGTTCCGGCCGTCCTTTCGCCCTGCCCCGAAGAACGGATGGACGAAACCGGCGTAGTGAATCCGCATTTCGCCGATTGTCTCATCAGTGGCGCGACAGTAGACTGCAATGCCTGCTGGCAAAGAGATCCTCTCCTTCGATCTGATGATGTAGAACGCGTTCTTCGTAATCTTCAACCTGTTCTTTCTGTCAGGCTTTCGGAACTTCCAGTACGTAGTAGGGCAAGGGCGCTTTTCCTTGTCCTCGTCTTTCCATAGCGGTATCGGAGGATCGTCCTCGTCTCTCTCCTGGGCGCAGAACGCCGAAACAGCACGTCCAGAAATCTGAGTTTCGCAAAGGTCCACAGAAAGCGATTCATCAGGCGCTGTTGGGGAGAACAGCAACGACTCGTAGAGCTCTTCCCCACTGACTTCCGAGTGCTCTGGCTTCCCGCGGAAGAGACGCAACTGCGATAGATACTTCCCCTCCTTTGCTCTTACGTTGAATGTCATCGGCGTGACTTCAAGATACATGTTGCCATTGCCTTGGGCCACTCCCTCCGGGTTGAGGGTTTCGTAGCAGTCCATGCCGTCAACGATTAGTCTAGCCAGAACATCCAGGCGCCCGATCGAGCTCTTTGCCGTCGCTTGCCCGTAGATTCTGGCGTCTTTCGGGAAGGAAAGCCTCTCCTTGAGTTTGAAAAGGTAAGTCTGCCGCGCCTTCAGGATGAACGATCCATCCCTGTCAGGCTCCAAGGGCTCGGCTAGTTTATCTTTCTTCAGCGTATGGAGATAGCCCGACCCGGACGGCTTCACAGATCCCTCAAGCAGTCGATAGCCCTCGTTGGCGAGGGAAAGGTCCATAGAGGAAGATGGGCCCTCAATGGCCTTGTCACGGGAGTCGACATTGCTTATGCTTTCATGGTCGCATAGCTCCCTCAACTGCGAGTCGGAAAGAACGCCGGGAATCCAGCTTTTCCAAGGCTCTGCCACAGCGACAATCCGATTCTTCTGGTTTGGGCAGCTACCGGAGACTCGGACATAGCATAGACGTATCCATGAACTCACGCAAGGATCCAACAGCCGTCACGAGAATACAACAATCTGGATTATAGCGTGTTCTCCCAGGGCGCGAAGAAGATTTTCGGATTTTGTTCGGTCAAGGGCGTTGCCGCTGACATGCGCTCACACCTAGATCTCGCTAGCCAACCGCAGTGGAGCGGGGAAGGGAAAGTCTTGCTGCTAGGCCTCGTGGCCCCTGCAAAGGTGAAACAGCCTTAGCATCGCGATTGAACATTAGAGTGAATTGCGCAGTTAAGTGGTTGTAGGCGATGGACATACGAACTGCTTTGGCGATGCTCCTTCTCTCGCCGGTTGTTGTGTTCACCCTGGCGGCCTCGGGAGACGGAAAGGCGGCTCTGGCCGACGGCGCCGTGGTGAAGCGGGTTCTCAAGGCGCCGAGGGCGGGTGAGAACCTGCTGAAGCCCGGTGCCTGGCGAGCGTGGGGGCAGGGGTTTCGGCGAGAGGGGGGCACGTTCGTCTGCGACAACGGCTCCGACGGCAAGGTGCAGCGAGGGGCGTCGCAGACCGTCGTGCTGGACCAGAAGCGCCCCGAGCCGATCGTCGCCTCGGCCTGGAGCAAGGCCGAGGGCGTCGGCGGCAGCGCGGGCGGCGACTACTCGCTGTACCTCGACCTGCTGCACGCCGACGGCACGCCGCTGTGGGGGCAGATCGCCCCCTTCGCCGTCGGCACGCACGACTGGCAGCGCCGCGAGGTGCTCGTCTTTCCCGCAAAGCCCGTCAAGAGCGTCTCCGTCCACCTGCTGCTCCGCCGACACACGGGCAGGGCGCGCTTCCGCGACGCGAGGCTCCACGTGATCAAGCCGCCCAAGGGCGCCGGCATGTTCGACGGCGTGCCCGTGGCCATCGAGGCCGCCGCGGGCGAGGGCTTCCAGGTCCGCGACGTGGCGGCCGGAGGCGACTTCGTCCACATCGCCCGCGAGGCGATCGGCCTGCGGCTCAAGTGCGGCAGGACCGAACAGGGCGGCGCCGCGTTCTTCGACGTGACGCTCGCCGACACGACGGGCAGGGACCGGGCCGTCACGCTCGTCTACGCGATCCCCGTGGAAGGCAAGGGCCTGCGGTGGCTCGACGGGCCGCGGCGGAGCAGTGCCGTCGAGCGCGGGCGCGAATACATGAATGCCGCGCGCTTCCGCGTCGGCGCGAACGGCCGACTGTCCCGCTGGCCGCTCGGCGCGGTGGCGGGCGCGCGGCGGGGCGAAGCGCTCGCCGTCGACATGGCCCAGCCGGCCTTCCATCGCGTCGGCTGCAACGCGAGCTCGCGCGAGCTGTTCCTCGCGTACGACATCGGCCTCGCCGCCGAGAAGCCCTCGGCCCGCGTGCGCTTCTGCCGCTTCTCGTTCGATCCGAAGTGGGGCTTCCGGTCGGCACTGTCGCGGCTGTACGAGATCTTCCCCGGGCACTTCCGCTGCCGCACGCTGAGGCAGGGGCTGTGGATGCCCTTCGCGAAGATCAGCCAGGTGACCGGCTGGCAGGACTTCGGCTTCGCCTTCAAGGAAGGCACCAACGAGACGAAATGGGACGACGCCCGCGGCATCACCACGTTCCGCTACACCGAGCCGATGACGTGGTGGATGCGAATGCCCAAGGACGTGCCGCGAACGCTCCCCGCCGCGGTCGCCGAGGCAAAGCGCCTCGCCGGGAAGGGCGACGTCCGGGCCAAGGCGTTCTTCACCAGCGGCTTTCACGACGAGGCCGGGCGGTTCTGCGCGCGGTTCCGCGACACGCCCTGGTGCAACGGCGTCGTCTGGAGCATGAGTTCCATGCCCGGCGTCCGCGGCGAGCACACGGACTTCAAGAACAAGTGGGGGCCGGCGGTCCGGGCGAAGCTGTACGGCCCGAAGCGCGCCGGCGACCTCGACGGCGAGTACGTCGACTCCAGCGAGTGCTACGTGACCGACGAGCTGGACTTCCGCCGCGAGCACTTCGCCGCGGCCGAGCGGCCGCTTGCGTTCTCCCTCGGCACCCGCAGGCCGGGAATCTTCAAGCTCCTGGCCGTCTTCGAGTACGTCCGGGCCATCGCCGGCGACGTCCACGGCATGGGCAAGCTGATGATGGCCAACAGCACGCCGTCGCGGATCTGCTGGCTGGCGCCGATGCTCGAGGTGATGGGCACGGAGACGAACTGGAACCCCTCCGGCCGGTGGCGGCCCATGCCCGACGCCGAGATGCTCTACCGCCGCGCGATGTGCAAGGGCAAACCCTACTGCTTCCTCATGAACACGCGCTTCGAGGACTTCTCGCACCGGCTCGTCGAGAAGTACATGAAGCGCAGCCTGGCCTACGGCATGTTCCCGGGCTTCTTCAGCCACAACGCCTCGCAAGGCCACTACTTCACCCGCCCGAAGCTCTACGACCGCGACCGCCCGCTCTTCAAGAAGTACGTCCCGCTCTGCCGGCTCGTGGCCGAGGCCGGCTGGGAGCCGATCACGCTGGCGCGAACCGATGACGAGAAGGTCCACGTGGAGCGTTTCGGCCGGCGCTACCTGACCGTGTTCAACGACACCCCGAAGCCGCGCACCGTGACCGTCACGCTGGACGGCCTGACCGCGACGTCGAGCAGGGAGCTGGTGGCCGGCAAGCAAGTCACGTGGCGGGACGGCCGGGCTGCCATCACGCTGGCCGGCGAAGACGTCGCCGTGCTCGACCTGACGCCGGCGAAGACCGAATGAAAGGGATCAACCATGGACTGGAAGCGGAGCATCCCCACCGCCCTTCTGGCCGCCGCGTGTTTCGTGACAGCCGCTCTCGCCGCGTCGGCAGCGGCGCAAGAGAGACCGCAAAGGGAGCCTTCGATGGTCACCGTGACGCCTGAGGAGACCGAGGAGCTGCTGGCCAACCCGCACATGGGGTGGCAGACGTTCCATCGCACGAAGGACAAGGACCGGAACCTGCCCGCCTGGATCCCCTCCACCGTGCACTACGCCCGATGGGGCTGGAAGGTCTTCGAGCCCCAGCCGGGGAAGATCGACTACGCCTTCCTCGACAAGGTGCTCAAGGAGACCCGCGCAGCCTCCCAGGCGCTGGCCTTCCGCGTCATGTGCTGCTCGACGACGCCCGGGCGGCCGTACCACCCCGCCTGGCTGAAGGACCTCGGAGCCAGGGAGATCAAGTGCGCCCGCCGCAGCACGAGGAACTTGCTCATCCCCGACCTGGACGATCCCGTCGTGCTCGGCCGCCACGTGGACCTGATCCGCAAGCTCGGCGAGCGATACGACGGCCATCCCGACATCGATCACGTGGACCTCGGCTCGGTCGGCTGGTGGGGCGAGTGGCACATGAGCGGCTGCCAGGAGGCCGACATGCCCCAGCCCGCGACGCTCAAGAAGATCGTGGACGCCTACCTTGCGGCGTTCAAGAAGACGCCGCTGGTCATGCTGATCGGCGGGAAGGACTGGCTTACCTACGCGGCCGAGCGGGGCGCCGGCTGGCGGGCCGACTGCCTCGGCGACATGGGAGGCTTCTCAAAGACCTGGAACCACATGAGAAACGCCTATCCGCAGATGTCCCAACAAAAGTGCGTCGCCGATGCCTGGAAGACCGCCCCGGTAGCCTGGGAAAGCTGCTGGGACATGCGGAAGTGGGTCAAGGAGGGCTGGTCGATCCGCTTCATCTTCGATTACGGGCTGGCCCTGCACGGCTCGTACCTGAACAACAAGTCCGCCCCGCTGCCCGAGGGCCAGAACATCCGCCGCGAGATCGAACGCTTCCTCCGCAGGCTCGGCTATCGCCTCGTGCTGAAGGAGCTCAAGCACCCTGCGGCCGCGCGGGCCGGCCTGAAGCTCACGATCTCCATGAAGTGGCAGAACGTCGGGTCGGCGCCGTGCTACCGGCCGTATCGCCTCGCCTGGCGGCTGACGGGCGCCCGCGGCCGGAAGAAGGTCCTCCTCGGCAAGGTGGCGGTCAACAGGTGGATGCCCGGGGAGGTCAAGCTGTTCACCAAGGAGTTCTACGCCGGCTCCTGCGAGCTGCCTCGCGGGGACGTCGTCGAGGTCGCCGACACGATCGCCCTGCCGGCCGACATGCCGTCGGGCACGTATCGCCTATCCCTCGCCGTCGTCGCTGCCGAATCGCCCGAGCCGGTCATCCGCCTGGCCATCAAGGGCCGCGGGAAGGACGGCTGGTATCCCCTCAGCAAGATCGAGGTGCAGAAGTAGGACCGCCCCCGCGTCGCGGCCGGCAGACGCCATGGGCTGGGCGCACGGTGTGGGGGCACCGGGGGAAGGCTCGTGGGCGGGACTATTCGCCGCGGCGCGCCAGGAACAGCGCGTCTTTGGGGCCGAGGCGGACCTTCCGGCCGACCGGGGAGCCGTCGTTGGTGGCTGTGTCCTGCTGGGAGCTTGCCTGGATGCGGCGGAAACGCTTGCCGGGAAACAGGCTCGCGAGGTCGAAATCGAACGGGCGGGGCGAGGGGTTGGCCAGGACCAGGCCGTTCTCGAACTCGCGATAGATCACGTCCGGATGGGCGTGGGCGGTGAGGCGCGACAGCGTAACGGGCTCGGCGCCCTCGATGACGAACTCGATGTCCACGAACTTCGACCGCACGTCGGGGAAGTAGAAGCCGGACGTGAAGTCCTCCCGGCCGAGCCAGGTCATGTGCCGCGTGGCCGGTGTCAGCCCGCTTCGGCCCTCGGGGCCGAGGACGCACACGTTGCCCCAGAAGCTGTGGTCGGTGGTGGCGTTGTCCTGCGGCCCGCAATCGGAGATGAACCGCAGGCGGATGCGCCTGCCCGCCCAGCGGGCGAGCGAGACGCGATGGGCCGTCCACTCGGCGGCCTTCTGGGTGTGCTCGAAGATCTTCTCCGCCTGGCCGGGCTCGCCGCCGGCCAGCGGCTGGACCTCCACGCGGAACGTCACGCCGTCGCTGCGCGTGGGGGCCTTCTCGCCCATGCCGAGGAAGAACGCCAGCCGCCCGCCGGTCGGCACGGCCGCCTCGCGCCACCAGACGGTGCAGCCCGTCGTGCCCTTGTACGGCGGATGCACGAGGTAAGCGTCGTGTGCTTCGAGGCCCAGGCGCTTCTGGCGGATGAAGCTGACAGACGCCCCCGTTGCGCGGTCCAGCGGCATGAGGCGCTTTCCCCGGAGACGGACCGCGGTCTCGGGAAGGTCCGGGCGGACGCAGAGCACGTCCGGTGCGGGGATGCCGACGTAGGCCAGGCGGGCCATCTGCGGCGGATAGCCGCGCATCGGCTCGCCCCGCATGGCCACCGAGACGAACAAGTCCGGGCCGTTGCAGCCAACGGTGGTGAGGCGGAAGCGCAGTTCCTTCTGGCTGGCGTCCGTGGCCGTGGCCACCAAGGCGCCTTTCGTCCATTGGAGGCGGACGTTCCCGCCCTGCCAGCCGAAGACGGCGTTCACGCGGGAAGTCAGGCCTTTGGCGGCGAGCAGGTCGCCCCGGGCCTGAGCGAGGCGGACGGCGGGCGCCAGCGGCTTGCCCAGCCAGCCGGCGCGCTTCGCCGTGCCCATGCGAAGCTCGTCCCAGACGCCGAACAGCTCGCCGGGCTCCTTCGGGGGCGCGAAGGAATAGCAGATGGCCGAGTCGGTGAACACCGCGGCCGCGAACACCAGCCGGTGGGTGCTCCAGGGCGTCTGGGGGCGGCGGACGGCGCCGGGGCGGCCGGTCGGCTCGTTGAACTTGTGGTTGACGTAGTTGAAGACGGGCGCCCGGCCGTTGCGGGCCCAGAAGAGGTGGCGGTTCAGGCCGCCGGAGAAGTCGCGAACCTCCACGTCGCGCAGCGCCGGCCAGCCCTCCGACTCGATCCCGTTGAAGACGCCGAACGCCCGCTGGTGCCTCGGGCCGTGCCCGTCGCCCAGCAGGAGCTTGTCCGGCAGCAGCTTTCGCAGCGCCCGCGCGAACTCCAGGACGCCGACGCCGTACGTGTTGACGCCGTCGAACCAGCCGTTGTCCGCCCGCCCGTCGGCGTCGCAGTCCATCCCGCGGGAGGGGTTGGCCCGGCCGCGCTCGTGAAGCAGAACGTCGAACTCCACCCCGTCGAACGCCGCCAGCTCCCCGCCGGGAGCGAACCGCCGGGCGATCTCGGCCGCGTGAACCTGCCCGCAGGTGCGCCCCCCGGCGTCGCGCGGGCAGCGCGTGGAGTAGTTGTAGTACCACATGAGGTGGCTCTTGCGCCCCCACGGGCCCTCGGTGACGTGGGCGGCGGCGTAGGCCTTGCCCGCGCGGAACGCCCGCGGGTCGCGGCCGTAGCAGCCGCGACGCAGGCGGATGACGCCGCGCCGGGCGTCGACGGAGACCAACTGCGTCTGCTCGGACCTGTGCCAGTCCGGCCGGCCGTTCGCGTCGAGTTCGCACAGGCCGACGTCGTCGTTGTCCGTGCGGTAGCGGCCGGTGTTGACGCGGAAGAGCTGCGGCCCCTCGACGCGGACCTCCGTGACGCCGCCGGAGGCGGGCACGTCGTCGAGGACTTTCGCGCCGTTGTAGTAGACCCAGTGCCCGGCGAAGAACTCGCCTCGCCGGTATCGCGGGTCGCGCGCGTTGCCGTTGTAGTGCAGCAGGACGAGCTGATCGCCGTGGGCCTTCTTGAACCGCGTGAAGAACTCGACGTTGCGGGCCGACCGGCCGGGCACCTCCTCGTCGAGCACCTTGCCCTCGATGCCCATCAGCCGGCTGAACGTCGCCTCCCAGCGGTCGTAGGGAATCCCCTGGTTGGCGGCGAGGCCCTCCGCGGCGCGGAAGAAGAACGCGCGGGGATAGCCCCCGCGCAGCGCAGGCGGGATCTGGCCGGCCGCCGGCTGAAAGCAGCAGAAGGCCGCAAGCAGGCCGATCCCGAGCCGCCGTCGCATATCCGTCATTCGAGCTCCTAGCAGCGCACCGACACTTGTGTGCCTTCCCGAAACCGCAATGGTACCCGCTCTCGATTCGTTTCGCATCCTTTCCGGAGGCCCCCGGCCGGCGCGGCGATTCGCTCGCCTCCGGTTGCGGCGCCAAGCCGCGCCGTGTAGACTCCAGAGCGAGGACGGACGTCTTCGGCAGGGGCTCGGGAAGCGACGCAGGAAAGGAAGACCCATGGGGACCATTCACGTGGGAATGAACCTCGAGGCCACACGCCATCACGACAAGCCGTTCGAGTGGGGCCTCGACCGGGCGGCGGAAATGGGCTACGAGTACGTCGAGCCGATGGTCCACTTCGGCCGCGAGCTCATGAGCGAAGCGGGCTACTACCACACGGTCTCGCTGCTCAACGACCCGCTGGTCATGAAGCAGATGGCCGAGGAGAGGGGGCTGAAGATCTCGGGCCTGCAAGCCCACGGGCCGCTGGGCCGGCCGGACTACCACGGCGAATACCTCAAGATGGCCATTCGCTACGCAGCCGAATGCGGCGCGCCCGTCGTCAACACCGACGAGGGCATCAAGGCGCCCTGGACGACCGAGGAGGAGGACTTCGTCCTCATGCGGTACACGCTGCGGGAGGCCTCGTTCGTCGCCGAGCGCCGCGGGGTGATGATCGGCCTGGAGTGCCACGCCCAGTACTCCCGGACGCCCGAGGGGCTCGACCGGATCTACGGGCTGGTCGATTCGCCGGCCATCGGGATCAACCTCGACACCGGCAACGCCTATCTCGCCGGGCAGGACCCCTACGCGTGGCTCCAGCGCGTCTCCGACCGGCTGGTCCACCTGCACGCCAAGGACATCGCCGTCGAGCACTCCGACGCCGAACGCGGGAAGGTGACGGGCACGCCCGTCGGCTGTGCCTGCGGCGACGGCGTGATCGACTGGCCGCGAGTCGTCGAGATATGCCGCCGCGCGCCGCGCGACATCGTCTTCTCGGTGGAATGCGGCACGATCGACCAGGCAAAGCGCAGCCTGGAGCACCTGAAGTCGCTGCTCTGAGCCGCCGGCGGCGCGGTTCCGCGAGCCGGACATGCCCGTCATCGCCGCGTTCACGGCTTTTGGGAGACGTACGGAAACAGATGACTGTCCCCGGTTTCCTCGGTTTCCTAAGTTCCCCAAGATGGACCGATGCGAATGCGAACTCAACTGATGATTTGCTCATGGCATAGCAGAGCGTCGTGCGCCGCTTCCTGCGTTGGCTTGGCCCTTATTCTAGTTGCCGGAGGGGGGTGCAGCTCCGAGTGTGATGTCCGCCCGGTTCACCATCTTGGATGGAACCCGAACTATTGGACGGGCTGCTTGGCCGCCAGCCACGGTCTCTACCCGAAGGTTACACGAAGGGCCATGTGGCTGCTTTCGTGCAGGTCCGACACCGACGACTACTGGCAGTTGGTCGATGCGGTCGTGAACCACGCGGGGACGGCGGAGAATGCGGTTCTCGTGGAGCAACTCCCAGGCCACAGCCAGGAGTCATACTGGTATGTCTTGGTCATCGAGGCAGACGGCAAGCTCCTGTGCTACGCCAACACCACCGACTGCTTCGCGTTGCTGAAGGTCGACGATGCCAACGATCCGGTGCCTTTGGGGATAGAGAATCCTGCCTGTGGACCCGTACGGGACGCTGGGGGGATCGCGACGCTCCGGAAACTGGTCGAATATGGGATCCATCACGCCAAGGCGGTGAATGTACACGCTCCCGGCGGGGACAACCCCACCATCGACTTGGGCCCGTTGGCAGTCCACATCTACCGCGCCGCGGATGACGTATCCGTTCAGTATGTCGTCGAAGACCTGTCGCTGACCCCAAGCGTGGTTCGGGGTACGTTACCCATTACGGATCTTCCGCGGAGGCGCTTCGCACCGTCACAAGACGAAATGACCGAGGAAGCGTGGGACAGGCTACCTCGGAAGGAGAAGGATACGTGGTGCGAGCACTACCGAGCCACCTACCCAGCCAGAGTGGCGGTAAACGGCGCGCTGAGAATCTTGTATCGACACGTGCGGGCCCCGGGGACATCATACTAAACTCTTGACAGGGCAGCCTGCGTGTGGGATGCCGGCGGTACGGCAAGACTGGCAAGAGTCGTGGCGCCGGGATACCCGCATCACCTCCCTTCGCTGGGCCTTCGGAAGGCAGGCGTGACGCAGCGGGCTTCGTCGTGAGCTCGCCGAACGGGCAATCGTCGGCAGAAGACGTTCTTCTCATTGGGCGACTACGCGGCCCACCTGGAGCTGCCGGCCGAGTGGTGCGGCAGGTGCAGCGTAGAGGTTTGGGCCTACTGCCTGATGCCGAACCACGTGCATCCGGTGGTCGTGCCGGCCAGGGCGGACAGGCTGCGACGGGGCATCGGCGAGGCTCACCGTCGGTACACGCGGCGGATCGACTTCCGCCTGCCGGCAGGGCAGTCCGCAAGGGCTGGCGGGGGCACCTGTGGCAGGGGCGGTTCGCGTCGTTCGTGATGGATGATGGATGAGGACTACCTGCTCCAGGCGCTCCGGTACATCGAGAGAAGTGCCGTGCGTGCAAAGCGGGCGGTTACGGGCTGTGCAAGAAGTTGGCCAAGGCCAACAAGGTACCCAACGCCGCTAACGTCTTCCGCGACAAGACCGACCCGACGTACCGGCGGCTGTTGGGCCTGGTTCGGGAGGGCAAGAAGCAGCTCGATGAGATCACGCGTTTCGACATGCCCGATTTCCGCCCGGCTGGGCACTACCTCCGCGAGATGCAGCGGTACGGAATCCTCCCGCCGGGCTTCGACGCCGGCGGCCCGATAGACGCCTACCGGACCGATCAGGCATACTGGCGGTCGCTGTGGTACCGACCCGTCGGGGTGGCCGGAAATCCCTTGCGCTGAAGGGCGGCGGCGCCTGTCGGACCTTGCGCGGCTTCAGTCAAGCTCGACGATCGTCCAGAGGTCCAGGTCGGCGATCGTGACCGTCGTGTGCTTGGCGTCCGAGGCGACGGGCAGCTTGACGGGCCTGGCCCTCGGCGCGTGGGCCGTCGCAGTGGTGAACTTCCGGTTGCCGAACAGGTCGCGGCGGAGGCGCAGCGTGATGGTCTTCCGGGCGATCATGGCATCCTTGTCCGGGTTGTAGTTTCGGTTCAGGAGGTGGACGACGGCGGGCCTGGTCGCCTCGCCGAGGACGGCGCGGGGCACGGCCCAGACGTCCTGGGCCCCCTCGACGGCGACGGGCGCGCCGATGAGCTTGGAGAGCTTTGCCTTGTCGGGCCAGGTGACGAGCCTGCCGGCGGCCGCGGCGCGGTCGATGAGCTTCTTCTGCTCGCCGTCGAGCTGGAAGGTCTTGGGGACGACGACGGCCTTTGCTCGGGCGATGTCGTCGGCCTTCAGCCGATAGTCGACCCAGTCGTCCCCGGCGATGACGACCTTGAAGGGCACGTTGCCGCGGGCGAGGTCGGTGCAGACGGCCTCGATCCTGCCGCGCCCGGCGCGATTCGCCGGGCTGCTGTAGACCACCACGACGGGCGCGACGGCCTCGTAGCCGTCCAGCAGCCGCGCCCGGCTGCGAACGAAGCGATACAGCCAGGCGTACTCCTCCGTCGGGCCGTCGCACCAGTGCGTGCCCTTCTCCTTCGTGTAGCACCACTGGCGATGCGGGGTCATGAAGGTGTGCCCGAAGGCGTACGACAGGGCCGTCCACGTGCGGACCAGGCCGACCAGGCCGTGCTGCGAGACGTAGGCCCAGTCCTGCCCGCTCGCGGTCGAGGCGACGTGCCGGCCGAGACCGTCGGCCAGCTTGTAGATGTACACCGGGTGCGCCGGCGGGCGGCGCCGGGCGGCGGCGTGGCCGACCTCGCAGCAGAAGTAGCTCAGGTGCGGCGCGATGACCAGGGCCTGGGGGTTGCTCAGGCCGGAGTTCACGCTCAGCGAGAGCGCCTCGCCGCGAAGCGCCTCCGCCCGCTTGTGGTACTCGGCGACGAACCGGGTGGCGGCCTGGACGTGAAAGTCGTGGAACTCCGCCGCCAGCGGCAGGCGGCTGCGGCGCCGGTTGTACTCCGCCGCCTTGACGCCCCGGGCGAGGAGAAACTCGCGGTAGTCGAACGTATCGAGGTCCTTGATGCCCAGGCGGGCGAGCTTTTCCTTCGGGACGTTCCCGGCGAGGTACTTGCGGAACGCGGCCAGGCAGTGACGGCAGAAGCCGCCGGACCGCCAGGTGATCGAGCCGCTCGTGCCGCGGTAGTCGTCGATGTGCAGGCCGTCGGGCTTCACGTTGACGACCTCCGCCAGCCGGGCGTAGAGGTACTTGCGGTACAGCGGGCTGTTGGTGCACCACCAGTAGGCCGGCTTGCCCTTGTGCTTGTGGTCCCACAGCCAGGGGACGATGAAGGGCTCGCCGGAGAAGTCCCGGCAGGCGGCGTCGAGGTAGTCGTCGCTGAAGTCGATCACGCGGCGAAACTCGGTGAGGAAGCCCACGCTGCACGAGAACTGGCGGACGCCCTTTGCGTGGGCCTGCTCGATGTGCCCGGCGTTTCTCCGCCCGGCCCAGCCCAGCGCGGTGCAGCCGTACGCCTCGTACAGCTTCGGGTTGTCGTACATGAACACCACGTCCGAGCGGCGAACCGCGCGGGGCTTTGCTTCGGCAGCCATCGAAAGGTGACCTCCCGGCAACAGGCCCGTCACGAACAGCGCGACATACGTCTGCGAGCGACTCATCATGGCATTGTTCCTCTGGCGTCGGACTCTCGGTTCAGGCTACCATTGTGACGTTCCCTCTGGCTGGTTCATAGACGGGAGGCGACGGGAAATGGAGTTGCCGATGACGAAGCGCGGAATCGCTGTAGTGGGCTGGTGGATCGCGGCGGTTTGCACGGTGGCGACTGCCGCGGGTCCGATCCGCGTGATGAACTACACCGGCGGCGAGACGATCCGCTTCCCCGTCCCGTTGATCCGGGGCGGCCTCGCCGACGAGAGCATCACGTCGGTGACCGTGGTCAACACGTCCTCGAAGCGAGGCACGCGCGAGCTGAAGGGTCTGGCCCACAAGGGCAGGTTCAGGGCCCTCACGGAGCTCGTGCCGGGGGCCAACAAGCTCGTCATCCGCGCCGGCAAGGATGAAGTGCCCCTGACGCTCAACTACAGGCCGCAGACCAATCCGTACGTCGTGCGCGTGATCTACTTCACCGGCAAGGCCGGCAAGACCGATTTCCAGACGCCGATCAAGAACGACCCGCAGAACTGGCGAGGCAAGCTCGACACGGCCATGAAGATCATGCAGACCTTCACCGCTGAGCGGCTCGGCGACCTCGCTTTGGGGCGCACGACGTTCAACCTGGAGCTGGACAACAACGGGAAAGTCAAGGTGCACCTGCTCAAGGGCCCCAAGGACGTCGCGGCGTATCACAAGCTCAGCGGCGGGCAGTTGTACGGCGAGATCGGGCGCGAGCTGGCCCGGCGGCTTCGCCACAGGCAGGCCCGCAACCTGGTGATCCCCGCGTTCACGCGCTTTGACCCCAAGACGCGCAAGGTCTGCGCCCACACGGCCCTGGGCGGGGGGAACCTCGCGCTGTTCGGCGGCGGCGACCTGTTCACCTGGCCGGACAGCCTCGCCGACGTGCAGAAAGCCTTCATGAACGCCACGCCCGTGGACCCGAACAAGTGGTTCAGCGATTCGGTGGGGCGGCATACGTTCTGGGCGATCACCTCGACGACGATGGGAGCGGCCCTGCACGAGCTGGGGCACACCTTCGGCCTGCCGCACAGCCGGGACAGGCACGACATCATGACCCGCGGCCACGACCGGTTCAACCGGTTCTTCGCGCTCGTCGAGCCGCCGCACGCGCTCGGGAAGCACCGTTACGAGTTCAAGGACAGCGAGATCGCATGCTGGTCGGCGGTCAGCGGCGGGGCGCTGGCGCCGAACCGGTTCTTCGCGATGGACGCCCGCCAATGGCGCGACGAGAAGCGGACGGTGATCCGCTTCGACCGCGCATCAGGCAGGATCGTGATCGAATCCGCCTATGGCATCCGGTATGTCGGCGTCTTGTGCAGGGAGCCGAGCGGCGTTACCGAGTCGATCTTCTGCGTTCCCCTCAGCGGCTCAAAGGGCGTGAAGGAAGTCAGGATCAAGCCGGCCGATCTCCGCAAGCGGATCCGCAAGGGGGAAATCGTGCTCAGGGCGCTGGACGGAGAAGGGCTCGGCAGCACGGTCCGCCTGAAGGAGTTGCTGGCCGGGCCGTTCGTCCGGGCATGGCGGTTCGCCTCGACCTTCCCGCCCTGGCGGGACGCGGGGTCGTTTCCCGAGGTGGACGCCGGGAGGCTGCGGGCCATCGAGGCGTCGGCGGCGAAGGCGAAGCTGAAGCGGTCGAAGTCGCCCTACGTGGACTTCCTCGCCCTCAGCGGCAGCAGGCGGCGGGCCCACGTGGCCGGGTACGCGATGCGGACCATCCGCTCGGACAGGGCGAGGAAGATCAGGATCCACACGGGCAGCGACGACGCGCTGCGGATGTGGCTCAACGGCAAGCTCATCGCGAGCGTCCTGGCGCTGCGCGGGGCCCAGGCGGACTCGGAGACCACCGAGGCCGAGCTGAAGAAGGGCGACAACCGCCTGGTCGTCGAGGTGTGCCAGGGCATCGGCGGCTGGGGGCTGATCCTCCGCATCACCGACGCCGACGGGACGAAGCTCGAGCTGAAGGACAACGGCGAACTGGTGCCGGTTCCCCCGGCCGCCCTACCCGCGAAGTAGTGGGGCCGACACGCCGAGGGCCCCGCAGAAGGCGCAAGATGATGCGCTGTACGGCCCAACGGTTGGCTGTATCGATTGCCTTCATCTGGCTGGTGACGCTGAGCGCGGACGTTGGATCGTTCGCTCGCGCCGCCCGCGCGTCTCGCGCCCCGGTCCGGGTCCACAACTTCCAGAACGGTGAGACCGTCCGGTATCCCGTGGTCCTTCTCCGCGGCGACCTAGACGATCGATCGGCCAAGTCCATCACCGTAACCAACGCCTCTTCGAGGCGCGAGACCCGACAGATGGACGGCCCCGCGCGATTCGGCATGTTCAAGGTGCTGACGGAGCTGGTGCCCGGGGAGAACGAGCTCGTACTCAAGACGGGGAAGCTCAAGGCGTCGCTGACGCTGATCTACAGACCTCAGACAAACCCCTACATCGTCCGCGCGGTGTACTTCACGGACAAGACGGGGGACACGAAGTACGAGACACCCCTCCGGAACGACCCACAGAACTGGCGAGCGAAACTCGCGACGGGGATGAAGCTGATGCAGTGCTTCACGGCGGCCAGCCTGAACGCCCGTGGGCACGGACGAAAGACGTTCAACCTGGAATTCGACAAGGCAGGCGACGTCAAGGTTCACCTCCTGAAGGGGACGCACTCAGCGGCCTACTACAACAAGCTCACGGAGGAGAAGTTGTACCACAGCGTCGCGCGCGAGCTGGAGCGGAAGCTGCCGAGGGCACGGGCGAAGAACCTCATGATCCCGGCGATGGCCCGTCTGGACCCGAACCTCGGAAAGACCCATGTCGATGTCGGCATTGGGGGCAGGAACCTGGCACTGTGCCGAGGCGGGGGACTGTTCACTTGGCCGGACCGGCTCCAGGAAGGCCAAAAGGCATTCATGGACGCCCGTCCGGTCGATCCGAACCGGGTCCTAACCGACTCCGAGCAGCGGCTGACACACTGGGCGATCTGCTCGACGACGATGATCGTCGCCCTGCACGAGTTGGGGCACACGTTCGGCCTGAGGCACACGCGTTTCCCCCGGGACATCATGAGCTACGACCTTGAGGGGCTCAACCGTTTCTTCACGCTCGTCGAGCCGCCCCACGCGAAGCGGAAGGACACGCTATGGCTGGGATGGGCCGGCGTCGCCAATTGGTCACCCCTCAGCGCCGCTGCCCTTTGCGCCAGCCGCCATTTCGCCCTGGACGCCCGGAAATGGCGCGAGCACCCGCAGCCCGGCGTCCGCTTTGACAACGCGTCTGGGCGGATCGTGATAGAGTCCGAATACGGCGTGCGGCACATCGAGGTGATCGTATGGGACTCGGGACTCTTCGCGGTAGACCATGTCCCACCAGGCGGCGGTCCAAGTCCGCCCAAGCGTGTCGAAGTGGCCCTTGCCCGGGTCAGGAAGCGAGCGGGCAGCCGTGCTGGCGTACTGCGCGTCATTGATGGCGAAGGCCTCGCGGTGTCGGCGCGCCTGACGGACCTACTGGCCGGACCGTTCGTCCGCGCCTGGCGTGTCCCGCCGATGACCACCCCGGCCGACGAGGAGGGCTGCTGGAGCAAGCTGGACTCCAGGAGGCTCCGCGCCATCGAAGCGGCGGCGCCGAAGGCCAGGCTGGTTCGATCGGGAAGCCCCCAGGTCCACCTGCTCAGGCTCAGCAATGCCGAAACTGCCAAGCACGTGGCGGCGTAGGGGGCCCGCGTCCTCCGCGTCCAGCAACGGCGCAGGGTCCGGATCTATACCGGCTGCGACGGCGCGTTCCGCATGTGGGTCAACAGGAAGCTCGTGAAGTACGCCCTGGCCGGCCCGATGCGTCCCGACCAGCAAGTCACCGACGTCGAGCTTCAGAAGGGGGATAACCTGCTTCTTGTGGAAGTCTCATCTCGTCCCGATCACGGGTATCTCTTTCTCCGCATCACCGACGCCGACGGGACGAAGCTCGAGCTGAAGGACAACGGCGAGCTGGTGCCGGTTCGCGCGATCAGCGGGCCGGGGGGATAGACGCCTCGGTGCGCATGCGCCGGTTCGCCTCGGAAATCACCTTCAACTGGTATGCCCGGTCGTTCGTGGCCGTGACGTTCCACTCCTCCTGCCGGGCGAAGTCGTATACCCAAAGTGCCGCCAGGCAGGCGCGATGGGTCTCGATCAGGGCGAGCAGCTCCGCGAACCGCCGGCGGGCCTCTGCGGAGGGCGCGCCTAGCACGCCGAACTCGCCCACGAACAGAGGCTTCTTCGCGCGGCGCGCCGCCGCCGCGGCGCCCTTCAGCCGTTCGGGAGCCTTGTAGACGTGCACGCTGATCACGTTGATCGGGTCGGCGTGATCTGCGAGCAGGACCTCGGCGAGCTGCTCGGGCGTATCCGGCTTCCAGCTCCGTTCGGTTCGCTGGTGCCACGCCGACGGGCGCGGCAGGCTGCTGCCGGTGGTGATGATGCGGTGAGGGTCGTGGCGGCGGACCTCCCGCCCGAAGGCGGCGAAGGCCGTGCGGATCATGTCGCGGGTCAGCTCGTCGCGGGCCGTGCGGCTCGCCGGCGTGCCGAGGTGCGCGGGCGTCGGCGGGCGGTGCCTGGCGGCGTTCGGCAGGTCGGCGGAGAGGTTGTACTCGTTGCCGAACTCCCAGCCCCAGACGGCCGGCGAGCCGCGGTACCGCGTGACGACCTCGCGGGTGTAGGTCCGCAGGAACGCGTGCGTCCTGCTCTTGGCGTTGCCCCATTGGTCGCACGGCTCGCCGACGAGGTCGGGAACCGTGCTGCGGTGCCAGAACAGGCTCGGGATCAGGCCGATGCCGTGCCGCTCGGCCGACTTCACCACGCCGTCCAGCAGGCGGAAGTAGCGCTCCCGATCCGCCATGTACAGCCGGTTCTCCGCCGGCCAGAAGCCGCCGCACATGAAGCGGGCGAACGGAATGCCGTGCGAGGCCAGCGCCCGGAAGCCCTCGTCGTATGACGTGTCGTTGGCGTCCTTCAGCGTGCGGTAGAACGCGTCGAAGTAGTTCACCCCGATGCCGCGGAAGGGGCGCCCGTCCTTGACCAGCACCCCGTCGCCGCGGACGGACAGGCCGAGGCGGGCGGAGGGCTTTGGCGCCTCGCCGGCGGCGAAGCTGTCGATGGCGGCCGCGAGGTTGCGAATGTAGTACAGGTCGCCCAGGAAGCGAGTCGTGTCCACGTAGCGCGTGAACGCCTCGCCCGTCTTGCCGAGCACCCAGTACTGCGCCAGCACGTTTCCGCTGTAGTGCTGCAGCGGGCTCGTGCGGTGCTCGGTGGCCTGCTGCTTGGGCGCTTCGGAGATGTACCACAGGGGCAGCGAGCGGTCGAGGTGGTCGAGGTAGGTCTTGCACTCGGCGCGGGCACACGTCCCCAGCAGGCGGCCGACCTCCTCCGTCAGGTCGCAGAACGGCGGCAGCTCCTGGTTCTGGTGGACGCCGGTCTCCAGCGCCCCGCGCCCGACGACGGCGCACGTCGGGTCGATGTGCAGCAGCGCCCGGTTATCGTCGCCGGCTGCGCCGCGCACGAGGCCGGCCTTGTGCATGGCCGCAACGTATCTCGCCTGGGCGACGCGGGCCATCGCGAGCTTGCCGAGCAGGTACCACGCGGCCGGCTCGATGTCCTTCCAGCCGAGGCGGCCGGCCAGGCGCGTCAGGCCGACCGCCCCGGCCAACCAGCGGTTGTAAGTGGCCGGGCCCTGGAGGTTGTAGTAGAACACCGCGTGGCGGTTTCGCTCATCCCGCAGCCGCGACGGGCCCAGGATCGCCCAGTCCTGCCGGGCGAGGAAGGTCCCCGCCAGCCTGCTCGCCGCGTCCTTCAGGCCCCCTGCGGGCTCCTCGCCCGTCAGCGTCAGGCAGGCGTCGATGCCGTAGAGCTCGTGGAAGCAGTCGCCGCGGCGGTATCGCTCCTCCCGCTGCATGGCGAAGGCGACCTGGCGCATCTCCTTCCAGGGGAACTCGTACGGCGTGCGCAGCCGGCCGGTGGTGTACCGCGCGCGGTCGAACTTCAGCGGCGGGAAGCGGCGCCACTCGTCCTTGAGGTACGCCACCGCCTTGTCCTGGAGCGCCGTCGGCAGGTAGGGATGCGCCGTCGCCAGCGCCGTCGCCAGCTCGGCCGAAGTGGACCAGTAGTAGTGGCTGAACCACGTCCCGCCGATGCCGCCGTAGATGTACAGCAGCGGTTGGAGGGGCCCGGCGTCCACCATCTCCTGCACGTGCCCGGCGAGCTTCTCTTGGAGCGGCCTGGCGGCCGGCGCGACCGCGGCGGGACCGGGCCTGCGGGCGAGAAGCTCCTTCAGCCCGCCGATGCGGTACTCGTACGCGTCGGCGCCCTCGATGCCCATCGCCTTGCCCGGCGTGTCCATCAGGTGGTAATCGACGGGCCGGACTTCCTTGTCGTCCCGGAAGAACTTCACATGCGCCCCGGCGCCGACCGCCAGCGCGAGCATCGGCGGGACCGGAGCGGCCTTGACGGGCGGGCTGTTCCAGTCGTCGTCGAAGCTCAGCCATCCGAACTTCTGGGCGACGGTGAGCTCGCCCTTGTCGGCATCCACCAAGAAGGACTCTTGCACTGTCAGCGGGTAGTCGCGGAGCTTTGCCGCCCACAGCCGGCAGCCGGCGAGCACGTCGTTCGGCAGGGCGGCCGCCCAGCCTTGCGTCTCGGCCGGCAGGAGGACCTTCCCGCCCATCAGCGGCATCAGCGCCAGCTTGCCGACTTTGCGCGAGAATCCCAGTTCCAGGTCCGTCCCGGCGTTCAGGCGGATGGAGGCCGGCTTGTGCTCCAGGCGGATGAGCACGGGCAGGTCCAGCGCGGGCGGCGTCTGCTGGAGCCATTGCTTGGAGACGCCCCGCTCGTTCTCGACGTCGAACGGCTCGGGCCAGCCGTGCAGAGGCGCCGCCGAGGAGAACCATACGAGCAGCCACGGTTCCGAGAAGGCCAGGGCGTCGCCCTTCAGTTCGGCGAGCTTCTCCGCGGCGGCGACGATGGGTTTGCCGCCGCGGACGAACGCGAGGTGCCTCGGCCCGGCCGCCCAGCGAAGCGCGACGTTTCGGCGGTCACTTTCGATCAGCACGGCCGGGGACAGCCGGCTGACGATCAGCGAGGCCTTCCCGCCGGTCAAGGCGTACGTCGCGCGCCGGTGCTCCCATCCGCCCTCCATCTGCGGCCGCGGGGCGGCCGTATCGGCGAAGGCGATAGCCGCCACCGGGCTCGTCGCGCCGCGATACATCTCCAGCGGCAGGAGCGGCGTGTTGTGGCTCAGCGTCGGCCAGCCCTTGACGAAGGCGACCCGAAACGAGAAGCCGGCGCCGGAGCGGAACTTCTCTGCGGCGAGCCCGGCCGGGTCGAGGCCCCGGGCGGCGGCCGCCCCGGCCAGGGCGAGCCAACACGCCGCCGGTATCACACGCTGAAGCCCGCCGCGAAGCGATCCTCTCGTGTCGTTCTGCATCTGCATCTTCTCTGTTCTCTTCCGAGACCTTCGTGATCTTCGTGCCCTTTGTGGCAACCTCTTCACTTCCCCCGGAACGCGAAGATCACCGACCGGGAGGTCTTGTGGAACAGGTCCTTGCCGGAGATCGCCACCGGGGAGGCGGTGTTGTGCATCTGCCCCCCGCCGAGCGTGCCGAGGTTCAGCGGCCCGAGCCTGCGGTGGCCGCCGCCGGCGAGCAGGTAGCGGTCCCGGCGCCTGGAGATCACGTAGTAGTTATTGAACGGCGGGTTGCCCGGCCAGCCGGGGTCGCGCACCGGAAAGGCGATGTCCCCGCCGACGCTGACGCCCCACGACTGGTCGATCACCGAGAAGCCGCCGTCCCACGTGCTGGTCCGCCCGAACTTCTGCCCGGCCTTCGGCTGCCAGTGCCAGCTCTCCGGGTGCTGGAGCTTCGGGGCGTAGCGGTCGGTGATCAGCGGCTCCATCTTGCCCGTTGCCAGGTTGAGCCGACCGAAGAAGGCCCACCCCGACGCCCGCAGCCAGATGTTGGCGTAGGGGGTGTACGCCCAGCCGTCGGGCGTGACCGCCGGCGGAGGCCCGATGCACGAGCCGCCGTTGACCGTGATGATCGGCGCGACGAACTTCTCCGCGCCGGTCGCGGCGTCGAGCACCAGAAGCGTCTTGTGGTGCGGGTGGCGCCTCAGCCACTTCACCAGCGCCGGGAACGTTCCCTCGTCCTTCAGCGCGGGGTCGCTCTTCGTCCTCTCGTTGAACGGGTCCATCACCCCCCGCTGGATGAGCTGCTGCGTCTGGTGGCAGACGTAGACGAGCTGGGTCGTCAGGACGACGGCCCCCTTGGCGGCCACCAGCCAGTACTCCCGCACGGCCGCCCCGGGGACGCTGGGCGACCTCCAGACCCGCCGGCCGGTCTCGCCGTCGTAGGCGTAGACGTGCATGTCGCCGCCGGCCACGTAGAGCCTGCCGTCGGCGTACGCGGGCGTGCACATGACCAGCCCACCTATGGGCGATCTCCAGATCTGCCGGCCGGTCCCCGCATCGACGGCGTAGACGAGCTTGTCGCGCCCGGCGAGGAAGACCTTCCCGTCGGCGATGACCGGCGCGGCCCAGATCCCCTCGCCCGTCTCGAACGTCCAGCGCCGCTCGCCCGTGCGGGCATCGACGGCGTGGCAGCGGTGGTCCATGGAGCCGGCGTAGACGATGCCTCCGTCGAACGCGGGCGAGCCCAGGACGGGCCGGCCGGTCCTGTACACCCAGGCGGTCTCACCCGTGGCGCGATCGAGGGCGTAGAGGTTGCCGTAGCTCGTGCCCACGTACAACCGCCCGGCCGCGACGACCGGCTGGGCGGCGGTGGCCATCGGCTCCTTCAGGTCGCGCCACCACAGCAGCCGGTACGGCGGATTCGGCTGATCGGCCGTGTGGCCCGTGTGCGCCGCGTCGCACTGGAGCTGCGGCCAGTCCGCAGCCACGACCGGACCGGATGGGGAGGCGGCCAGGGACAGCGCGGCACACAGGAAGATGCGGAGGTGTTTCATGTGAAGCTCCTTCGCGGCAGGTGCGGGCGCCCTGGCCGACCTGCCGGTCCGATCCCAGTTTTCCGCGGCGATGCGGGGGATGCAAGCCAGAAAGGCTCCCGCCCACGCGATGTTGGCCGGCGTTCGGCATTTCATCTTGCGTGGCGCGGCGTTCTGTGTTCCCTTGCCCGTCTGCGGCGTTCGTGTCCGTGATGGATCTGTCAACCGGAGATTCGCCATGAAGGTTCTCGTGACGGGCGCCTCCGGGCGCCTCGGGCCGTTCGTCGTCGCCGAGCTGGAGTCGGCCGGGTACGACCTGGTCCTGATGTCGCGCTCCAGGCCACAGGCCGCCGACCGCTGGCCGTGGGTCGCCGGAGATATCAGCAGCTTCGAGGACTGCCGCAAGGCCGTCGCCGGCGGCATCGAGGCGATCCAGCACCTCGCGGCCCAGCCCGGGCCGACCGACCACCCCAACAGCCGCAAGCAGGCCGCCGAGAAGGGCATCGCCTTCGACCAGACGATGCGGACGAACATCATGGGAACCTATTACCTGCTCCAGGCGGCGCTGGAGAAGGATATCGGCACCTTCGTGATGACGGGCAGCAACTGTGCCCTCGGCCACGGCAGCCGCATCAGCCAGACGGACTTCCCCATCCGGTACCTGCCTATCGACGAGGCACACCCGTCCGACGTGGAGGACTCGTATTCCTACAGCAAGCTCGTCGGGGAGGAGCTGCTGGCCTCGTACACGCGCGCGTACGGGATGAGGACGTACGCGCTGCGGTCGGCGGGGATCTGCCCGCCCGATCGCCGCGCGAACATGGCCCGGGGCGCCGCGGCCGCGGAGGCCTGGAACGTCTGGCTGTGGGCGTGGATCGGCAGCGAGGACCTCGCGGCGGCCCACCGGCTGCTGATGGAGAAGGCCGCCGACATCGAGCCGCACGGGGCGTACTTCTGCAACGGCGACGACACGACGGCCCTGGAGCCGACGCGCGAGCTGATCGAGCGGTTCCGCCCCGACCTGCTGCCGCTTGCGGAAGGCATCGAGGGACACGCGAGCCTGCTGTCCAACGCAAGGCTCCGCGGCACCGTCGGCTGGCAGCCGCGCACGAGCTGGCGAGACCTGCCGGCCGGGCCGTAGCGCCGCAGGCCGCTCGAAAGGAGGCGCAAGTGGACAACGCACGGGTCTGCATAACGCTTGTCACGGTGTTTGCGGCCGTTGCCCTGTCGTTTGCCAGGGCGGCGGCCGACGGCGCCCCGCTGCCCGGCACGAAGGCGCTCACGTGGAAGGGCGACATCGCGTCGCGCCTGGTGGCGGGCGTGGATGAGTTCCTGCTCCGGGAGATCGACAAGGCCGCGGGCGAGCGGGAGAAGCACTGGAAGCGCGACCTGTCGTCGGCCAAGGCGTACGGCCGCTCGATCGGGCCCAACCGCAAGCGTCTGGCACACATCCTGGGCGTGCGCGACAAGCGGGTGAACTTCGAGGCGCCGGAGCTGGTGGGCACGACGGCCCGGCCGTCACTCATCGGCCGGGGCGAGGGCTACGACGTCCGCGCCGTGCGGTGGCCGGCCTTCGGCGACATGCACGGCGAGGGCCTGCTGCTCGCGCCGAAGAAGGGCCCCGCGGTCGCCGACGTCGTGGCCATCCCCGACGCCAGCATGACGCCCGAACAGCTCGCCGGGCTCGCCGAGGGCGTCGCGCCCGAGTCCCAGTACGCCCGCCGGCTGGCCGAGAGCGGCTGCCGCGTGATCGTGCCGGTCCTCATCAATCGCCGGGAGCGAATGAGCAAGCTCACCAACCGCGAGTTCCTCTACCGCTCGGCGTTCGAGCTGGGCAGGCACCTGATCGGCTACGAGGTGCAGAAGGTCCTGGCGTGCGTGGACTTCTTCAGCAGAGGCGCCGCCGGCGACGCGCGGATCGGCGTGATCGGCTGGGGCGAGGGCGGCCTGCTGGCCCTCTACGCCGCGGCGCTCGACACGCGGATCGACGCGGCGTGCGTCTGCGGCTACCTCGACGACCGCCGCGGCATCTGGACCGAACCCATCGACCGCAACGTGTTCGGCCTGCTCGAGCAGTTCGGCGACGCCGAGCTGGCGAGCATGATCGCCCCGCGGGCGCTGATCGTGGAGGCGTCGAAGGCGCCCGAGGCGACGATCCCCGGCGGGCGCGGAGCGCCCGGGCGCGTCGTCACGCCCAGGCTCGCAGCCGTGAGCAAGGAGCTCGCACGCGCCCGGAAGCTCGTCGCGGGGCTGAAACCGGCGCCCGTGACGAAGCTCGTCGTCAGCGCGGGCGGCGGCGGGCCGTTCGGCACGGCCGAGGCGCTGAAGGCGCTGCTGGAGTCGCTGTCGGCCGAGGCGCGGCTCGCCGCGCCGGGCCCTGCGCCGGAGCGGCTCGTCGAGAAGCTCGATCCGGCCGCGCGACACGCGCGACAGGTGCACGAGATCGACCGCCACAACCAGCACCTGCTGCGGGAGAGCCCGTACGTCCGCAAGGCGTTCATGAAGAAGCTCGATACCGGCACGCCGGAGAAGTTCCGCCGCAGCGCGGCATGGTACCGGCGGTACTTCCGGGACGAGGTGATCGGGCGGTTCGACTACCCGCTCATGCCGCCCAACCCGCGGACGCGCAAGGCGTACGAGGGGGCGAAGTGGACCGGCTACGAAGTCGTCCTGGACGTCTATCCCGACGTGATCGCCTACGGGATCCTCCTTCTGCCGAAGGACCTGGCCGAAGGGGAGAAGCGCCCCGTCGTCGTCTGCCAGCACGGCCTGGAGGGCCGCCCGCAGCATACCATCGGCAAGGAGCGGTACCGCTCCTACAAGGCCTTCGCGGCAAAGCTCGCCGCGCGCGGCTTCATCACCTTCGCGCCGCAGAACCTCTACATCTTCGGCGACCGCTTCCGGACGCTTCAGCGCAAGGCCAACCCCATCAAGAAGACGCTCTTCTCCATCATCGTCCCGCAGCACCGGCAGATCACGGGGTGGCTGAAGTCGCTGGCCTTCGTGGACGGCCGGCGGATCGCGTTCTACGGCCTGTCGTACGGCGGCAAGACGGCGATGCGCGTTCCGCCGCTGGTGAGCGACTACTGCCTGTCGATCTGCTCGGCCGACTTCAACGAGTGGGTGTGGAAGAACGCCTCGACGCGCAGCCGCTACAGCTACGTCTGGACGGGCGAGTACGAGATCTTCGAGTTCGACCTGGGCGGCACGTTCAACTACGCGGAGATGGCCGCCCTGATCGCCCCGCGCCCGTTCATGGTCGAGCGAGGCCACTTCGACGGCGTCGCGCCCGACGAGACGGTCGGCCACGAGTTCGCGAAGGTCAGGCACCTTTACAACGCCAGGCTCGGCATCGGCGATCGCTGCGAGATCGAATGGTTCGCCGGCCCGCACACGATCAATGCCGCCGGAACGTTCGAGTTCCTGCACAAGCACCTGAAGTGGCCCGCGCCGGGCAAGCCCGGCCGCTAAACGCTTGGCGAGCGGGACTTCACACGCACCTGGCGAGGCGGTCGTGCGCCTCGTAGATGTCGATGTGGTCGGTCTGAAGGGCCGCTTGACCTCCAGGTGGGTTCCCGCCCAATGTCCGTACTTCCATCGTGTTCTCCAATACGCCTTCCGATGAATCAAAGCCCACGGGCAGCGCCCCGTGGGACGACCTGGTCCGTTCCTCTTCACGGCAGTTCCCCCATCAACCCTCGCAGGCGCCGGACCACCTGGATCATCGATCTTACCGTGTGGTAGCTGATCTTCCACGCGTGGCCGAGCGCGTCGTCGATGGGGCTCCCCTCCCGATCGACCCGCTCGTACCACTCCCCGCCGGCATCCATCACCACGAGCTTCTCGAACACGAAGTCATGGACGTTGCGGAAGGCCCGCCAGTACTTCTCGTCGCCCAGCAGGGCGACCGCGTCGAGCATGCCGATCAGGACCTCCGCCTGCTGCCAGAACTGCTTTTCGCGCTTGGCGGGCGGGCGGCCCATCGGCACGTCGGCGTACACGCCGCCGAGCTCGTGGTCGATGCCATACTCGATGCAGTGGTCGCAGATCCGGCGGACGACCTCGGCGTAGGTCTCGCGGGGCTCGCCCAGCACGTCGGCGGCGTGAAGCAGCAGCCAGGCGAGCTCGACGTTGTGGCCGGGCGAGGTCATGTCCAGCGGATGGGCCCGGCCGACCTCCGGCTCGGCGTCGCGGCCCCATTCCGTCTCGAACAGGATCGCCTCCAGCGGCGTGAAGTCCAGCGAGAACTGCATGTACCCCAGGCCGGTATCCGGGTGCAGCATGCGGGTGAGGATCAGGTCGATGACCTCGAGCAGCCGGCGGCGGTGCGTGGGCCGGCCGGTCATCTCATACAGGTTCGTCAGCGCCTCCATCATGTGCATGTGGACGTCCATGCTCTTGCGGTCGCCGCCCGATCTGCCGGCGGGCTTCGGCCGCCAGTCGGGCTCCATCAGCTCGAAGAAGCCCCCGTTTCGCGTATCGATCATGTGGCGGCAGATGGCGTCGTACGTTCGCAGGGCCGCGCGGCGGCCGCGATCGTCGCCCGTGGCCAGGAAGTGCTCGCTGAAGGCGTACATCGCGAAGGCCTGGCCGTATCCGACCTTGTCGGTGACGGTCGCCCGGCCGTCGCGGTCGGCGATCCACACCCACCCGTCGTGAAGGTCGTCCCAGTAGTGATCGAGGAGGAAGCCCGCGCCGGCCTCCGCCAGCTCGGCGCACCGCCCGCGGCCGAGCCCCGCGCGGTGCGCGCCGGCCAGCGTGTACAGCATGCGAATCTGCATGAGGAACGTCTTGGTCGTCTGACCGGTGGGCCTTCCCGCGCGGTCGAAGTAGGTCAGGAAGCCGCCGCACTCGGCGTCCGGCGAGCGGGTGATCCAGAAAGGCAGCAGCGTCTTCTCGAGGTACGTCTGCGTGCGGTCCAGCAGGTCGGCGAGCTCTTTGCGGTCGGGCATGTCGGTTCCTCTTCGCAGCCGGCTCGACGCCAAGATACTATTGCAGGGATGCAGGGGATGCATGGGATAAGGCGGAAGGCTTCCTCTTTCTCTCGCCGCCGGGCCGCCGTTACACTCTTGGGGAAGGGCCCGGAAGGGCCCCGAGAAAGGCCGCAGCCATGATTATCGACTGTCACGTGCACTTCGGCGGGATTGACCTGTACGACAAGATGCTGGCGGATCACGAGCGCACAGGCGTGGACCGCTTCAACATCGTAGTGACGCCCTCCATGGGCGCGGAGGGCGAGCAGCCCAAGCTCGCGCACGCCCTCTGGTTCAAGCGCCGCCACCCGGAGAGCGTCTACGTCTTTGGCGGGCTGGACTACCGGGGCATGGTCGATCGCGGCCGGGACGAGCCGGACGTGCCCCTCCCGGAGCAGTTGGAGCGGATCATGGCCCTCGGCTGCGACGGGCTGAAGATGCTGTGCGGCAAGCCGGACTCACGCAAGGCGACGGGTGAGCCGCTGGACGGCCCGCTGTACGAGCCGCTGCTGGCCCGGCTGGAAGAGACGCGCTTCCCCCTGCTGTGGCACATCGCCGACCCGCCGGAGTTCTGGAACCCCGAGGCCGTGCCGCTCTGGGCCAAGCAGCAGAACTGGTGGTACGACAGCTCCTTTCCCACCAAGCAGCAGATCGACCGCGAGGCGCACGCGGTCTTCGAGCGCCACCCGGGACTGAACCTCATCCTGGCCCACTTCTTCTTCATCTCGCAGGACCTGGAGACGGCGGGCGCGTTCCTCGATACGTACCCGAGCTTTCACTTCGACCTCGCGCCCGGCGTGGAGATGTACCACAACTTCACGCAGCACCGCGATGAGGCGCGCGAGTTCTTCATTCGCCACGCCGACCAGATCCTCTACGGCACGGACATCGGCGCCGGGCGGCACTGCACGGGGCCGAAGCGCGGGTGGATGGTCCGCCACTGGCTGGAGACGCTCGATGAGTTCGACGTCCCCGACGATCCCCTGATGACCCCGGACGAGCGCCCGCCGCTGAAAGGGATCGGCCTGCCCGCCGACGCCCTGGAGAAGATCTACGGCGGGAACTTTCACCGCATCCTCGGCCGCACCGAGCCCAGGCCGCTCGACGAGGCCGCCGTGGACGAGCTGATCGGCGGGCTGGGACTCTGAACCGCCGCGGCGGCTCCTGGAAGGAAGAAGACATGGCCTGTGGATTGCGCGCCTCCGGCTGCACCGCCGCCATCGCGGTGCTCGCGGGCGTCTCTTGCGGCGCCGCGGCCGCGGGGTCCCGGGCGGCGTGGTGGCTTCAGCGGGACGGTGTCAGGCCCGTCGCGGACCTCGTGAACGCGGCCAGGCCCGGGTCGGTGCCTGTGTTCTGCGATCGTATCGGCCTGTTCGAGGTCCTGGTGGACGGGCGGGCGTTGATTGTCAGTGGGAGTTTCCCATCGGCGACCGTCTGGCGATTCGACCTGGCCACGTTCGACGGCCGGTTCGACATGCGGCGGCTGTACGTGCCGTACGGCTTCGTCGCGTTCCCCGACCGCAACTCGATCCAGACGCGGCGGCTGGCGAAGCTCCTCGGCGACGCCGACAAGGCCCTCACGCACACCGGCCCATGGGAGATCTTCAACGGCCAGTGGCTCGTGCCGACCGCTCGCGTCGCCCTCGACGGCCGGCACGTGTACACGTCCTGGTTCGACCTGCCGAGCCTGAGCGAACAGGCAGCCGGGCGTCTCTACGCGAGCTTCGCGATCGAGATCGACAAGCCCGGCAAGCACACGGTGCGCATCTCCTTCGACGACTTCCCGCGGCACACTCGGTGGCGGCCGAGCCGGCGGCGGCCGAACAGGCCCGAGGTGACACACACGCCGAATCCGCTTCGGCCGCACGACATCGGCTCGATCGCTGTCGGCCTCGACGAACGGGTCGGCGACCTGGTGCAGGTGCGCCTCAAGCCGGCCTTGGTCGGCAAACATCCCCGGCTGAGCGGGGCGGTCCCGCCGGCGGAGCCGGGTCCGGCGCTGGGCCCGGACGATGAGCAGGTGCAGCGGCTGATCACCCACCTCGACCCCGACCGGGGCGAGCTGTGGGAGTACAGCGACGACGCGGAGTCCATGGCCTCGGGCAACGACATGGACGCCGGCAGAAAGGGCCTCGACGCCTGTCGGACCTACGACCGCCTGCTGCCCCGCCTGACGGCCGAAGCGAGAAGTCAGGTCGACCGCGCCTTCCTCAAGCGGTTCGAGGGGATCTACAGGTACTTCGTCTTCCAACGGAACTACAACGCCACGGGCTACGCGCAGAACCACTGCTCGAAGGCGATCTGGGCGCTGGTCGGGGCCGGCCTCGTGTGGGACGGCCCGCGGGCCGGCAAGTGGCTGCGGTGGGCCGTCATGACCTGCCGCAAGCGCGTCGAGCTGCTCGGGCGCGACGGCGGGCTGGAGTGGATGAACGAGGGGCGCGACTACGGCCTGGGCTTCTGGGAGACGTCGCGCCGGCTCATCAAGCAGTGCACGGGCCGCGACCTGGCCGCCGGGCCGTTCTTCGAGAACGAGTGGCGATACGCGCTGCACAACGCCCCCGCCTTCCCGAAGAACGGCGTGCCGGTAATGCTCGCGCGGCACGCACCGGGCGAGGAGGTGAACGTTCCCCTGCCGGAGGGCGTGACGCCCGCCGGCACGCCGACGGGGCGGCACTTCGACGACTGCGACCAGGTCTTCATGCGATCGGACTGGGGCGGGGGCGCTTTGCGAGTGCGCATGACGGCGGGGACGGTCTTCGGCAAGACCGGCGCGGCGAAGGCCCTGCGGTACAACTGGGCGCACTGCCCCGTCAACCGCGGCTCGATCGCGCTGTGGAAGGGCTCGCGGGCGATCCTCAACGAGCCGGGGTGGGACCGGACCTACCGCAAGAGCGCCGCCAACAACAACTGCATCCTGGTCAACGACACCGACCAGTACGGCGGCGGGCAGGTCTGGCACCCCCGCCTGAGCATCGACCAGGTGGGGCGCATCGCCTGCTTCGCCGACGGTGATCTGCTCTGCGTCGCCCGAGCTGACCTGAAGAACGCCTATCCGCCGGCGGCAAGGGTCCGGGCGCTGTCGCGCGTGCTCGTGCAGGTCAGGCCCGACCACTTCCTCGTCTTCGATCAGCTCGAGACGCGCGGGGAGGGCAGGGGCGAGTGGCGCTTCCACGCCGCGTTCGTCGAGCCGGCGGGGGCGGGACGCCATGCGGTCTTCGCGGCCAGGCCCAGGACGACGGGGAGGGCGAGAGAGAAGCCCACGACGTACGGGGCGGCCTTCGCGAAGGACGCCGGCGCGGGCTGTGAGATCGCCTTCCTGACGCCCGGCGTCGAGGCGAAGGTGGGCATGTCCGACGTGTACTTCCGTTGGCACGCGTTTCGCCAGCCGATGCGTCACCTCCGCGTCGTGCGGGCCGGGGCCGGACCCATCCGACTGCTCACCGCCTTCGCACCCAGGCTGCGGGTCGCCTCCAAGGGCCGGAACGTCCACGTCGGCCGGGCCGACGGCGTGTCGTGGGTCGTCCTGGTCGGCGGCGGCTCGGCCGAGGACCTGCGCTGCGACGCCGACTTCGCCATCGCCGCACGCGACGTCAAGACAGGTGCCGCCGAGGCCTACCGCTTCGGGGGCAGCCGCGTGGAGCTGGCCGGCCTGGCGGTGCGGGGCAAAGCCCCGGACTCCTTCGCCGCCATCCGGAACGGAAAGCTCGTCCGGGTCGTCTCGACTGATCGGGACCGTTAGCGGCAGCCGGGCGGCGCCGGGCGTGTCACCACGTCAGGACGACCTTTCCCGACCGGCCGGAGGTGAACGTGTCGTACGCCTCCTGCGCCCGCTCGAAGGGCAGGACGTGCGTCACGAGCTTCTCATAGGGCAGGTGCGCCTCGTGGAGGGCGAGCATCATCTCCCAGTCCTCGCGGGCGTAGTACCACGAGCCCATCATCGTGATCTCCTTGCGGATCAGCGTGTCGTTGAGCACGAATTCCGCGCGGGGAAGCTCGGCGAGCAGGAAGAAGGTCCCCTGATGTCGCAGCAGATCGATGCCGGCGCGCACGGCTTCGTCCTTGGCCACGCAGAGGATCACGGCGTCGGCCCCGCCGCCGTCGGTCCAGTCCAGCACGGCCTGCCTGAGGTCCTCGTCATCGACGTTGACGGCCCGCTCGGCGCCGAGGTCCAGGGCCATCTGCACGCGGTAGTCGGACAAATCCGCCCCCAGCACCCGCGCGCCGCGAAATGCCTGCACCAGGACGCAGCCCAGGCCGATCGGCCCCAGGCCCAGCACCACGATGCGCCGGCCCTTCGTATCGCCCAGCCGCCGGGCGCAGCGCGTGGGCACGCCGAGCCCGTCGCCGGTGAGGATCGCCGCGGCCGGGAAGTCCACCCCGTCCGGAAGGACCCGCACGCCGTTGAGACCCAGAACGAAGTACTCGCTGTGACCGTTCCAGCCGTAGTAGCGCTTGTCTCGGCAGGCGGTCTCGCGGCCGCGACGGCACGCCTGGCACCGCCCGCAGCCCTGCACGATACAGGCGCCGACGCGCATGCCGATCGGGTACGGGCAGCCGTGCGGCGCCTCGACGACGACGCCGGCCACCTCGTGCCCGTCGTTGTAGCGCCCGGGCCTGTCGCGCGGCGGGCCGCGGAATGAGTGCATCTCGCTGCCGCAGATCGCCGAGGCCTTGACCTGCACGAGCACGGCGTCGTCGCCGGCCGTGGGCGCCGGGACTTCCTCGACGGCCACCTTCCCCTCCCCGCAGAACCTGACGGTCTTCATCGCTCGCCTTTCCCTTCGATGTGCACGGTTTGGCCGGATTCGAACCGAGATCCTGCGGCGGGTCAACCCGCTGCACCAACGGCGGGCGTCTTGCTTTCCGGTTCGCCCCGCTTGACAGGTGCGATGGCCGGCGTTCCAATCGCCGCCGGCATCGCAGGTCATCAGCAGGAGAGGACCAGGCATGGGCAAGACGGCTCGGGTCGGCATCGTGGGGATGGGGATCGGCAAGGTGAACGGCCGGGCTATCGACGCGAATCCACGCGGCGAGATCGTGGCGATCTGCGACATCGTTCCGGAGAAGATGGACGTCTTCGAGGAAGAGCTCGCCCGGCCCGTCAGGAAGTACGTCAGCTACAGGAAGATGTGCCGCGACCCGGAGGTGGACGCGGTATTCGTCGGCACGCCGAACCAGGTGCATGTTCCCGTGGCGCTGGAAGCGGTGCGGAACGACAAGCACATCCTGTGCACGAAGCCGCTGGCGGGCTCGGGCCGCGCGGCCGCAAGACTCGTCCTGGCGGCGGAGGCCTCCGGCGTGGTCAACATGATGTCCCTGAGCATGCGGTACAGCCCGGAATGCCGCTACGTTCGCTCGCAGATCGACACGGGGATGTTCGGCCGGCTCTACTACGCCCGGGCGCGGAGCGTTCGCCGCAGCGGCATCCCGGACTGGAACGAGGGGTTCATCGAGGCCGGCGGGGGGGCGCTTCGCGACATGGGCGTTCACGCGCTGGACGCGGCCTGGTGGCTGATGGGAATGCCCCGGCCGCTCACCGCCGCGGGCGTGGCCGGCGCGAAGTTCGGACCCAAGGGGCTGGGCTACTGGGACTTCAAGGTCCCTCCCCGGAGCTACTGGAAGAGATACGGCTGCGACGACTACGCCGGCGGGCTGATTCGCCTCGAGGGGGGCCGCGGGATATACGTGGAGAGCTTCTGGGCCTCGCACCAGCCGGAGGACTTCCAGGTCGAGCTGTTCGGCACGAAGGCGGGCGCGAGCCTTCCGCCGCCGAAGATGTATCGCACGGTGAACGGCGCGCCGCAGAACATCGAGGTGCATCTGCCCAGCGGCCCCAGCACGTGGGACCTCATCGCCGACCACTTCATCGAGTGCATCCTGGACGGCGTCAAATGCCGCGCACCCCTGCGTCACGGCCTGATCGTGCAGCAGATGATGGAGGCCGTGCTGAACAGCGCAAAGAAAGGCAGGGAAGTTCCGGTGCCTCAGGCAAAGTGACCCCTTCCCGCAGGGGCCTTCGCGCCGGGCGCTCCCAGACGTGATCCCCATTGGAGATGAGTGATGAGGAAGAAGCTTGGGTTTATCGGGCTCAATGATCTCGCCGGCGTCGAGGCCGACGCGAAGTTCGCCGTCGAGCACGGCTTCGAGGGCCTGGAATACAACTTCTGGGACGGTTTCCGCGACCTGACGGCCGAAACGGTCCGGGCCATGCGCGCCATCCTCGACAAGCACGGGGCGAGCTGCTCCATGCTCGGGCTGTGGGGCTGGAACCATCTCTCGCCGGACGACGCCGAGCGCGCCGAGGCGCACGAGATGCTCGGTCGCGCGATCGAGTTCGCCAAGATCCTCGGCGCGGAGGTCCTCACGACGGGCGGCGGGCGGGTCCCCGGCGCGGCGCTGGAGGAGCAGGTCGAGCGGTTCGGGGAGGTATTTGGGCCGTTCCTGGAGCGCATCGAGGCCGCCGGCATGAAGCCCGCGATGTACGCCGTCCACGGAAACAGCTTCTTCGACGGCATCGAGGCCTACGAGCGCGTCTGGGAACGCTTCCCGCAGGTCGGCATCAAGTTCGATCCAGCCAACTGGAAGCACCACGGCGACGACTATCTGGCCGTGGTCCGCCGCTGCGGCGGCAAGATCGCCCACCTGCACATCAAGGAGCACGTCTACCACGAAGGCGAGCTGGCCTCCCAGCCGGCGGCGGGAATGGGCGACATCGAATGGGGCAAGGTGTTCGCCTTCCTCTACGAGCACGAATATGACGGCCCGCTGAGTATCGAGGCGCACGGCCCGATCTGGTCGAAGGGCCCGATGCGCGACCGGATGCACCTGCTGACGCAGCGGTACATCAGCCAGTTCCTCCTCTGAGCCGATGGCCCTGGACCCCCGGACAGCCGAGGAGCTCCCTCTGGAGGCGGCGGCGGAAGTCACCCGCCGGCGCCGGGGGGGACTGTTCTTTCTCGGCCTGGCCGCCAGTGTCCTCGCCGCGCTCCTGCTGCCGAGGCACGTTCGAAGGGACGAGGGACAAGACCCAGGTGCCTGACCTCCATGCCCGTTTGGCGTACAATACGTGGGCCGGGTACATTCCTGTCGCTCCTGAGCCGGCCGCGGGACGAACGAATGAACGCATCTTTGAAGCAGCTTGATGAATGGCTGAACGCCGTGGAAGGCGAGCACTTCGAATTCAAGCAGGCCAAAGGCGAATTCTCCTTCGATGATCTCGCGTCGTACTGCGCGGCGCTGGCCAACGAAGGCGGCGGCAAGGTCCTCCTCGGCGTCACGGACAAGCGCCCCCGGAAAGTGGTGGGCACCAAAGCGTTTCAGCAATAGGAGCGCACTCGGCAAGGGCTGATCGAGTCGCTGCACGTACGAGTGGACATCGAGGAGATTCTCCACCCCAACGGGCGGGTCCTCGTCTTCCACGTGCCAACTAGGCCGGTAGGAACACCGATTCAGTACAAAGGGATCTATCGGGCCCGCAGGGGTGACAGCTTGGTACCCATGTCGGAAGACCGACTGCGGGAGATCTTTTCCGAGGCCGGTCATGACTTCTCCGCCGATATCTGTGCGGGCGGATCGATGGCGGATCTTGATCCGGCGGCCATTGAGGACTTCCGTCGACGCTGGATCGCCAAGTCCGGGAATCAGGCTCTAGGCAACCTATCCGACGAGCAGCTACTGACGGATACCGAGGTGATCGCAGACGGGCGCCCCACGTATGCTGCGCTCATCCTGTTTGGCACACGGCGGGCGTTGGGGAGACATCTGGCTCAGGCGGAGGTCGTTTTCGAATACCGATCTTCCGACGCGTCGGGCCCCGCGCAGGACCGGAGAGAGTTTCGCCAGGGGTTCTTCACCTTCTACGACGACCTTTGGAACACCATCAACCTGCGCAACGACAAACAGCATTACCAGGAAGGCCTGTTCGTCCTGGACATCCCGACCTTCAGTGAGGGCCCCGTGAGGGAAGCGGTGCTCAATGCTGTCAGTCACCGCGACTACCAAGTGGCCCCAAGCGTTTTCATCCGACAGTATCCTCGGCGACTGGAGATCGTCAGCCCAGGTGGCCTGCCCGTCGGGATCACTCTCGAGAACATCCTGGACCGCCAGTCTCCCCGGAACCGGCGCATCGCGGAAATCTTCGGGAAGTGCGGCCTGGTCGAGCGGTCTGGGCAGGGCATGAACCTCATCTTCAAGGACTGCATCCGCGCGAGCAAGCGCGTGCCCGACTTCACGGGAACCGATCAGTACCAGGTTTCGCTGACGCTTGATGGAACAGTCCGCGACCCTAACTTCGTCCGTTTCCTCCAGCGGATCGGGCGGGAGAAGCAGCAGACGTTTGCCACCAGCGACTGGCAGGTCCTCAACAGCATCAGTCAGGACGGGCGAGTGCCCGAGCACTGCAAACCCCGCGTCAACCGCCTGGTGGAACTCGGCGTGATCGAACGCGTCGGTCGGCGCAGGTTCGTTCTGTCCCGGCAGTACTACGAGCTGGTTGGCCGGAGGGGAGCCTACACGCGAAAGAAGGGCCTCGACCGAGAGACGAACAAGGAACTGCTGCTGAAGCATATCCGGGAAAGCGGCGGTCTCGGTGCCGCAGCGAAGGAGTTACGCCAGGTTCTTCCTGCTCTTTCCCGGAAGCGGGTGTATGGCCTCCTATGCAAGCTGAGGGCCGAAGGGAAGATCCACCTGCGTGGGAGGACAAAGGGATCTACATGGCACCTGGGGGCCCGCGACACTGCCGGAGAAGGCCGGGACGCATGAGTTATCGCAAGCGTGGGCGAGCTGGCGCGGGTGGCACAGAGGCAGCAGCCGGCACAGAATGGCGCAAAAGGGCGCAAATGGACGTAAAAGGGCGCAAATAGAGGCAAAAAGCTGCCCGAATGTCTCTATTGTAAGGCCCTGATAATGAATGTTTTATGCCCAATTCCGCCTTGCGGGGAATTGCGCTGGCAGATACTGATAGACGCCGAAAAAGGCGCAAATCGCTTGCCAATCAGCGTATTCGGGGCGAAGCGTCCGAGAGTTGGCGCTGCGCCTTACAGGTGCAACTCGACCACCCCTCTCGATTCGACCGACTCGATCGCGGCGGCGAGGATCTTGACGTTTTCCAGGCCCCGGGCCAGGGGCACCGGGGCGTCGGCGCCGGCGAGGACGGCGCGGACGAACTCGCGAATGGGGAACGACATGAAGCCGAACTCCTCGACGCCGACCGGCGTCTTGCCGTAGAGGAACGGGCGGGCGTACTCCTTCGAGTCGGCGATGGTCGTGCCCTGGTGAGACAGGTCGATGTCGGCGCGGGCCTCGGTTGTCTGGAGGCTCACGGAGAAGTCGCAGACCATCGGCCAGGTGTTCGGAATGATCCACGACGTCTCCAGCGTCGCGAAGCCCCCGGGGAACGACAGATGGATGTGCATCGAGTCGTAGCAGTCGATTCCCCTGCCGGCGAGGACGTCCTTGCGCCCCTCGGCGAAGACGCGCGCGGGCAACTGGTCGAACAGCCAGCAGGCGAGGTCCGTCAGGTGCGAGCCGAGGAACCACTCCGGCCCGGTGCGGCCGGACCAGTTGAACCATTCGGTCGCCACCTCGATCCGATCGCTCAGCCGGCCGATCATCATGACCGGCTCACCCATGTCGCCGGCGGCGAGGCGCTCCTTGACGGCCGTCAGGGCGGGGTTGTAGCGGTTGTGGAAGTCAACCATGGCCGTCACGCCGGCCTCCGTGGCGGCATCGACGATGGCCTGTGCGTCCTGGACGCTCGTGGCCAGGGGCTTTTCCACCAGGAGGTGCTTTCCCGCCCTCGCGAGCGCCAGACAGATGTCGCGGTGGGCGAAGTCGGGCGTGGCGACGCTGACGGCCTGGATGTCCGCATCGTCGGCGATCTCGTCGACGGACGTGCAGGCCCGCCCGCCGTATTTCTCCGCGAAGCCCTTGGCTCGCTCCTCATCGACGTCGCAGACGGCCAGGAGATTGCTGCCGCCGAAGTCGGCATACGTGGAGGCGTGGACTTCCCCGAAAATCCCGCATCCGACCAGCGCTACGTTAAGTGACGCTTCAGCCATTTCGTCAATCTCCCTTCGCTGTTTCCTGAAAGGCCCACAGCCGCCGAGAGCTCGGGGCGTCGCGTCCTTGAGACCATGCTGATGATCTCCTGCTCGGGCAGTTGGAACCGGCCTTGGGCGGCTGGGTCCTCGCTTGACGGGCACGCGGGGAGTATAACAGAAGCGCCTCGGCGACCGAAGCGACTGATCGGGGCCAAGTACCGACCATCCCTCGGGTGCGACATGTCCGGACGTCGCGACAGAACGCCGCTGATCGGCCTGCTGAAGCTGCTCATGGGCGTCTCTCTGGCCGGGACGGCCGTGATGATGCTCATCGCGGCCGTGATGAGGTCTCTCGGCGTCGTCCGAGCGCAGATCCTGCTGACGTTTGTGGCCTTGGTGCTCGGCTCGCTGCTGATGCAGGTGCAGCTTCGGGCCCGGGCCCACGCGCGGAAGGGCCTGTCGGCCCTGCTGAGCCTCGGGGTGGCCGTCATTCTAATCTCGCAGGTCAGCTTCCTTACGCTGGTGTGGACGCACTGGAAGACGGCGACGTTCGTCTGGCGGATCTGGTGGATCTCGATGGTGCCGTCGGTGTTCGTCACGCACGTGATCCTGCTTCAGCACGCCGCGGGCCGGCGGAGCGGGATGGTCGAGCTTGTGACGAGCATCTTCAGCGTGTGCACGGGGCTGATGATCCTTTGGCTGGGCCTTCGCCGGCAGATGTTCGCAGACATCCCGCCGGTCTATCTTTGGATCGGGGCCGGCCCGGCCGGGGGGACGGTCGTCGGATCCGTGTACCTCGTGATCCGCTGGGTGCTTCGGTTCCCCGCGGGGACGATCTCCAAGCGAGCAATCGTCGTCGGTGTGCTGATGAGCCACCTGGTGGTCGCGGCGGCGGCGTTCTTCGTCGGCCGGGCCACCTCCAGGCGGGCCGAGGAGCTCAAGGGCGACCCGCACGGGCTGGTAACGTCTCTGGGAAGCGATGTCGAGAACCAGTTCAGGCAGGACAAGTACGGCCTGCAATCCCGTGTGGCGGAGTACCTCGGCGACACCCGCATCGTGCGGCGCCGGCCGTTCATCCGCCAGGAGCAGATCGACCGCGTCCAGCCGCGCTTGAAACCGGGCGACATCCTGCTCGAGCGGCGGAACTGGTACCTCTCGAACCCCTTCCTGCCGGGTTTCTGGCCGCACGCCGCCCTCTACATAGGCCGGCTGGCGGACCTGAAGAGACTCGGCGTCACCGACCGCCCCGCCTTCCGGAAACACCTGGCCGCATACTACACCGCGGCTGCGGACGGACGGGGGAATTCCGTCATCGAGGCCGTCAGCGAGGGGGTGATCCTCAACTCGCTGAGCCACTCGATGCACGCCGACTATGTCGCGGTGCTGCGGCCGCGTGTCGGTGAGCATCAGGTGGCCGCGGCCATCGCCCGGGCGTTCGAGAACCTCGGCAAGCCGTACGATTTCGATTTCGACTTCGACGACACGAGCAAGCTCGTATGCACGCAGCTCGTATATGTGGCGTACGAAGGCATGGTCGATTTCAAGCTCGTTCGCGTCATGGGCCGCAACACGCTGCCGGCCAACGAGATCGCCCGCAAGTACGCCGCCGAGAAGGGCACGCCGCATCAGCAGTTGGACTTCGTGCTCTTCCTGGATGCCGCCGCGACGAGGGGCGTCGCCTTCGAGGCCGACGAGGCCGCCTTCCGCGCCTCCGTCGGCCGCCCCAGGGCATTGGTTGAAGGGCCGTGAAGGGAAGGTCGCAGGTCACAGGGGACCGGTGCTTCAGGTCGCCCTATTCCAGCACCAGCACGCCGGTGCCGTTGAGGCGGTCGGCCTTGAGGTCCTGCAAGGCGCGGTTGGCCTCGGCGAGCGGATAGGTGGTGGTGTGCGGGCGGATGGGGATCTCGGCCGCGGCGGCGAGGAGCTCCCGGCCGTCCTCGCGCGTGTTGGCCGTCACGGAGTGGATGTTGCGCTCGTAGAAGACGTACCTCTCGTAGTCCATCTCGGGGATGGGCGTCATGTATATGCCCGCCAGGCTCAGCGTGCCGCCCTTCCGGAGTTTCTCGAGGGCCGGCGGGACGAGCTCGCCGGCCGGGGCGAAGATGATCGCGCTGTCGGCCTTGACGGGCATGTCCTCGGCCTTCTCGCCGGCCCAGACGGCCCCCATCTCGCGGGCCAGCTCGCGGTGCGAGGCGCCGCGCGTCACGACGTACACCTCGCAGCCGCGATGCATCGCGATCTGGGCGATCACGTGCGCGCTGGAGCCGAAGCCGTAGATCGCCAGCTTCCCGCCGTCGGGGAGCTCGGCCCGCTTCAGCGCGCGGTATCCGACGATTCCCGCACACAGCAAGGGTGCGGCCTCCACGTCGCTGAAGGCCTCGGGCATCTCGTAGGCGAAATCCTCCGCCACGACGGTGTATTCGGCATAGCCGCCGTCGGCGTGGTAGCCGGTGAAGCGCTGGGACTCGCACAGGTTCTCGCGCCCGGCCATGCAGAAGCGACATTCGCCGCACGTGTGGCGCAGCCAGGCCACGCCCACCCGCTGGCCGACCTCCAGCCGCCTGCAACCCTCGCCCGGATCGTCCACCACGCCGACGATCTGGTGGCCGGGGATTATCGGCAGCTTCCGGCGGGGCAGCTCGCCCTCGATGACGTGCAGGTCCGTCCGGCAGATCGCACAGGCCTGCACCTTCAGCCGGACCTCGCCGGGCGCCGGGCGCGGCTCCGCCACGTCCCTGAGCTTCAGCGGCGACGACTCAATCGCAGCGATGTCTTCCAGAACCATGGCTTTCATGGCTTTCCTCCTTCGTGAGGGCCTCGCCACGCGGCCTTTTCGGGCTGGGGGTGGTCTTCGAGGTCGGCGGTGGGGCTTTCGAGGCGGCCGGCCTGGTATTGCTCTCTCAGGAATCGCCGGCGCAGGGCGCGGTAGGGCTTGGTGAGTCTTCGGTGCAGCGTGTGCAGCAGGCCGCGGCGGCGGGAAAGGTCGCGCTCCGTCGCCGTCATCTCGTGCGGGCTGAGGCGGCGCTTGTGCTTGTAGACGTGGTAGATGTCTCTTCGCTGCACGTACCGCACGGCCAGGGCCAGCAGCGGGCGGACCGGCCAGGGCCAGTCGTCGCGCCGGCGGAAGGCGATCTGGTAGTCGATCAGGAACGGCCTGCCGGCTGCGTCCACGAGGATGTTGGAACGCTTGTTGGCGTCGCTGTAGGCGACACCGCGTGCGTGGATCGCGCCGAAGACGTTGAGGAGCCGGTCGAAGAAGCCCGGCGGCGGCGCCTCGAACTGATCCAGCGGGGCCGCGTCGATGTACTCGATCGCGCAGCTCGCCTCATCCACGCGGCCGAGCCAGCGCGGCACGCTCTCGATGTCGGCCAGCGCGCGGTAGATGTCCTCTTCGTGCCTTCGCATCAACCGGCCGAGCCAGTCCAGAGGCAGGCCGCAAAACGGCTGCGTCCGGCTGAACTTGACCACGATTCCCGGGACCTCCGCCGGCGCGATCGCCTCGTAGAGGCACGTGGCGGCGAAGAAATCGTGCTTGAAGACGCGGACGAGCCGGTACGCACAGCCGGCCACCTCGACCGTCCCCGGCGGCGGCTTGGGCAGCGCGAACATCTGGGTGTTTCGGCCGCGTCGGCTCATGTCCTATCGCGTCAGCGCGTTTCGGATGTCTTCGGCGAAGGCCCTGGCGGCGGCGGCGACGGCCTGCTTCCAGTCCACGTCGGCGTATTCCTTGCGGCTGAACGCGTAGATGACGGAGCGGCTGGCGTTGACGATCGCGCCGGTGCCGTCGGGCTTGAACGACGCGGCGCAGTCTCCGGCCGTGGCGCCCTGGGCACCGTAGCCCGGCACGAGAAACAACTGCTGTGGCATCCGCTCGCGAAGCTCGCGCGCCTCGTTGGGGTAGGTCGCGGCGACCACGGCGCCGACGGCGCTGTAGCCGCGCCGGCCGATCAGCTCCTCGCTCGCGCCGAGCGAGGCAACCAGGTCCGCCACGTGCTGGTAGAGCTTCTTGCCGCCGGCGTCGGCGAAGTCCTGGACCTGCCCAGCCGACGGGTTGCTCGTCCGCACGAGCACGAAGACGCCCTTGCCCTCGGCGGCGCAGACCTTGAGGAACGGCTCCAGGCCGTCGCTGCCCAGGTAGGCGTTGACGGTGATGGCGTCGGGCCGGTCCGGCCCGGCGAGGTGCCCGGCGGCATACGCCTCGGCGGTGGAGCCGATGTCGTTGCGCTTGGCGTCGCCGATGACGAGCAGGCCGAGCTCGTGGGCCCACCGGACCACCTGGCAGTAGGTTTCCACGCCGGAAGCACCGTGGGCCTCGAAATAGGCCGATTGCGGCTTGACCGCCGGCACGACGGGCGCGACCGTCTGGAGCACCTGCCAGCAGAACTCGGCGACCTTGCCCACTTTCTCGCCCGGCGGGGCCGCGGCGCCGGCAGCCATCTCTTCCGGCAGCCGGTCATATCGCGGGTCGAGGCCCACGCAGACCGGCGAGCCCTTCTCCTCGATGGCCGCCAACAGGTTGTCGGCGAAGTTCTCCCGCCTGCTCGGTGTCTCCGCCACGTCGCGCTCCTTCATCCGGTCCTTGCGACCTTTTATACCGTTCGGGCGGCACGAGGGGAAGACGGTGCGCAATCGAACCGGGAACACGCGGACCGGCGGCAATCCGAGGTCCGCGCCGATCATCTTGTCACGTGAAGCCTGCCTGTGTTACGATAGATAGCAGAGGAGACGCTTGCATGGTAGAAATCGAATCGCTGAAGCAGACGATCGAGTCCCTCAGCGCCCGGATCATCGCGATCCGGGACTCCCTTTGACGTCCCTGCGCGCCGGCAGCGGATGGCCGCACTGGAGCGGCGGATGGGCGAGCAGGGCTTCTGGGATCATCCCGAGGCCGCCCAGGAGGTCGTTGCGGAACTGAAGGGCCTGAAGTCCACCCTCGCGCCGGCCGAGGACCTGGGCCAGCGGATCGAGGACGTCTCGATCCTGTACGAGCTGGCCCGGGAGGAGGGCAGCGAGGAGGCGCTCGCGGAGGCGGCCGCCGACGCGGAAAAGCTTCTCGGCGAGATGGAGCGACTGGAGCTTCGGACGCTGCTTTCGGGCGCACACGACGCGGGGAACTGCTACTTCTCGATTCACGCGGGCGCCGGCGGCACGGAGAGCTGCGATTGGGCCGAGATGCTGCTCCGCATGTACCTGCGCTATTTCGAGCGGGCAGGCTACGCGGCGGGGGAAATCGACCGCCTGGAAGGCGAAGAGGCCGGCATCCGCTCCGTGACGCTGAAGGTCGACGGGGCCTACGCCTACGGGTACCTCTCGTGCGAGCGCGGCGTGCACCGGCTGGTGCGGATCAGCCCGTTCGACGCCCAGAACCGCCGGCACACCAGCTTCGCCTCCGTGGATGTGCTGCCCGAGCCCGACGAGGTCGAGATCGAGATCGACTGGGAAAAGGAGGTGCGGGAGGACACCTTCCGGTCCCGCGGGGCCGGCGGGCAGCACGTCAACAAGACCTCCAGCGCGATCCGGCTGACGCATCTGCCCACGGGCATCGTCGTACAGTGCCAGAACGAGCGCAGCCAGCACCAGAACCGCGCCCAGGCGCGGAAGATGCTGACGGCCAAGCTGTACCAGGCCGAGACGGCCAAACGGGACGAGGAACTGGCCAGAATCTACAGCGACAAGGGCGAAATCGCCTTCGGCAGCCAGATCCGTTCCTACGTGTTGTACCCGTACCAGCTCGTTCGGGACGAGCGGACCGAGTTGAAGGTCCCGCAGTCCGACCGGGTATTGGACGGAGACATTCAGGAGTTCATCGACGCCTGCCTGCGGCACCGCCTGGCCAGGCAGCAGAAGGCATAGCGGCCGCTGTGGGCCTTCGGCGGCGCCCGCGGGTGTTGCCGCCAGCGGGCTTTGGCGGTATGCTGATCGCCCGATCGGGGCGACGCTGGCCGGGCCGGCGCGTCCAAAGCGCCGGGCGACATGCCGGAGCGGCCTGTGTGGCTCGGTGATATACTTCAAGCCGCGTCGTGGGATCGCGGCAGACGAACTGGGAGAAGTGCGCCATGCGTCGAATGACGGCTTTGCTGCTCATGACGGTTGTGCTGGTGGGCGGCCTGAGTACAACGGCCAGGCCAGCGCACGCACAGGGCAGGGGGAGAGGCGAGGGCAAGGGAAAGGGCGGCGAACCGGAAGAGACCTTCTCCGACGCGGCGGTGGCCGAGGCCATTCGCAAGGGAGTGGAGTACCTCAAGAGCGCGCGCAAGCCCGACGGCTCGTTCGGCCCGCACGGCAACCCCCAGGGAGGGCACTACTATCCCGTCGGCCCGACGGCGATGGCGGCTTACGCGATGCTGGAGAGCGGCCTGGTCCGCCATGACGACGAGGGCATGAAGAAGACCCTCGGTTTCCTGGTGAAGTCGCAGGCGCCCAGCGGGCTGATGGCCCTGAAAGTGGGGAAGGTCGACGACAACTACAAGAAGAACTGGAACAGGTTCTGTCACAAGACGTACTCGCTCGGCTTGCGGGCGAATGCGTTTCTGGCCGCGGCGAGGCAGGGCGCCAGGCAGTATCGGACGCACCTGCGCCGGGACGCCGAGCTGCTGATCAAGTCCACGAGGGACGGCAGCTACGGCTACGACTGCTTCGGGCAGATGATGAGCTCAGGGGACAACTCCAACAGCCAGTACGGCGTGCTGGGCGTCTGGGCGGCCGCCCAACTGGACGAGGAGGTGCCCAGGCAATACTGGTACATGATCCTCAAACACTGGCTGGAGTGCGTCAACGACGACGGCGGCTGGAGCTATCGCACCGGCGCGAGCACGCCCACGATGACCACGGCCGGGCTGGCGACCCTCTTCGTCTGCTACGACAACCTTCTCGCCGACGGGTTCGTCAAGTGCGACCAGGGGCCGAAGGTCCAGGCCGTGCTCAACCCCCTTACCCGTGCCCTCGACTGGGTGGACCGATACTACCGGCGAGCCGGCGGCCACGTGAACGCAGGGGCCGGACACGGGGGCAGAGGGTACTACCTGCTGTACGGCATCGAGCGGATCGGCCTGGCCAGCGGGTACAAGTACTTCGGCAAGGCCGACTGGTACAAGCTCGGGGCGACTTGGCTGGTCAAAGCGCAGAGGCCCGACGGCTCCTGGCCGGGCGGATACGGGCCGGTGATCTCCACTTCTTACGCGCTGCTGTTTTTGGTCCGCGGGCGGCACGCGGTGCTGTTCAACAAGCTGGAGTTCCCCGGCGACTGGAACAACCGTCCGCGTGACGTGGCCTCCCTGGCGCGATGGACCAGCCAGCAGTTCGAGACGACGGTCAACTGGCAGATCGTGAACCTCCAGGTGCCGCCGGAGGAGTGGCACGACGCCCCGATCCTGTACATTTCCGGCTCGGCGGCGCCGAAGTTCACCCCCAAGCAGTTGGAGGCCCTGCGGACCTACGTGCACGAGGGCGGGACGATCCTGAGCTGCACCGAATGCCAGGGCGGCGGGTTCAGCAAGGGCATTCGCGCCATATACGCCAAGCTGTTCGGCGACTACAAGCTCGTCGAGTGCCCGAAGGACCACAAGCTGTATTCCATCAACTTCCGGCTGGCGGGTTTTCCGGAGTTCCACATCGTCACGAACGGCATTCGCCCGTTGGTGATCCACACGGACAAGGACCTGCCGAAGGCCTGGCAACTGCGGCTGACGCAGTCGGACAAGCCCTCATTCCAGGCGGCGGTGAACGTGGCGATGTACGTCAGCGGCAAGGCGTTGGCGGAGAAGGCGCTGGCGGCCCGGGGCACAAGGGGCTGGCCGAAGGAAATCCGGTTTCAGCCGACCCGCACGGTCAAGGTGGCGCGTCTGCAATACAACAACAACGAAGGAAAGCCCGGCAATTACGATCCCGAGCCGCTGGCGTGGCAGCGGTTCTCGCGGCTGATGGCCATAAGGACCAAGACGAAGGTGGACGTCGCGGGCCCGATGCCGATTGCCCAACTCGCAGCCGGCGGGGCGAAGGTGGCGGTGATCAGCGGCACCGACCGCATCGCCCTCTCCGCGGAGGAGGTCAAGGCGCTTCAGCAGTTCATCACGGGCGGCGGGCTCCTGCTGCTGGAGGCCGCCGGCGGAGCCTGGTCCACCGGCGGGGCCAAGGGCTTCGCGGAGACCGCCCAGGTGCTGGCCGCGAAGATCGCCGCCGGCCTGCCGGATGAGCTCGTGAGGAGCAGGCGCCTCCGCAGACTGACGATCAGCTCCCCGCTCTTCCAACAGGCCGCCGCCGGAATCAAGAACTTGAGGTTCCGCCGTTTCAGCCGCGTCGAGGTGCGCATGAGGGAGAGCGACCCGCATCTGAAGGCGCTGCTGGGCGCAAAAGGCGATCCGCTGATTCTCTTGAGCGACGAGGACCTCACGGCCGGGCTGGTGGGCTACGCCTGCTACGAGGTGCACGGCTACGCTCCGGAGTCGGCGTTCGAGCTGATGCGGAACATCGTGCTGTCGAAGGCACAGAAGGTTGCCCGCCCGACCTCCGGGGCCGCCAAGGGCGGAGATACAGGCAAGGGGAAGGGCCGCCAGTAGCTCAGGAATCGGCGGATTCGCCCTGCCGCGCCTCGGCGGGCGCCGATTCCCGCCAGGTGGGGGAGGCGAAGTGAGCCTCCTGCTCGACCCGCAGGTCCCGGTCGGCTTCGGTCTCGGGCATATGCATCAGCTCGCTGCCGAGGCGGTCGGCTGCAAGCATGAAGGCCTCGACGACCGCGGGGTCGAACTGTGCTCCGGCGGCGCGGCGGATCTCGCCGAGCGCCTCGGCGCAGGTCTTTGCATTGCGGAATGTTCGCGGGGACGTGATGGCGTCGAACGCGTCGGCGACGGCGAGGACCCTGGCGGTCAGCGGGATGGAGGCCCCCGAGATGCCTTCCGGATAGCCCTTGCCGTCCCATCGCTCGTGGTGGTATCGGACGGCGGGGATCTCCTGGTCGAGGAAGTCCATTCGCTCCATGATGCGCACGCTGAGCAGCGCGTGGCGCCTCATCATGCGGAGCTGTTCTTCGTCGAGCTGGCCCGGACACAGCAGGATCGAATCCGGCATGGCGACCATGCCGACATCGTGCATGACGGCGGCGACCTCGATCCGCTTGATGACGTGAGGGGGCAGCTCCATTTCCCTGGCGATCACCGTGGCATAGTGCAGCACCTTGCGGGTGTGGTCCGCCATGTGCGGGTCGCGGTGCTGGAGGATCAGCATCACTTCCTTGAACGCCCTCACGAAGAGGTCCTTGAACTGGCTATCGAGCCCGGCAAGTCGCTTGCTGAGGACGTTGATCTTTCTGCTTTCGTTCTCCTCGCTGTCGGCCTGGGGGGCGTGGATGTCGTGGGCCAGGAGGATGCGGTTCCTGCCGAGCTGCTTTGCGCCGTACAATGCCTGATCGGCCAGACCCAGCATCGCGTCGGGCCCGTCCATCTCGCCGGCGTTGAGGTCGACGATGCCGCCGGAGATCGTGACGTTGAACTCCAGGTTGCCGGCGTGGATGGTCCGGCCCTCGATGGCGGCGCGGATTCTCTCGGCGACGGCCCGCGCGTCCTCGGCGGCGGTCTCCGGCAGCAGGACGGCGAATTCGTCGCCGCCGAACCGCGCCGGCAGGTCCGCCCTGCGGCAGGCCTCCTCGATGGCTGTCGAGACCCACTTCAACACCTCATCGCCGACCTGGTGGCCTCCGGCGTCGTTGACCGCCTTGAAGAAATCGATGTCCATCACGATCAGTGACAGCGGGCGGTTATACCGTCGGGCCTGGAGGTAGAAGCAGTCCAGCACCTCGGCAAAGTGGCGGCGGTTGGCCAGGCCGGTCAACTCGTCCGTCTTGGAAATGTGGGCCAGCTTCTCGAAGGCGTTCTCCAGCCGGCGGGCCAGCATCAGCGGCTCACCGTGGAGGTCGCGGGCCAGGTTCTCCGGGGTGCCCTCCCCGGACTCCAGCCGCTGGAGGCGGCTCAGCAGGCGGACCACCGGTCCGGTGATCAACATGTGCGAGCCCAGGATCACCAGCAGCGTCAAGGCCACGGAAAGCGACAGGATGATCAGCACCATTCTCCGGCTGCTGAGGGCCTGGCGGTGGATGTGAACCACCGGCACCGTCGCGAGGAAGTACCCGAGGTTCTTCCCGGCCGGGTCACGGGCCAACCAGGCCACCGCCAGGTGCTCTTCCGTCGTCAGCCAGATCGTCTGTCGGGCTGAATTGTCCAAGGCAACACCGCGGGGCAGCTTCTCATGGGGAATCAGCACGAGCCTTCCGCCGGCATTCAGGCTGAGTTTGTCCAGAAGATCGGAATCGATGCTCCGCGCCAGGCACAGATAACCCACCTGATTGGCGTCACTGCCTGATGCCTTCACGGGATAGTGGGCAAAGAGCGCGGGACCATCGGGAAGACGAATCAGCCCGGCCTGGGGAATACTGTTCGAGCTGCGCAGCGCCTCTACGGCCGATGCGATCCCGTCGGCTTGCGTCCACGATTCCCGGTCAGCGGACCAGGCGCCGAGGAGATGGTCATTCGGGTCGGTCAGCCAGGCCCATTCCACCTTTGCAGGCCCCATGGCCTCTTGGAGGAAGACATCCAGAGGGTCGGAGTCCGACCGCTGAAGGAAGTGGACCACCTCGGTGCTTCGGGCCCAGGCGGCAGCCGAACGGACAAGGCTGCGCTGCTCGGCCTGGAGCGCGAGCTGGACCCCATGCTCCGTTCGAACGGCCTCTTCGCGCAGGGCTGCCCACTTCTGAGCGTCGGTGTAGGGGCAGAGGTAGAAGAGGTCCAGGAGGAAGATCCCTCCGGCCGCCACAACAGCCAGGATCAACAGAACTCCGGGCGACGTCAGTTTTAGCCTGGTCATGCATTGCACCACAAACGACCTCGGTCACGCCGGGGACAGGCCGGCCGGAAAACCAAACACGTGTTGTCCGCAGGGAGTATCGGCTGGTAATGAGCCGTACTTTTCATAGAAGTCAAAAGAATCCCCGTGGATTGCGCCTCGCCGCACGGAGGGCATCTCCGTCCGAAGGGCATCGGGCAAGCGCGCCGGAATACCTGCTCCCGGAGCGACCGCCTTTTCGGGCGTCCATGTCCCGGCCGGTGTTTTGCTCTTTCAATCCGCAATCGGCAATCTACAATCCGCAATCGACGATGGACGCGTTGATCTTCGATTTCGACGGGGTGGTCGTGGACTCCGAGCCGGTCCACCTGGTGTGCTTCCAGCGCGTGCTGGAGACGGTGGGCGTTGAGCTGTCCGAGGGCGACTATTACGACAAGTACCTCGGCTACGACGACCGCGACTGCCTCAGGATCGCCGCTCGCGACGCGGGGCTGGACCTGGACGCCGAGAGAATCGCCCGGTTGACCGCCGAAAAGACCGTGCTCGTCCAGCGCGCCTTCGCCGAGGCGATCCAGCCGCTGCCGGGCGCGGTGGAGCTCATTCGCGACGCAGCCGCGGCCGGAGTGGCACTGGCCGTCTGTTCCGGAGCCCTCAGAGAGGAAATCGAGCTCGCCTCGCGCGCCCTCGGCGTGCTGGAATGCTTCCGGACGATCATCCCCGCCGAGGACGTCGCCCGGGGCAAACCCGATCCGGAAGGGTATTTGAAGGTGCGCGAACGGCTCGCAGCCGTCACGGGCCGCGAAATCCTCCCCGCTCGATGCGTCGTCGTTGAAGACTCCCCCGCCGGGATCGACGCGGCCAGGGCCGCCGGAATGAAGGTCCTCGCCGTGACCAATTCCTACTCAAGAGAGCGCCTCAACGCGGCCGACCGAGTCGTCGATTCCCTCGCCGAAGTCACCCCGGAATCCCTCGGGGAGCTCCTGTAGCAGAAGGCAGAGCCCGTCAGCCCACGAGCTTTCGGTACATCGCCTCGATCCGCTCGACCATCTGGTTGTGGTCGAACATTTCGCGGCACCGCCGTCGCCCGGCTGCGCCGAGCCTGTCGCGAAGCCGCTTCGTCGACGCCAGCGTCTCGATCGCCAGTTGAAGGCCCGCGACGTCCTTCGGCGGCAGGAGGATTCCCGTCTCGCTGTCCACCACTTCCCGGGCCCCGTCAATGTCGAAGCTCACCACGGGCTTTCCCGCCAGCATGGCCTGCGGCAGCGCCCGGGCCAGGCCCTCGCGGAGGGAGCAGTGCACGACCATGTCGCTGGCGTGTAGAGCGGCGGGGATCCGGTCGGGGGCGACCAGGCCCGTCAGGCGGAACCTCTTGGCCAGGCCCATCGTGCCGATCTGCGACTCGATCCGCCGCCGCCACGCGCCGTCGCCGACCAGGCAGAAATGCACCCGCTCGTCGGCGATTCGCCCGGCCGCAGCCAGGAGAAACTCGTGACCCTTCAGCTCCGCCAGGCGCGAGACCTGCGTCACCAGGAGGGCGTCTCTCGGCAGCTTCATCGCCGCGCGGAAGGCGTCCGTCTCGCCCGGCCGCTCGACGAATCGGCGGACCTCCATGCCGCTGTAGATGGTCGTGTATTGCTCCGGTCGGCCGACGCCGGCCGCCAGGGCCCGGGCCGTCATCGCGTCGGCCACGGAGATCAAGGCATCGCTGCGCCTCGCCGCCCGGCGCTCCAGCGCGACGTACAGGCGATTGCGCCACCAGGACTCATAGCGGTGAAAGGGCAGGCCGTGGATCGTGTGGACGACCTTCATTGCGCCGACCGCCGCCGCCGCGGCGCGGGCCAGAATGCCCGCCTTGGACGAATGCGAGTGCATCACGTCGGGGCGCAGCTCGGCCAGCAGGCGGCGCAGTTGCCGGCCGACCGCCCGGTCCCGCCACGGGCGAATCTCCCGGCGCATCGCGTCGATCACGATCACGCGATACCCGCCCGTGCGGGCACGGCTCATCAGTTGGCCTTCGGGCCCGACGGGCGGGCCGGTGACCAGCGTGACCTCGTGCCCGCGCGCGTGAAGGCCCTCGCACGTCAGGAGCGTGTTCTCCTGCGCCCCGCCGAGGATCATCCGCGTGATGACGTGGCCGATCCGCACGGGCATACCTTCGCTGCAAGCCGCTGTCGCGTCAAGGTCGGTGGGGCCGCTTGCGGGCTCGCGCCGCCGCGGGCATAATGCCCCCGTGGGCGCGGAAGGCGAGAAAACCGGGCATGCCGCCGGCGAGCAGGACCACTTCTTCGGCGCCGCCAGGCTCGTGGCGGCCCTGACGATGCTCTCGCGCGTGCTCGGCCTGGTGCGCGACATGGCGCTGGTGCCGCTGGGCGGCAGGAGGGTGGCCGACGCGTTCTGGCTGGGCTTTTCCGTGCCCCATCTCTTCCGCCGCCTCTTCGGCGAGGGGGCCCTGTCGGCGGCCTTCATCCCCGTCTTCACCGAAGCCGCGGAGAAAAGCGGGTGGGACCGCGCGCGGGCGGTGCTGGCCAACACGGCCGGGCTCCTGGCGATTCTCCTCGCCGCGCTCGTCGTACTCATCGAGGCGGGGCTGCTCGTGTTCCTTCTGCTGGCCCCGGGCGAGTGGGACCGGCAACTGGCGGTCAAGCTCACCATGCTCATGCTGCCGTTCATGTTCACCATCTGCCTGCTGGCGCTGTGTTCGGCGGCGCTGAACAGCAAGGGTCACTTCGCGTATCCGGCGATGGCCCCGATCCTGCTGAACGTCGGTCTGATCGCGGCGGGATGGTGGCTCGCGCCGGCCCTGGCGCGGACGGAGCCGGGACAGTTCGCCGTGGTCGGCATCGCGCTTCTGGCATGCGGCGTCGTGCAGCTTCTGGGGGCGATCTGGCTCCTGCGGAGGTCGGGACTGGCGCTGATGTGGGCGCTTCGGCCCGTCCTGCCGGAGATCAGCCAGATCGCGCGCCGCATGGCGCCGACCGTCGTCCCGCTGAGCCTGGTACAGGTCAGCGACCTTCTGGCCAGGCTGATCGCAAAGGCCTGCACCGCTTCGCCCGCGAGCCCCGATCTGCCGCTGGTCGACGGCGTCGTCCGCTGCCACTACGCAGCCGGGCGGCTGTACCAGTTGCCCATGGGCGTACTGGGCATCTCCGTGGCCACGGTGGTCTTCCCGCTGTTGAGCCGGTGCGTCGCCCGCGACGACAAGGCCGGCCTGCGGGAGGTGCTCAACCGGGCGCTGAGGCTGTGCGTGTTCCTGGGTGTCCCTTCCGGCGTCGGTCTGATCCTGCTGGCCGAGGGGACCGTCGAGCTGATCTTCGAGCGCCGCGGGTTCGGCGCCCTGGACACCGCGCGCACCACGGCCATGCTTCAGGTTTACTGCCTCGCCATGCCCGCCTATTTCTGCGTGCACGTCCTCCTGCGGGCGTTCTTCGCGCGGAAGGACACCCGCACGCCGATGATCACCGCAGCCGTGCTGGCGGTCCTGAACGTCCTGCTCGTCCTTGGCGGCATCTTCACGCCGCTGAAGTCGGCCGCCCTCGGTGCGGCCACCGCCGTGACGAGCACGCTCAACGCGGTCGTCCTGGGCTGGATGCTCCACCGCCAGGTCGGCAGGCTTGGATGGCGCAGCCTACTCCTGTCGACCGGGCGCGTGGCCGCGGCCACGATCGTCATGGCCGCCGCCGTGATGGGCGTGCGGTGGTGGCTGGGCCTGGCGGGGGCCGGCCTGCTGGTGACCGTCATCGCCGCCGTCATCGCCGGGGCCGCGGCCTTCCTCGCCGCGGCCGTGCTTCTGCAATGCCCCGAGCTCCGCGAGCTCCTCCGACGGGCGCCTGGGAAGCGCCAAGCCGATCCTGATACAATGAGTTGACGAGACCGGCCTCCGAACGAGAATCACGACCATGGCCGTCCAAAGCCCACTGCCTGGAGAATACACTCAACCGGCCGGAAAGGAGCTCCGCCGACGGATCGCCGAGCGGAAAGCCCAACTCGGCAGGAGCCTGTGCATCCTCGGCCACCACTACCAGCGCGACGAGGTAATCGACTTCGCCGACTTCACCGGTGACAGCCTGAAGCTCAGCCGGCTGGCAGCGGAGCAGGAAGAGGCACGCTACATCGTCTTCTGCGGCGTCCACTTCATGGCGGAGTCGGCGGACATCGTATCGGGCCCCGAGCAGGTGGTCATCCTGCCGCACATCCAGGCAGGCTGCGAGATGGCGGACATGGCCGACGCCGACGGCGTGGCGGCTGCGCTGGATGAGCTCGCCCAGCTCACCGACGCGAAGGTGGTTCCCGTCTCCTACGTGAACTCCCACGCGGCGGTGAAGGCCATCACCGGCCGGGCCGGCGGGGCGTGCTGCACCTCCAGCAACGTGCGAAACGTCTTCCGGTGGGCCCTGGCCGGCGCCGGGGAAGGCGGCGCCGGCGGCGGGAAGATCCTCTGCATCCCCGATCAGCATCTGGGGCGAAACACCGCCGTGGCGCTTGGCTACCGCCTGGAGGACTGCGCCGTCTACGACCCCCATCTGCCCCACGGCGGGCTGACTGCCGACGACGCCGAAAGGGCCACCTTCATCCTGTGGAAGGGGCACTGCTACGTGCATCAGAAGTTCAAGGCCGAGCACGTCAAGCGCGTCCGCGAGAAGCACGCGGGCATCCGCGTCATCGTTCATCCCGAGTGCCCGCGCGCGGTGGTGGCGCTGGCCGACGCGTCGGGTAGCACCGAGCAGATCATCCGCGCCGTCGCGGCCGGCGAGCCGGGCGGCAAGTGGGCCGTCGGCACCGAGAGCAATCTGGTCAACAGGCTGGCCAAGCGCCACGGCGACCGGTTCGTTCGCCTCCTGTCGGACGCGCCCGCGCTGTGTGCCATGATGCAGCGCATCGACCTGCCCCACCTGCTGTGGGTGCTGGATCGCCTGGGCGCCGGCGAGGTCGTCAATCGGGTGGCCGTCGAAGCCGGTGTTGCCGCCGACGCGCGGGTGGCGCTGGACCGCATGATCGCCATCAAGGCCGCCCGGGACGTCACTTCGGGGGGCTGAGCTCCGAGCCGGACGAGCACCTGCGGCGGGCGGCGCCTGTCTTCCGGGGAAAACTTCCTCATTCCGCGCATCCGGCGTGCCGATAAGACAAGTGTCCGCCCGGTGGCCCGCGACCGCGCGGAAGTCATTCGAAAGGCAGATCCATGTCCATGAAGGTACTTATGGTGGAACCGGATTGGCGTTTCACCCGAATGGCCGCGGCATACCTGGAATCCCACGCGCATCTGGTTGTCCGGGAAGTCCGCCTGGACGACGCCTTGAGACGTGTTGCCCACTGGCGGCCCGACCTGGTCATCGTTGCGGCCCAACTGGCCGAGGACGGCTTCGTCGAGCTGCTTGCGGGCGTCGACCCTCGCCCCGCCGTGCTGCTGACCGGCTGGCTGGACCGCTGCGACATCGCCTGGCGCGCCTGGCAGCGAGGCGGCGACGAACTGCTCATGAAGCCGGTCTTCTCTACCGACGAGCTGCACGAGGCGATCGTCACGGCGCTGGAGAACGCCGCTTTGGGGAGCCGGCGCTCGCGCCGCCGCGAGGCGGCTTCGGCCTGACCGGGCCGGACGAGATCCCGTCAATGGAAGCCCCGACCCGCGCCGCTGCGCGGGTTTTTCCTGCGCGGCCGGGCACCGTGCAACGGGGCCCTGCCGTTTTCGCCTTGCCAGGCGCATCGCCCGGCCATACACTCTCCCCCCGCGGAAGGGCCAGGTGCGTATGCTGGGTACGATCCTCATCATCCTGGGGGCTGTTCTCATGGTGATCGGGCTGATCATGCTCGTCGGCTGGGTCAGCGGCAGGAACAGACTCGCGCAGGCCATCCTGGACCGCACCGGGGACTCGAAAACGGACCGCCAGTTCCTCGGCCTGTATTTCATTGTACTGGTCCTTGTGCCCCTGCTCGGCGGGGCCCTGCTGATCGCGTTTGGGCTCCGGCGGCTGATCTGACGCACCCGAGGGGCGCGGGTGCCGCCGGCGAGAGGCGTCACATGATGGAAAAGGTGATTCGCGGCAAGGTGTTTGTCGTCGGCGACCACGTCGACACCGACCAGATCATCCCGGCGAAGTACCTGAGCTACGATCCGTCCGATCCGGGCGAGCGGAAGTACTTCGGCAAGTACGCCCTGAGCGGGGTGCCGCCGGAGGGCTCCGGCCTGCCTGCCGGCAGCGTGCGGTTCGTCGAGGAGGACAGCCTTACCAGCGCCTTCGCCGTGATCGTCGCCGGGCGGAACTTCGGCTGCGGCAGCTCGCGCGAGCATGCCCCGCTGGCCATTTCCGCCGCAGGCGTCCACGCGGTGGTCGCCGAAGGCTACGCCCGCATCTTCTACCGCAACTGCATCAACGGGGCCTACCTCGTTCCCTTCCAGACGTCGCAGCGCCTGATCGACCGGATCGCCACCGGAGACGAGGTCGAGCTCGATACCGCAACCGGCCGATTGAAGCACCTCACCGGCGGAGAGACCTACGCCCTCGAGGACCTCGGCGACGCGGCCGAGATCATCGCCGCAGGCGGGCTCTTCGAATACGCCAGGCAGGTCGGAATGATCGAGTGAGACGATGAAGAACGCCGAGGACCTCAGCATCCGGGACACGCCCGCCGGTGCGGTCCTGGCCGTCAAGGTCGTCCCGGGCTCGGCTCGCGACAGGGTCGCCGGCGTCCTGGGCGAGGCTCTCAAGGTCGCCACGAGCGCGGCGCCCGAGAAAGGCAAGGCCAACGCCGCCGTCGCCAGGATCCTCGCCAAGGCCCTCTCCCTGGACCGCCGCGACGTGAGACTCTGCGCCGGGCGGACGCATCCCCGCAAGGAGTTCCTCCTGTCGGGCCTTTCGGCCGACGAGGCCCGCCGGCGCCTCGGTCGCTCCGTGTGCTGAGCCCGGCCTACTGCCGGACGAGCGGCCCGGCCCGGAGCACTCCGAGCTGGGACTCGAAGCTCGGTCGGCTGGACCGATAGAGGATGCCGATAGGGATCTCCTCCCCCCACCGCAGGGCCAGCTCGAGCGCGGCGGTGCGGTTGGCCGGATCGTGCCTCTCGTCGATGGGCCGGACGCGATCCTTGTACCACTTGAACGTGTTGCGGCGGTTGAACGACGGGCACGGCTGGAGGATGTCCAACAGCCCAAAGCCCCCCTTGTGTTGCAGGGCGGCGACCATCATCCCGCGAAGGTGGTCTGGCGTGCCGGTGAAGGACCGGGCCACGAACGAGCAGTCCTCCACGATCGCCAGCGCCAGCGGGTTGAGCGGCATGCTGATCACGCCGTGCGTCTGCACCTTCGTCACCATGCCGAGCTCGCTCGTGGGCGAGGCCTGTCCCTTCGTCAGCCCGTACACCTGATTGTCGTGCACGAAGGCCTTGACGCCGATGTTCCTCCGGACGGCGTGGATGAAGTGGTTGCCCCCCTCGCCGTACATGTCGCCGTCGCCGCTGGTGACGACGACTTCCAGCTCGTGGTTGGCGAGCTTGATCCCCGTGGCGGCGGGCAGCGCCCGGCCGTGGAGGCCGTTGAAGACGTTGGCCTCCGTGTAATGCGGCAGCTTGGCGGCTTGGCCGATGCCGGAGACCAGCACCAGCCGCCGGCGGTCGATGCCGGCCTCTTCCAGCGCCTCGTCGAAGGTCTTCAGCAGCGGGTAGTTCCCGCAGCCGGGGCACCAGGCGGGTCGCGTGTCGGCCTTGGCGAGGTTCATGATCGGATCCTTTCGACGATCTGGCTGCCGGTAAACGGCAGGCCGTCATACTTGAGGCACAGCTCGCAGTCGCCCAGGGCGCCGATGGATCGCAGCAGCGAGGCGAGCTGTCCGGTGCAGTTGCCCTCGACGGAGACGACCCGCCGCGGGCGGCCGATGGCCGCCCGTACGGCCTTGGCGTCGAGGGGCCAGAGCTGGGCGAAGTGCAGCATGGCGACCGGTTCGCGCTCGCCGGCGAGCAGATCGACGGCCTCGCGGGCGGGCCCGTAGGTCGAGCCCCACGCCAGGAGCAGCGTTTCGGCGCCGTCGCTGCCGTAGCGCTCGGGAGGCAGGCTCTCGGCCGTCATGCCGACGAGCTTCCGCATGCGCTTGTCCTGCTGGGCGACGTGGGCCTCGAGGTCCTCGGTGATGTGCCCGTCGGCGGTGTGTGCGTCGCTGTCGCAGACCACGAAGGCCGGCCCGCCGGGAATCGCCCGGGGAGAGATGCCCGATTCGGTCACCTCGTAGCGGACGTACTCGGCGGCCGGGTCGGCCGCGACGTGCCGGTCGATCGGCCGCGGCTCGCCGGGCAGCTCCCCAACAGTCTGCTCGAGGTCCTGGAGGAACTGGTCGGTCAGCAGGATGGCGGGCGTCTGGAACTTGTGCGCCGTCTTCAGCGCCTGGCGGGTGAGGTCGTAGCACTGGCGAACCGTGCCGGGCGCGAAGACCGCCCGCGCGAACTCGCCGTGCCCCCCCGTCAGGGCGAACCGGAGGTCCTGCTGGGCCGTGCGCGTCGGCAGCCCCGTCGCCGGGCCCGGCCGCTGGGCGACCACGATGAATATGGGCAGCTCCATAATACCCGCCAGGCTGAGCCCCTCGACCATGAGGGCAAAGCCCCCGCCGCTCGTGGCGGTCATCGCGGGCACGCCTGCGTAGGCGGCGCCGCAGAGCATGTTCACGGCCGCGATCTCGTCTTCCGCCTGCTCGACGACGATGCCGTATCGATCCGCCGCGCCGGCGAGGTAGGCGAACGTGGCCGTGCCGGGCGTCATCGGATATGCCGTCACGAGCTTCACGCCCGCCACGGCGGCCGACAGGCCGATCGCCGAGGCGCCGTCGCAGACGCGGCCAACCTTGCCGCCGGCCGGCGGAGTGCGGAGTCTGCCGGCGGCGCCGGCGGCGAGATCGGCGCCCCTCCGGGCGCAGGAGCGGTTGGCCTCGACCACGTCGTCGCCTTTCTTGGAGAACCGCCTCTCCAGCAGGGCGTCGAGGACTTTCAGGTCGCAGCCGAGCAGGGCGAAGACGGCCCCGCCCGCCACCGTGTTGGAGTACAGCGCGCTGCCGCCGACTTCCTTGGCCGTGCCGTCGAGGTCGATCGCCACGGCCCCGTCGGCCCGGGCGCCGTTGTAGAGGATCAACCCGCCGTCGGCGACGCCCTCGCGGAGCGTCTCCAGTGCCGCGTCCGTCAGGGCGACCAGCAGGTCCGCCTCCGGCGTGCCCGCGTAGAGGGGCTTCTCGCCGATGCGGACGTCGTACCAGTTCAACCCGCCGCGGATGCGGGACATGTAGCTCCGCGTGGCGAGAACGTGCAGGCCCGACTCCGCCAGCGCGGAGACGAGCAGGCCGCCCGTGGTAAGCACTCCCTGGCCGGCCTCGCCGGCTATCCGTATCGTCATGCTCATGGCTCTGTCCTGTCTGAAACCCCCAACATTGTAGGCCGGATCCGACCGCGCGCCCTGCTTGTCGGGCAATTGGCCATCCCGACCGTCGCCGGCGCGGGTATCATAAGGGATCGGGAGCACGCATATTCGATGAAGGTGTACCTGGAAACGATGGGCTGCCAGATGAACCGCCTGGACAGCGAGCTCGCCGCGGGGCAGCTCCGCCGGGCCGGGCACGAGCTTGTCGCCGACCGGAAGGCCGCCGACGTGGTGCTGTACAACACCTGCTCGGTCCGCCGGCACGCCGAGGAGAAGGTCTACTCCCGCCTGGGCGCCGACAGCCGGCGGAAGAGCCGCCATCGCCCGAAGCTGATCCTCGGCGTGCTCGGCTGCATGGCCCAGAAGGAAGGCCGCAACCTGCGGAAGCGGTTCCCTGAAGTGGACGTGGTCTGCGCGCCGGGCAGGCTGACGGAGCTCGTGGATCTCATCGACCGGGCGGCCGGCGGGGCCCCCGGCGTTGCGCTGGACCCCGCGCGGGACGCCCCCGGCCCGGTCGAGGAGATCGACGCGCTGGACCTGGCCCGCGATGCGTACCAGACAACAAGCCCATACCAGGCCTATGTCCGCGTGGCGAAGGGGTGCGACAACTTCTGCACGTACTGCATCGTTCCGTTCGTCCGCGGCCGGGAGCGCAGCCGCCGGCCGGAACGGATCGTCGAGGAGGTCCGCCGCCTCGTCGAGGCCGGGCGAAGCGAGGTCACCCTTCTGGGCCAGACGGTCAACCGCTACCGCTGCTCTCCGGCGGGCGGCGAATCGCCCACGGTTCGTTTCAGCGATCTCCTGGAGCGCGTCTCGGGCGTGACCGGCCTGCGGCGGCTGCGGTTCGTCACCAGCCATCCGGTGGACTTCGGCGACGACGTGCTGGAGGCCATGCGCGACCTGCCGAACGTCTGCCGGTACGTCCACGTGCCCCCGCAGAGCGGTTCCGACGCCGTGCTGAAGCGGATGAACCGCGGGTACACGCGCCGGCAGTACGACGACCTGATCGACCGGGCGCGGGGGATCGTTCCCGGCGTGGTGCTGGCGGGCGATTTCATCGTGGGCTTTCCGGGCGAGACGGAGGCGGACCACGCGGCCTCGGCCGAGCTGATTGGCCGCAGCGGCTTCAAGAACAGCTTCGTTTTCAAGTACTCGCCGCGCGAGGGCACGGCCGCCGCGCGAGAGTTCCCCGACGACGTGCCTGGCGACGTCAAGAAGCGGCGCAATCACGAGCTTCTGGCCGTCCAGCGGGAGGTCGGCCTGGCGCATCACAGCGCGTACGTCGGCCGGACCGTCGAGGTGCTCATCGAGGGCCCTTCCGTCCGAGCGGGCAAGCAGGCCGTTGGGCCCACGGCCGAGGCGACGCAGCTCGTCGGGCGCAGCCGGGGCGACCACATCGTGCACTTCACGGGCCCGACGCGCCTGGCGGGGCAGTACGTCGACGTGCGCATCACCGGCGCGACGGCCCTGGTGCTGTTAGGCAGGGCGCGAACGTGAATTGACGAATTCGGGTGTTGCGATTAAGATGGACGTATCGATGGAGGCAGCGGACATCTCATGGAAGTTCGCAGCGCAGGTTCGGACCGCTTCCGCGTGGTGGTCCTGTCGCGCGATCCGGCGTTAGGCTCGCGGCTGCGGGGCGTCTGCGAGCGGGGCGTCGAGGTCGCGCGCGTCCCCAGCGGATACGAGGCGGGCGCCGAGATCCTTGCCGCCCCCGTGGCGGCGATGGTCATCGACTTCCGCGCGCTGTCTGCGGCCCACGGCCGCCTGCTGGACGTCGCCCGGCGGATGGACGTGGCGATGTTCGGCGTCGGGCCCCTTCCGATCGGGATGAGCACGGAGGAGCTCAGCGGCATTTTCCTGGTCTCCACGGTCGATCTTCCCGGCGCTCTTGACAGGTTGGCCGCGGCGGCCGCGAAGGCTCCGGAAGCCGCCGAGGCGGCCGGGGGCGGGGAAGTTGCACCGCCCGAGGCGCCCCCGCCGCCGCCGCCGGTGCGCGAGCCGCAAGCACCCAAACGGCCCCGAAAAAAGCGGGCCCGCCGAAAGAAGGCGGCCAAGCGGGCCGCCAGAGGCAAGGCCGAGCGCGGGACCGAGCCGGACACCGCGGCCCCGGCGGCCGCATCGCCGGCTGAGGACCAGCCTCGCCCGGCGGCGCCGCAGGCGCCCAGCGACCTCCTGACGCCCGAAGAGCTCACCGCGCTGCTGGAGGACGAGCCGTGATCGCATCCGGCGACATGCTGCTCCTGGCGGGCGGAGCGGTCGGCCGGGAGCTCGCCGGCCTCCTGGGCCGCGAGCAGTGCACCGCCGTCGGCGATCCGTACGAGGCGCTGACGGAGATGAGCCGCCGGCGCTGGCCGACGGTCGTCCTGACGGCCGGGCGGGCGGACTTCCCCGGGCTGTGCCGTGCCTCCCGACGACTCCAGCACGACTCGCGCCTCTACGCCATCTGTTCGCCGGCCGGGGAGCCCGAGGTCCGGACCTTGCTCGGCCGGCCGCTCGACGATTACTTCATCTACCCCCCCACCCGTCGGGAGCTGGCCGCACTCCGCGGCGCGGCGTATCGCCCGCCCATGCCGTCGGTTGGCCGGGCCGCCGACGCCCCGGTGATCGCCCGGCAGCTCGCCGAGCTGATCGAAGCGGCCGACAGCATCACCGCCCTGGAAGACCGCCTGGCCCGCGCCGTGAGCGCCCTGATGGCCGCGCCCGTCGCCTGGGTGGACCTGGATGCAATGCCTGCCGGCGCCAAGCCGCTGCTGCTGGCCGCCGGAGACGCCCCCCGCGTGCTCGTGCCGCGCGGGGCCACTCGCTCGTCCGAGGCGACGCGAGGCTACCTGGCCACCGTGCAGGCGGCCCTGCCGGCGCTGCTGGCGGCCGCCCGGCGAGCCGAAGGGCTCCACCGCCTGGCCATCACCGACCATCTCACCGGCGCTTACAACCGCCGGTACTTCTACCGCCGGACCGAGCAGGTGCTCCGCGAGGCCGGACGCGAAGAGGCTCACGTGACCCTGCTGCTGTACGACATCGACGACTTCAAGCGGTACAACGACACGTACGGCCACGCCGCGGGGGACGAGATCCTGCGGGACACGGCGGCGTTGATGAAGCGGATCACGCGGTCGCGGGACGTCGTGGCGCGGATCGGGGGCGACGAGTTCGCCGTCCTGTTCGTCGGCGGCGAGGAGCCCCGCTCGCCTGACAGCCATCCGCCCGCCAGCGCTTACGCCCTGGCCGACCGCTTCCGCCGGGCCGTCCAGGCGCATGCCTTCGAGAGCCTCGGCCCGGAGGCCACCGGCACGCTGACCATCTCCGGCGGGCTGGCGGGCTTCCCCCGCGACGGCGGGCACGTCCGGGAACTGCTCCGTGCCGCCGACACCGCCCTGCGAGAGGCGAAGGCCTCCGGAAAGAACGCGATCCACCTCATCGGCCCGGCCGAGTGAGACGCCTCCTCAGAACTTCCACACCAGGTCCACCCGCGTGTCCACGGACTCCACGCCCTCCTGGGACCCGGCGATCCGCTGGCAGAGGAAGACCGTGCCGCCAAGGGTGAGGAAGTCGGTGAGGTTGTACGTGGCGCGGAGGACGTGGCCGCGAACGTTGGTGTGCCCGAAGTCCGAGTCGTTGAGGATGCCCGGCGTGCAGTACGTCTCGATGTAGGCGTACTTGTAGCCGACGGAGCAGTTGCCCTTCTTCTTGTTCTTGCCGACGGTCAGGCCGACGGCGAAGCCGTCATCCTGGCTTTCCTCGTCGCCGGAGGTCAGCTTGTTGGCGCAGTTGTGGACGTAATCCACGTACGCTGCCCACGGCAGGTCGAAGAGCCTGAAGGCGACCGTGTTGGTCAGGTTGATCATCTGGAATTCGCCGTTCGGGATGACGTCGGTGTGGTCGTAGTCATAGTACGAAGCGGCGAAGGTCCACTTGAGGCCCTTGACGACTTGCCAGCTCGTGCCGAGCTGGTAGAACATGAGGACGGCGTCATACTGGCTGTCGCTGGAGTAATCGTCCTCGCCGATGAAGTAGCCGGCGTTGATGAACGGCTCGATGGGGCCGAACGCCCTGGCGTATTGTGCCCAGAAGCCTTCCACGTTGACGTCGCTGTCCCAGATCAGGTCGGTGTGGACGAACGGGACGCCCAGCTTGCCTCCCGCGATCGTCAGTCCCTCAATGGCCTTGGGCTTATACATCGCGTAGGCGCGGTCGATCCAGATCGCTTTCCTGTTGAACAGGCCCGTGAACGTCTGGTTCGTGCTCGTCGGATCGTCGTGGCTGTAATAGGGCGCATTGGAGCTGTCCCCGCTGGCCAGGCGGAAGCCGACCGTGAGCTGTTCGTCCAGCCACGTCTTGATGAGCCCGAACCGAAGGCGGAACCTCGCCCGGTTGCGGTTCTTCCTCCTCCTGGTGTCATTGCTGTCTTCGGCGCAAACGCCCTGATACCGCAGGCGCAAATCGCCGAAGAACTTCAGGTTGTCGAGCCAGGCCGGGCAGGCGGGCCGCTTGGCCGCATCGGCGGCCAGCTCCTTCGCCACCTTCGCCATCTCCAGCTTCATGTCCTGGGCCGCCCTGGCTTCGAGCTCCTCCAGGCGGCCCTGCTGCGCCTGGAGCCTGGCCTCGAGCGCGTCAATGGCGGCTTCCATCTCTTCCATTTTCGCCGGGGTTGCGATGGTCGTCGCGCTGCAGATCACGACGCACGCAACGAGTAGCTGAAGGGGTGTTCTCATGCCGGACTCCTTTCCGGTTTCCTGGGGATGCCCAGCTCGCCAGCGCGATCGCGAGAATGCATCAACGTTCCGTCGTCATTGGCTTTGCGTTGGCTAGTATCGGCGCGATGAGCGGAAAGAGTTCAGCGAAAACTCCCCGACGGTGCGCTGCCGGTTTTCCTCCCGCCGGGGCCCGGCCGACGGTGATGGCACGTCTGGCAAAAGACGCCGGCCGCCCGCGGGAACTCGCGCGGGCGGCCGGATGTGAATGAATCCGTCTCTGGTTGTTATGTCAGGTCTTCTCGACTGCCGGTCTTCTCAGAAGCACCAGGTCAGGTCGACGATCGAGGTGACCTCTTCGGCACCCGAGGTCTCACCCAGAGTGGCGGAATCGGAGATGTTCTGGAGCATGAAGATCGAGCCGCCGACGGTGAGGAAGTCGGTCAGGTTGTACGTGGCGCGGATGACGTGGCCCCTGGTGTTGGTGCCGTTGAAATCGACGTCGTTGAAGAAGAACGGCGTGGCGAACGCCTCGATGTAGGCGTACTTGTACCCGACGGACCAGTCGCCTTTCTTCTCGTTCTTGCCGACCTTTATGCCGACGGCGATGGCGTCATCCATGTTCTCGTCGTTCTCGACGGACATGCGGTTCTCGCAGTTGTGGACGTAGTCGACGTACGCCTCGAACGGCAGCTTGAACAGCTTGAACTCGACCTTGTTCGTGAAGTTGATCATCTCGTACGCCAGCGACTGCGGCCCGTAGTAATCCGGGTCGCTGGGCGCCACGACCTGGATTGCCGCGTGGGTGTGGTCGAAGTCGTAGTACGAGGCGGCAAACGTCCACTTGACGTCCTTGGTGATCTTCCAGTTCATGCCGACCTGGTAGAACATCAGGATCGTGTCGTAGAAATCGTCTGTACCGCCGGTCCAGCTATCGCCCGTGAGGTTCTCGTAGGCGATGAAGTAGCCGCCGTTGACGAACGGCTCGACCGGGCCGAACGCCCTGGAGTACTGTGCCCAGAAGCCTTCGGCGTTGATGTCCTCATCCCAGATCATGTCCGTGTGGACGAACGGGATGCCCAGCTTGCCGCCGGCGACCACCAGGCCGGGGAGGGCCTTCGGCTTGTAGATCGCGTACGCGCGATCGATCCAGATGCTCTTCCTGCTGAACAGGCCGGTGAAGGTCTGGTCCGTTACCCTCGGGTCGTCGTCCCAATACGGGGCATCTTCCTCCTCCCCGCTGGCCAGGCGGAAGCCCACCGTGAGCTGTTCGTCCAGCCAGGTCTTGATGAACCCGAATCGCAGGCGGAACTGCACGCGGTTGCGGTCCTTCGATCGCCTGGTGTCGTCGAGGTCGTCGGCGCAGTCGTTGCGATAGCGCAGGCGGAAGTCCCCGGAGAACGTCAGGTTGTCCAGCCAGGCGGGCGTGGCGGACTGTTTCGCCGCGTCGGCGGCCAGCTCCCTGGCCACCTTCGCCATCTCCAGCCTCATGTCCTGGGCCACCCTGGTCTCGATCTGGTCCAGGCGGCTCTGCTGCGCTTCGAGCTTGGTCTTCAGGGCGTCGATGGTGGATTTCATCTCTTCCATCGTCGCCGGGGCGGCCAGGGCCGTTGCGCTGTAGAGCACGACGAGTGCTACAACTAGCTTCAGGCATTTTCTCATTTGAGACTCCTTTCCCATTTCACAGGGATTCCAGTTCCCAGGTCCTGTCACTAAGACCTATTGACGTTGAGCACTGACGTTTGGCGTACTATCGGTGCGATGGCCTGAAAAAGTCCAGAGAAAATTATGGGAAAATTTACGGTTTTTTAAACCCTCCCGTCCCTGCGAAAGCAACGCCCCGAACTTAGCGGCCCAGTTCGCCCGGACCGCGGGCGTGGAGAGCCCCGCCGACGACGTGCCGGATCCGTTCAACCCCCACGGGCGCAGCGTCCGCCCTGTTCCTGCACGTGCTATTCCTCCAACCCCACCACCGAGGTGACGAACGTGTGCTGCTGGTACTGGTGGTCGAGCCGCTGGTAGGTGCCGCGGATCCGCCCCAGCTCGCCCCACGCGTAGAAGCCGAAGACCGGCACGTTTGCCCCCAGGGCCGGCAGGATCGCCTCGGTCACCTCGTCGCCGCCGCCGGCGAGGCACTTGACCTTCGTGCCCTTGACCACCGGCGAGACGAATCGCAACGACCCCGGAGGGGCGTCGGCCTTCCGGCCGTCCTTGTCCTTGCCGTCGGCGTCCACCCAGTTCAGGATCATCCGCAAGTACACCTTCTGAGGCGAGATGGTCACGCCGATGGGGTGACCACGTCGATGGTGCCGCCGGAGTCGGCCTGGCACCACCGCCCGTCAATGTACATCGACCCGCGAAGCTCACCGGCCGACCTCGACGGAAAAGAATATATACCGCAGTCTATTTTTCCCTTGCAGGAATATAGACAATGGTCTATATTGTATTCCGTCGGAAGCGCTCTTACAGCACGAGTGCCAAGCGGGCACGGCTGTTGAGACAGTGACGGTTGCCTGGATGTGTTTGCCGCAGTTTCTCGCTGCGAGGAGATAGCCATGAACGGGAAGTTGAACCGCCACGAAAAGCCGCAGTTGGAGGGCCTCGAGCCCAGACTGCTGCTCAGCGCGAGTAGTCTGGCGTCGGAACCTGTCGGCGTCGAGCCCGCCGCCGCGCCGATGGCGGCCGTGGAAACGAACGTCTCGGACGCGCCCGACACCGAGGGGCTGGACCTCACCGGCGGCGGCGATGCCCCGGCCGGGGCGGGCGCCGACGTGGACCCGCCGACGATCGACGCCTGGTACAGTGCGGCCCAGCACGGCAACGGCGTCGGCCAGGTGCTCCTGGAGATGCCCGACGACGGCGCGTTCAGCGACCCGAGGATCCACGCGGTGGTCAATCGGCTCCTGATCGCCTTCTCCGAGCCGATCGATCCGCGCGGCTTCACTCGCGACTCGGTCCGGATCGCCGGCCGAGACGCCGGAAACCTGCCCGTGGACCTCTCGGAGACCACCATCACCACCCAAACGGACGAGCAAGACACCGTGGGCATCATCCACTTCGGCCCCGTCCTGCCGGACGCCGCCCGGTACCTGGTGCGTCTCGAGGGCGTCACGGATGCGGCGGGCAACCCGCTGGCCGGCGACAACGACCGCGTCTTCACGGCGCTGGGGGGCGACGCCAACGGCGATCTCCGCGTGAACGCCATCGACTTGTCGTACATCTGGGCGCGCCGGACGAACGAGATTGACGGCGTCTCGCCCGAGCAGACCCGCGCCGACGTCACCGGCGACGGCCGCGTCAATGCGATCGACCTGTCGGCCACGTGGCCCAGGCGCGGCTCGGACATGCAGGACGTCGGCGACCCGGAGCTTGGCGACCTGCCGGGCGAGGCGGCTGCGTCGCTTCCGGCCCCGCCCGCGGGGCTCGCCGGGCCGCTTGCCGTCGGGGACGTAGCGAGCGCGGAGCCCACAAGCCCGTTGGTCCCGGCAGCCGTCGATCCCGTCGAGGCCGGGTCTATCCTGCCGCCCCTGCCCCAGCCGGCCGAGCCGGTGGACGTCCTCGTCGTCGCGCCGGGCGAGGCGCAGGCGGCGGATGGCGAGACCTCCTCCTCCGGCGCCGCGGCCCTCGACGCGGGCCTGGTGGATGTCCTTGAGGCCGCCCTGCCGGTGATCCCGCTGGGCGGATGAGCTTTTGTGCATCGGCCCAAAGCCGCCGTGCGGCGGCATGAGAAGCAAGGAAGTTCCGTTCCGCCGATCACCTCCATGTGTGTTGCGGCGCGCGGCGCCGCGGGAGGCGGCCGGGTGAGAACGGATGTTCAGTAGGAGTTGTGCCATGAAGAGATTCCTGATGCCTGTCCTGGTCCTCTGTCTTGCCGTGGGCTTTCTGGCGGCCGAGGCGCTGTCCGAACGCGGCGACCGCGATGCCGGCGGCGTGGCGATCGTCGTCTCCCCCCACACGCTGGTGCTCAGTGCCCCCGCCGCCTGGGTCAGCGTGCATACGAACGTGCCCTTCGGCGCGGTCGACCGCTCCACGCTCGAGCTCAACGGGATCCCCGTGGCGTGGACCAAGGCCGACTCCAGGGGCAATCTCGTAGCCAAGTTCCACACGGACGAGATCAAGGCCATCGTGGAGCTCGGCGAGGTGACCCTGACGCTGACGGGCGAGATGCTGGACGGCCGGCTCATCGACGCGTCGGACACGATCACCGTGAAGGAGTGACCCTCGGGAGTCAGGGTGGAGGGGCCTCCTTCACGTTCAATTGCCTGTCTCGAGTGAGCCGGCGGGGAGGACGCAGCCGCGTCCTCCCCGCCGGCCGGCATATTGGCCCCGCACGGCTCGCCCCTTCCGGCGCCCGGACACGGTTGATTCGCGCGGCATACCCCCCTATGATTATGTGCGCGGCGACGTTCCAGCCAGAAGCGTGTCCTGTTACCGGGGAAGGAGATCATATCATGGCCGAGATCTGCAAGCAGTGCGTGGCGGAAGTTCCGAACAAGGTCGGCCGGCTGGCCGAGGTCACCGACAAGATCAAGGAGGCGGGCGTCAACATCCGCGCGATCTGTGCGTGGGTCGAGGGCGAACGCGGCAAGCTCCTGCTCGTGGCCGAGGACCCCGAGAAGGCCTGCCAGTGCATCTCCGAGGTCTGCGAGAAGTGCGAGTGGTCCGAGGTCGTCTGCGTGAAGGTCGCCAACGAGCCCGGCGCGCTCAACGTCATCGCGCGCAAGCTGGCCGACGCGGAGATCGGGATCAACATGGTCCAGGCCACCGCCGGCGACGCGGAAGAGGCCGTGGTCATCCTGGACACCACCGACAACGCCAAGGCCGCCGAGATCCTCTAGCGGGACCGCACGCCACAGAGGCACGGAGGCCCGGAGGTGTCCGGGAGCGTTACTGCTTCGCGCGGCCCGGCCGCCTCACGGCCGCCAGGCGGGGGTCGGCCAGGTCCAGGCGGTACATGATCTGGTTGTAGTCGTACCGCGGCGTGGGCGTCTTCGTGGCCGAGAACGTGTGGGAATACGTGCCCTCGAAGTAGATGATCCGCCCGCCGCGCTGATCGAAGAACGCGTGGTGGACCGGGTTGTAGAACGAGTAGTGGTCGTGCGTGACGATCTTCCGCGCCGAGACCCAGGGCCCTTCCGGAGCGTCGGCCTCGGCGTACCAGACCTCCCCCAGGTAGCTCGTGCCCCCGGCCTGGTTGCAGACCATGATCCACCGCTTGCGGAAGGCGTTCCAGCGGACCGAGCCGCGGTGGGGGTGAACGGCCTTGCCGCTCTCCACGTCGCGCAGCCGGATCCACGCCTCGGCGGGCTTGATCTTGCCGGCCCTGACGAGCTCCTCCTGCCGGAAGGCGTCGAGGGCGGCGGTGTCGGCCTTCCACGACCAGAGAAGCCGCCCGCCGGCGCCGCGGTCGAGCTGCGGTGACTTCCTGTCGTATCCGCTGCCGGGGGCGAGGGGCGTGAAGGCCTCGTAGCTCTTGAGATTCAGAACGCACTCCCAATCCGCCTTCACCCGGACCAGCGGATAGGCCGACGGCGTGAAGTAGTAATACGGCTGGCCGCCAACCGTCACGCGCAGCGGCTGGCCCGCCGGCTCGAGGCGCGAGCCCATCCTGAACTTCACCAGCCGCTCGAACGTCTGGGTCTCGTCGTTGAAGACGACCATGCCGTGCTCGAGGCGCTCAGAGAGGCTCTTCATCCGGCAGTAGTGGCCCAGCAGGCGCTCGCGGTCGGACTTGTCCTTCAGCGTCATCACCGCATCCACCCAGATCATCCCCGGACCGCCCAGCGGGGCCATCTTCCTGCTGAAGCCTTCCTTGTCGACGAAGTAGGCCAGGTCGATGCCGGCGTTGGGGTCCAGCCCGCCCTTGCCGGGCGGCCTCGACGTGGCCCCCGACATGGCGAAGTGCCCCAGCGGGTAGCTCTCCCGGGCCGTGTCGCCCCAGAACCAGTGGATCCTGCCGCGATGAATGGCCGCCTGGGTCGAGTCCTGCCCGAGCACGCGGCCATTCAGCAGCGGCTCCCTGATCGGCGCGCGCCGCCCGACGAGGATGCTGTCGCGGTAGATCCCCTGCCCGGTGATGCGGTAGAGGCGATCGGCGATGTTCTTCCGGCGGAGCTTGAGGCGCGCCGTCCCGCCCGGCGTCGTCCGCAGCCTCCTGCCGCGGAAGCCGAAGCCATCCTTGGGAAACTCGTACCCGTGGCTGCTGACGTGGAAGAACACGTCGCGGTCCATCAGCCCCGGCTCGTGGAAGGCAACCAGCCCGCCGCTGTCGGTGTAGCAGCGGATGTTGTTGGTCGTTCGCAGCTCGACGAGCGGCACGCCGCGCCCGGTGCGGTCGTCGACGACCTCGATGGTGAAGTACGGCCCGGCGGCGAGCGCGGCGCGGCAGGTGAGCAGCGACAACAGCGGCGCGAGTAGAAGACTGCACCGCGGCGACACGCCGCGGCTCCGCCCCAATGCGGGGAGGACGTCGCGGGTGCGACCGACGACGTCCTCTTGCAGACGCGAGGGAGCCGCGGCGTGTCGCCGCGGTGTCGTTTTGCTGTTAAGGACCAATGCCCAAACTCCTGCCGCCGTCACTTCCACTCAGCCCGCCAATTCCGCCTTTCGTTTCTCGACGATCGCCCGCTTGTCTTCAGGCAGGTCTTCCTCGGCCAGGAGGGTGTCGCAGCCGTCGAGGAAGAACTCCCGCGCGAAGTCGGTGGTAAAGACGCGCTGCTCGGGCGGGCGGGTCTCGACGGTCTTCAGGAAGCCCTCGAACTCCTCGAAGTAGCTGCCGTAGATGTGGAACGAGTCGGCGACGTGCATGTACTCGCCCGGCTGGACGCCGACCTCCGCGGCGAGGTCGCGCTGAAGCTCGGTGAAGGCGTACATGTTCATGAACGCGGCCTTGAAGGCGTCGTTCGAGCGGATGTGGATGTTCATGTGCAGGTGCCCATCGGAGATGCGGAACCACAGCCGCTGAAGACACGCCGGGTCGTCGATGCTCATGTCGTTCCACACCTGCCAGGTGACCGCCTGGGCCCGCCGGGTGTGCGGCACGGCCTTGAGCCTCTCGATGGCCGCGGCGAGCTGGTCGTAGACGCCCTTGGCGGGCACCGCGTATGCCCGAAGCCGCTCGTGGTAGGTGTACTCCCACTTGCCGGCTGCCGGGTCGATCCAGTGGTCGTGCACGCCGTAGAGCACCTCGGCGCGGTACTTCTCCAGGTCCTCCAGCCCGCCGGGGAACGCCCGGTGGATTCGCGGCTCGGCGAACGGGTCTCTCACGTGGATCAAGGCGGTCACGTCCCGGCTGTTCGGGTCGCCCGGCTTGTCGTACTCGGTCGGGAAGCTCTCTCCGACCTCCCAGCAGGCGATGACGGCCTTCTCCCAGGCCAGCGGCAGATGATCTTCGACGATGTGAATCGACTTCATCGCGACTTCCGTGTGCCAGAGACTCCGAAGCTGCAAGCGGACCGGCGGCTCGTCGGGCACGGCCTCCATTGATAGTGTCCCGCCGGCGCCGGGTCAAGCGTCGGCGGCAGTTTCCATGTCGCGGGGGCCGGCGGGGTGGTATGATGTACAACGTGCTTCGTGCGCGGCCGGTCGTGCGGGCGAAAGCCCGCCGGCGGGCGGAGAACGAGGGTCTGGCGATGTTGCGAAGTCGAACGCCCCGTTGGATGGTCTTCGCGGTGAGCGTGTCGTTTGCGGTCGCTGCCGCGCCGCGGCCGGCCGGGGCCGGGGGCGCCCCCAAGCCTCGAAAGCCCGCCTCCAGGCGCCTCAAGCCCTATCCGAGCAAGTACTACATCATCTACACCGACCTGGACGCCAACGCCGTCCGCGAGGCGTCGGCGCGCATGTCGGCGATGGCCGAGGAATACCACCGCCGCACGAGGGACTTCGCGGGGGTCATTCGCAGGCGCCTGCCGTTCTACCTGTTCAGCAAGTCGCAGGACTACTACGACGCCGGCGCCACCAAGGGCAGCGCGGGCATCTACCACCCCGGCCGGCGGGTCCTGATGGCCCTCGCCGAGCATGGGACCAACGACCAGCTATGGCACGTCGTTCAGCACGAGGGCTTCCACCAGTTCGTCCACATGGTCATCCGCGGGCAGATCCCGGTCTGGATCAACGAAGGCATGGCCGAGTACTTCGGCGAGGGAATCTGGACCGGAGACGGCTTCGTCACGGGCGTGATCCCGCCGTATCGGCTCAAGGGCCTCCAGGGCCACATCCGGGATGAGAACACCCTGCCGCTGCGGGACATGCTGTTGATGACCTACGAGGAGTGGAGCCGGGCCGTCGAGGATTCCGGCGCCCAGGACGCCGACGACTCGAAACGCCGGGAAGGGCCGAACTCGCGCGGCGGCGAAGAGGGCGAGGACGAGAAGCCCGACCGCGGCCGCATCAACTACGACCAGGCCTGGTCGATGGTGCACTTCCTCGTCCACGCCGATGACGGCAAGTACCGACAGGCCTTCTCCGCGATGATCCGGGACGTCTCCCGCGGGCGGAACTGGATCGCCGCCTTCCAGGTCCGCTTCGGGCGCAACGTCAAGGCCTTCGAGAAGCGCTACCGGGACTGGTGGCTCGCCCAGCCGGAGAACCCCACGGCCGAGCTGTACATCAAGGCCGTCGTTCAGACGCTGACGAGCTTCCTCGCCCGGGCCGCGAGCCAGCGCCAGGAGTTCCAGACGGCCGAGGAGTTCTTCCGCGAGGCCCGCTCGGGGAACCTCAAGAGCCACAAGACGCAGTGGCTGCCGCCCAGCCTGCTCAACAGGGTGCTGCTGTACGCCCGCACCTGGCGGAAGGGCTGGTCGCTGGAGACCCAGCCGAGGGCCTTCCCGAAGCTCGTATTGACCTGGCCGGATGGGAAGACCTACACCGGCACCTTCAAGCACTCCGGCGGCAGGGCCTACGGCGTCAAGGTAACCATTGAGGAGAAGAAGGATTAGCAGGGATTCAGGGGATTCAGGGGATACGGATCAGGGCTCATCCGGGACCACGGCGGCCAGGTGTGCCTTCGCCGGCGAATCGGGGGCCTGCCTGCAACGTGAGCAACATCGCTCGAATCGTGTCGGCAAAATCCGGGGCCGACCTCTATAAGTGTCCCTAAACAAAGGCTTTATAGTCGATTCCGGGAAAAATGGCTTTGTTTCGTAAAAACACTTATGGCGTCTTCCCCGGGGCCCTGGGCTCCTGCGATCGAGTCACCCCACAACCATCCCTTCAGCAGTTATTATATACATGAAACGCAGCGAAGTCATCAATTATTTCAAAATAATTCCGCAAATAATTGCCATGTCAACCAACGGCGTGAACGGGAAGGCCTCTGCGAAGGCAAGGCTTCTTTCTGTCTTCAGCTCTGTCCCGGTCCCCTGCATCCCCTGCATCCCTGCTGAATCGTTGTCCCTTCGTGCCCGAGGGCCTGGCGGATGGCGGCGACGATGGTCTGGGTGGCGGGGCGGTGGAGGCGGCGGGCGTTTTCGGCCAGCCGGGCCAGCTCGGCGCGGTCCTCCAGCAGACGGGCGACGTGGTCGGCCACGTCGCGGACGTTGCGCGCGAGGACGGCGGCGCCTTGGCAGGCGAAGTACGCGGCGTTGCCGGTCTCCTGGCCGGGAACCGGCGGCAGGAGGACCATGGGCGTGGCCTTTGCGAGGCACTCGGCCGTGGAGAGCCCGCCGGCCTTGGTGACCATCAGCGAGCAGACGTCCACCAGCTCGTGGACGCGGTCGGTGAAGGCGATGCCCGCGAGGTTTCGCCCGGCCTCGGGCAGCCGGCTGAGCCGGGCGAGCAGCTTCTTGTTCCTTCCGGCCAGCACGGCCAGGAAGGCGTCGCCGCAGCCGGCCGCGATCCGCCGGGCGATCTCGACGATCGGCCCGCAGGTGAACTCCGCCCCGCCGCTGAGCAGGACGATGGGCCTCTCGGGCGGCAGGGACCACTCGGCGAGGGTCCGCCGGCGGTCCACGAGACGAGTCCACTTCGGGTTGACGGGGATGCCGCTGACGGTGATGCGGCCGGGCTCGATGCCCCATCGCCGCAGCGTCTCGGCGCTCTCGTCGGCCGGGACGAACCAGCGGTGCACCTGCTCGGAGAACCAGAACCGATGCACGCGGATATCGGTGACGACGACCATCTGCGGCGCGTGGATCTCCCGGAGGCGTCTCATCCGCCCCAGCAGCGGCGCGGCGAGGAAGTGCGTGGCGACGACCAGGTCGGGGGCGGTCCGGACGACGTGGCGGGCGAAGCGCCGAAGGTGCCGGCGCTCGTGCCACAGCCGGAGGTGCTCCCTGAGCCCGCGCCGGGCGGTCTGCGGGCGGTCGTTGAACCAGAATCCCAGGCCGTACAGGCGCGGAAACTTCGAGACGGCCAGCGAGTAACCCCCGGCGTAGTAGGCCCGAAACGCCCACGGCGCGAAGGCCAGGACATCCACAACGTCGAGGCGGGCGGCGGGGAAGTCCGATCGCAGGGAATCGGCGATCGCCCGGGCGGCCTGGTTGTGCCCCGCGCCGACCGACGCCGAGACGATCAGGACCCGCGGGCCTGGCGCGTTGTGGCTCTCGGCGCTCATACGCCATAGTCTCCCCGGGCGGCGGGCGGCCTGCAAGGGGAGCCGCGGAACCGCCAACCGCTCCCGGCCGCCTCAGTGGCTGGTCTTGGCTCGCGTGGCCAGCGACGCGAGGAGCCTGGCGGCTTCGTGCTGGTAGGGGTTCGGCGGGGCGGCGATGACGATCCTGAAGTATTCCTCCGCGGTCTTGAGGTCTTTGATCAGGACTCGGGCGGGCGCTTCGGCGGGTTTCAGGGCGATCAGGCCGAGCTCGAAGTTGGCGGTGATGGCCGCGTCGGTTCGCTCGTCCTTGGCCAGTTGGATGAGCATCTCCGTCCGCTCGTAGGGGTTGGGCGTGTTCAGGGCGACGCCGAGCTTGAGGTTGTCGCCCATGGCGGTGGCTTCCCGTTTGGTGGTGGTGTCGCTGAGCAGGCTGGCGAGGCGCTGGTAGTAATCCGGGCGCTTGGGGTTCAGGTCCAGGTACGCCGCGAGGGCCTCGGCGCTGTTGGCGTCGCGGAGGACGTTGTTTCGTTCCATGAGCCAGGCGAGGCGTTCGACGGCCTCTCTGGCCCCGAGGAAGTACTCCCGGCTGGGCACGTCGGCCGGCAAAGTGAACATTCGGGCCGCCCTGGGCGCCGGCGCGCGGTCGGCGGCGGCTGGGAACATCTCCCGAAGGGCCTCGCGGGCCCGCTGAAGGTGCTCGTCGGCCTTGCGAACGAGGGCATTGGGGTCGCCCCCGCCGTCGTGCGCGACGGCCCGCAAGGCCAGCTCGCCGAGGTGCCAGTCGGCCAGGATCGCCTGCGGGGCGGGGGGGTAGCTGCTGCGAAGGGACTCCCACGCCTTCGCCGAATCGCCCAGGGCGAAGGAGGGGGAGTACTTGATCAGCCCGCCGGCCAGCGCGACCTCGTCCACCTGAAGGCTCATCGCCTGCGCCCGCAGCCACGTCAGCGCCGCGGCGCGGGCGCTGCCGCCGTGGCGGGCCAGGAACCGCTGGCAGGTCTTGACGAGCGCGTCGCGGCGAACCCGAAGGTCTTCGGCGACCTGCACGCGGATCGCCTGCGGGTTCAGGCCGGCCGCCCGGTGCCGGCGGCTCCACGGGCCCAGCGCCTCGTCCTCGAAGATCGACCCGTCCACCTGGAGGCGATTGACGATCAGCGCGTAGTCCAGCTCGTCGGCGCCGACCTTGAGGTAGAACATGGCGACGGGCGCCCCCAGGAGCATCAGGACGAGCGGGCAGACGGGCCCGGACCGCAGCCCCGTCAGGCGGGCCAGCCCCAGCACGACGGCGCCGGCGAGCACGGCCGAGACGAAGGCGATCAGGAACGGAGCATACAAGGCCCACCGCTGTAGTGGCAGGACGGCCGCCGTGTCCACTCCCGCCAGGGCCGACAGCGCGAAATACGCCGCGCCCGGCAGGAGCCCCAGCACGGAGGCGAGAAACGGCATCTCCCTGCGGAGCGAGCTTCGGCTGGCCAGCGCGCATCCAATGGCCACCGCCAGCGCCAGCACCGGCGCGTGGCCCACCACGGCCACGATCAGCACGAAAGGCACCGCGCGCTGCGAACGGTACAGCACGGCCACGAGGATCGGCACGAGCGTCACCAGCCCCAGCAGCAGCCCGCTCACGAGGATCATCCACGGGTAGGTCAGTATGTCCAGCGGGTGGCGGAAGATCTCCCCCAGAGGGGTCGTGAGGTCGTGATAATAGGCGGCCGGATCGAAACGGGCCCACTGGCCCGTCGCCAGATACCGCCAGAACGCGTTCACCGCCGCGAAGGCCGCCAGGTGAATCGCGTAGTACACGGCGCCGCGCCACGCCCGGCCGGCGCGCAGAAGCGGCTCGGCCCCCTCGCCAGCCGCCTCGCCGCTGTTCGCCGTGACGCTCATCGCATGTCTCAGTACGACGCTCCTGCGCCGCGGCAGTTGCTCCACAAAGGGCTGTCAGCTATCAGCTTTCAGCGTTCAGCCAGCAGAAAGCCCCTCGGCAGGGGCCCGCTGACTGCTGAAAGCTGATGGCTGACAGCTTATTTATTCTTACCCGCCGCCAGCCAGATGCGATAGAAAATGTTGTTCTTCAGGAAGATGACGAACAGCGTCTCGTTGGGCCAGAGGTACGAGACCTCCTCGTCGTGCATCTTTCCGCCCTCGATGCGGGCCTTGAAGTTGAGGATCGGAATCCGCCCCTGGCGGTAGGTATGGTTCCACTCGGCTGACTGGGGCGTGCCCAGCAGGATCAGCCCGATCTCGTACCGCCCGATGTTCCCGGCGTCCGTCGTGCCCTCCATGTACAGGTCGTATGTCTTCCCGTCGAAGACCATGTCGTTCCTGGCCGTCCCGTCGGGGCCGAACTCGGCGAACGCCGTCATCTTCCGGTAGTGGTACTTGGCCAGGTTCAGCCCGGGGAAGATCTTGGTGACGAACTTCGGCGCGGCGCGGCCCTGGGTGGTCCCGTCCATCGTGACCGTCCTGCCCGAGCCCACACGGCGAAGCGGATAGCGCGGGTCGATCGCGCCGGCCAGCACGTCCGCCAGCGACGCCGTGACCTCCTCCCGCCGACTGAACGTGCCGTGCACCGTGTTGCCCGGGAAGAACTTCGCAAGCTGCGGCTGGATGTTCTCCTCGCCGAGCACGTTGCTCAGCACGCTCCGGCAGGTCACCGACCGGGCCGGACTCGTCAGGTCCGTGCTGTACCGGTCGCTCATGAGGCCGCCGTTGAGCCCGCCGAAGTAGGCGATCTTCACGCGTCCGTCGGCAGCCGAGGCGGTCAGCTCCAGCCGCCGGACGTCGTACACCTGATCGACGGACACGTCGTAGCTCCTGAGGCGATCGACGCTGACGCGCCCGTCGATCCGGGCGGCCGCGAGGTGCTTCCGGGCGGCCGCGGCCAGCTTCCGGGCCCGGGCGCGGACCGACTCCTGCTCAAACTCGGTGAGCGTATGGCCGGGGGGCCTCGCGGCTGGAGCGTTTGCATCCGAGCCCCACTTGGTAAGCTCCTCCAGGTCGAGCCGCTCGGCCAGCAGGTGGAACGACCCGCGTGCCTTCGCCGGCAGGTCCGAGAGGTCCGCCAGGAGCCATCCGTGGCTGCCCCCGGCCCGAAGCTCCAGGCCGTCGGTCCGGAACCTGCCGACGTCCGGGAAGTTGTCCTCGATGAATTCGGCCCACCGCGGGTCGTTCGGGTCGACGGGGCCCTTCAGCGACAGGCCCCGTACCGGCGTGAGCCCCTCGACGAGCAGCTCGCCGTGGAGGGCAACGTCCTTGCCCCGCACGCGGGCGCGCAGGGCGTCGAGCCTCACCGTCGCGCGGGAGACGACGCCTCTGGCCGCGTCGGTCAGATCGACGTCGATGAGCGCCCGGCCGGACAGGCCGTAGGGCTTCAGCGCGGGAACCAGCGTCTCCAGCGCTTCGAGGCGCCGGGAAGACGCGGCCAGGTGGCCGGCGATCGTGCCGATCTTCGCGGGCAGCCCGTCGGCGCCGACCGTCAGGTCCGCGCGGGCCTCGGCGAGCAACTGCGCCTCGCCGATCCTCACGTGGACGTCGTCGAGCCGGATGCGCGAGAGGTCCGCCGGGCAGTAGATCGCGAAGCTGGCCCTGGCCGCCGCGCCGAGCGGCTTCGAGCCGGGCGCCGAACCGCGCATGGCGGGCAGCCTGGCTACCGCCAGCCCGCCTGCCTCCAGGTGACAGGCGGCGCGGACGCTGTTGCCGTCGAACGCGGCGGTCGTCTGGACGGCCAGCCGCCCGGCAACGCCGTGGCGCCGCGTGAGCCGCCCGAGCCGCGGCAGCAGGGCCCACAGGGCCTCCTCGGCCGCGACCGACGCGTTGGCGTCGATCCGGAGGCTTTCCAGCCCCGGTTGCGGCCAGAGCTTCCTGCCACCCGAGAGCTTCTTGTCCAGCAGTTCAGCCCGCCCGGTCATGGCCAGGCGGCTGCCCGCGAAGTTCAGCTCGCCGCGGCTGACCTGCGCCACGAGCAGGTCCCGCTTGCGGGCGAGGCTGCCGCGAAGCCGCAGGGAGAGGCCGGTTCCTGATGCCTTGCTGCGCCCGCCGGGGCCCGGCGCGGCGTATTCGAGCCCCGTGGCGTCGCAGAATGCGTTGGCGTCGAAGACGCCGTGACGGAGCTTGCCTCGGGCGGCGAGGTTCACCCGGCCGGCCAGCCTGGCCCCGGCGAGCCGCTCGGCGAGCGCGGGCGATGACTCGACCAGTTTGCGAACATCCTCCGCGACGGCCTGGACGATCCAGTCCAGCTCGTCGGGCGGGAGTTTCCACGTGCCCGCGGGCGTGAGAGGCGCAGCGTCAAAGTTGCAGTTGACCGTGACCTCGCCGTGCGGCGAGGCCCACGTGCAGGCCAGCAGGTTTGCCCGCCCGGGCGCGGCGGACGGATCGCAGCGGAAATCGACGTGGACCTCGGCCTCCCGGCCGGCGGGCTTGTCGAACCATGGCCCCAGCGCCAGGTGGACGTTGCTCAGGTCGACCGAGAGTCGCCCGCGGCGATACCCCGATGCCGCGTGAACGGCGAGCCGCCCGGTCAGCCGGCCGCGAAGCCGCTGTTGCAGGCCCCCCGCCGCCGGGACGCACGCCAGGAGGGCATCGAGTTTTTCGGCCGCGACCCGGCCGGTGAAGTCGATGCTTCCGTTCGCGTCGCCTTCCTCGCCGCGGCCGGGGCTGAACGTCAGGTTCGCCCGGTCGATTCCGAGCCGCCCGGCGCCGACGGTCACGGCCAGGTCCAGGTCGCTCAGCGAGGTGTGGTTGGCGTCGATGGCCGCGCCTATGTCCAGGTGAAGCGGGTTGCCCTCCGGCTTGACAAAGCGGTCAGCGACGGCCAGCGAGGTATCCGCGGCGGCAAGGAAGCTCACGTGGACGCGTGTGGCCGGGGCGTGGTGGATGAACCACCGGCCGGTGACGGCCCCGCGTAGCCTCACGTCGCGCCACCAGCCGCCCCCGGCGGCCCGCGGGATGAGGTCGAGCAGGCTGTTGGGGTCGTGGATCTCCCACGAGCCGCGCCAGTCCAGGCGGGCCAGTTCGGCCAGCAGGATCTCGCCGCTGCTGCGGCCCCGCCGCTTCGAGAGGCGCCGGGCGAACCGCCTCAGGCTCAGCAGGGCGCCGTGCCCGCTGAAACGGTTGCCCGCCAGGTCCAGCCAGCTCTCGTTCACGATGAATGCGCTGGTGCGGTGGTCGAGATCGCCGCCGAGGCCCATGCGGCACGCCCGGGCGGCGGGCTTGAGGACGTCGGCCTTGCGGCTCACGGCGGCGGCGGTGGCGTCGGCGGTGAGTCGCAGGCGCAGCTTCGCGCCCTGCCGCTGGGCCGAGACCGTCACGTCCACCGGCCCGCTGACCGCCACCTCGCCGGGCAGGAGGGGCCTGCCGGTCAGCAGGGCCGCCAGGCGGGCGGGGTAGACCTTGCCCCTAAAGTCCATCGACTCGACGGCCTCCCAGTGCCCGCTGAACGCCTCGGCGAAGACCTTTGCCTCGCCCCGCAGGTCCACGCCCGGCAGGCGGAGGCTCCCCGAGCGGAGGTGCAGCGCCCGCGTGAGATGGTCGTAGGCGGCCCAGATGCGGAACCCCGCCTCGTCGATGACGGGGAGTTTCATTCCCCCGGCCGGCTGAACGTCGAGCTGCCGGATCCGCACGTTGAGGCTGAACGATTCCACCACGCCGTCGTGGTTGACCTTCAGGTCCACCGTTCCGTCGCAGCGTCCGGCGAGCTTCTTGACGCGCAGGGCCCCGGCGGCGGCGACGGGCAGTTGGCTGAGGTCCACGTTCGAGAACGTCAGCGCCGCGGACGCCGCGGCCGTCGGGTCCGACCACGCGCCCGGCGTGAGGCTCACCGGCGCCTCGCCGACCCCCCCGGACTGGATCAGCGCCGCCGACATGGTGATCTCCCGGATCCGCCCGGCGTCGAGCTGGAGGCTGGGGATCTTCAGCGCGATCACCCGCGGGTCGTCGGCCAGCTTGAGCGTGGCCCGGCCCTGGTAGACGTTGACGCGATCGACGGCCACGTCCTGCTTCAGGCGCGTCAGCGGGCTGAGGTTCACGTTCCCGTCGGCGTCCACCCGCACGTAGATCCGGGGCTTGACCAGCTCCACCCACGCGATCCGCCTGTGCAGCAGGAGCTCCACGGGCGACAGCTCGGTTCGGATGCTCCGCACCGTCGCCAGCGGCTGGGAGCCGAACCGGCCGGTCGAGTAGACGGTCAGGTCCCGGATCTCCACGCCGTCGAGCCAGCTGAGGCTCATGCCGTCGATCCCCACGTCGACGCCCATCTGTCGGCCCAGGTGGTCCGCGAGCCGCCGGCTCAGGTAGCCCGTCGGCGCCCACCACGGCAGCGAGGCGTACGCGCCGGAGAGGACGAACAGCACAAGGACCGCCAGGCGGCAGAGGACCTGCCACCAGCGCAGCTTGGGTTTCTGCCGTGGCATCACACGTTGAACCTGAACAGGATCACGTCGCCGTCCTGCACGATGTAGTGCTTGCCCTCGAGGCGCACCTTGCCGGCCGCCTTCGCCGACTTGTGCCCGCCGGCGGCCTGGAGATCGTCGAAGGCGACGACCTCGGCCCGGATGAAGCCCCTGGCAATGTCCGTGTGGACTTCCCCGGCGGCGGTCACCGCGTCCGTGCCGGCGGGGATGCTCCACGCGCGGCACTCGGTGGGGTTGTAGGTCAGGAAGCTGATCAGCTTCAGCCGGTCGTAGCAGCCGCGGATGAGCCGGTCGCGAGCGGGCGCCGCGACGCCCAGATCGGCCAGAAACTCCCCGCGCTCTTGGGGCGCGAGCTGGGCGAGCTCTTCCTCGATCTTCGCCGAGAGCCGGATACACGGCAGGCCGGCCGGCTCGCCCGGGCCCTCGCCCGCAGCGTCGGCCTCGCCGCAGTTCAGAACCACCAGCGTCGGCTTGAGCGTGAGAAACTGGAAGCTCCGAACCAGCTTGTTCTCCGCCTCGTGCTCGATCGCGTCGGCGATGGGCTTCTCCGCCTCCAGCGCGTCGCGCAGCCGCTTCATCAGCTCCAGCTCGCGCAAGTCCTCGTCGCGATGCGCCGTGGGCTTCTTGACGGAGGCCTCGAGCCTCTCGATCCGCCCCGCGACCCGCTCCAGGTCGGCGAAGAGCACCTCGGCCAACAGCTCCTCGACGTCGGCGGCCGGGTCCACGCGGCCGCGATAGGCCGGCACCGTCTCACCCGAGAACCCCGCCACCACGAACACGAGCATGTCGGACTGCTCCATCGCCTGCCAGTGCGCCCGGGCGCGGGTTCGCCCGGCCTCGTCGGAGAGATCGAAGCCGGGCAGGTCGAGGAACTCCAGCTCGGCCGGGTGGGCCTTCCTGGGCTCGCCCATCGCCGCAAGCCAGTCGAGGCGGTCGTCGGGGACCTTCACGACGGCCAGGTGAGGCTGATCGGGCCGCGAGAGGTCCACGTCGCTGCCGCCCGCCTCGGCGACCGCGGCGAAAAGCGTGCTCTTGCCCGATTGCGGCGGACCCACCAGTGCTACGCGCATGCTGCACCTCGTCGATCCGCTATTCTACCGGGAGAGAATGCTCAAGCCCAGGCGCTGAAACTGCTCGGGGCGGCCGGCTCGGCGCCCGGGGCCCTCATGCCGACAGGATCTCGCCCAGCCGGCGGACCTGCCGTTCGGCGGCGTGGAGCTCTTGGGGGGAGGCCGGCGAGCGAGACCAGCGAATGCGGTAGTACAGCGCGACGAGGTCGCCCATCGTCTCGGCCGGCAGGCCGAACCGCCCGATCGCCTCGTTCGCCAGCTCGCGCGTCGTCCGGCTCGCAGGGGCCCGCAGCCCGTGGCGGCGCAGGAGCTCCAGCAGTTGGACCAGGAAGGCCGGCGGCTTCGGCACCGGCGGGGGCGCGTGTTTGCCAGCGGCGGGACGGCGGCGCTTGAACAGGACGAGCACGCCCGCCAGCGACGCGCTGCCGGCCGCCACGAAGACGAAGAACCACACGACGGCCTCGCTGATCCGCCCGCGGGCGAAGAGCTCGACGAGCCCGCGGAGCACGGCCGTCGCCGCCCGTTTCACGGCCCCCCAGGCGCTCAGCAGGCAGGACCGCCCCCAGGCGGCGAGCGCCCGCCGCGCGTCGTCGTCGTAGCCGATCACCTCGGCGTACCAGGTGAACTCCCACGTCCGCCAGAGGTCGCGACCGGCGGTCCACCAGCGTGCCAGCACCGTCCGTGTCGGCGGCGCGAACCGCTCGGCGGGCGTGGCGTCCACGGCCGCCCAGTCCGTCTCCTCGGTGTACACTTCCGTCCACGCGTGGGCGTCGCGCTGGCGCACGACGTAGTGCCCGGCCTCGTCGTCGTAGTCGTTGGCGCAGAAGCCCGTCGCCAGCCGGGCGCGAACGTCCAGCGCCTGGCACATCACCGTCAGGGCCGAGGCGAAATACTCGCAGTGCCCGCGCCGCACGTGGAACAGGAAGTCCTCGACGGCGTCGCGGTCGGGATCGACCTCGGTGAGGTCCAGCGTGTACGTGCAGCGCTGCCTCAGGCGCTCGGCGATCCGGCGGGCGATGGCCAGCTCCTGCCCGCCCGCCCTTGCCCTCGAGCGGCCGACGCGCCCCGCGAGCAGATCCGCGCACCAACGGCGAGCCAGCGATTCCACCCGCGGCGAGACCTCCATCCTCGCGGGATTCGGATAGGCCGGGCGGCCGGTCACGCTCCTGAGATGACCCAGCTCCTCCGTCGACAACCGGCCCATGAGCACAGAGGCCGTGTAACGCACCGGGCGCCCCAGACGCGCCGCAGACTTCAGGTCGTACTCGAGATTGTCGAAGGCCCGTACCGCCGCGTCCGGCGAGGAGACCTCCACGGCCGGATGGGTCGCGAACGCCGCCGGCAGCAGTGAAGGCATCATGGAGACCTCCTGGCGGACGGCGCGATTGAGAATCGCCCTGGGCGCCCGCAGGGGGAAGTACTGCCGCCGTCGTGGCGGCACGGCCCAGCCGGAGTCGACGTACTGGTTGAACACGCGCCCGCGAAGGTAGAGCGGCTCGCCCCGGGCGAGATCGGCCCCGCCCGGCGAGAGGACCCGCACGTGCATCATCACGCGATCGGAGAGATATATCCGCCTGGGCTCGCCGAGCCGGACGGTGTCGGCGAATCCGGAGACGGCCTCCCTGCGGGCGCGGCGAAGCGGCGGGGCCGCGCCCCCGGCGCCGCGAGGTGAGAGAAGGAACACCATCACCGCGGTGGCCAGCATCGCCGCCACCACGACCGCCAGGCGGCCCAGAATCGCCCGCGCCGGCCAGTGGGGCCTCGCGGCGGCCCCGCCCGCACCGCCGGCCTGCTGCAGCGCCGAAGCGACCAGGCCGCGCCGGACCGTCAGGGCCATGGCCGCGTAACTGAGGACCACCGCGTAGACGAGCCCCATCAGGGCGAACAGCAGCTCCTGGCAGATCATCGCGCCGGCCAGCACCAGCAGCAGGCTCATGACCATCATCTGGACGTAGTCCCGATCCTTCTTGCGCTCGAAGAGCTTGCACAGTTGGATCACCATGACGTAATGCCCCAGCGCGAGGATCAGATCTTCGCCGGAAAAGATGTACCGCACGAGCAGGGCGGTGCTGGCGGCCAGCACGCCGCCGTTGAGGACGTTCCGGTGCGCGTAGATCTCCAGCTTGCGCTCGGCGGCCCAGGCGTGCAGGGCGATGGGCACGCAGGCGATGAGAAGGAACACCGCGCTGCCCTCCGCCAGGGCAAACATGCCTGCCGAAACGAAGACCGTCAGGAACACCGCCAGTTCCAGCCGCCGCCGGCCGGTGTGGGTCTCCACGGGTGTGAAGCGTCTCAGGGGCATCATCCGGCCTCCGCACGTGCAGCGGCGGGGTCGTCCTGGAAGACTTCGCTCACGCGGGCGCCGGCGACGATCGAGAGGGTGCGGCAGTCTCTGCGGAGGCGCGTCAGTGTCTCGGCCCCAAGGCGCCGCGGCGCACCCGACCCGCTGATGACCACGACGTGTGCGTGCCGCAGCCAGGTGTGTCTCAGCCGCCCGAGGACCTCGGGCAGTTGGCAGGTCGTGTGGTCGTCGATGTCGGCCAGCGCGTCGAGCAGCCTCTGCCGCTGTGCTCGCCGGTCGGCCGGTGCGAGCACAACCGGCCTTTCGCCGTAGGCCAGCGCCGCCCCGACGCGGTACCCCGCCGCCAGGGTGTCCTCGATGAGCGTGCCGGCGAAGCGGATCGCCCGCTCGCGCCGGCGGACCGCGGCCACCGAGCGGTCCGGCAGTTGGGCGTCGATCACCACCCAGAGCGTCCGGGGCCTGGGGCGGGACATCTCGCGAATGACCGGCTCGGTCCGCCCCGCCGAGCGACGCCAGTGAATCCACCGGGCGTTGTCGCCCAGGCGGTACTCCCGCAGCCCGTAGAACTCGTCCTGCCCGCCGGCGCGGACGCTCGGCGCGGGCGAGGCCGTCTCCGCCTCGCCCTTGTGCAGCAGCGAACCGATCAGGCTGCCGCGCGCAGGCCAGACCAACAGGGAGTCCTCCTGGCGGAAGTCCCGGCTGGCGGCGACCAGGCCGAACGGAAACGTCGTCGAAACGCGGAAGGCCCCCAGACGCACACGCCCGCGGCGGGAGGGGATCGTCTCGGTGCGGCTGAGGTGCTCCCCGTCACTCGCGAGATGCCCGCACCACGCCGCGGGGAGCTTCAGGCCCCTGGCGCCCAGTTCCGCCACGCGCAGTGCCAGACACGCCCCGCCCCGCCGCGCCGGTCGAAGCAGGTACCCGACGCGCACCCGCTGGCTTTGGCGGCACCTGGCGGGCAGGTCGCGGCGGGCGCCAACGGCCGCGATCATCCGCCGCGAGAGCGCCGCCGAGACGTACAGCGCCCCCAACATGCAGCCGAACATCACGAAGAGCAGCGCCAGCCCGCTGTTCACCGCGGTAGCCGCCACCATCGCCGTCGCCCCCAGGAAGATCCACCCCGCCATCGTCAGGCGCAGGCGGATTCGCGAGTTCTTGCGGCGTCGCAAGCCGATGCGCATCGGTCACTCCGCAGGCTACTTGGGGGCAGGGATGGACTGGAGGATCTGCCGGAAGATGCCCTCGGCCGCGGCCGCGCCGTCGCCCGCGACCGTCCCGGTGACGAGCCGATGGACGCAGACGGCCGGGGCCAGCCGCTTCACGTCGTCGGGCACGACGTAATCCCTGCCGGCCAGCATGGCCGCGGCGCGGGCGGCCTGTGCAAGCGCCAGCGACCCGCGGGGCGAGAGGCCAATGGCCAGCTCCTCGCGTGCGCGGGTGGCCTCGGCGATCGAGAGGATGTATTCCATGATGGCGTCCTCCATTCCCACCTTGTCGGTGGCCTCCTGGAGGGCGACGAGCTCGCCGGTGCCCATTACCGGCTTGAGCTCCGCCAGGCGGGTCTGCGCGGGCTGCGTGCGGAGGATCTCCCGCTCGGTGGGACGGTCCGGATACCCGATCCGCACGCGGAGCATGAAGCGGTCAAGCTGGTTCTCCGGCAGGAAGTACGTCCCCTCGAAGTCGTACGGGTTCTGCGTCGCCAGCACCATGAACGGCGGCCCCAGCGGGTACGTCACCCCGTCCGTGGAGACCTGCGACTCGTTCATCGCCTCCAGCAGGGCGCTCTGAGTCCGCGGCGTCGTGCGGTTGATCTCGTCCACCAGCACGAGGTGCGCGAAGATCGGACCCTTCTTGAAGGCGAACTGCTCCGCCGACGGATCGTACACGCTGACGCCCAGAATGTCGCTGGGAAGCAGGTCGGGAGTCAGTTGGATGCGGCTGAACGTGCAGTCGATGCTGCGGGCAATCGCCCGGGAGACGATGGTCTTCCCCACGCCCGGCACGTCCTCCAGCAGGACGTGCCCGCGAGCCAGGAGGGCCACCAGCACCTGGCGGACGGACTCGGACTTGCCCAGAAGGACGCTCTCGACGTTCCGCCGCAGGGCCTTTAGCTTCTTGAGGGGCTCCATCGGGTTTCCTTGCAGTCGGCGGCGATGCCGGCCGCACCGCTATTATAGCATCCCTGCGCCGCGCAAACAGTTTTGATTGGCGCAGCCGGACCCCCTCGGCTAGCATGAGACGGCCATGTTCACGGGAATTGTCCAGCACGTCGGCGAGGTCCGGGCCGCGCGGGCGACCGGCGGCGGAAAGCGGCTGACCATCGACCTCGGCCCGCTGGCCGAGGGCCTCGCCGCCGGCGACAGCGTGGCCGTCAGCGGCGCGTGCCTGACCGCCCGCCGCATCGCCGGCGCGGAGGCGGAGTTCGACCTCTCGGCCGAAACGCTCCGGCGCACGACCCTCTGCGACGCCTCGCCCGGCACGAAGGTGAACCTGGAGCGGCCGCTGCGGTTCAGCGACGAGCTGGGCGGGCACCTCGTCCAGGGGCACGTGGACGGCGTCGGCGAGGTCCGCCGGATCGATCGCCGGGGCGATGAGTGGACCGTCGAGCTCGCCGCGCCGAAGGAGCTTACCGACCAGATGGTCGAGAAGGGCTCGGTCGCCGTGGCCGGCGTCTCGCTGACGATCACGCACGTCGCCGACGGCGCCTTCGGCGTGGCGCTGATCCCGACGACGCTGGCCAAGACGACCTTCGGCCGGATGAACGTCGGCTCGAAGGTCAACATCGAGACGGACGTGATCGGCAAGTACGTGCGCCGTTACCTGCGCCAGCCCTCGGCCGCCCCCGAAGGCGGCCTGACGCTCGAAAAGCTCCGCGAAGCGGGCTTCGCGTAACGCGATTCCTGCGGTAGAATAGTCTGTTGGAACGCCCCGCGCCCCGGAGGGTCGTGGGGCGGGTTGTTCTTGCGGAATCATCATGGACGGATACCGGCCCACAATCGGCATCACGATGGGCGACCCGTGCGGCATCGGGGCCGAGGTCGTCGTCAAGACGCTTACTGACTCCGAGGTGAGTCAGCGGGCGAAGTTCGTCGTCTTCGGCCTCAGCGAGCAGCTCGCCTACACCGCCGACATGCTGGAGGTGGACCTGCGTTTCTACCGCGACCACCACGAGGACATCCGCAAGTACGGCCACGACCTGGTCATCCTCGATTACGACGAGATAACCATGCCCGCCCGGATGCCGCGCGGGTCCAGCCGGATCGGCGGGCGGACGTCGATGGCCTTCTGTCTCGACGCCATCGAGGCCGCCAAGGCCGGCCTAGTCGACGCCCTCGTCACCGCCCCGATCTCCAAGGCATCGTGGCACCTGGCCGGGCACCGCAAGTATCCCGGCCACACCGAGCTGCTCGCCCACAAGTGCGGCGCGCGCCACGTGGCCATGATGTTCGTCGCGCCCCAGATGAAGGTCGCGCTGGCCACCACGCACCGGTCGATCCTCTCGATCCGCGATGTGTTCACCATCGGCTGCGTGTTCAACCCGATCGACCTGGCCCATCAGGCCCTTCGCGAGTGGTTCGGCTGCGAGAAGCCCCACATCCTCGTGGCCGGGCTGAACCCCCACGCCGGCGAGGAGAGCCAGTTCGGCGACGAGGAGTCCCGCGTGATCGCCCCGGCCATCCTCATGGCCAAGGAGGCCGGCATCGACGTCGACGGGCCCTTTCCGGGCGACACCGTCTTCCTGAAGGCGCTCAACGGCCGCTGCGACTGCGTCGTGGCCATGTACCACGACCAGGGCCTGATCCCCGTCAAGCTGCTCGCCTGGCGCGAGGCCGTCAACGTGACGCTCGGCCTGCCGATCATCCGCACGAGCCCCGACCACGGCACCGCCTTCGACATCGCCGGCAAGGGCAAGGCCGACCCCACCAGCATGATCGCCGCCACCAACCTGGCCATCGACCTGGCGATCAAAAAACGGGTCGGGAAAGAGAACACCTCGCGATAGTCCGCCAAACCCATGGGCAGCGCCCCATGGGTCCCCTCTGATCGGTGCCGACGCCTCGTCAGTACCCTTTGACAGCGGCGCGCGCTGCGATTATAGACGGCGCCTGGGTCCGGTGTCTCCCGGAGAAAGGCCAGGACATGAAAGCGACATGGACATCAATCGCGGCAGCGACGTGTCTGCTTATCGTTGCCGCTGCCGCGCCGGCGCAGATGAAGACCGGCGAGCAGATGAGGGGGTATGCCGAGACGCTCGGGGTCGTGCTGAACCGGCGGTCGTATCCGTATCGCGTCGTGATGGTCAACAGCTCGGCGCCGGGCAACATACTCTTCCCCGGCGAGCAGCCGACGTTCACGTTCCAGATCATCAACAACGAGGACCGGCCAATCAGGGCGGCCGGCAAGGTGGACGTGATCGCCTACGGGACGAAGGGCATCCCGGGCGACATCTGGCAGCCGGACATGTACAGGATCACCCACGTGCAGTCGATCCCGATCCGCGCCGACATCAAGCCCAACGGCCACCAGAACGTCCGCGTCACGGCGAAGCTCCCCGAGCGCAAGGGCGCGTACGCGCTGGTGGTGGACCTCGGCAAGCTCGGGCGGCGGTTCGCGACGAGCTGCGTGCGGACGTTCAAGGCCGAGCCGCACCGCATCCAGTACCCCAAGATGTCGCTGGACCACCTGCCGCACGACGTCCTCCGCCGCCTGGGCATTCAGGCCATCCGCATGGGCTGGGCGTACGTCCCCACCGATGAGAGGGACTACGACCGGCGGATGGCCGAGCTGGACGAGCAGCTCAAGGACCTCCAGGCCAACAAGATCACCGTCCTGTTCATGATCGGCACGGGTCACCGCGCCCAGCCGCTCGGCCGCGGGCGGCCGCACCTGGACGACAAGGCCATGATGCTTGGCGGCAAGGAGGACCTCGCCTGGCTGCCGGAGAAGGATGACGACTTCGAGAAGTGGGTGGCGGCGGTGGCGGGCAGGTACGGCTGGCCGAAGGGGCCGATCACGGCCTTCTCGCTGTGGAACGAGCCGTGGGAGGGCCTGAGCATCTCCGGCTGGGGGGCGGACATGATCCGCTACCGCACGCTGTACACGCGGATGGCCAGGGGCGTCGAGCGGGCCCGGAGGGACGCGAACGTCGAGGTCCTCCTCGGCGGGTGCGACTCCTCCACGAACACGTGGGACAAGCTCTTCGCCGACGGCGGGACGGACTTCCTCAAGTGGCTGGACGTCTGCACGATCCACTACCAGGGCATGAACGCCCCGTCCACGCACGGCGAGTGGGTCAACCGCAAGCACAGGTACGGGCGGGTGAAGATCTGGGACACCGAGAGCTGGACGGCCAACACGGACGACCGCCTCACCGCCGTGGTGGCCACCAACCGAGCCTGCGGCTATGACCGGTCGATGGGCGTCTTCGGCGGCAACATCGCCCCGCGCACACGCGAGCGGGAAGAGTGCTTCGACGAGAACGGCACCCGGCAGCGCAGGCACGTGACGCACGCCTGGTCCGTGGCGGCGTCCGTCGGGGCCGTCCAGCACTTCATCGGCGAAAGGGACTTCCGCGAGATCCTCTTCAAGAAGGGCCTGCCGTGGGTCTACCTTTTCGACGGGCTGGGCGGCAGCGCCGACGACGGCACGGTCGTGGTCGTCGGCGATATCGGCGAGGCCTTCGGCGCGACGAACGTGCTCTTCCGCACCGTCCGCGGGCTGAACGAAGCGGCCGCCAAGGCGGAGTTCCGCGCGAAGCTCGCCGTCATGGCGGCGGACCAGGCCGCTCGGGCCCGGATGGAGGCCGAGCTGGCGACGTACCGCGTCCCGAGCGGCGCGACGATGACGATCGACGCCGCCGGCGGGCGGTTCAGCCTGCACGACTTCTACGGCAACCCCGTCCCGGCCAGGGACGGGCGGATCGTCGTGCCCCTGAACCACCGGGGCTTCTTCCTCCGGGCGGACGGGTCGAAGGGCTCCTTCGCCGCGCTCGTCGAGGCCGCGAAAAAGGCGCGAATCGAAGGTTACGAGCCGCTCGAGACGATCGCCCACGACATGCTCGCACCCATCGAGGCGAGGCCCTCCCTGCGGTTGGCGCTGACGAACATCCTGAACCGCCCGATCAGCGGGAAGCTGTCCGTGAAGCTCGGCGAGCTGAAGACGGAATGCCCGAAGGAGCTGTCATTCCAGCCGCACGAGACGAAGGACGTGGCCGTCAAGGTCGTCGCCGGCAAGGCCGCGGCGAGCAACACGTACCCGCTGGCGCTCGTCTTCGACGCCGGCGCCGACGGGCGGGCCGTCCACCACGAGGACATGCACTGCAACGTCATCGCCCGGCGCACGATCGAGGTGGACGGCAAGCTGGGCGACTGGAAAGGCGCGCTGCCGCAGGCCGTCCGCGGCGACGGCGGCGGGCCGGGCCTCACCGAGGCCGCGTGGTTCCCGTTCACCAGGTTCGACGAGTCTGCCGGGGAAGGCTTCGCCACCGGCTACCTCGCCTGCGACGAGAAGTTCTTCTACTTCGCCGCGAAGGTCGCCGACGACACGCCGCACGGCGGCACCGTCCGATTCGAGACCCGCGACGACGACGCCTACTTCTACCCGGAGGTCTCGCGCCAGCTCGACCGCGACAACTGCATGCTCAAGGAGGAGATCACCTGGGCGGCGCCCCGGAGGAAGCCGCATGCCCTGCTCAAGCCGGGCAGCAAGGCCGACCGCAGCTTCACGGCCTGGACCAGCTCGGCCGGGGCGTTCGCCGTGGACCTCAGCCTCCCGGCCGAGCGGCTCACGCAGGTGGCCCTGTACTTCCTCGACTGGGAGCCTCGCGAGCACGGCCGGCGGAACCAGGAGGTGGTGATCACGGACCTCAAGACGGGCAAGCGGCTGGACCGGCAGCGGGTCAACCGGTTCGGCTTCGGCACGTACGCCGTGTACGAGCTTTCGGGAGACGTGCGGATCCGCCTGGCGACGCGGAGCTGGCTGGGCCCGGCGCTGAGCGGGATGTTCTTTGACAGGATCGAGATCGGCAAGCTCCCCAAGCCGCCGAAGCGCAACCGGGCCACGGCGAGTTTCCTGCGCCTCGACGAGAAGACGGAAGGCAACTGGCCGGGCGTCTACGGCGGCGAGGGCTACCACGTCTTCGGAACGACGGCGAAGCTGCCCGCCTACGTGAAGATCGACGTGCCGAAGAAGGTCGAGCAGACGGAGTATCGCTGGCCGAAGGGCGTGCGGCGGTTCTCGTACCGCAAGTGGCCGGACCTGCCGGCCGGCAACTTCCGCCCGAAGTTCGACAACGTCCAGATCGCCTTCAACGCGATCCCGATCGGCAAGGACGGGCGGCTGGCCAACCCGCCGGGCACGATGCCGCGATTCACCGGCTACAAGTGCACGGACTACGAGTACGCCCTGAACCCGGTGGCCGCGAGGTACGGCGGCGGGACCGAGATCTGGCGCCTGCTCTGCCCCGGGATGCCGCGAAAACACTTCTACCCGCGCCAGCCGAAGAGCCCCCACGACGGGCCGGTCGCCGGCGGCAAACTGGCCATCAAGCACGAGGGGAACACGCGCGTCGTGGAATGCGCCATCCCGTGGAGCGAGGTCCCGCACGTCAGGAAGAGGCTCGACGCCGGCGAGACCGTCAAGTTCTCCTTCCGCGTGAACGACGACCAGGCCCGCGGCTGCATGGAGCTGGCGCGCGAGCGCAGCGTCTCCAAGCGAAACAGCCACGCGTTCCATGTGGACTGGACCGAGCACTGGGCGAACGAGCTGGAGTTCGCCGTGGAGCAGGCAGCGCCCGCGGCAGGCGGATCATCCTGAAGATCAACGGCAGAACAACGGTGGACTACACCGAGCCCGAGAGGCCGGGCAAGGTCCACAACTTCAACCGCTGCCTCTCCCACGGCACCTTCGCCCTCCAGGGCCACGACCCCGGCAGCGAGGTGCGCTTCAGGAAGATCAAGGTGAGGCCTGTGTCGCAGTAGGATACGCGGCCAGCAAGCTGGCCCGCTAAACGGCAGGCCGCGCGGCACGCACTGAATGTCGTGCACGCGGAGCGTTTAGCGGCGGGGCTTGCTCCGCGCGGTCACTGGTGCTCCGTCCGTGCGATGACGTCGGCCTGGATGTCGGGGTCGAGGTGGACCAAGAACTTGCTGAAGCCCGCGACGCGGACGACGATGTCGCGGTAAGCGTCGGGGGCCTTCTGGGCGGCGCGGAGGGTGTCGGAATCGACGCAGTTGATCTGCATCTCCTGGCCGCCGCGGCGTCGTGGTTGGTGGGGACCCCGAACATCGCCGGAGTCTCCGTCGCCGCGTCAACCCGCCGCCAGGCGTCGCCTGCATTCGTCGAGCATGTCCTTGGTTCGACTGGCGCCAACGCGGGTGACGCCGAGCGCGCGGACCGCGAGCAGCTTGTCCAGGTCGCGGACGCCGCCGGCGGCCTTGACCTGAACGTGCGCCGGCGAATGGGCCCGCATGAGCTTCAGGTCCGCCATCGTCGCGCCGCCCGTGCCGTAGCCCGTCGAGGTCTTCACCCAGTCGGCGCTCAGCTCGCCGCAGATCCCGCAGAGCGCGATCTTCCGGTCGTCGTCGAGGTAGCAGTTCTCGAAGATGACCTTCACCTTCTGCCCGGCGTCGTGGGCGGCTTGGACGACGGCCTGGACGTCCTTCCGCACGTAATCCCACTCGCCGCTGAGGACCTGGGAGATGTTGACGACCATATCGAGCTCCTGGCCGCCGTCGTCCAGGGCCTGCCCGGCCTCGGCGAGCTTGACGGCGGTGCTGTGGCCGCCGTGGGGAAAGCCGATCGTCGTGCTCGCCTTGACGGTGCTGCCGGCGAGCAGTTCGGCACACCGCTTGAGGTAGTACGGCATGATGCACACGCTGGCCACGTCGTACTCCAGGGCCAGTCGGCAGCCGGCCTCGAGGTCGGCGGCGGACAGCGTCGGATTCAGCAGCGAGTGGTCGATCATCTTGGCGATGTCTTCGTACGTGTAGTCCATGGCCCGTTCTCTCATGGGGGAATGCGCGCCTCTCACGGCTTGGCGCTGGGCGTCGTGTCGGCCTCAAGGTCGCCGAGTGCGAACTGGATTCCGGCGAGGAAGTGCTTCAGCATCGTCGCCTGCCAGAACACGTAGGGGTTGTGGCCGAGCGAGCAGTAGAAGACCCGGCCCTTTCCGTACCGGCGGATCCAACTGATGGGATAGTCGCTATCCTCCCGAACGCACTTCCCGCGCGGGCGGCCCTGGTTCATGTTCGTCTTGGCCACGTCGATACTCAGCAGCACGTGGACCTTGCTTCGCGAATACGGGGCCTGGAAGCGGAAGATCTCGTCGGCGAAGGAGAAGCCCTTTCCGCCGAACATCGCGTTGAGCGGGCTGTCGGGATCGTCCAGCTTGACGGTCACCTTCTCGTCGGCGTCCCGATGTGCGGCTCCTCGGGCGCCGAGGATCTCGCCGAACTCCGCCCAGTCCGTCGAGGTGACCGTCACGGCGTGGTTCGCGACGACGCCCCCGCCGCCGGAGATGAAGGCGGAGAAGCCCTTCCGCAGCTCGGGCGTATCGAAGATTGGGCCGATCGTGTTGTTCAGGAAGACCGCGTCGAAGAGCCTCAGCTTCTTCGGCCGCAGCATCGAGCGATCACTGCTGAAGGTCGCTTCGTAGGCGCCGGTCTTCTTGCCCATCAATGCCACGGCCAGGTTCGCGTGCGGGATCGAAGCGTGCCCGCGCCTTCCGATGTTCAGGTCGATGACCAGGAGCTTCCTGCGCTTGGCCGCCGCGGCGGGCGCCCTGGTGGGGATGGCCTTCTCGATCTTCCGGCGCTGCTCCGGGCTCACGCCGGGCGGGCGCCTCGCCGCCGGTGCGGCCGCCTGCCCGGCCGCGCCGGTCGGGAATGCGACGAACGCGAGCAGGGCCGCCACGATCCAACGTCGTGCCGTGGTGCTCATCTCACTCCTTCTCACATGAAGTTCCGCAGGAAGCACCCGCTCTGGACGAGCGCGGTCTGGCGGGTCGTGAGGGACTTCTCGTACGCCCGGTCCTCGACCTCGATGCAGACGGGTCCGCTATAGCCGACGTCGCTCAGCACGGAGAAGAACCGCCCCCAGTCCACCTCGCCGAGGCCGGGCAGCTTGGGCGTGTGGTACTCCAGCGGCGCCGCGAGGATGCCGACGTCGTTGAGCCTCTCGCGGTCGATCCGCACGTCCTTGGCGTGAACGTGGAAGATGCGCCGCGCGAACTCGCGCAGCGGCGCGATGCAGTCGATCTGCTGCCAGATGAGGTGCGACGGGTCGTAGTTCAGCCCGAAGTTGCCCGAAGGGATCTCCTTGAACATCCGCCGCCAGATGGCCGGGGAGTGGGCGAGGTTCTTGCCGCCCGGCCACTCGTCGGAGCTGAACAGCATCGGGCAGTTCTCGATGCCGATCCGCACGCCGCGCGAGGCGGCGAACTTCACCAGCGGCCCCCAGACCTGGCGGAACCGCGGCCAGTTGTCCTCCACAGACTTCGTCCAGTCCCGCCCGATGAACGTATTCATCTGCCTCACGCCCAGCAGCTCGGCCGCACGGATGACCTTTTTGATATGGTTGATGTAGACCCTGGCCTCCCTGCGGTCGGGCGCGAGGGGGTTGGGGTAGTAGCCCAGCCCGCTGATCGTCACGCCGGCCTCGCGGCACAGGTTGTTGATGCGGGCGGCGTGGGACTTGCGGAAGCCCGTCACGTCGATGTGCGTGACGCCGGCGTAGCGCCGCTCGGCCTTGCCGACCGGCCAGCACATCACCTCGACGCACTCGAAGCCCTCTTCCGAGGCGAACTCGACGACCTCCTCGAGCGACAGATCCGGCAGGATGGCACTGCAAAACCCGAGTTTCATGGCTTGTCTCCTACAGGGGAATCCAGTTCTGCTCGCGATGGCTTTTGAGGATCGCCTCGCACAGGACGACCTCGTGATGGCCTTGCTGGAACGTCGGGTAGAGCGGCTCGCCCGTGGGGTCGGCGGCGGCGATCCAGTCGTAGAACGCGCGGAAGCACTGCTTGAAGGCGTCGGGGAATCCCTCGTTGTGCCCGCCGGGGTAGTTCACGAACCGCCGCGGGGTCTCGGCCACCAGGGCCGGGTCGCGGAGCAGGCACTCGTTGGCCCGCTCCCGCCGGCCGATCCACAGCTCGTTCGGCGACTCGCTGTCCCACGCGAGGGCGCACTTCGAGCCGGCGATCTCGTAGCAGATGCGGTTCTTCCGCCCGGCCGTGACCTGCGAGACCCACAGGCTGCCCCGCGCGCCGCCCCGGAAGCGGAACAGGATCGCCCCGTAGTCCTCGGTGGCGATGTCCACCGGCTCGGTCTCGACCTCGCGGGCGAGCTTGCCCGTGAACGTCTCCACCTCGCCGGTGGGGCGCTTGCGGACCTCGTGGACGGTGCGGAGGTCGGCGAGGACGGCCTCGACCTGAAGTTGCGTGATCGTCGTGACGAGGTCCATCCAGTGCGTGCCGATGTCCGCCACGGCCCGCAGCTCGCCGCCCTGCTCGGCGAGCACGCGCCAGTTGTAGTCCGTCTCGTGGAACAGCCAGTCCTGGACGTAGCTGCCGTTGACGGCCCAGACCTCGCCCACGTCGCCGCGGGCGACCATGTCGCGGGCCTCGAGGTTCAGCGGATAGAAGCGCACGTTATAGCAGACGCCGGCGGCCCGGCCGGTTTCCTTGGCCATGGCCGCCAGCTCGGCGGACTCGGCGGAGGTCATGGCCAGGGGCTTCTCGCACATCACGTGCTTGCCCGCCTGGAGCGCCCTCTTGGACATCTCGTAGTGCAGCACGTTGGGCACGGCCAGGTGGACGGCCCCCACGGCCTTGTCCGCCAGGAGCTCATCGAAGTCGCCGTACGCCTTCGGCAGTCCGAGCGCTTTCGCAGCCGACTGCGACTCGGCGCGATCGACGCCGAGGATCCCCGTGATCGGCACGCCCAGCCTTCGAAGCGCCTCGACGTGCGCGGGCCCGATGAACCCCGCCCCGACGACCGCGGCAGAAGTCTCGTACATGATCCATCTCCTTTTCTTCCCGAGTCCGCGCCCATTATCGCCGCGAGACGCCCTGCCCGCGAGCGTGGATTCTCAAGCGACCGCCGGGCCCTGTCCGGCGGGCGCGGGGTGATGGAAGAGAAGATTAGCACGGATGCGGGGGATACAGGGGATAAGATTTGAGTGAGGCGCTTCGCTGCGGGCTTTTTCGTGGCTAAGGGCGAAGAGTGCCGGTAATGTCTCGGCACGTTTGGCGTTCTACAGAAGGACATGTTTCGGAAAAACGCGCAAAGGCGGGAGTCTGCCGGCGCGACGGTCACTGCTTTGGGAGAGGAGAATGAGAAAGTCTGTATGTGTGTCCGCAACGTTGGTGGTGTTTGTCTCGGCGGGTCTCGCCGCGGAGTGGCCGCAGTTCCACGGGCCCAATCGAGATGCGTGTTCTCCGGAGACTGACCTGGCGCGGAGCTGGCCTGCGGGCGGGCCGAAGGTGCTCTGGACCGTCAAGGTCGGCAAGGGCTACGGCGGCGCGTGCATCCAGGGCGGGAAGGTGTACCTCCTGGACCGGCCGGGCCGCCGACAGGACGTGCTGCGGTGCCTGGACCTCAAGACCGGCCGGGAGGAGTGGACCTACGCCTACCCCGCCCCGGGCACGGTCGACCACGACGGCTCGCGGAGCACCCCGCTGGTCACGGAGAAGCACATCTTTACGGTGGGCCTGTTCGGGCACGTTCACTGTATCAGCAAGGCCACCCGAAAGCCCGTCTGGACGAAGCACCTCCTGAAGGACTACGGCGGGCGGAGGATCCCCACGTGGGCCGTTGCCCAGTCCGTACTGCCGTACAAGGACACCCTGCTCCTGGCGCCTCAAAGCTCCTCCGTGGGCGTGGTGGCCCTGGAGCCGGATACGGGCAAGGAGCGGTGGCGGTCCAAGCCGATCGGGCGGATGCACTACGTCACCGCGAGGGTCATCACCCTCGGCGGCGTGGACCAGGTCGTGATGGTCAACGGGGACGGGATCTCCGCCGTGGACGCCTCCAACGGCAAGGTCCTGTGGAATTACCCCGACTTCCGCTGCCGGATCACCATCCCCAACGTCACGCCCATCGGCGATGGGAGGATCTTCATGACCGCCGGCTACGACGCCGGCTGCGTCATGCTCAAGGTGACCAGGTCCGGCGGGGCCTTCTCGGTGACCAAGCTGTTCAACCACCAGCAGTGCAACTCGCAGATGAGCCCGGCCATCCTGTACAAGGGCCATCTCTACGCCAACAGCAACTCCAACAGCGACAGCGACGGGCTGCTCTGCATGGACCTCGACGGCAAGGTCCTGTGGAAGACGGGCAGGAGCCCCAACTTCCAGCGCGGGCACATGCTGATGGCCGACGGCATGATCTACATCATCGACGGCCGGAGCGGCTCGCTGCACCTCATCGAGCCCTCGCCGGGCGGCTTCAAGGAGCTGGCCAAGGTCGAGGGCCTGCTCGGCCCGCCCGAGCCCTGGGCGCCGCTGAGCCTGTCGGACGGGAAGCTCATCATCCGCGATCAGCACAGAATGCACTGCCTCGACGTCAGCGCGAAGTAGGAAGAGAGCATGACGGCGACCGATCCGGCCGACGTGCCGAAGATCATCACCGTGGCTGACGGATTCTGCGTCCGCCAGGAGATCGACAACATCGCCTGGATCGACCTGGGCGGGTTCGCCGTGGTGGTGGACGCGCTCGAGCGGGGGGAACTGGCCGGCGAGGTCTTCGCCGCCATCCGCCGGACGCTGGGCACCACGCCCGTGAAGTACGTGCTGAACACGCACACCCACTACGACCACACGGCGTTGAACGCGGCGCTTCAGCGGGAGTTCGGCTGTGAGATCATCAATCAGCGAACCAGCCGGGTAGGCCCGGACGGCCGGTGGTTCGAGGGCTCCCGGCGGCGCGTGCAGTGGCTGGCGATGGGCGGCTGCCACACCTTGGAGGACTGCGTCGCCTGGGTGCCCGCCGACCGCGCGATCTTCGTCGGCGACATCTTCGGGTGGGGGCTGATCCCGCTGTCGGCGGGCCTCCGCGACGAGACGGCGAAACTGCTCCTCGATACGTATCAGCGGCTGATCGACTTCGACCCGGCCGTGGTGGTCCCCGGCCACGGGCCGCTCGGCACGCGGGCGACGCTCCAGCGCTGGGTCGAGTACTTCCACTGGCTTCGGGCCCGCTGTGCCGAGGCCGTTGCCGCGGGCAAGACCGACGCCCAGATCATGTCCGAGGTCGCGCCGCCCGAGGACATGAGCGACTGGTGGCGCTTCGTGATGTGGAAGCACGAGGACAGCCTGGGCAAGGTCCTGAGGGCCGTCCGAAGCGGGTCGCCGGGAACGTAGCGCAAGGGCGCCGCGGACAGGTCAGTTGCCCGGGCGGCGTCCCGCAGGCGCGACGTTCCGAGCCGCGGAGGGGAGCTTCGGATGCGGTCCGGCGTACACCTTGCCGGCGAGTGCCTTCTCCCGGCCGGGCAGGTGTGGCAGCGCCGCCCGCATCAGGGCGCCCGCGTTGGGCCCGCGGATAATGTACCCCTCGGCGAGCACGTAGCTGTCCAGCCCGCGGGCGTAAAGCTCGACGGCGAACACGGGCCCGCGGTCGCCGCGGTATTCCCGTGGCCACGTGTACCCTCGATAGAACGCGCTCGGCCAGTCGCGCCGGACACTCGGCTCGGCGAGCGAGTCCGCGATCGTGATCGTCTCCCTGCCGGCCCTCCTCGTGCTTGCGGCCGAGGCGCTGTGGGCGGCGATGCCGGCACAAAGGCGCAGGCAGTAGTAGCCGCTCCGCCCGGCGTTGCGGTAGAGGCTTCCGATCATGTCGGTCCCGCGGACGCAGTCGAGCTTTCGGGCGTCGAGGGCCTCGCGCAGCGTCGAGATCCCGCTGGCGTAGTTTTCCCAGTCGCTGAAGAAGGCGTTGGCCAGCTTGTGCGCACGGGAGAGCACCTCTTCGTTGCTCCCGGACATGCCGCCGGCGGCCCGCATGAGGCGCGAATCGAAGCGATCGGCCCACATGAGCCCCCCGGAGACCTCCCCGCGATAGAAGATCACGTCCATCAACTCGGCCGCGCCGGCCCGCGGGTGGGCGCCGTCGAACCGCTGCAAGACGACCGCCAGGTCGTCGATCGCCTTGGCCCTGGACATCCGAAAGAGGATGTTCGCCAGGTAGCTGCGCTCCAGCGGCGTCGAGGCCGCCCGGTCCCACGCGAGCCTGTTCGCCGAACCGAGCCGGGAACGGAGGAAGAGGAAGTCCTTTCGCAGGTCTGGAGGCATCCAAACCGCCGCGGGAACGGCCGAAAAGTCATGCCCCGCCGCCCGGGAGACGCCCTTCGCCGGGCCGAACAGCACCTCGGCTTGCCGTTCCACCTCGTGAAGGTTGTCCAGCGTGGGGGCCAGTGTCGTGCAGCCGGCAAGGCGGTCCCGGCTGCGGTCCGTCCGATACGCCAAACCGCGGGCCCGGCTGAGCGAGTCGGTCCAATCGAAGAGCGACTCGCAGCGGGCCTGGAAGTCCAGCGCGAAGAGCATGTTTCCCAGCAGGAGATCAAACCAGCGGTGCAGATCGGCCAGTGTGAACAGGGCCGCGGCGAGCTCACGGGCCCATCGGCGAGAGGCATCGAGGTCTCTGGCGGCCACGGCATCGTTGAGGGACCGCAGGCACCGGCCCGGCCAGTGAGACGAGTGGGCAAGCCCGGCGGGGGAGAAGCCCGCCGGCCAGCGCCGCCAAGCGACGATCCCGCGAGCCAGGTCCTGTGCCTTGACCGACAGCAGTTCGACGGTCCGGGCCGCGACCTGGTTCCGGCGCCGCTCCCGGGCTAACCATGGCCGAAGGTGGCCCTGGAACCAGCGGAACTCCGCTTTGGCGGAATCGAACCTCGTGCACTCGGCAAAGGCGACGAGTCGCCCGGCGGGTCCGCCGTTGGGGTCGAGCACGTGCATGGTGAGATGCTTGTGCTTCTTGCCGGGCTCGGGGAACCGCACACAACTGTCTCCGCGCAGATCGCGCGTGCCGAGCAGCACTTCTCTGCTGGCCGCCGCCGCCGGGGCGAGCTGCGCGGCGATCTGGCGCAGCAGCGCCGTGGCCTGCTCGGCGGTGACGTGGCCGGGCGGGCCCGGACGCGCCTGCGGCGAAGCCGCGATGGACCGCGCGGCCACCGCCGGAACGACGAGGCAGGAGCATACCGCCAGGAAAAAGCACAGCCCCCGCGCCGAACGGGCGTCTGGAGGAACGAACATGGTCTGGATGCCCTCTCGGGCAGCGAAGCTCAGAGGATTGATCGCTCAGGCGGAACAAGTGAGCGGTGAGGTCTTCTGAGTACTGCATGCCCCTTCTGGCTGGTACTGCGTACGACGGTTACTACAATACTGCGGCACAACGGGCAGCTATTATACCACGGATGCCGCAGACCGACTATGCCCATCCCCCCGGAAAACAGCGCCCATGTCCTCCGTGCCGTCACTGCGGATTCCTCTAGTTACACGCTTTCCTCACGCCGGCCGCGCTCGGCCGGGTCCGTTCCGCCATCCCGCATCAGCGGCTCCTGGACGTGGTAACGATGCCGGGAGCGGGGATCGGGGGGTACGGGCCGCCGTATACCTTCTCGGCGTCGGCCTTGTGCTGGCGGGGCAGATAGGGAATCGCCGCGCGCACCCGTTCGCCGGCGTGGCGGCCGCGAACGATGTAGCCCTCGGCGAATACGTAGTTGTCCAGCCCGCGAACGCACAGCTCGGCCGAGAAGACCGGCCCGCGGGGGCCGGGATAGCCCTCCGGCCAGAGGAGGCCGTGGAAGTACGCGCTCGGCCAGACCTGTTGGCCCATCCGTTCGATCAGCGAGTCCGCGACGATGATCGCGCGGACGCCGTTCCGGCCGGTCTTCGCGGCCCCGACGGAGTGCGAGGCCAAACCGCACGACAGGTGGATGTTGTAGTACCCCGATCGCCCCGCGTTGCGGTAGAGGCCGCCGATCATGTCCGTGCCGCGGACGCAATCGAGCTTCTGCTCATCCAGGGCCCTCCGCAGCGTCCATATATGGCCCTTGTAGTTCTTCCAGTTGCCGAGCACGGTGTTGGTCAGGCCGTGGGCGCGGCGCAGCACCTGCTCGCCGTCGCCGCTCATGTGCCCTGCGGCCCGCACGAGGCGGGGCTCGAACCGGTCGCCCCAGACCAGGCCGCCGGCTATCTCGCCTCGATAGAACAGCACGTCCATCAGGTCACACGTCTCGGCGCGGGGGTGGAGCTTGTCGAAGCGCCGCAGCACGAGGCCCAACTGGTCGATCACCTTCGCCCTCGAGAGGCGGAAGAGCGTGTTGGCGAGATAGCTTCGCTCGAAGGGGCTGGCCGCCGCCGCGTCCCAGAGCCTGCGATTGGGCTCGGAAAGGCAGGACCGGAGGAACACGAAGTCCTTTCGCAGATCGCCGGGCAGCCACACCGCCGCAGGCGTGGCGGGCAGAGGCTTTGCGTCGCCTTTGAGGAAGGCCTGCGGCACCTGGAACAGCCGCTCCGCCTGCCGCTCGACCTCCAGGAGATTGTCGCACAGCGACAGGAGCAGGCTCGTGGAAGGGAACAGGTCGTGGTCTCTGGCGCCGTCATACTTCTTGCCATGGGCGCGGCCCACCTGCTCGGCCCAGGCGAACAGCTCCTGGCACTTGGCCTGGTAATCCAGGGTCACGATCTGGTTGGCCAGGAGGAATTCCAGCCAGCGGTGCAGGTCCGCCAGGGCGAACGTCGCCGAGGCGAGCTCGTCTGCCCAGCGGCGGCAGGCGTGCAGGTCTTTGGCGGCGACGGCGGCCCGGAGCGACCGAAGGCAGGTGCCCGGCCAATGCGTGCTCTCGGGGACGTCGGCCAGGCTCAGCCCGTCCGGCCAGGCGCCCCACGCCCGGGCCCCCGCGGCGAGACTGCGGGCCTTCTGCGAGAGCACCTCGACGCGCCCGGAGACGGCCTTGCTCTGATCCAGCATCCGCCGCAACGTGTTCCGGAACACAGTCTGCTGCCAGACTTGATCCTCCTTGACCGACGAAGACCGGCTGCTGAAGGCGAAGAAGGCGCCGAGGCGTGTTCCCGGCCCGCCGTCCGGGTTGGCCGGGAAGGGCCTGGTCGAGCCTTTCAGCTCGCCGTGCTTGGCCTGCCGAACGCAACTGGGCTCGTCGGGCCTGCGAGCGCCCAGCAGGACACCTCGGCTGGCAAGGGCGGCCGAATCGAGCTCCGCTGCGATCCCGCTGAGCAGCTCCGCCGCCTGCCTGCCGGTCGGCGAGCGGCCCGTCGTGGGAAACGTCGCAGTGGAGCGGGCCCCAGCGGCTGGAAGGGCGGCGAGCAGACACGTCGCCGCCAGGATGGACGTACGTTGTCCCGTGGCGATTTGTGGGGGGTACTGCATGTTGGGCTACTTCTCTTTGGTGGGCGTACGGACAAATCAGACGCTCAAGCACCCGCGGCTGAGTGCCCTTACGCCCGGCACATCCTCTTCCCTGGCATTACGGCTACGACATACGGCGATACGGCGAACAACATGCGGTAAGGCCGTCCGAGTATGATCAGCGTACAGCCAACGCATTCCCGGGAAGAAAGACCTTCCTACAGACAGACCATACCATTGATATAACGTTCGTCGGCCCTTGATGTTTCATTCTAGGCGCGGATTTGCGGAGAAAACATCGATTCCCACCGCGTGCAGAACGCTTGAACCGCCGCGGGGGGACCGTCATTCCATGCGCCTCCGAAGATCCCCCGCCCGGCCACGACGGGCCGGAGCAAAGTGGGGTGAAACTTCTCCCCGCCGAGGGGGTTTGACATGTCATGGCCAATGCGTCCGGCGCCGGTTTGTGGCCGCTGCCGCCGTGGCGAGGCGAAGGGAGTATCGACGATGCCGTACGTGAGAAGAACGTCTGCGGTGCTGCTCGTGGTGGCCCTGGCCCACGCGGACGTCGCGCCGGGCCAAGCGTCCGACGAGGCGAAGGCCGTCATGGAAAAGAGGGCCCAACTCAAGCGGACCGTCCGAGACCCGCTGGAGGCGCAGATCCAGAAGCGCCGCGAAGCGCTGGCGGCAGAGGTGGACCTGAAGGACCTTCGCTTCCTCGTGGAGAAGGCCGAAAAGGCCTACGAGACCAGGATGGCGACGGACCCGGAGATCGCCGCCGCCCGAAAGGCAAAGAACGCCGCCGAAAAGTCCCTGCCGGCGATCGTCGAGAAGCAACTGGCCGAGAACACCCGGCTCAACAGCATCCAGAAGGATCTCTCCGAGGTGCAGACGATCCGCCCGAAGCTGGCGGCCCGGCGGCAGGAGATCATGAGGACCTTCCAGGCCGTCCGGTCGGAGGTGGCCTCTTCGCCCGAGGTTCAGCAGGCCCAACGGGCCTCGCAGGACGCCGCAAGGGCATACGTCGACCTGCCGAGAACGCATCCGAAGTTCGTCGCCGCCCAGCGGGCCGTCGAGGCCGCCCAGAAGGCCCTGGCTGAGAGGCTCAGAAACCTGCCCGAGACCAAGGCCCTCGAGCAGGCCAGGGAAGCACTGGCGGACCTCCACCGCAGCGGTCCCGAGATCACCCAGGCGCGGAAGGCCCGTGACGACGCCAAGCAGGCATACAAGGCGAAGCTGGACGAGGCCGTTCGCGCCAGCGAAAAGGGTGCGGCCGCGTACCAGCAACTCGACGAGCTGGAGCAGAAGGAGATCGAGGTCCAGGCCCAGCACTTCGGCCTCAATCAGGAGCTCCACGAGGTCCGCCGGTCGGTCGAGACGTCGGACCCGGTCATTGTCGAGGCGCGCCGGGCCGACGAGCAGGCCCGACAGAAGTACGAGCAACTCATCCGCCAGCGAGCCGGGGGAGAACAGCAGGCACTCGCCGAGGCCCGACGAGCCTTCGAGGCGAGGCTCAGGGGGAAGATGGAATCGGACGTGGTGCTGCTGGAGATGCAGGACCGTCTGGCCAAGACCGACCGGCAGCTCGCCGAGCTCCAGCAGCAGTTCCGGGCGCTTCGCAAGGGCGCCGAGCCGGCCGGGAAGCCGCCGAAGCACTCCAGGCCGACGAGGCCCGAGCGGCGCATGAAGCCGAAGCGCGCCAAGTCGAAGCGCCCGAAAGACAAGTGACCGCAAGTCGGGGGAACTTCGCCGCGAAGAGCGGGTTTGACATGGCGTGGGGAGGACGTCGACCGGCGGCTTCCGGCCGGGGCGGGAGCGGCTGAGGAAATGCGCAAGAACCGGATCGGAGGAGGTTCTGCGATGAGGAACACGTCAACGGCTCTTGGGATGTCGGTTCTCGCGATCCTGACTGCGGCGCCGGTCCGGTCGCAGCAGATGTCCGCCGAGGCGAAGGCCCTCTACGAGAAGAGGGAGCAGTACAAGCGGACGGTCCGGGACCCCCTTCGGCAGAAGGTCGCCGAACGCCGCCAAACACTGTCGCAGGAAGCCGACCTGAAAAACCTCCACTTCTTCATAGAAAAGGCCCAGAAGGCTTACGAGACCGTGATGGCCACGGACGAGGAGATCGTCGCAGCCCGACAGGCCGAGAAGGCCACCGAAAAGGCCCTGGCGGATACGGTCAAGGCCCAGCTTGCGGGAGACCCCAAGCTCCAGGCGATCGAGAGTGAGATCAAAGCGGCAGGTGAGGCCAAACAGCAGTTGGACGCCGAGGGGGATCGGCTCAAGAAGGAGCTTGAGAAGATCCGCGACGAGTTGAAGAAGACGCCCGAGATCCAGCAGGCCAGGCAGGCCTACGAGAGCGCCCAGCAGGCCTACTACAACGTGCCCTATAAGCACCCCAAGTTCGTCGCGGCCCGCAAGGCCATGCAGAACGCCGAAAAGACCCTCCAGGAGAGGATCAAGAACCTTCCCGAAGTGAAGGCCCTGGAGCAGGCCAAGAAGGCCTACAACGACCTGCGGTACAACAGCCCGGAGATCAAGCAGGCCAGACAGGCCCGTGACGATGCCAGAGACGCCTACGAGAAACTGCTCGATTACGCCGTCCGCGCCAGCCAGGCCGGTGCCGCCCTGTATCGCAGACTCGAGGAGATCGAGCAGAGAGAAACGGAAGCCGAAGCCATGCGCGAGGGCCTCCGCGAGGAGGTCCACGAGGTCCGCAGGTCCGTCGAGAAAGCCGACCCGGTCATCGTCGAGGCGCGAAGGGCTTACGAACAGGCCCACGCCAAGTACAAAGAGACATCAACCCGGCGCACGGCCGCCGAGCAGAAGGCGCTGGCAAGCGCTCGCGGGGATCTGGAGAAGAGAGTCGGGAAGAAGATGAAGCTCGACCCCATCCTCCTGGACCTGATGGACCGCCTGGGGAAGGCCGAAAAGGAGTGCGACGACCTCTACGCCAAGTACCGCGCCGCCCGCGAGAAGGCCAGGACCCACCGATAAGAACGCCGCCCCGGATGCGATAATAGGTGACTGTCCCCAATGGCACGAGGATAGGGCCAAATGCACGGCGAAGGCGACGCGGATTGCGAGACCTGCCGTGTAGTAGGCCAGGCCTTCAGGCCTGGTGCCCGGCCAGTGCGCCCAGTGATCGAGGGCGTTTTAACGTCCTTGCCTGAAAGGCTTAAGCCATGGGCTGAAAGCCCGTTTTAACAGCCATTTACAGGGGACAGTTTATTAGGCTATCCGGCGGGCATCGGCTGGGATTTAAAGGCTATTTGAAGCGGAAGTCCAGCTTGAAGTCGTACAGCCAGGGGATCCTCGGGTCGATTGCCTCGCGAGCCAATCGGGCCGGCATGTTTTCGAACTGCCGTCGATACTGCTCCGCGTTCGCAGCGTTGTAGTACGTCACGACAATCGTATCGTCCCGGGTTTGGGTTTTGGGGACAGATACCATAATAGCGCTTGCACGGGACGCCGGGGCGGGGTAGACTGACGACATGCCTCGCATCGCACGGGTGGTTGTGCCGGGCTGTCCGCACCATGTCACGCAGCGCGGCAACCGGCGGGTGGATGTCTTTCTCGCCGAGGAGGATCGCCGGCGGTACCTGTTCCTGCTGGGCAGGTACGCCGAGCGGTACGGGCTGCGAATCTGGGCGTACTGCCTGATGGGCAACCACGTGCACTTCGTGGCCGTGCCCGATGAGGCCGAGTCGCTCGGCCGAACGTTCCGCGACACCCACCAGGCGTACGCATCGTGGTTCAACGACAAGACGCACGAGACGGGCCACCTGTGGCAGGGCCGCTTCTTTTCGTGCATCCTGGACGATGCCCACCTGTGGTCGGCCGTGCGATACGTCGAGCGCAACCCGCTGCGAGCGGGCCTGGTGGCACGTGCGGAGGACTGGCCGTGGTCCAGCGCGGCGGCGCACTGCGGGCTTCGCTCCGACGCGATCCTGTCGCAGGTCGAGATGCCCTGGCCGGTGCCGGACTGGTCGGCGTATCTGCGGGACGAGGACGAGGCGACCGTCGAGGCGATCCGCCGACAGACGCGCACGGGGCGTCCCTGCGGCTCGACGGGATTCGTCGAGCACCTCGAATCGCTGCTCGGCCGCGTCCTCCGCCCCCGCAAGCGCGCCCCGAAGCCGAAGAAAAAACGGAGAAACAAGCAGGATTCATGAGTTTTGGTATCTGTCCCCAAACTAGGTGTTTCCGCCTCTCTTCCTGCCTTTCTGTCTCTTTGACCCGCCTTTCGGCTTTCGGGCGCGGCGCCCCTCGCGCGCCGGCCAGTACTTCGTCTCCGTCCGGGCCGTCTTGAGGAAGGCTTCCATCTTCCTGACGACGTCCGGGTGTCCGGCGGCGATGTCGTTCTTCTCGGCGTCGTCGGCCCGGAGGTCGTAGAGCTCGAGGGGCATCTTCGTGCCGAACCGCACGCCCTTGAGGCGGCCCATCCGCACGGCCTGGTGGAACGGGCTGTGGAACTCCCAGTAGAGCGCCTCGTGGGGCTTCTGCTTCTTGCCCAGCAGCGTGGGCAGTACGCTCATGCCGTCGAGCTTCTTTGGCGGCTCGATGCCGGCGAGCGCCGCGGCCGTGGGCATGAAGTCCGTGAACGTCCAGACGAAGTCGCTCACGACGCCCGCGGGGACCCTTCCCGGCCAGCGGACGACCATGGGCATTCGGATGCCTCCCTCGTAGAGGCTGCGCTTGGTCCCGCGCAGCCCGGCGGCGCTGTTGAACTGCTTCAGGAACGGCGGGTTCGGGCCGTTGTCGGAGGTGTAGAAGACGATCGTATGCTCGTCGAGGCCGAGCTGTTTGAGCAGGTCGAGCACGCGCCCGACGTCGCGGTCGGCCCGCGTGATCATGGCCGCGTAGTTCTTGTGCTGCTGCGGCCAGCTCTCGTTGGTGTACGGCGCGTCGCTGGGGACCTCGTACTTGCCGTGCGGCAGCGTGTACGGCAGGTAGAGGAAGAACGGGCGGTCCCTGTTGGCCTTGATGAACTCCGGAAAATAGGGACAGTCACCTATTTCGTGCGACCTTTACGGGCGGTCTTTCGCTTTTTCCTCGGCGGGCGGCCGATGGGGAGGGCCCGGAGGCGGCGGCCGATGCGCCTTTCCAGCTTGCTCACAAACGAGTCGCTGGCCAGCGGGCGGCCACGCGATGTGCATAGACGCAGCGAGGCGATGGCTTTCTCATCCTGCGGCTGCGTGAGGGCCGCTCGCCAGTCCAGGCCGACCGCGTCTCGCTGCCAGGCGGACATGTCCAGCACGCCGCTGGGGTCGCGGCCGTCGCAGTGCGCCGCGGCGCTCGACCATGGGTATCGCCACGCGCGGCGCACCAGCCGGGCGCGGACGGCGTTGCGCTCGATGTACTTCATCGCCTCCCAGTAGTGGGGCTCATCCAGCACGCAGGAGTAGAAGCGGTTCTGCCAGAGGTGCCCGCTGCGGCCGTGAAGGCGATTGACGTACTGCGTGTAGCGGAAGTGCGTCCGCCCGACGGCCTTGGCCAGCGACTCCTCGTCCCGCGGGACGGCGATCAGGTGGACGTGGTTGGTCATGAGGCAGTAGCCCAGCACGCGGAGGCCGTGCTTGTCGGCCTCCTGGCGGAGCAGGTCGAGGTACGTCCGCCGATCGTCGTCGACGAAGAAGACATCCTGGCGGTTGTTGCCCCGCTGCGTCACGTGATGCACACAGCCCGGAAGGACGGCCCTTGCGAATCTCGGCATAGTGCCCGGCCATCCTACCGCGGACGCAGGCGTCCGTCAAGCGAAAATAGGTGACTGTCCCTATTTTCTCCCTATTTTCTCGACGCGCACGCCGCATGTCCGGCAGACCACGCGGCGCGGCGTGTAGGTCAGGACCAGCGACAACGTGCGGATCTTCAGGTCTCGCCACCGCCTCGGACGCATGCGTCCCTTGGTGCGGCGCACGGCCTGCCCGCAGCAGCCGCAGCGCGGCAGCCGTCCCGGAATCGCCTCGATCTCCGCGACCAGTTCCGTGGGTTCCTCGCGGATCGCCCGCACGCGATGGGCTTTCAATCCCAGCCATCTTCGGATACAAGTCTCCAGACGCATCGGCCTTGCTCCTTCCTTCGTGTCTTCTGGCGAAAACACCAAAGGAATCGCAAGACACCGATGCGTCAACTACCTACTGCAGGGCCAAAGAGCGGTACACTCTTTGGCGAAGACCCAGTATTGTGTCCCCGGAACCGCGGGTCACTGGGCAGCTGGTTTCTCCCACCAGCGAACCGGCTCCAGCCTTCCCTCGAGCAGCAGCTTCTGGTGCTCCTGGTAGTCCAGCCACACCTCCCGGAACTCCTCGTCGCCTTCGGCCAAGAGGTACTTGGTGAAGAGTCCCCGGCCTGCGTGTCCGTACCCCTTGTACGGAGGTTTCTCGCGCTTGACCCCCAGGTCCTTCGCCACCTGCGGATGGGCCCACAGATAGCGCCTCGCCTTCAGCTCAAGGAATGCGTTTCCCATACGCCACCGCTCCTCCGTACCCGGCTGTGCTCGCCCCCACGCCCGAAGCAGCACCTCAGCCAACTTGTCGATCGGGCCGTAGCCGATGTACGCATCAAGCAGCCGCCCGTATGTCGCTGGCATAACCGCATGGGTGGGCACATCGATGACGGCGCAGTTGCGCAGCCGTTGGGTTGGGTGTTCCAAGGCCTCCAGGTGGATCGTGAAGAAGTCTTTGTCGCTCCCGAAGGCCTTCCGATACCCGTCTCCGTCCCGGATCACCGTCACTGCCACGCCGATCCGGTCGTAGTCACTCAAGCGCGCACATCCGATCTGCCCCATAAGCCCTGCCACCAGTGACGGGCAGATGAAGTATGATAGCGACACACCCGCCCGCGGCATCATTTGGTCCTCGCGCATTGGAACCAGCCTATCACCCGTAAAATAGGGACAGTCACCTATTTCCGCGGGCCAGATAGCTGATTGTTCCTATTTGTCCGTCTGTACGGTTTAGCCATTTATGCAGCGGCGGAGAGGGCATAGGAAACGGTCTCCCATATTTGCCGAACTCTCGCCGAAAACGTCGAGTTGGGTGAAATTCGATGC